>NZ_JBSLYA010000001.1:0-865511 GCF_053749995.1 Neobacillus sp. K501 | reverse complement strand
GGATGGACGCACCGCTGGTGTACCAGTTGTCTTGCCAAAGGCATCGCTGGGTAGCTATGTGCGGACGGGATAAGTGCTGAAAGCATCTAAGCATGAAGCCCCCCTCAAGATGAGATTTCCCATAGCGCAAGCTAGTAAGAACCCTGAAAGATGATCAGGTTGATAGGTCAGAGATGGAAGCGTGGTAACATGTGGAGTTGACTGATACTAATCGTTCGAGGACTTAACCATAGTCTTATGGCATTACTCGTTTTTACTAACTTCTTCTGCATTATCTAGTTTTGAGGGAATGAAATTTTTATGAATTTCCTCTTGAAAAATATTAAAAAGACATTATAATAAAATAGTGTCGATAAAATAGTCTGGCGATAATGGCGAGAAGGTCACACCCGTTCCCATACCGAACACGGAAGTTAAGCTTCTCAGCGCCGATGGTAGTTGGGACTTTGTCCCTGTGAGAGTAGGACGTTGCCAGGCTGTTATTTTATTCCGCAGTAGCTCAGTGGTAGAGCTATCGGCTGTTAACCGATCGGTCGTAGGTTCGAGTCCTACCTGCGGAGCCATTCTTTTTTTGGAGAGCTGTCCGAGTGGCCGAAGGAGCACGATTGGAAATCGTGTAGGCGGGTAACCCTGTCTCAAGGGTTCAAATCCCTTGCTCTCCGCCATAATAACATTTTAATCTGGCCCCTTGGTCAAGCGGTTAAGACACCGCCCTTTCACGGCGGTAACACGGGTTCGAATCCCGTAGGGGTCACCATTTTGGAGGATTAGCTCAGCTGGGAGAGCATCTGCCTTACAAGCAGAGGGTCGGCGGTTCGATCCCGTCATCCTCCACCATAATAATATTGTCGCGGGGTGGAGCAGTCTGGTAGCTCGTCGGGCTCATAACCCGAAGGTCGCAGGTTCAAATCCTGTCCCCGCAATTTGGTCTGGTAGTTCAGTTGGTTAGAATGCCTGCCTGTCACGCAGGAGGTCGCGGGTTCGAGTCCCGTCCAGACCGCCACTAAAGTGGCTCAGTAGCTCAGTCGGTAGAGCAAAGGACTGAAAATCCTTGTGTCGGCGGTTCGATTCCGTCCTGAGCCACCTTTATTTTTTTTATTGATTATCTATGCCGGTTTAGCTCAATTGGTAGAGCAACTGACTTGTAATCAGTAGGTTGGGGGTTCAAGTCCTCTAGCCGGCACCATTTATTTCATTTCTCATATTATGTGGAGGGGTAGCGAAGTGGCTAAACGCGGCGGACTGTAAATCCGCTCCCTCCGGGTTCGGCGGTTCGAATCCGTCCCCCTCCACCATTTATAGGGGTATAGTTTAAAGGTAGAACGAAGGTCTCCAAAACCTTTGGTGTGGGTTCAATTCCTACTACCCCTGCCAATAATTTTATTGTGGCGATTGTGGCGAAGTGGTTAACGCACCTGATTGTGGTTCAGGCATTCGTGGGTTCGATTCCCATCAGTCGCCCCATAAAACCATTGTTGAAAAGAAATATTATTGGGCTATAGCCAAGCGGTAAGGCATCGCACTTTGACTGCGACATGCGTTGGTTCAAATCCAGCTAGCCCAGCCAATTTGCGGAAGTAGTTCAGTGGTAGAACACCACCTTGCCAAGGTGGGGGTCGCGGGTTCGAATCCCGTCTTCCGCTCCAATATAATATGGCGGCATAGCCAAGTGGTAAGGCCAAGGTCTGCAAAACCTTTATCCACCGGTTCGAATCCGGTTGCCGCCTTTAATAAGTTAATATTAAGTTGTGAAATTTATTATTAATTTCTCTACGCCGGGGTGGCGGAACTGGCAGACGCACAGGACTTAAAATCCTGCGGTAGGTGACTACCGTACCGGTTCGATTCCGGTCCTCGGCATCTTATAAGAATAATTGCGAATGAAAGAGTAGGTAAATATCCTACTCTTTTTTGATTTCCACTAGGAATGAATAATCGATTAATGCCTTAGGAAATATAGGAATATGAGATATTTCATTTTTATTTTCGTATTTTTCCAACTAATTATATATTCTCCAAGTGTTACTAATGCAGAGGAATTGATTAACGTTAAATTAGTCAATTATATTGGAGAAACTTCAAAACTTAAAATTCAAGTAAAGGGAGAGTATTTTACTCTAGATTCTACTTTTTCATTAATGGAGGGAAAAACCTATCACTTAAAGGTTAAGGGGGGAGAGTTTTTTTTAGAAGGCAAGGGTGTAAAACAGAGGATAAAAGGACCTCTGTTTCTTTTACCAGCTTCCTATGATCACAAGCACAATATACTAATAAATGATCGACCATACTTAGGAGTAGTTGAATTTCACTTAGAAAACGATAAGTTTATTCGCCCAGTTAACCAATTACCGTTAGAGGATTATCTAAAGGGGGTGGTCCCTTTTGAAGTTTTAGCCTCATGGCCTCTTGAAACATTAAAAGCACAAGCCCTTGCTGCAAGAACATATGCAGTTTCACATCTAGGTAAAGTAATCGACGACACCATAAATTATCAAGTATATGGAGGATATGCATGGCATGCGAACACCACAAAAGCAGTAGAAGAAACTGCAGGTGAAGTTATAACGTTTAATAGAAAGCTTATTGAGGCATTGTACTCCTCAAGTAATGGTGGAATAACAGAGAATAATTCTCATGTTTGGAGTGGAAAAACAAAGCCGTATTTCCCGATCAAAGAGGACCCTTTTGATCCAACTAATCCATGGGAGCTAGCGTTACATGAGACACAAATTGATCTTGAGGATATCCAATTTGATGAGCCAAATTGGTGGGCAGAGACAAAAGAAAAAGATAAAAACATCACCGCAGCTATTAAAATGTGGCTTAAGAATATCGGATATAAAGGTGACATAAGAATTTTGTCAGTGCCACGTTTTGAGCTGGCAGATGAGCAGCTAGAATCGGGACGTAGTGTAAAGGGATCAATAGAGGTCGTATTTTTACATAATTTAATTGATGGAACAATTATAGTCGAACAGGTGACTCTTCTTGACGAAAAGTTAAATCGGATTCGGTCGATGTTGGGAGGAGGCTATTTTAAAAGTTATTTCATTACTTCACTGGAGCATAGTGGTGATAAATACATTATGAAAGGAAGAGGATACGGACATGGGGTGGGAATGAGCCAATATGGAGCAAGCGTGATGGGGGAAAGGGGAAAAACGTATGAAGATATCATACAGTTTTACTATCCTGGGACGACTATCACTCGCATAATTGAAAGTGAATAACTATTAGAAAAACCTACATTTTAGTAGGTTTTTTGATGTTTTGAAATGTACTTTTTTAATAGGAGCATTATTGACAATTGAATAATATGATGTTATATTAATACATGTCGTAAGAAATTTTTATCATGCCGGTGTGGCGGAATTGGCAGACGCGCACGACTCAAAATCGTGTTCCTCTGGAGTGTCGGTTCGACCCCGACCACCGGTATCAAATTATAATGATTTATTAAGAAACGTTCCCTATATAAAATAGGGGGCGTTTTTTTGTCGTTCGCTTATTCCAAATTAGTGTCCCAAAGGTAACTGTTAATCTGTTGAAGAGAAGAAAACGATCGCTAATCAGGGACATAGGCATTTCTACACTTGAATATTTTAAAAAACTCAAATTATATAATATTTTTCTAAAAATATTATTGACATATACGGTAAAGTTTATTAAAATCCAAATGAGATTGATTATCATTTTCAAATTAATTAAGAAAGGATAAATAAAAAGAGGTGAGGGTGGAATGTCAAGGCTTTATACCGAGAACTTACGAATAGCATACAAAGACTGTGAGATTGTGAAGGATTTAAGTATGGTCATTCCCGATGGGAAAATCACGGCTATTATCGGACCTAATGGATGTGGAAAATCAACTGTTTTGAAAACGGTGTCTCGAATACTCACAGCAAAATCTGGTTCAGTATATCTGGATGGCAAAGAAATTATTAAAGAATCAACTAAAAAAATTGCGCAAAAGATGGCGATCCTACCTCAATCACCTGATGCTCCAGAAGGACTTACAGTAGCAGAATTGGTATCCTATGGAAGATTTCCATACCAGAAGGGAATGGGGAAGTTAAAAGACAAAGATCGGGAAGTCATTGAATGGGCTCTACACGTGACTGGGATTTCAGAGTTCCGCGACAGAGCGGTTGACGCCCTTTCAGGAGGACAGAGACAACGGGTTTGGATTGCTATGGCATTAGCACAAGAAACGGATATTATTCTTCTTGATGAGCCAACAACCTATCTTGACTTGTCCCATCAGTTGGAAGTATTGGAGTTGCTGCAATATTTAAATGAAACAGAAAAACGAACGATCGTCATGGTTATCCATGATTTGAACCATGCTGCTAGATTTGCTGATCACATTGTTGCCTTAAAGAATGGCAGCATTGTTAAAGAAGGGTCTCCTAGAGAGGTTATGACACCTTTAGTCTTACGTAAAGTTTTTAATATAGACGTTGAAATTGGTACAGATCCAAGAACGAAAAAACCGATTTGTTTAACATATGATTTAATAAAAACCGGATCCTTTAAGGAAGAAATAGCATTATAGAAGAGTACTTATATTTTTTTTAACAATGAATGAGAATAATTATCATTATCAACATTATTTTTGGAGATGAGAACATAATGAGAGAAAAAAAATATTTTTTACTGAGTATAATTGCAATTTTATTAATTGGATTATTGGCTGCTTGTAGCGGCGATAAAACAGAAAAAACAACTGGTACTAGTGAAACTGCATCAGAGCCGAAAACAAGAATCTATCAATCTGAAAATGGTGAAGTTGAAATTCCTGCAAATCCGAAAAAAATCGCAATGATGGCAGCTACATATGCAGGGAATCTGTTAGAGTTGGGAATTACTCCAGTTGCAGTTAATGAGTGGCCAAAGAAGAACAAGTTTTATGAAGGAAAACTAGACAATGTTGAAGTAGTAACGGAGGACTCTTTAGAGAAGCTTCTAGAATTAGAACCTGATTTAATTATTACTTATACTACGGACAAAAATGTAAAGAAATACGAGGAAATAGCTCCAACTATTGCTTTAAGCTACGAAAAATATGGCTATCTAGAGCAGCATATTGAAATCGGAAAAATAGTAGGTAAAGAAAAAGAAGCGCAAGCATGGGTAGATGAATGGAATAAAAAGGCGGAAGAGGCAAGCAAAAAGGTGAAAGCGGCAATCGGTGAAAATGCGACAGCGATGGTGTTTGAAACTTTCGGTAAAGATTTATATGTATACGGGAAGAACTGGGGCCGCGGAACAGAGGTCATTTATCAGGCGCTTGGAATGAAAGCTACTGAGAAGCTTGAACAGGATGTATTTGGCCCAGGCTATAAAGCGATATCAACGGAAGTCATTCCACAATATGCCGGAGATTACATTTTTGTAGGTGAAGGAGCATCAACTACGGACAACTCCTTCATGGAAACGGATTTGTGGAAAGGGATTCCAGCAGTTCAAAAAAATCAGGTTATCAAATTTGATTCAGAATCTTTCTATTTTAATGATCCGATTTCCGTCGAAAAAGAGTTAGAATTCATTGTTGATGCATTGACTAAAAACAAATAATGTTAAAGCTTTTAAAGGATTAAGCCAATGACGATTACAAAAACCAAATTAATAAAAGAAAATAAAGTATATTCCCGTCCAGTCGTTGGAACATCGATATTAACTATAGGGTTTATTGGCCTTATAGGAAGTATTGTTCTAGCGATCTCAGTAGGTGCTGCTAACCTTGATTTTTTCACCGTGTGGAAGTCGATATTAAGCTATGATTCTAGCAGGGAGGCTGATCAAATTATCGTTAGCATCAGGCTGCCGAGGGAGCTTGGCGCGGCAGCTGTTGGAGCCGCCTTTGCTGTTAGTGGTGCAATTATGCAGGGGATGACGAGAAATCCCCTTGCTGACCCTGGATTGCTAGGATTAAATGCCGGAGCAAGTCTTGCCCTTGCCTGTGTGTTTGCCTTTTTTACGGACGCGAATTATGTAACAGTTATGCTCTTTGCCTTTGCCGGAGCGGGACTGGGAGCTGCTTTAGTATTCGGGCTTGGTGCAATGAGTCGTGGAGGTTTGACGCCTTTACGGATCACTTTAGCGGGTGCAGCAGTTTCAGCATTATTGGCTTCTTTGGGTGAAGGAATTGCCTTGTTTAACAAGCTTTCCCAAGATCTTGCTTTTTGGACAGCAGGCGGTGTTTCCGGAACAAATTGGATGCAGCTCAAGCTTGTTTTTCCAGTGATTATGTTTGGAATCATTATCGCCATTATTTTTTCAAAAGGATTAACGATTCTCAGTTTTGGTGAGGAAGTTGCCAAAGGGCTGGGACAAAGGACATTATTAACAAAAGCAATCCTGATGATAGTTGTACTCATCTTAGCAGGAGCTGCTGTATCATTAGTTGGATCAATCGCCTTTGTCGGTTTACTTGTTCCCCATATCGTTCGATTCCTTGTAGGTACTGATTATCGATGGATTATTCCTTGTTCGGCCATTTTTGGAAGTGTGTTTATGGTCCTGGCGGATACAATGGCCCGTATGGTCAATCCTCCGTTTGAAACACCAATGGGTGCAATTGTTTCCATGCTCGGGGTACCTTTCTTCCTTTATCTTGCTAGGAAGGGAGGAAGCAAAGGAAGATGATAAATGCGGTTCAGCTTAAAAAAGTAAAGCTCACTATGATCATTGCGCTCTTATTGTTGATTATCGTTTTCGTTGTAAGTGTAGCAACGGGATATGCCTCTTTAACACCTACACAATTAGCCCGAACTATAATTGGTCAAGGAACACCCAAGGAAAATTTAATTTTATTTGATTTCAGGCTCCCACGAATATTGGTGACGATCCTTGCAGGGGCTGGTCTAGCTGTTTCTGGTGCGATTCTGCAGAGTATTACGAGAAATCCTTTAGCAGACCCAGGTATTTTAGGGATTAACGCGGGTGCTGGTCTAATGGTGGTATTTTATGTGATGTTTTTTACACCAGAATCGTCGAACTACATTTATATTCTCCCATTGTTCGCGTTAACAGGTGGGATGATCACCGCTGGAGTAATCTATCTTTTATCCTATAAAAAAGGTGAAGGAGTAGATCCAACAAATCTTGTGTTAATTGGTGTTGGAATGGCAGCCGCCTTATCAGGAGCAATATTAACCTTATCAACCCGTTTAGCACAGGAAGAATATGATTTTTTTGCTAATTGGATGGCAGGAAAGGTATGGGGAGATGATTGGGCGTTTGTTTTGGCACTGATTCCATGGATTGGATTGCTACTTCCTATTGTTTATAAGAAAGCAAATGTCTTAAATACTTTAAATTTAAATGAGAATATTTCTGTTGGACTAGGCGTTAATGTGGAGCGGGAAAGGATCATTCTTATTTTTATTGCAGTAGCACTTGCTTCAGCTGCTGTTTCAGTTAGTGGAGGAATTGCTTTTGTTGGTCTCATGGCTCCACATATTGCACGTGGTCTTGTCGGACCACGTCACCAATTTTTTCTTCCGATAGCTGCAATTATGGGAGCTGCTTTGCTCCTTGCTGCCGATACAATTGGAAGAGTAATCTTAGATCCAAGCGGAATTCCAGCCGGGATTATCGTCACCATCATTGGAGCACCCTACTTTATGTACTTGATGATAAAAAAATAAACAAAACAATTATCAAAAGCTAAAGAAAAGGTCGTCTTTAATAGACGATCTTTTTTAATAGAAAAAATAATTTCGACAAAATTTGCGAACTCCTCTTGACGATTATGAAATTTGTGTGTATTATGTAAAAGTAAGTTGTTGAATTAACCATATGCGGGTGTAGTTTAGTGGTAAAACCTCAGCCTTCCAAGCTGATGTTGTGAGTTCGATTCTCATCACCCGCTCCATACATAGTAACTAACGCAGTGTATCGTTTCAAAGAAGAACGATGCATTGCGTTTTTTTATTTGTCAAAAAAAGATGCCTTATTGGCATCCAATTATTCGGAAGGAAGCTTCTCCTCCATGAATTTGGGTAAACATGTTCATTAAAGATTCAGTTAACTTTTCAGCATTCCGACAATCAGTAGAAGGTCTAAGAAAAATAACTTGGAGGGCGTTTTTGGTTGTAAGTGTGACAGGTGCGCGATTAGAGTCTACGAATGGACTTCCAAATGGTCCCTGTTGGTCGGCACAGATAAGAAGATTATGTAAAGAATTTACCCGTCCATTGAGTCCGTGATATTCTTCATTTACCTTTCCTGTTCGAATGGTAACCGACCCTTGCAAATAATCTAAATCATAAATACCTATCGGTACCTGGTATTGGAGCGAGAAAAAATTATTCAGATCAATGGCACTTTGAACAGGGGTGAGATAATTTTGTTTTTGAACTCTGCGATATAATGCTTCTGCTGAATGACGATAGCGATTGGGGTCTTTTCCTAATTGTTTAAAAATTTTTCTCCATTCCTGGATTCCAGTTAACTCAGTCACGTTAGTACTTTCTAAATCAAAGAAAATCGATTCTTGAAATAGCTGTAGTCTGCCTCGGACCATTTGAGGGGAATCCGCAACGGTGATATTCTTGTATTCAATGATTCCTAGTTTAAAATCAGGAATTTCTTTGATTATTTCCGATGAAAGCTGAATTTCCAACGATTCCACCTCCAAATTTTTATAAAAATAGTTTATCATAATTAGATGCGCAATGAATAATATAGCTACTTCACAATAGATGATTTTTTGGAAGGGAGGGAATGACTAATGGATGTCAGCAAACTTAAAAACGAGCTCATTTCCTACAGTAAAGAAATAGGGATTGATAAGATTGGTTTTACTACTGCAGATACTTTTACGGAATTAAAAAATCGATTGATTCGCCAGCAGGAGCTGGGATATCAATCTGGTTTTGAGGAGCAAGATTTAGAAAAACGGGTAACACCATCCCTGCTTCTTGAAGAGCCTCGATCGATTATTTCGATTGCTCTTGCGTATCCTTCCAAAATGAAGGTTCGGATTGAGGGTAAAAAGGGCGAAAGACGGGGGTTCTTTTCACGTGCCTCTTGGGGTTTAGACTATCATCATATATTACGGGACCGATTGAAAAAACTAGAAGAATTCATATTATTGAAAGTACCAGATGCCCGTTTGAAATCGATGGTTGACACAGGCGAGCTTTCCGATCGAGCGGTGGCTGAAAGAGCGGGAATTGGCTGGAGTGGAAAGAATTGTGCGATCATTACGCCAGAGTTTGGATCCTATGTTTATTTAGGGGAAATGATTACGAGTATTCCATTTGAGCCAGACACTCCGATCGAGGACCAGTGTGGTTCGTGTACGGCTTGTCTAGATGCCTGTCCAACCGGGGCTCTTGTACAAGGCGGTCAAATAAATGCTCAGCGATGTATTGCATTTTTAACACAAACAAAAAGCATGATTCCTGAGGAATTTAGAGAAAAAATTGGTAACCGAGTCTACGGCTGTGATTCCTGCCAAACTTCATGTCCTGTCAATAAAAGAAAGGATTTTCATTTCCATGAAGAGATGGAATCGGATCCTGAAATTGCAAAGCCATTACTCAAGCCAATGTTAAAAATGAGTAATCGGGAATTTAAAAATAGGTTTGGTCAAGTGGCGGGTTCTTGGAGAGGAAAGAGGCCGATTCAACGAAACGCGATGATTGCCCTTGCTCATTTTAAAGATGATACAGCTGTTCCTGATTTAATTGACGTATTACAAAATGAAACAAGTCCAGTATTGAAGGGTACGGCTGCTTGGGCGCTCGGAAAAATTGGCGGTAAAGAAGCTATGTCTGCTCTTAAAAAAGCGGCACAGCAAGACCTGGATCCAATTGTACGAAGTGAAATTGAAAATAGCATAAAGTGAAATTTCAATCAGTGCGGGTCTATTGCCCGTAACTGGGGGATAAATTTTATAAACAGTTAGAGCCAGAAACCAAGAGTTTCTGCTCTTTTTTTGATTCTCCTTCATAAGAATGAAAGAGAAAGGGGAGATGAAGATGAGTGAGTTACTCCAAGAATTGTTTGAACGAAGAGCGGAGCAATTTGTTTCGAAAGAAAAAAACAACCCCAATAATTTTTCAAAAGCACAACAGAAAATAGATACATTAGCCAAACGGTCTGCAGAAATCGTTAAAGTAAAAGCAGCCGGCAAAGTTTTGGAGAGATCTAACGATGAAGTATTTCAAACTATTACTTATCAGGTTCATTATCAATATCTAATCAAACAGAAGGACACGCTTTACCTAGAAGAAGAAACAGAAGCAAGGATAGGTAAGTTTTATAAAAATGACTTAATTATGGATGACGAAATCATGCCTGTTTATGATTCTTTCCCGTCACTAGAGATTCCAACAGATATTGAGGAAATGGATGAAAGGATGAGCTACCAATATAATCGCTTAAAAGCCGTTCAATATGCAGAACGCTGGTGGAATAGCTATAATCCAGCGTATAAGAAATTTGAAAATGACTGTACAAACTTCATTTCCCAATGTCTTCATGTTGGTGGAGCTCCAATGAGGGGATACCCTAATCGGGGAACAGGGTGGTGGTTAAGAAATAATAATTGGAGTTACAGTTGGGCAGTTGCACACTCTTTGAGGTTGTATTTAGCTAATTCCAAAAGTGGTTTAAAAGCTCGGGAAGTAAGAAGCCCAGAGGAGCTTTTACTAGGTGATATCATATGCTATGATTTTGAGGGAGATGGAAGATTTAATCATAATACGATCGTTACGGGAAAGGACGCCAACGGGATGCCGCTGGTTAATGCCCATACCTACAACAGCCGTATGAGATATTGGGCTTACGAAGATTCATCTGCTTACACACCTAATATTAAATATAAGTTTTTTACTATCGTTGACGGATAAGTCCTCATCCTTTATCAGGGTAAGTGATAATGGTATAATGTCTCTTAGAGTTTTTTTATTAGAGGTGAAAACCGTGGGAATACATGTAGTACTATATCAACCTGAAATTCCATCCAATACTGGAAATATTGCTAGAACATGTGCAGCAACAGATACGACACTTCATTTAATCCGGCCTTTAGGTTTTTCAACAGATGATAAAATGTTAAAGCGTGCCGGCTTGGATTATTGGGAATATGTTAATATTGTTTATTACGATTCTCTTGATGAATTTTATAAAAAAAATGCCAAAGGGGAATTCTTTTATTTAACTAAATTTGCTCAAAAACCCCATAGCTCCTTTGATTATAGTGAGAAAACGAAGGATTATTATTTTATTTTTGGTCGTGAAACAACAGGACTTCCAAAGGATGTCATTGAAAATAATAAAGAAAAAAGCTTACGGATTCCGATGAATGAAAATGTTAGATCCTTAAATCTTTCCAATACTGCGGCTATTCTTATCTATGAAGCCTTAAGGCAGCAAAACTACTTGCATCTACATTAAACGAATAAGAGGCCTTTGTAAGGGCCTCTTTTCAATAATAGAAGGGAAGAAGTATAGTGAATGAAGTTATTTCAACGATTTTAAACCATCGTTCGATCCGAGATTTTGAAGACAAGCCTTTAACGGATGAGCAAATAAAAGCCATCGTTTCTAGTGCTCAGGCAGCTTCCACTTCGAGCTTTATTCAAGCTTTTTCGATTATCGGCATTAAGGATCCTGCGAAAAAGAAGAAGCTGGCAGAGCTTGTTGGGAACCAACCATATGTTGAAAACAATGGCCATTTATTTGTCTTTTGTGCGGATCTTCATCGTCATAAGCTGATTGGAGATTATGAACAAAAAGAGGTAACCTCCTCAATTGAAAGTACGGAGAAATTTATGGTTGCTCTTATTGATGCAGCATTAGCTGCACAAAATGCTGCAATCGCCGCAGAATCAATGGGGCTGGGTATCTGCTACATCGGAGGTATTCGAAATAATCTAGATGAAGTAAAGAAATTATTAAAAACTCCAGAAAGAGTTATCCCGTTATTTGGTATGACTGTAGGGTATCCCGCAAAAATAAATGACCTAAAGCCTAGACTTCCTATGGAACATGTTTATCATGAGGAAGAATACGAGCAAAATGAAGAAGTTTATCTTCAGCAGTTAAAGGAATATGATGAATTAATTTCAAGCTATTATGACGAGCGTACCGGTGGTAGGAGAAAGGATCGCTGGACAGAGCAAATGGCGAAGATGTTGGAAAAACAAACGAGGATGTATATGAAAGAATTTGTTCAAAAAAATAAAATGAATCTTAGATAAAAAATAACGGCTGCCCATTAAATAATTAGGCAGCCATTGTTTTATTTATTGGAACCTGGCTTATCGTTGTACCCTGATGTGAAGATTGCAGCTAGAAATGCGGCCATCACTAATAAAATTAGAGTTAATCCCATGTTATGTATAGCCTCCTTTTTCAAACAATATTTCTTTTCATAAATACATATACATTTATTATAGCCTAACTTATAAAAATGAAAAGAGCAATATTCCTATTATTATTAGAAAAAAGATGGTAGGGAATCATCCATGGTTACGCATGTTCAAGTCCTTAGGCGCATAGAGTATATTAATCGTCTCTGATCAAGCTACAGGGGAGGGTATTAATGGATATTCTAAAAAAGATCGAGAGGTACCGAGAAGAGGAAGAAAAGCTTCGGTGGGAAGGGTCGTTCGCGGACTATTTAGAGCTGTTAAAAGAGAAGCCATGGGTAGCACAATCGGCACATTCACGCGTATATAATATGATCAGAGATGCTGGAATTGAAGAAGAGAAAGGCAGCAGGAAATACAATTTCTTTAGCAATCAGTTATTTGGGTTAGAGGAAGCACTTGAGAGACTAGTCGAAGAATATTTTCATCCTGCAGCCAAGAGGCTCGATGTAAGAAAACGTATCTTGTTGTTAATGGGACCGGTTAGCGGTGGTAAATCTACACTTGTCACCATGCTAAAACGGGGATTAGAGGCCTATTCCCATACGGATAGAGGTTCTGTCTTTGCCATTAAGGGCTGTCCGATGCATGAGGACCCGCTACATTTAATTCCACATCATTTAAGAACTGATTTTTATGACGAATATGGAATTCGCATAGAAGGAAATCTATCGCCATTAAATATGATGCGTCTTGAACAGGAATATGGCGGAAGAATCGAAGACGTGTTAGTGGAAAGAATCTTTTTCTCAGAGGATAAACGAACAGGTATTGGAACCTTCAGTCCATCAGATCCGAAATCACAAGATATTGCCGATTTAACCGGTAGTATTGATTTTTCGACGATTGCAGAATACGGATCCGAGTCAGATCCGAGGGCTTATCGATTTGATGGAGAATTGAATAAAGCTAACCGCGGGATGATGGAGTTCCAAGAGATGTTAAAATGTGATGAGAAATTCTTATGGCATTTATTATCACTTACTCAGGAAGGAAACTTTAAAGCGGGTCGATTTGCTTTAATTAGCGCGGATGAGCTCATTGTGGCCCATACCAACGAAACAGAATATCGCTCCTTCATCTCCAACAAAAAGAACGAAGCATTACATTCAAGGATTATTGTCATGCCAATTCCTTATAATTTAAAGGTCTCCCAAGAGGAAAGAATCTATGAAAAGATGATTCGCGAGAGTGATGTTTCAAATGTTCATATTGCGCCGCACACGTTAAGAGTGGCTGCGATGTTCACGATTTTAACACGCTTAAAAGAACCGAAAAAAGGTGACATTGATTTAGTGAAGAAAATGCGCCTTTATGATGGTGAAAATGTGGAAGGCTATAATGCAGTTGATTTGAGTGAACTTAAGAAGGAATATCCAGATGAAGGGATGAGCGGGATTGATCCGCGTTATGTGATTAACCGAATTTCTTCCACTATCATCCGAAAAGAAGTACCATCCATTAATGCATTAGATGTATTAAGATCATTAAAAGATGGATTGGATCAGCATCCTTCTATTACAGCTGAGCTCCGTGAACGTTATATGAATTATATTTCCGTAGCCCGGAAAGAGTATGATAATATCGCGAAAAATGAAGTACAAAAAGCTTTTGTTTATTCTTATGAAGAATCAGCCAAAACGTTAATGGATAATTATCTCGATAATGTTGAAGCATATTGTAATAAAGCAAAGCTTCGTGATGTATTGACAGGGGAAGAAATCAACCCAGATGAAAAACTCATGCGTTCGATTGAAGAACAAATTGGTATTTCCGAAAATGCGAAAAAGGCATTCAGGGAAGAAATATTAATCAGGATCTCAGCCTTTGCTAGAAAAGGGAAAAGGTTTGATTACAACTCCCATGACAGGCTTCGTGAAGCGATTCAAAAGAAATTATTTGCCGATCTTAAAGATGTTGTGAAGATTACCACTTCATCGAAAACGCCGGATGAGCAGCAGTTGAAGAAGATCAATGATGTTGTTGCCCGCTTAATTGATGAGCATGGCTACAATTCCACTTCAGCTAACGAACTATTAAGGTATGTAGGCAGTTTATTAAACAGATAGAAATCAGGACTGGTTGAAGTCATTCACCAGTCCTTTTTTATCCTAAAGGGGAATAAAACTTGTCCAATTTACATCACAACAGCCTAATTGTCTAAATTATTTGTAAATTATTCGCAGTTTCTGCATAGGATAGAGTAATCAATATTTCATCTGCATTTTTACACTCGGGTTATTTTATGAAACTGACACAAAAATGTGACTATGAAAGTTGAAAATTTTATAAGGAGGGGTTTACATTGTCTGACAACAACCATCAGTTTGTGATTTCAAGAGAAGATTGGTCCCTCCACCGTAAAGGCCACGATGACCAACAACGCCATCAAGAAAAAGTCCAGGAGGCGATTCGCAACAATCTTCCAGACTTAATTACAGAAGAAAGTATTATTATGTCTAATGGTCGCGATGTGGTAAAAATACCGATTCGTTCCCTGGACGAATATAAAATTCGTTATAATTATGACAAAAACAAACACGTGGGCCAAGGTGACGGTGAGAGCCAGGTAGGGGATGTTATTGCACGTGACGGTTCAAGTCCACAGAAGGGACCAGGAAAAGGGCAAGGGGCTGGGGATCAAGCGGGTGAAGATTACTTTGAGGCCGAAGTTTCGTTAATGGAATTAGAGGAAGCACTCTTTAAGCAATTAGAGCTTCCAAATCTTAAAAGAAAAGAAGAACAAGAGCATCTTGTCGAGAATATCGAATTTAACGATATTCGTAAAACGGGTTTAATGGGGAATATTGATAAGAAGCGAACGATGATGTCTGCCTTCAAACGAAATGCAATGAGTGGAAAGCCTGCATTCCACCCAATTTACAAGGATGATTTAAAGTTTAAGACTTGGAATGAGGTGATCAAACCAGATTCCAAGGCGGTCGTCATTGCGATGATGGATACGAGTGGATCGATGGGGATCTGGGAAAAATATATGGCTAGGAGTTTCTTCTTCTGGATGACCCGCTTTTTACGGACGAAATATGAAACTGTAGAAATTGAATTTATTGCCCACCATACGGAAGCTAAGGTGGTTTCTGAGGAGGACTTCTTTTCAAAAGGTGAAAGCGGTGGTACCATTTGTTCTTCTGCTTACCGGAAAGCCTTAGAAATTATTGATGCTAAATACAATCCACGAAAGTTCAACATTTACCCATTCCACTTTTCTGACGGTGATAATTTAACATCTGACAATGCACGTTGTGTCAAGCTAGTTGAGGAATTGATGAAGGTATCAAATATGTTCGGCTACGGAGAGGTCAATCAGTACAATCGTCATTCTACCCTAATGTCAGCTTATAAAAATATTAAAGATGAGCGTTTCCGCTATTATATTCTCAAGCAAAAAGCTGATGTTTTTCATGCGATGAAAAGCTTTTTCCAAAAGGAAGAGAATAAGATGTATGCATAACCAAAATCGACAGGTTGGATGCCTGTCGATTTTTTTATACGTTAAGAAAGTATAAAATTTTAGCACTGAAGATATTTCGACGTAGTTAAAATTTTTTGGAATTAAGTATAAGTGCAACTCGGCAATCGACTGCGCCTAACGGCTTGGCGCTAGCCAAGTTTTCATTAGCTTTTTTTCTTAACGGATGTAATGGTTGGGAACTTAATATGAAAGGTTGTCCCAACATTCACTTCACTTTCCACTTTTATAGAACCATTCATGGCACGGACTATACTGTATACGACCATCATTCCGAGCCCGGTACCTTTCGAGCCTTTTGTTGAATAATAGGGTTCTCCTAGTCTAACTAGCTGTTCTGCGGACATCCCTTTACCGGTGTCTCTAATACTAATGGTGACATAATCCTGTTGGAAATGGGTTTCGATATAAAGATACCCACCATTAGGCATGGCTTCGACTGCATTTTTTAGAATATTAATAAAGCACTGGCGGAATCTTTGTCGATCTCCTTTAATAAAGCCTATCACAGAAAAATCAGTAATGATTTCAACCGAATTTTGATTTGCCATTGGCAGCAAAATATTTAGAATTTGTTTTAATTCATTTTTTACATTTAATTCTTCGATACTTGCTAATGATGGCTTTGCAAAAGTCAGATAATCTTGAATTACACGCTCAGCAGAATTTAGCTCTTCTTTAACGATAGAAAGGTATTCTTTTCGCTTATGCCTTGGAAGGTAATCGTCCGTCAATAATTGAACAAAACCGCTTGCTGCTGTAAGTGGATTTCTAATTTCATGAGAGATAGCAGCACCCATTTGTTCTACAGCCTTTAATTTTTCAACTTTGATTAAGTGCAGCCTCATTTCAACGCTTCTTTTAATGAATTCAATCGAATAAGCAATCAGGCCAATACCGAGAGAAGGAATGACTATGTAGGCAAACCAAGCATCGTACCAAGGACTACCGGTTTCAGTGTTTAATTCCATTCCTCCAACGGATAGAATACCAAGTATCATTCCTAGTAATATGGCAATTGGAATACGACGAACTGGTGCTTGTTTCCAAAACCAAGGAGTTAATTTGAAAAATATGATGGCAAGTGGTACATAAAGTAGCATGGTTCCAATCATCCCAGCATCAAAACTATAAAAGCCTCTGATAAGAATCATTGCTGCCACGATTATAGGACCAATTCCTAAATATAACCCGCCGATGACAATCGGAATAATCCGTAAATCATAGCGTGCGAAAGGAACTGGATTGTAGGAGAAGTGAAGAGTTGTCCATAACAATAGGACAAATAAAATGGTAAGGGTTGTTTTTGAAACTGATATTTTCTTGCTTCTGTCAAGCCAAATTAAGCAAAATAAAAGCAAAATGATAAAAATGGAAAGATTTAAAAATAGGTGTTTCGTAATTTCCATCAATTTCACCGTCCTAAAGGCTCATAGGAAAATTTTACATGTATTTTTTGCCTTATACAACCGAATTTACTATTTATTTGAAAAAAACAGAGAAATTAATAGAAGAATGAAGAAAATTGCAATAAAAAAGAGGGCTTATTAATGAGAATAAGCCCTTCCTTACGCAATAATCATCATTATATTTTTTACTGCCATCTGTAGATGAATTATAGACCTATTCTCTTGATAAAATCTACCGTATCATGATGTTCCTTTTTAATTAATTTATATAAATCTCGATCTGTTTTTACCAATGAATCCCCATTCTCATCTGCAATTGGTCTAGTAAGCGAAACACCTTTAATGATCTTCCACTTTCCCGATTTATACTGAAGCTGTAAATCAATGATCCCTAAGCGGCTGCCAAAGGCACCAGCCATTACGACTGGTTTTCCGTTTATTTCTCCCGTTTCGATATTGGTATTTGGCAAATCCTTATATGCTGGTCCTGGAAATACATTATGGGAGTGTCCGGCCAAGATGACATCAATTTCAGGTATCTTCGTAAGGGAATAAACCCCGTTTTCAGACTCTGGATGATAGGTTTGATTATCGATCCCTGTATGGGCAAGTACAATAATGATATCTGCCCCCTCGGCCTTCATCAATGGTACATATTCCTCTGCAGTTTCAACAATTGGTTTAGCGAATACCCTGCCCTCTAGGTTTGCTCGATCCCATTTCATAATTTGTGTTGGCATTAATCCGATTATCCCGATTTTTATGTTGTGTTTTTCTCCTTGCTGATCAACCACATCTCTTCTTAAAATGACATATGGCTTTATGAAAGGTTTATTCTTTTTCATAGAGTACACATTTGCATTCACGACAGGCATCTTTAACCCTTTCAATACTGTTGATAAAAAATGAAGTCCATAGTTAAATTCATGATTACCAATTGCAACGGCATCGTAGCCTAAATGATTAAAGGCTCGGTAGACAGGGTGTGTTTTTCCTTTTTGAATACCGCCAATCCTTGCTAAATATTCCCCTAGTGGATTTCCAACTAAATGATCGCCATTATCGAATAGTAGTGAATTTTTCACTTCTCTCCTAGCTTGTTTAATCAGCGTAGCTGTTTTTACAAGACCAATATTGTTATCAATTTGAGTCTGATAATAATCATAATTTACTAAATTAGCATGAAGGTCTGTCGTTTCAAGTAATCGTAATTCCACTATTTCACTTTTTGTTGATAGAATATTTTCGGCATTTGAATAAGAAGGGAACACAAACGAGGCAACAATTAGGAGCCCTAATAGTAAAATTTTTTTGTTGGTCACTGTCCAGCCTCCTAATGTCAAGTTTCATGTTAGTATTTACCAATATAATTCCATCATTCAGATTAAAAAATAGACAGAAATTTGTCATAAACATATGAATAATAAGTGAAATAAAACGTTTTCAAAACCATCGATTGGGTAGATTATTTATAATTAAGGTAACCAATACAGGGAGGTTAGAAACAATGAATATTACAACGATCATTGAATTAGAGAATCATGAAGTCGAAAATATAGCGGGTGCCAAGCTAGTCTTTGCACAAGAACAAATCGAAGAAAATATTATTGAAACATGTGTCGATGGATTTCAAGTTGAGGGTTCAGAGAGTCTAATACCAACTGAGGATGCTATGGAAAAAGTGTTCAATCAATTGAAGAAGGAGGGCGTCATTCCAGCAAAAGTAGAAGACTTTTCCTTCGAAATGCCATCCTGTGAACGAATGAAACGAAAGAATGATGATGAAATAGTAATGCCACAAAAGGTTATTCTCTCATTCATGTCTTAAGAGAAGTTCCCCCGAACTTCTCTTTTTTTATCTAGAACAATTGAAGGATTCTTGATTTGAATCAATTATTTTAGGGAGTTTTGGGACTATACTAGATACATAAAATAGAAACTAGGAGGAAATGAACATGGAAAAACAATCGTTATTAGCTTATCAGGAATATAGTGAAGAGCGATTCACGAAAAGAGTTATTTATAAAAAAGGGGAAACAACGGCATTTGTATTGAATTTTCTCCCTGGACAGCAGCTTCCAACACATAAGCATCCGGGTACAGAGGTATATTTATTTGTTGTAACTGGAAGTGGAGCCTTTACCGTTGATGGTAAAGAAATAGTAGTATCTGAGGGAGATTTAATTCACGTTGGCGGGGAGGAAGAGATGGCATTTAATAATAATGGGACAGAGCCAGTTAGTCTTTATGTGGTATTAAGTAAAGTACCAAGTGAAAAGTATGCACAAAATATTTAAATATAAAAAAGGAGGCCAGCCCGTTTAGGTTGGCTTCTTTCGATGCGCTTGCAGATTTTTCTTTTTTATCCCGCATTAACGGGCAGTAATACCCCCACCTCAAAACTTTAGTAAATGCGAAGAAGTATAGGTGGGGGATAACTGCCCGTAAAAGCCCGATAGGTTCAACTAACAATCAGTGGGGGATGAAGAAAAGCCCCCACTGATTGAAGTTTCACCTTATCCCAAAAAACCACCAGTTCCAATCACCTAATAGTTTCATTAACGCAGGAACAAGAATCATTCTTACGATCGTTGCATCTATAAAAATGGCAATTGCTATTCCAACACCTAGTTGCTTGATCGGCATAACTCCTGTAAAGGCAAAAGCACCGGTTACAACAATCATAATGGCTGCAGCGGAAGTAATAATTTTACTTGTATAGGTTAAGCCTGAAATGGTCGCTTCGCTATTATCGCCTGTTTTCAAATAAAATTCTTGAATTCTAGAGATTAAAAATACTTCATAATCCATTGATAAACCAAAGACAAGGGTAAAGACAAATACCGGTAAAATCAAAGCAATATCAGCGGGTTCCATTCCTAAATGTCCTTGCTGAAAAATCCAAACGACAATCCCGAAAGTACACCCTAAACTTAATATATTCATCAATATAGCCTTCAGCGGAATTAGAATGGAACGGAAAGCAGCCATAAGGATGAAGAATGTCGAAAGAACAATTAATAATAAGCCGTAGAGTGCCTTTTCGTAAATCTCATCAAATATTTCTTGCTCAAATTTTATCGACCCGCCATAGTGGGTTGTTAAGTCAAGCTTCTTCTCTGACCAATCACGAATCCATTCCCTTGCTATTGCTGAATCCTCAACAATTTTTAAATAGACCTCAATAAGAATTTTATTATCTCGTATAAAATACTCTTTAATTGGTGCGGTATGTTGTTCATCACCGACTAGCAGCAATTGTGAGAGTGATTCAGCATCCTGAATACCAGTTGCGGAAAAAGGTGAGACGACAGTATCTACAAGCTTATCCTTTCTTAGCCTTTCTATGAACGTATTAACTCTTGCTAATTTTTCCTTTTCTTGAATATCAGATTGTGCTTCTAAGACGATGGTAACCTTATTTTCACTTTGTTTGTCCTTAGGAATAAATTGCTCTTCAAAGACTTCCATGGCTACCCTTGAGGGATAGTCATCAGGCAACGAGTCAGTTCCTGGGATGGTAAGAACCATTTCTTTTATAGGGATCAGACCCGTTAGGAGGATGATTAAGGCAAATACAGCCATTAATCCTGGGCGCCGCATCACAAACTTAGCAAATTTATGCCATAAGCTTGTTTGCTGGTCTGACATTCGAAGCACACTTCCTTTATTTATTCTTTTACCGATAACGGCAAGGAAGGAAGGAAGAAAGGTTAAGGCACAAATAGCCGAAACGAAAACCACCGTCATACCACCGAGAGCAACATTTTGAAAAATATCAATCTTGATAAACCAAAGCCCGGATAAACCAATAAATACGCATAGCCCTGAAAAGATAATCGATTTGCCAGCAGTGGCAATGCTAATTTCAATCGATTCCTGTATCGAATGATGATGTAATTCCTCTTTAAACCGGTTAATAAATAACAGAGCAAAATCAATACTTAAAGCAAGACCAATCATCGGAACAATATTTAAAATAAAAATTGTTAAGTCGGCGCCATAGCTATAAAAATACACCGTTCCCATCGTTGTAAGAATCGACACAATCCCTATCACTAGTGGAATGGATGCTGCAACCAGTCCCCCGAAGGCAAGGATTAAGATGAATAAGGCAATCGGCAAACCAATCATTTCTGCCTTGGCTAGATCCCTTTGACTTGCTATATTAAGATCTTGCACAATGATCGGCTCTCCTGTCATTGTTACCGTTAACCCCTTTTTATGTTTCAGCAGCTTTTCTAACTGAACAATCTCATCTCCAAGGCTTTCTGCGTTTTTTTGAAAGTTTAATAAGCCATAAGCATAATCTTCTTTTAGCATTCCATCTCTGTCAAAAGGTGTGATAATCTCCTTTGCCACATTGGCGTCTCTCATAACACCCACGGTATCTAGGATAAACTGCTTCCAACTTTGTTCACTTATATTTTTTTCTCTTTCAAAAAGAAGAATAATGGATGATTGGGCATGACCGAATTCATTTTCCAGCAGTTTTCTTGTCTCATTGTATTGACCTTGATAGTTAAAACCATTCCCTTTTAAAACAGTGGGTAACTTAAACGCGAAAAAAATTGAGATTCCAATAATAACTACCCATGTTACAAGTACCCATATTCGATAGCGGTACATAATTCCCCCGAATTTCTCCATTCTAGTTCCTCACTTTCTCAGGAATCTTCATCTCCCTTTTAAGAAATCTAAAGGGGAGGTTGGTGATTTCGTGACAGTTCCAATAAATCCAGTAATAAAGGAATCATTCCCTTATTTAAAAGTGACCATTCACAATCAAAAAGGAGTCAAACATATGGTGAAATATAAAATAATGTTCATATTTGATTTTACATATGTAAAAATATTGAATGCTATATTGTTTTTTTTGCTACAATAGATAAAAAATACAGCAGTATAATAGGTGATCAAATTGGACCGAGAAAAATTAAGTAAAGTAATCGAAGCAGCAAAATTATACTATTTATTGGATTATAACCAAAATGAGATAGCTAAAATATTGGGAGTTTCCCGTCCAACGGTTTCCCGGCTATTACAACAGGCAAAAAGTGAAGGTATTGTCCAAATAAATATTTTGGACCCGACTGAAAATGTAGATAATCTGGCGGAACAGTTAGAAAAAAAGTTCAACTTAAAAAAGGCAATTGTTACCTCGATTCCTCAGTATGAAAATCACATTATTAAGAACTACCTTGGAGAAAAAGCATCCCTTTATCTCAATGAAATCATTAAAGATGGGGATATTATTGGAGTAACTTGGGGAACGACGCTATACCATATTGCGATTG
The DNA here is from genome assembly GCF_053749995.1 of Neobacillus sp. K501. Lineage (NCBI taxonomy): Bacteria > Bacillati > Bacillota > Bacilli > Caryophanales > Bacillaceae > Neobacillus > Neobacillus sp. K501. The sequence goes on along the minus strand of NZ_JBSLYA010000001.1, from coordinate 842,926 downwards.
AATTAAAACAAAAGTTTGTAAAAGATGTAAAAGTTGTTCAGCTTAAAGGCGGAATAAGTCATTCTGAAACAAATACGTATTCCTCAGAAATTCTTTATCTGTTTGGAAAGGCCTATAATACAACACCGCATAATCTTCCATTACCGGCTATTGTCGATCATGTTGTTGTCAAGCAGGCCATGGAGGCAGATCGTCATATCCGCAAAATTCTTGAGCTAGGAAAACAGTCCAATATCGCGTTGTTTACAATTGGTTCGATGAATAATGACTCTTTATTATTCCAGATGGGATACTTTTCAGAGAGTGATCAGGAATCCTTGGATCAGAAAGCTGTTGGGGATATTTGTTCCCGCTTCTTCGATGAAGAGGGGGAAATATGTAATGTGAGTCTAAATGAACGAACTCTTGGCATAAATCTGGATGAACTTAGGACCAAAGAATATTCCATCTTAGTAGCGGGTGGGCCAAATAAAATTGATGGGATACATGGAGCATTAAAAGGGAAATATACAAATGTTCTAATCACTGACCAATTTACCGCCCAATTCCTCTTAGATAAAAAATAGCTTTTTGTCCAATTGTTGAACAAAGTTGATAATAATTTTACATTTGTTCAAATAGATATTTACAAATGTTCAGTTCATTTGTTATAGTTACTTTGTTAATAAATCCGCCGTAGAGATCGGATATTAGGAGGATACTTTTTATGACACAAAATGTCGTTAGAATGATTGATCATACATTATTAAAAGCAGATGCAACAAAGAAAGAAGTTGTTAAATTAGTGGAGGAAGCTAAAGAATATTTATTTGCTTCCGTATGTGTGAACCCAACTTGGGTCAAAACAGCAGCTGAAATGTTAGCTGAAACTCCAGAAGTAAAAGTTTGTACTGTAATTGGATTTCCTCTAGGAGCTTCTACTTCTGAAACAAAAGCATTTGAAACCAAAAACGCCATTGAGAATGGTGCAAATGAAATTGATATGGTTATCAACATCGCTGCTCTTAAGGATAAGCAGGATGAATTAGTTGAAAATGACATTCGGGCTGTTGTTGAGGCTGCTAAGGGAAAGGCGATAGTAAAGGTTATTATTGAAACTTGCCTATTAACAGACGAAGAAAAGATAAGAGCATGTGAGCTTTCTGTGAAGGCTGGTGCCGATTTTGTTAAAACTTCAACAGGTTTCTCAACAGGCGGTGCAACAGTTGAAGACATCCGCTTAATGCGAAAAACTGTCGGTCCTGAAATTGGAGTTAAAGCTTCAGGTGGAGTTCGCAGTCGAGAAGATGCACTTGCAATGGTAGAAGCGGGGGCAACTCGTATTGGTGCTAGCTCTGGTGTAGCTATAAGCAAAGGTGAATCATCAACAAGTAATTATTAATTTCGAGATAAGAGGGAAAAAAATGAAAGAAGTATTTTTAGCATTAGTAGCTGGTTTAATCGTTGGAATTTTATTTAAATTTATGAAACTGCCAATACCAGCCCCTCCAGTATTTTCTGCTGTAGTTGGCGTATTTGGTGTTTATTTTGGCGGCGTTGTCGCTGATTGGATTGCAAAGTATTTCCAGTAAATAGAGTATCCCAATGCGGAGAGTGAAGACGATGGATGAAACAATGCGTATTAAAGAAGCTGTAAAAGCAAGAGAGTTTGCATATGTACCTTACTCAAAGTTTAAGGTAGGAGCTGCACTTTTTGCAGAGGATGGACAGGTTTTTCATGGGTGTAATATTGAGAATGCTGCCTATCCGGTGACAAACTGTGCAGAAAGAACAGCATTGTTTTCTGCCTACGCTGTTGGAGTGACGAAATTTACTTCGCTAGTAGTAGTTGCGGATACAGACCGGCCAGTACCACCATGTGGTTCATGCAGACAAGTCATTTCAGAACTATGTGATTCTGAAATGGAAGTTGTCCTAACCAACTTAAAAGGTGACAAACAAATCGTAAAAGTTAAGGATCTTCTTCCAGGAGCATTTTCTCCAGAGGATTTAAAATAAGTTAGAGGCGGGATATACACCGTCTCTTTTTTTATCCCATTTTTTCCCTAGAGGATAAATGCATTTAACATTGGAGAATGCTAAATATGAATATTTAATTAAATTCGGGAGGGAACTAAACTTGGATTTAGCTGATTATTACAATAATAAAATGAACTGTCTCCATGATGTAAGTATCCCTCTTGTCCAGGTTATAACTGAAGATATTTCAATATTCATTCTCTTGAAAGAGAAACTGGAAGAGCAGGGCTGGTTAGTAGTTGCCTATACAGACATCAATCATGCGATACAGCAGTATCACGATTTATATCCCGATTGCGTCATAATTGATTTGGATCTGCCCAATGTAGGGGTACAACAATTGATGGCAAATCTAAAATCGCATAGTAATCATCTATTTGTCCCTAAAATTCTCATTAGCAGTACGAATGATAAAAAAACAAGGCTTCAGGCCTATAAAATGGGTGCTGATATTTTTATTGAAAAACCTATTTATTTTGAAGAATTGACGATTCGGATTGAAATGCAATTAGAAAGAAAGAAGTTACATAACCGTTTTGTTCTTCATGATGATTTAACCAACTTATATAATCGGAAATTTTTAAAAGAAATCTATAAAAAATATACGAATGATCTTAGCCGGAACCACCAGGTTTTTAGCATAGCTATTCTTGATTTAGACAATTTTCGTCATATCAACGACGCTTTCGGTCATCTGATCGGAGATGAATTACTAATTAAGTTTGCAGAATTTTTAACAAAAAACACCAGGAGTTCTGACCTCGTCTTTAGGTATGGCGGTGAAGAATTTATTATCCTTTTTCCAAATACGGACCAGTCGGAAGCGGTAAAACAAACAACTAAATTGTTAACAGAGTTCTCAGAGTTATCGGTTGAAAAAAGCGAGGAGTACTATTCAGTAACTTTTTCTGCAGGTGTATATACGATTAATGACCCCGAAACAAGCATTGATATTGCATTAAAGTCCGCTGATCAAGCCTTATATTTTGCAAAGGATAAGGGAAGAGCAAGAGTAGAGACGATTGATCAGCCTGTAGCGGAAATCATTAAAAACCGATTAATGATATCGATTATTGATGATGAAGAGCTTATTCGGACGATGCTAGTTCGGATCCTTAAAGGAATGGAGTTTGAATATTACGAATTAGATATTATGGATTTTGAAGATGGCATGACATTCTTTGAATCAAACCGCTTAGAAATAAAGGGTGAACATTTTCTCATCCTGGATGGAGTGATGCCGATTATGGATGGGCTGGAGGTATTGCAAAAAATTAAAAATAGGAGGAAGAGAAATGTTCATGTTCTCATGCTGACGGGAAGAAAAAATGAGTCAGATATAGAACGTGCTTTAAAATTGGGTGCTGATGATTATGTAACAAAACCATTTAGTATCAAGGAACTCCAGGCAAGAATTCAAAGATTAATCAAAAGGATGAAATAAATGTTATATCATGAGCTTTCATTCCTGATGATCATTACGTTATCCATTTTTGGGACCCTCATTATTTTATTGATGTACTTAATTGCAAGAAAAACGAAAGAGATTAATAAAAGGAGAAGGATTGACAGCTATAAAAATAAAATAAATCCATCTCTTTTCCGTTTATTGACGGAAGGTGGTGATCCTTCTGATATAAATAATGCAAATGAGTTAGAAAAAATTGCGATTGAAGAACTGTTAAGTAAGTATGTTAAAACTTTGGAGGGAAAGGAAGAAAATGAAAAAATATCGGAACTAGCCTCCTATTGGTTATCAGACTATTATCGGAAGCGGTTGAAAAGTAAACGATGGAGTCAACGAATGAATGCACTCTATCACATAGAAGATTTTCATATAACTCTACTATTAGATGACGTTTTAGGTCTGATCCACAAAAAACGATTAACTCATGAAGAAATGATTCATATTTTGAGAATTCTTGCTTCATTTCAATATAATGGCTTCTATGATTTGATCCATCTTCAATATAATCATTTATCTGAATTTGAATATCGAGGCATCCTGCTGCGATTAGACCATGACCAATTCGATAAGTTTGTTATGAATTTTGACGACCTCCCAGTTCCTTTGCAAACGGCTTTATTCGATGTGATTGCTCTAAAAAAAGAAATTAGCTATCTTTCATTTGCTGAAAATGCCTTTTTTGAAAATGAGGGTGAAGTGAAGCTTAGAGCCCTTAAGGCTTTAGCAGAAATCGGGTATGTACCAAGTGTAGAACCCTATTTAGAACTGTTGAATTCTTCTGTTTGGCAGGAAAGGATGGTAGCTGCCAAGTTAATGGGAAATATTAAGGAGGATAAAAGTATTCCGGGGTTAATCGAATTGTTACATGATTCATCCTGGTGGGTTCGCTCACAAGCAGGACAATCAATCAGTCAATTTCCAAATGGGAAAGAAATTTTGAAATCGGTATTAGTGACATCAAATGATGCCTATGCAAAGGATATGGCTTGGGACTGGCTGCATAAAGGAGTATAAACATGGCAATGGGATTTGTGCAGTGGCTGGATATTGTATCAGTGTTTGCGGGATTTATTGCTGTCTATATGGTAATTGTGATCGTGTTTTATTCTGTGATCCTAGTTTTTTCAATTTTTCAGCTTCGGCGGGAATATCAATTGGACCGGGACCAGGCATTTGAGGATTACATGGATGAAATTTATACAAAGCCGGTTTCAATCATTGTTCCTGCCTACAATGAGGAAGCGGGGATCATTCAAAGTGTCCGCTCCCTATTAAGCATTAATTATCCGATATTTGAAATAATTGTTATCAATGATGGTTCGAAGGATTCTACCTTAAATAAGGTGATTGAGCATTATGAGATGAAGGAAATTAATCGTGTAGTGCGAAAACAGGTTAAAACGAAGCCAATCAGGGGCATTTACCAATCTTCCCGACTTCCGAATCTATTTATGGTGGATAAAGAAAACGGCGGAAAAGCGGATGCACTAAATGTTGGACTTAATTTTTCATCCTATCCATATTTTTGTTCATTGGATGGAGATTCCGTTTTGGAACAGGATGCATTTTTAAAGGTAATGAAGCCCATTATTGATTCTAATGAAGAGGTCATTGCCTCAGGAGGCAGTGTCCGAATTGCCAATGGCTGTGAAATTAGAAGTGGTCATATGCAAAAAGTTGGTCTTTCGCAACATCCATTAGTAATCATGCAAATTATTGAATACTTACGAGCTTTTTTAATGGGGAGAATTGGCTTGAGCAGGCATAATCTATTGTTAATCATTTCTGGAGCGTTCGGAGTATTTTCGAAACACTGGGCAATTACAGCTGGCGGATATAAAACAGATACGGTCGGAGAGGATATGGAATTAGTTGTCAGAATGCATCGGCTTCTAAAAGAAAAGGGATTAAAGAAAAAGATTGTCTATGTTCCAGACCCTGTTTGTTGGACAGAGGTACCGGAGGATATGACGATTTTACGCAGACAAAGACGCCGCTGGCATCGTGGTCTCTTTGAAAGCTTATGGAATCATCGTGGATTAACCTTTAACCCTAAATATGGTTCTATTGGTATGATTTCATTTCCATATTTTTGGATTGTGGAGTTTTTTGGGCCAATCATTGAACTCTTGGGCTATATATTTATGATTTTATGTTTATTTCTTGGAGGAGTTTATTTCGAATTCGCCATTTTGCTATTTCTTCTTTCCTGTTTATATGGTTCTATTTTTTCAATGACTTCGGTGTTATTGGAAGAGTGGAGCTTAACAAAATATCCAAAAGTGTCACATATCATTACACTTTTTTTATTTTCATTAACTGAAACGATTTGGTATCGGCCATTAACTGTTCTTTGGCGATGTGAAGGAATCTGGCAAATGATGATTGGTGATCAGAGCTGGGGAGAAATGAAAAGAAAAGGTGTTTCGAAATGAAAAAACAAGTGAGCTTCTTTATTTATGCATTTCTCATTTTTATCATTATTCTCAGTCCTTTTTGGTTATGGATAATTAAGCCGTCTAAAGAACTAAATGTGTTGATTTTAGACAAATCTGCACCAAAGCAAGAATCCAGTGTACATAAGGGATTGGTTTGGATTCTTAATAATGGAAAGTATCGGTGGGAAAATGAGAAAACCAATAACTATAAAAAATATGATGTCATTTATTTAACCGAACAATACTTTGAAACCAATAATATCGATCAATTTAAACAAACACTCCTTTCAACTAAAGGTAAAACTTTCATGGCAGAATTTGACACGTTTGCAAGTACTGGTACAGAAGAGGTTCGCGAAAAAATATCGAATTTATTAAACATAGACTGGACAGGATGGATCGGCAGATACTTTATTGATCTTACGAGTGCGGAAGTACCAGACTGGATTAAGAAACAATATAAATCTCAAAATCAAAAATGGAATTTTTCTGGAGAAGGCTTTGTGTTTATTAGTAAAAATAATTTTGTCGTGGTCATTGACGAAAAAGATATGTTAGATTCTGGAGCTCTGTTCAATTTGACAGAAAAAGGTAAGAGTTTTTTTGATCGAAACATTAATGGTACCTATCAATATTGGTTTGATATCAATTCTGCTCGGGATAAAAATGAGGTGCTCGCCTCCTATGAACTACCCATTTCCAAAAAGAAAAAGGCAGAACTGAAGGGATATGGAATTCCTACTAATTTCCCCGCTGTTTTATTCCACCAAAATGCAAAATATAATTCTTTCTATTTTGCTGGTGATTATGCAGATGAGGCAGAAGTCCCTTCCATTTACCAAACAAAAGGTTTGGAGCTGTGGAGAGAGCATTTTGGAACAAAAGATTCCTTTTTCTGGACCACCTATGTGCCGATGATGCAGTCTTTATTGAGTAAAGGTCTTAAACATACGATTAAACAAGAAAAAGTGGAGTTAGTGGAGAACAAAGGGATAGAGACCAATTCTCGAACAAGCAACCAATATATTCAAGTCCAAAAGAACAGGAAATGGGAGGACTATTTGATAAAAGGTGTTAATATGGGGATTGCAAAGCCTGGTTACTTTCCTGGCGAGACGGCGATCGCGAAAGAGGAATATTTCCGCTGGTTTAAAGCCATTGGCAATATGAATGCGAATGCAATTCGTGTCTATACGCTTCATTCTCCAGAGTTTTATGAAGCATTTTATGAATATAACCAAATTGCCAAAAAGCCATTATACCTTTTTCATGGTACATGGGTGAATGAAGAAAATCTCCTTGAAGCGCAAAATTCGTTTACGGAAAAAATCACTGCTGATGCAAAGCTTGAAATTAAAAATATGATTGATATCATTCATGGAAAGGCAAACATAGCTGAGAAGCCAGGACATGCCTCAGGTGAGTATAACTATGATATTTCTAAATATGTGCTAGGGATAATAGTTGGGATAGAGTGGGACCCGTATATGGTTATGAGTACAAATAAGATGAACCAGGAGATACAGGATTTTAAAGGGGAATATTTTAACACTGTAGATGCCAGTCCATTTGAAGTGTGGCTTGCCACATTAATGGACTTTGCGGCTAGCTATGAGGCAAATAACTATCAGTGGCAGCATTCTTTAAGCTTTACAAACTGGGTGACCACGGACCTGTTGAAACATCCAGCTGAGCCGATGGAGAAAGAGGATTTGGTTACAGTTAATCCAAATCACATACAAGCTAAGCAACAGTTTCAGGCAGGCGTTTTTGCTTCCTATCACATTTATCCGTATTACCCAGATTTTCTTAATTATGAGCAAAAGTATCTGGATTATTTTGATAAGAATGGTAAAAAAAGTAATTATGCAGGTTATTTGCATGAATTGGCCGCGGAACATAAACTGCCTGTTCTCGTTGCTGAATTTGGCGTTCCAGCCTCAAGGGGATTAACCCATAAGAATCCCTTTAACATGAATCAAGGATTTTTAACAGAGGAAGAGCAAGGGCAAATTAATAAGAAACTTTTTCAGTCTATCGTATCAGAAGGTTATGCCGGCGGATTAGTATTTACCTGGCAAGATGAGTGGTTTAAGCGTACCTGGAATACAATGGATTTAGACAACTCTAATCGGAGGCCATATTGGAATAACATGCAAACAAGTGAGCAGCACTTTGGCTTGTTATCCTTTGAGCCAGGTAATAAAGAATCCACTATCACTGTTGATGGTATAGCAATGGATTGGAAACTAAATGATGGTAAGGTACTTTATCAATCTAAAAATAAACAAGAATATATTGATGAGGTCCGCATTTATGCAGATAGTGGCTATTTGTACTACTTGCTTTCCTTTCATGAACCAGTTGATTTTCGTCATCAGTCCGCCTATTTGCTTCTTGATACGATTACAGATCAAGGTCAGCAAAATATCAATCTTACAGAAGAAGAAAGTCTAAAGACAAATTTTGGAGTGGACTTCATGATCAAGCTCGCAGGTCCAGACCATTCTAGAATAATGGTCGATAGCTACTATGATCCATTCTATTTTCAGTACGCACATATGCTTAACATGATGAAGCATGAAACGTATGCTAACCAAAAGAATAATGGTGTTTTTCACCCCATTAGACTTGCACTTAATAAAGAATTAACAATACCCTCAACGAATACCGTAATTCCTTTTGAGGCGTATGAAACAGGGGTACTAAAATTCGGTACGGCAAATCCATTGGATAAGGAATTTGACTCGTTATCGGATATTAGTATAAGCGATGACAAAAAGGTCTTAGAGGGAAGGATTCCTTGGCAGCTTCTTAACGTTAAAGACCCTAGCTCAAGAGAAGTTATCGGGGATTTATGGAAAAAGGGCTTAACAAATAGTGAAAAATTCGATGGGATACGAATCGCTACAACTTTGGTAGAAAATGGAAAAATAAAACAGACGCTACCGCAAATAACGGGCAATATACTAATGGAAGACGACGTATTTATATTTACTTGGAACGAATGGGATCAGCCGGTTTATTATGAACGTTTGAAAAAATCTTATGAAATAATGAAAATGACTTTTGGTAGAACTGAATAAAAGACCTTGATAGGTCTTTTTAATTTTAAAAAAAATATGTAAAAATGGTAAAATAATGAGTGACTATTCATAATTCGGTTTAGAGAAAAAATTGGAAGTGGATAAATATGAACAATGTCACGATTAAAGATATTGCTAAAGAATTAAATATTTCAACGGCAACGGTTTCCAGGGTGCTAAATAACAGCGGCTACGCAAGTCCTGAGGTAAAAAAACGGGTACTGGAAATGGCAAATAAAATGAATTATCGGCCCAATGCAATAGCCAGGAGTTTGAAAAAAAATCAAACCAATACAATTGGAGTGATTATTCCGGATATATCGAACCCTTTCTTTATGAAAATATCTAAAGGCATTGAAGATGTTATCCATCCGAGTGGTTATAATTTAATCTTTACAAGTACCGATGAAAATCCGAACAAAGAAAGAAAAATGCTTCAGGTACTATTTGAAAAAAGAGTAGATGCCATTGTTTTAGCGACAACAGGTGAAAATGAAGAGTACATTAATAAAATTAAAAATTCAGGTATACAAGTAATCTTAGTAGATAGAAAACTTAATAATGATGAATTAGAACTCGATTATGTGATTGAAGACAATATCCATGGTGCTTATCAATTAACATCTTATTTAATAAAACAAGGTCACACCAGAATTGGCGTGATTAATGGCTCCTTATCTGTATGTACTGGTTATGAGCGGTTTGTGGGCTATAAAAAGGCAATGGCTGAATATGGGTTACAAACTGATCTAGAATATATTTATCATGGTGATTTTACTCAGATTTCTGGTTTTAAGGGGGCAGAATATTTTTTAAATATGCCTCAAATGCCAACAGCAATCATCTCTTTTAATAACACAATGACTTTCGGGGTTCTCCTCCAGTTAGCCCAAAGAGGAATTTCAAACTTTGGGAATCTAATGATTGCATCCTACGGTGAAAATGATGCGGAACAATTAATTAGGGTTCCAAAGATTATTAGCATTAAGCAATTTCCATATAAAATGGGAGTTCGTGTGGGTGAGATTTTACTCCAACGTTTAGTCAATAATAGTGAAATTCGAATATGTGAACGACTAACGCCGAAGTTATTCCCTGAAGATTGAGCCTTCTATCCAAGCAGACTTTATTCGGAAGAGATCTATTGCTTCCGAATAGAGATTTTCAATCTGCTAACCGTGTATTTATCAAATTGAAATAAAAGATTAAAAAAATTTAAAAAAGTCATTGATATTTTTTGAATTTTTTTATAAAATACATGTAAACGATTACAGCTAAGGCTGAAATTTTTTTAACTTCTTATTTTACCGGTAAAGTAATAAAATAATTTTTTGATTCTTCTATAGTTCTTTCTTTTTATTCAACTTTGATAAAAATTTTTGTTTATTGTGTAAACGATTACACATGGAGGATAAAATTGGATGTGAGATTGACATGACTAACGTGACTATTAAAGATATTGCAAAGGAATTAAATGTATCGATCGCAACCGTTTCTAGAGTCCTCAATAACAGTGGCTATGCAAGTAAAGAAATGACAAAACGTGTGCTGGCTACTGCCAAAAGATTAAATTATCAACCCAATGGAATTGCCAGAAGTTTAAAAAAGCATCAGACAAATACTATTGGGGTTATCATCCCTGACATTTCAAATCCTTTTTTCATGAAAATCTCTAAAGGAATTGAGGACACAGTTTTAAAAGGTGGATACCACTTGATTTTTGCTAGCTCAGATGAAAATCCAAAAAAAGAAAAAGAGATGCTAAAGGTTTTATTTGAAAAACGTGTAGATTCAATTGTCCTTGCTACTGCAGGAGAAAATGATGAATTAATCAAAAGAATAAAATTTTCAGGTGTACCCATTATTTTAATAGATAGAAAGATTAAAAATATTGAACTTGAACTTGATTATGTAATCGAAGATAACGAGGAGGGTGCCTATCAGTTGACGTCTTATCTGATTCACAAGGGGCATAAGCGAATTGGCGTAGTCAATGGCTCTTTATCAGTAAGTTCAGGACATGAACGATATTTGGGATATAAAAAGGCTTTATTGATTCATGGTTTGCATGAAAGCCCCGATTTAATCTATTGTGGGAATTTCACGCAAGGAGATGGTTATTATGCCGCTGAGAAGTTTTTATCTTTGAGAGAACCGCCTACTGCAATCATTTCATTTAACAATACGATGGCATTTGGTGTGCTTCATCAATTAACACAACAAGGTCTTTCAAAATTTAAAAATCTTGTTATTGCGTCCTATGGAGAAAATGAGGCAGCCCAATTATTTACTATTCCAGAGATCGTCTGCATAAAGCAGGCTCCATATGAAATGGGGGTGCGAGTAGGAGAAATTATTATTAACAAATTGGTCAATAACGATCTAGAGCCCATTTATGAAAAATTTAAGCCAATCCTCAATATAACAAACTGAGTATTCAAAACACAGTATGAAAGGAGTTATTCCATGAATCTATTAGAAGAAATAAAAAAGGTAATTGAAGTAGAGGCTGCATCCATTAAAGCCTTATCCGAGCAAATAGGACAGAGCTTTGAAGAAGCACTATCAATAATTAGTCAATGTAAAGGAAAGGTAATTATTACAGGTGTTGGGAAATCTGGACATATTGGCAAGAAAATTGCTGCCTCGTTTGCCAGTACAGGAACACCTGCATTCTTTATTCATAGTACCGAAGGACTGCATGGAGATTTAGGGATGATTCAAAAGGAAGATGTTGTGATCTTAATTTCAAATAGCGGAGAAACTTCAGAAGTATTAGGACTGCTTCCTTCACTTATTAAAATCGGCAGTAAAATGATTGCTATTACCTCTAAGACAGATTCAACATTATCTCAGTTTTGTGATGTAGTCCTCTCTTATCAGTATACTTCAGAGGCAGACCATCTCGGTTTAGCACCAACAACTAGTTCTACTGTGACATTAGTGATTGGTGATGCGCTTGCTGTTGCGCTATCGATATCAAAAAACTTTAGAAAGGATGATTTTCATTTATACCACCCAGGTGGCAGCTTAGGGAGAAAATTATCAAATCAATAATTTAAAAGGGTGTAGATTGCTATGAAGATTTTAGTGATTGGTAGTTTCATGATGGATTTGGTTGTTCGAACAAATCGATTCCCACAAATAGGGGAAACCATTATTGGTTCGAGTTTTTCAAAATTTCCCGGTGGAAAAGGAGCTAATCAGGCAGTGGCTGCTGCAAGGCTAGGAGCGGAAGTTACCATGGTTGGAAAGGTTGGTTCTGATCCATTTGGGGACGAATTTCTTACAACTTTAAAAGCGGAAGGAATTAATACAGCCTATATTTTACGAGATACACAACATCCTACAGGAGTTGGTTCGATTACATTAGATCAACAAGGTAGTAATAGAATCATAGTTGTGCCTGGCGCGAATTTACACTACAACATTGGTGAATTAGATAACACTAAAAATCTAATTAAGGCTTCAAATATTTTAATAGTTCAGCTGGAAATGGACTTAAACATGATTGCGGAAGCTGTTTCCTATGCTTCATCCGTTCAAGTGCCAGTCATACTAAACCCAGCACCTGCACAAATGCTAAGTGATGAACTTCTCCAAAATGTTACCTATTTAACTCCAAATGAGACAGAAGTTGAAATATTAACGGGGATTAAGGTCTTAACGAAAGAGGATGCTGAGGCTGCAGGTAGAGTTCTACTTCAAAAAGGTGTTCAAAATGTTGTGATTACCCTAGCTGAAAAGGGAGCGATAATTGTCAATTCCACAGGCAGCCATTATGTTAGAAGTTTTAAGGTGAATCCAGTAGACACGGTAGCGGCGGGTGATGCCTTTAATGGTGCTTTAGCAGTAGAGCTCATTAGCGGAAAATCGTTGAAAGAAGCTGTTGAGTTTGCAAATGCGGTTGGTGCATTAACAGTAACAAGAGAAGGGGCCATTCCCTCGCTTCCAAATAGAGAAGAGATTGAAGCTTTTATTAGTCATCAAACTGGTGGGCAAGTGAAACAATAAAAATAATTTAAGTGTTTAAAAGCCTTTTAAACTATTGAAAGGGGGAATTCTACAAAAAAAAACAAAAAGAATGTAATCGTTTACAAATTCTCTGTTAAAATGCTATTAAAAGAGGGGGAAAATGAGATGAAACTCTGGAAGTCGTTTTTGATTTTTAGTATCGTTTTGATTCTTGTTGTTCAAGCAGGGTGCAGCAGTTCTTCCAAAAGTAGTGGAGACGGTAATTCAAAAGATGGAAAAGTAACTACACTTAAATTTTGGGATTTTCACACTGAAGCTGAAAAGAAATTTTTCCAAGACTTAGTAAAAGAGTACAATTCCTTACACAAAGACAAGGTGAAAATTGAGTACACTGCGTTTAATCAAAGTGATTATACGACCACCAAGTTACCGGTTGCGTTTGCGAACGAAGAAGGTCCAGACATTTTTATGGTAAGTCCTGGTGACTTCACAAAATATGCAGAGTCAGGAATCATGGCAGATTTAAATTCGTATTTTCCAGATGGTGCTAAGGAAGATTTCCTCCCAGCTGCAATTGATGCAGTCACCTATGATAATAAAGTACTAGCCCTTCCATATGAATTAGAATTACTAGGTTTATATTATAATAAAAAAATGCTGGCAGATGCGAATGTTGAAGTACCGAAAACATGGGATGAATTAAAAGCCGCTGCTGAAAAATTAACAACAGATAAAGTTGCTGGCCTAGTTCTCCCAACGGATAAAGGTCCATATCTAAACTTTATTTGGTATCCATTCCTATGGCAGCAAAGTGGAAATGTATTAAATACAGATGGTACGAAATCAACATTTAATTCACCAGAGGTAGCAAAAGCATTAGATTACTGGGGATCTTTTTTCCAAGATGGAGATGCTCCGTCTAAATTACAATATGGTCCATGGGATGCAGCGAATATTGGAACAGGTACTGCAGCGATGACAATAGTTGGTACATGGGCTGTTCCAGTCCTTGAAAAAGAATATAAAGATGTTGAAATTGGTCTAGCTCCAATTCCGACACCAGATGGCGGAAAGGCAGCAACTGCTGCAGGCGGTTGGAAAATGGCTGTAAACTCAAAGAGTGAAAACGTAGAAGAAGCGGCTAAATTTATTATGTGGTGTTTTGCAGAAGATAAATCACGTCCATTGAAATGGGCTACTGAAATAAAGTTTGCTTATCCTCCTAGACAATCTGTGATTGAAGAAGGGCAAAAGATTTATGGTGAAGGATTACGTAAAGTATTTACGGAAGAAATCTATGATTCTGCGATCCCAGAACCTCGTTATGGCCCAGAAGTGGTAGATGCAGTTGGAGAAGCTATGCAAAAGGTCATGTTCAGCAAGGTCAAAGGTGAAGATGCCGCTGCTGAAGCACATAAAAAAATTGATGAAGCACTAAAGAAGAAATAATACTTATATAAGTCCGGGTGGCTTCTAGTAAGTTTCCCGGACTTTGAATGGAAGTTAAGCTTGCGCTTTTCTAATTACCTCGATATTGACGAGGAGGAATTTATGTGAATTTTAAAAGAAAAGAATCGTTAACTGCGTATGGTTTTTTATTACCTAACTTATTAGGTTTAACTGTGTTTGTATTTGTGCCAATGGTCTATGCTTTTTATGTGAGTCTCCATGAGTGGAATGCTCTAAGTCCTAAGGTTTTTATTGGTTTTGAGAATTATCAAAAGCTAGCAGCGGATAAAGATTGGTGGAAATCTGTGTATCGTACCTTTCAATTCACGATCATTTATGTTCCATTACTGGTTGGTTTATCTTTGGTATTAGCAGTCATAATGAATAATATAAGGCGGAAATTTGAAGGCCTTGCTAGAACGATGTTTCTACTTCCTTTTGCGATCACATCGGTTATTTCTGCCGTAATATGGATGTTTTTATATGATCCGCGCAACGGCTTTATTAATCAATTTTTAGATCTATTTGGAATTGAAAATCAACAATTTTTGGGATCTACCGATCAAGCACTGATTTCAATTATTGTCGTTATACTTTGGATAAACCTCGGATATAATATGATGATTTTTTTGGCATCAATTAAGGAAATTCCAACTGATTACTATGAGGCAGCGCAAATTGATGGGGCAACAGGCTGGAAAGCTTTCAGGCACATTACCTTGCCATTGCTGCAACCGACGACCATTTTTATTCTGATTGTAACAACTATTGGCTCTTTTCAAGTCTTTGACCAAATCATGGTTATGACTAAAGGCGGCCCTGCAAATTCAACGATGGTAAGTGTTCTTTATATTTACAAACAAGCTTTTGAATTCTTGAATATGGGTTATGCTTCAGCATTAGCAGTTGTATTGTTTTTAATCATTTTTGTTCTTTCCCTTGCTCAGCTAAGGATGTATTCCGATAAAGATTAGGAGGTGCAATGATAGCGTGGCGAAAAAAAATCGGCTTTTAACTGCCTTTACAATCTTCTGTGGAATATTAATGGTTCTTCCGGTCTTTTTCTTAGTAATTAGCTCATTTAGAGCTCCAGAAGATGTCTTTAATCTTAATTTTAGCTTTGCCAATTTGACATTGGAGAATTTTAAAGCAGTATTGGAAACCAATATTTTAAGGGCGATCTGGAATTCTTTAGTTGTTTCAACATCGGTAACGATTGTAGCTTTACTTTTTCACTCCATGTCAGGATATGCTTTATCAAGATTAAACTTTCCAGGGAAAAATTTAGTCTTTGGCTGGATGATTAGTACGATGATGGTACCATTTACGGTTATTATGATTCCTCTTTATATGGTTACAAAGAATCTAGGAATGGCTAACTCCTACCTAGGGCTAATTATTCCAATGATTTTTAATGCATACGGTATCTTTTTATTTCGACAATTCTATAAAGATTTTCCTAAGGAACTGGAAGAAGCTGCCTATATGGAAGGATTATCGATTGCCGGCACATTCTTCAAGATCGTTCTTCCTTTGTCGAAACCAATGATGATTCCACTTACGATTGGATTTTTTACGGCTAATTGGAACAACTACTTATGGCCGCTGATTATTAATCAGAAAGAGGAGCTGTGGGTGGTACAAGTGGCATTGGCGAATATTGTTGGAGGTGGATATGAAACCTCATGGGGTATCGTTTTAGCTGCCGCTTTAATGAGTGCGATTCCGATCTTTATCGTATTCTTTTCCATGCAGAAATATTTGGTTGATGGAATTAAAATGTCTGGTGGTAAATTATAAAACTAGATTACTATATTGGCTAAAAAAGGAGATAGAAATATGACATTTCTTGGTTCATCATTAAGAGATTTATATCGGGAAAGAGACAGTAAAAGAAAAAGAGCGTCAAGCTATGATACTACCGGTGGTAATAGAGATTATATAAAGGTTTATCCTGGCGATATTCAAACCATTTGTGAACTTGAGGGTTCGGGATGTATTACCCACATTTGGATGACAATGGCACCTTTGGATGATTCGATTGAGGAGTATCTTCACCGAAAAATTGTCATTAGAATGTACTGGGATGGTGAAGAGAATCCAAGTGTACAAGCACCAATTGGCGATTTCTTTGGGATGGGACATGGAATTACGAAAAATTATTCTTCAGAGCCCTTACAGATGAGTCCTGAGGATGGAAGAGCGTTAAATTGCTTCTTTCCAATGCCATTTGGAAAGAAAGCCAAGATTGAAATTGAGAGTAATGCCAATGACCCAATAAAATTTTATTATTATGTAGACTATGAACAATACGATAAAGAAATTGATAGTAAGCTTAGGTTTCATGCTTTGTGGAAACGGGAATTAACAGATGGGGTTACGGAAGACATGTCTAATGCTTTATACTGTTTTGGAGGTAAGAATACAACCGGTGATGGAAACTATGTCATTTTAGATGCAGTTGGTAAAGGGCATTATGTGGGCTGTAATCTCAATATCCATAACTTGCGTTTTACCCATGAATGGAATTGGTATGGTGAGGGTGACGATATGATATTTATCGACGGAGAGCCTTGGCCGCCATCCTTACACGGAACGGGGATGGAGGATTATTTTAATACGGCCTGGTGTCCACAGCAAGAAGTTTGTGCTCCATATCATGGGATAATCCTTGGTGGTGGGCCAAACTGGTCAGGAAAGGTTTCAGCATATCGTTATCATATCCAGGACCCAATTATGTTTGATAAATCGATTAAAGTGACAATTGAGCATGGTCATAACAATAATCGAAGTGACGATTATTCTAGTACAGCATATTGGTACCAAACGGAGCCACATCAGGAAGTAAAGCCAATCTTGTCAGTAAAGGATCGTTTGCCGCTGCCTGACACCTTACCGCAAAAGCCAGAAGACCTTAAAACATGCTTTGATTATTAAATAGTCTAGAGATCCATTTAATATCCATTCGAATGAAATCCCACCAGCATTATGTTGGTGGGATTGCCTTTTCAACTATTTATAATAGACCTCTAGCTCACCCATGGAAGTGAATGTAGCATTTCCTCCCGGGGTTCCGATGATTCGGACACCATCACCCCAAGTTTTATCAAAAGTAAAGGTATAGGATTGATTCTTGCCTGCAGAATTATTATTAGGATATGCAGGGACACCCTGTAAGTTTTTAACATCAACCCATTTGAAATCTTGCCTTACCTGCACTTTAATATCATTAAACCAGCCGCCATCTGGATACATATTACCTGTTGTATATACCACTTCGTTCATGTTATATGCCTGAGACCAAGTATAGCCCCACCAGTCCTCTTGTTTTCTTTCTCCATTCCAGTTATCAACAGATTGAAGTTTGTTTCCATTATTCAAGTATTGTAGATTTCCGGCATGAGCACTGTATTTTGAAACTGGGGTAGCATTACTCGAGTTTTCTGGCAGCGCCAAATTTAGATCGCTACTTTCATTTGTTGGTTCTGTTTTCTGATATGGAGTCACTTTTAGTTTTCTAAATGATAAGCTATATCTTTGCAGGCCACCCATAAAGGTATTAGAATTCATCCACATTTCTGTCCCATCTTCACTAATATACTTGGATGGAACAACTGCACCATAACCTCCATGATGATTATCAAACCATGGGTAGACACCAAAGTCTTTTGATAAAAATTTCTTCCAAGGACCCCACGGAGAGGGAGCTTCATAAAACTCAAACGTAAATTCAGTCCAAGATGTATAAATATATCTGTCTAACGGTTTATTGTAGACAATACTTCCCTGTGATAGAACAGTAGAATTGTCTGGATTCGTCGGATGTAAATTATTATTGTAGACCCTCCGTTCATCCTGTAACACTGGCTTACGCTGCTTAATATTTTTACTCCACTTCGCTTTCCCATTTAAATCACCAGTATAAAACTCCCATGTAGAGCGATCTTGTATACTAGTTTTAGGAACTCTAGCAAGATATAAATTTGTTGGATCTTCTACTGTATCGATAAAAGAATCCCGCCAATTATAATCCAACCCATAGGCATAAACATACTTATCAGATGTATTGTTTTCACTATCTTTTCCATAATCTAAAAACATAATAGTAGTAAACACATAGTCATCAAACATTGGCTTTGTTTTATCCCACGTCCATGTTTTCCCTTTATCTGTTGACTTGAGGATTGTTGCAGACGGTGCATCATTGAATGCTCTCCATCCGCCACCCTTACTAAGATCTTGAACGGCAAGATATAAATCACCATTGACTGAAATCATGCCAGTTGGCTTACGGTTATATTCGTAGGGGTCATTCCAAACCTGACCGACTTGATCACCACTTGAAAGTCTTACACCTGAAATATCTTTAGTGGCAGGGTGACCTCCGTTTATTTGATTGACGACAATATCCGACCAAGGAGCAGATAAATTAAATCCTTTCCCGTCACCATTTGCGGTGTATAGCTTATCATCATCTGACCAAGCTGCTGGCCATAAATCACCGTCGCTAGCTGTATTATAGGAAGAGTGTTCTTCAATCGTTACTGTTGAAAAGAATGTACTCTCTTCAGGAGTTACTATCGTATTTTTTTGCTTATTTTTATTACTGTTTTCATAATTGCTTTGGGTATTTTTTTCATATTTTTGGCTGACTTTGCTGGCAGTTTTAGCGTTTGCATCTGGAGGTGTAGAATTGAAAAAGGTAGAACTTAATATAACGCCACTTGTTAATAAAACTGACAACCCCTTCATGTTTGCTTTCAAATCAATTTCACTCCTCAATTTTAATTTTAACTATCGTATAAACTATTTCCAACCAACCGCCTTTCTTCAATTTTACCGGTAAAGTAAACGGGTAAAAAATAAGGATTTCTAAAAACTTTAACGGTAAAGTAATCCCTTTAAATATAATTTAACATATCCTTTTATAACTATCAATAAGATTCTGAATATTCAATATTAATAACAATGGCAAAAAGTGCTATTTTATTGTCACTTTTAAAAATATATATTAAACTAGCTTTACCGATATAGTTCCAAAACGTTTGGAGTGAGTTCAATTAAAAAGCGAGTTAAACTAGAGGATATTGCCAAAATAGCTGGTGTATCAAAAATGACCGTTTCCCTAGCCTTAAGAGATGACGCATCCATCAGTATAAGTACAGCAAAAAAAATTAAAGAAATCGCTGCTGATCTAGGATATATACCTAATAGAATGGCACAAGGGTTAAATACGGGGCGTTCACACACGATTGGCCTCCTTATTGGAGGATATTTACATGATGACTACCAAAACCAATTTATTAAGGGAGCAATCCCATATGCAATGGAAAAAGGCTACACCATTTCGATAGGTCCCGCAGAATGTGATAGTAAAGTTGAACAATCTCTTATTAAAAAATACACGAATATGATGGTAGATGGATTTTTAGCTTTCCATTGTAATGAAATTCAAACCTATAAAGAACTGCAAAAAACGAATATTCCTTTCGTTTTTTATACGAAATACTTTGAAGAATTAGATGCCGATCATGTTGTTTGTAACGACGTGAAAGGTGGTTATCAGATGACAAAACACTTAATAGATTTGGGTCATAAAAAAATTGCTTTCGTTTATGACTCCCATTTGAAATCTTCTTCGGAAGTCATTAATAGAAAACAGGGTTATATTGAAGCATTAGAACAAAGTGGTTTAAAAGTGGATGAGGGGCTATTTGTTCCTTTTAATCTATCCAATTATAACAATACAGATCCAAATGCAATTTTTGCAGAAAACTCACAGTTCATAGATTGCCTAAACCAAGAAGAACGTCCAACCGCCTTATTTGTTTGTAATGATATCACAACATCATTTGTCTATATTGTGGTCAAGAAATTAAAGCTCGCTATCCCTGAAGATATATCGATTGGAGGATATGAAGGAGTTTATGTTGGTTCCATTATTGACCCACCACTTACGACTGTTGCTACCCCGATAGAAGAGATGGGGAGAAAAGCATGTGAAATCTTAATTAATAAGATTGAGGGAAAAGTCCCGCCTTCTGAAAAAACAAAAGTGCAAGTGGAACCTAAATTGCTCATTAAGGATTCAACCGCCTTCATTTCAGATGAAATCTATTGAAAATATCAACAGAAAGGGATCTCAATTAAGTTCGAAACTTAACTGAGATCCCTTAGTTTTTTACCCTAGAGTCTCTGAACGCCTTGTTACCGTAACAGAGGTCATAAGACCCACGCAAATAATCGTTAATAGGGAGTATAAAAATTTTTCTATACCAACTACTTTTATTCCGCACGTTATGATAAGTCCATCAATAATAAAAATAATGATCCCAACATTAACTGAAGTAAATTTTGTAAGCAATTGAGCGAGTAAATCCGTCCCTCCTGTACTCGTTTCATAGCGGAGCATTAAACCAATTCCAAAGCCAACTAAAATGCCGCCAATTACTGTGCTAGGAAGAATCCCTAGTTGAAATCCCTCATTCATGAATGAAAATAGGTCGATACAAAATGATGAGATAATAAGTCCATGAAGACTATAGAAGAAATAGCGTCTTTCAAAGAACCAAGCGAGAATGTAAAGTGGGAGACTTAAGACAATCATACTTAACCCGGTTGGCCAGCCATAAAAGTAATGTATAATCAATCCTAACCCGATAACTCCACCGTCTAAGAGGTGATAGGGGACTAAAAAACCATTTACTCCAAGGCTTAATAATAGACTTCCGATTAACATCGCTGCTATTTTTTCTTTCAAAGTGATCCCCCCAACACTTGTCCCTATACTTAAAAAGTATGAAATTAGACGATGATTAGAAGTAATGTCAATTAAAAAAAGGATGAAAAGATTCATCCTTTTAAAAGAAAAGATTTAAAATAAAATAAGAGAAAGCTGCTATTAATGCTGTAATTGGAAGGGTAATAACCCATGTAACGAGCATGCGCTGGGCTGTATCCCACTTAACTCCCTTAATCCGGTGTGCAGAGCCTACCCCTAAGATACCAGAAGAAATAACATGTGTAGTACTTACAGGTACATGTAAAGCAGAAGCACCAAAGATTACGGCAGCTCCTGTTAAATCGGCAGCAACCCCGTTGATAGGGCGGATTTTCATGATTTTTCCACCAACTGTTTTAATAATTTTCCAGCCGCCTACAGAAGTTCCAAGTCCCATTGCCGTCGCACAGGCAAATTGAACCCAAAAAGGAACATCTCCATTTCCTCCAAGATAGCCGTTTGCGATTAATGCCATCGTAATAATCCCCATTGCTTTTTGGGCATCATTTGTTCCGTGAGAGAACGACTGTAATGCGGCAGTAGCGATTTGCATATAACGGAAATTACGATTTGTTTTCGTTAGATTAAAATTCTTAAATACCACTTTAAAAATACTATAAATGATAAAACCGACTCCAAAAGCTAAAATCGGTGAGAGCAGCAGTGCTTGAATAATTTTGAGAAAACCATTGTAGTTAAGAACATCAAAGCCTCCAGAGGCAATGGCAGCTCCGGCAATGGAACCGATGATCGCATGAGATGAACTGCTCGGGATTCCATAATACCATGTCAGTAAATTCCAAAAAATAGCAGCAATTAATGCAGCAAGAATGACAACCGATCCATTAGTAAGATCAAATGGGTTTACAATATCTTTTGATATCGATTTTGCAACCCCAGTAAAGGTCATCGCACCAACAAAATTCATGAATGCTGCTAATATAATCGCATGACGTGGTTTTAATGCTTTAGTTGAAACAGAGGTGGCGATTGAGTTAGCTGTATCATGAAATCCATTAATAAAGTCAAATGCAAGCGCACCAATGACAATCAGTACTGTTAAAATAAATAATGTATCCATATGATTGCTCCTTATGCATTCTTCATGATAATGGTTTCAAGAGTATTGGCTACGGCTTGGCAGCTATCAGCGATATCCTCAAGATTTTCGTAAATCTCCTTAAATTGAATAATTCGGATCGGATCTTTTTCGATACTAAATAAATGCTTGATAGATTGACGAAGAATATTATCGCATTTTGATTCATAATCCTTTGTCTTGATAGCATGCTCTCTCATTTGTGGCAGCTTTTTATTCGATAAAAGTTCAATGGCCTTGTCAATTTCATGTACGCTTCCTTTGATCGCATCGACAAATTGCAGCATAAAATCGTCTGCTTGAGTAATGGAATACATTTCGAACAATGCTGCTGTTGCCTCAAGACCATCTAGTACATCATCCATACTGATTGCCAAATGAAGGATATCTTCACGTTCAATTGGAGTAATAAATGCATCATTTAATTGCTTGATGACTTCATGAACATAAGAATCTCCCTTTGTCTCAATTTCCTTCATTTTTTCCGAAAAAGTTTTCAAATCACTTACATTCTTTAATTTGTAATCAGCAAAAAAATTTGCACCTTCTTTTAAGTTTGCTGAAATATTACTAAGTAAAGCCGAGAATTTGTCATTTTTCTTGAATGCCATAGAATAAATACCTCCAAAAATTATGTAAAAAAATTTTACACTTCAGGAAATCATTTTATCGAATTTTGTAGAAAAAATCATAAAAAATTTACGTAATTTACAAAAACTTAACATTAGAATTTTCTGAAATCTTTTTGATGTTCGTAATTTCTTTTTACTGTTTCCGCAGCAGGTAAATTTTATGTAGCAAAACTAATCTAACCTTATCCATATGAATGGAAAATAATAATTTGGGTACTTTAATGGTACGAGGCAGTATTTTCAAAATTAAATAATACTGCTTTTAAATTGAAAATGAATTTTTATTTTTAAAAAGGAGTGTTCTTAAATGAACTTCATTTGGGCATTAATCGTAGGTGGCGTTATTGGCTGGCTTGCTGGTCTAATTGTAGGAAGAGATATTCCTGGTGGTATCATTGGTAATATTATTGCTGGATTTGTAGGTGCATGGCTTGGGACCTTACTATTAGGGGATTGGGGACCAGTCGTAGCCGATTTTGCTATCATACCGGCAATCATCGGATCAGTTGCCCTCGTATTCCTGTTATCATTAATTATGCGCTCCTTTAGAAGAGCTAAATAATAAGGAAAGCGGAAGCCTCTAGGCGCTGGAGTTGGACAATTCTCAAAGTCGAATTTTATACTGATCTTTAAAATAAAGCCTCCCATCATCGGGAGGCTTTACCTTTTAAAGATCATAAACATCAACATCTATAAAAATCGTTTCCTGATCGATAAAAGGTGCAAAACAAATAATGATTTCCTCCGTTATTGGATGAGAAAACTCCAATTTTCCAGCATGAAGGGCCTGTCTTTTAACAATTGATTTTCCACCATATAAAACATCTCCTACTAAAGGATGCCCAATGTGGCTTAAGTGAACACGAATCTGATGTGTTTTACCGGTTTCAAGCCAGCATTTTACGTAGGAAAGATTTTTCTTTTTATCTTCCAGTATTACCTGATAATGTGTGAGGGCATCCTGACCTGATGGAGAAACTCTCCTCCTTGTTGGATGGTGGCGGTCACGGCCAATAGGTTCGGCAATTGTTCCCTTTTTTTGAGAAAATAGACCATGTACAAGAGCGACATAGGTTCTTTTTATTTCATGATTCTCAAGTTTTCTATCTAAAATAGTACCTGCTAATTGATGTTTCGCAAATAAAATGGCTCCTGAAGTATCTTTATCCAATCGATGAACCTGGCGGATATTTCTTATTTCCCCTTTTGCTTGTAAATAAAAGAGCCCTGCATTAACAAGTGTATTTGTATCTATTAGTGGATCATTTGGATGTGTACTCATAAAGGGCGGCTTATTGAAGACAATCAAGTGATCATCTTCATAAATAACCTGAATATCTTCAAAATTTGCAGGAAGCTGGGCTTCTTCTTCTGCAAATAATTGAAGTAACAGTCTATCTCCAAATACAAGCGGGGCAAGCCAGTTTCCACGGTTTCCATTTAATAAGACTTTATTTTCCATCCGAAAAGTATGGGTGAGCTTTTTGGGTGCTTCCCAAATTTCTCGAAAGATATCTTCTATTGTTAGTCCTTCCCAATTTTTAGGGATAATGATCTCGAGCCATTCCCCTTTTCGCTTAGTTTTCAACATTTTTTCTACCTCATTTTTGATGGTCTGATAGCAGAATAGACCGTGGTTATAATTACCACCGAAATTTACCTTTAAGTATGCTATTCTGGTTATATATTACGACAGATTATTGTTATAGCAAAGGTGGGTTACAAGTGAAAATTGTTTTTGCCTCGACGCCAAGCCAAGGGGAAGAGATTTGTGGACTTGTGAGGTATATTTATTCAACTGTTTTTCCACTCTATTTTTCAGATGAGGAAATTCACAAATTTGAACAGTTAAGGGTTTTGCAAACTCCTGATGATTTTAATACACTAGGTGATGCTTTTCAAGTAATGACGAGCTTGCACACGATGATTTCAATCCTTGAGTCTCCGGTTTATTATGATCATTATAGCTCTCTATTTAATAAGAACGTGGATATTATACAAGAATTTGGTTTGTTTTTTCCCTTTGAATTTGAACAGTTTGAAGAAGCAAAAAATATGAAGAATGGCATTTTTAGTATTTATATAAAAGCTGCCAATGAATTACTTGTATAATTGTCAAAAAAATGTCTGCCTATTGCAGACATTTTTTTTATATTCTTAAAGATAATTCCATTTATCCTTGTACATAGGCAGCATGAGATTATAAAATAAAGAAGATGCACTTGCGAAATAATAGACATAATGAAGGTTAACAGGAGGATTTCAAGAATGGATTGGAAAACAAGCGCTAACAGATGGATTGAATTTACTGGTTTAGATGAAGAACTTAAACGCCAGCTTAAAGAAATTAAGAATGATGAAAAGCAATTGGAAGAAGTTTTTTATAAAAATCTAGAATTTGGTACGGGCGGTATGCGAGGAGAAATTGGTGTCGGTACAAATCGAATGAATATCTATACTGTTCGTAAGGCTTCTGCTGGATTAGCAGCATACATAGAGGAGCAAGGAAACGAGGCAAAACAACGAGGCGTAGTGATTGCTTTTGATTCACGTCATAAATCACCGGAATTTTGTATGGAGGCTGCTAGAACACTCGCAACACAAGGGATTAAGACTTATGTTTTTGATGAATTACGGCCAACTCCAGAATTATCTTTTGCATTGAGATATTTAAATGCGTTCTCAGGTATTGTGATTACAGCGAGTCATAATCCACCGGAATATAATGGCTATAAGGTTTACGGTTCAGATGGCGGTCAACTGCCACCTGATAGTGCCGATGAGGTAATTGCAAAGGTTAATGCAATAGAAAATGAATTATTAATCAACGTTGACAGTGAAGAAAATCTTCGTGCTAAAGGGCTAATTAACACCATTGGTGAAGAAATTGATCATGCCTATAATGAAAAACTAAAAACAATTTCTGAAAACCCAACTCTTGCCGAAGAAACTGATTTAAAAGTGGTATTTACACCACTTCATGGAACTGCCAATAAGCCTGTGCGCCGAGCATTGGATTCATTAGGATATAAAAATGTAACGATTGTTAAAGAGCAAGAACTACCAGACCCTGAATTTTCGACAGTGAAAAGTCCTAACCCAGAAGAACACGCCGCCTTTGAGCTAGCGATTCGCGAAGGAAAGAAAATTGGTGCAGATTTGTTAATAGCGACGGATCCAGATGCTGATCGTCTTGGTATAGCCGTACTTAATCCTGAAGGGGAATATGTCGTTCTTACTGGGAATCAAACAGGAGCTTTGTTGTTAGACTATATCCTGACTCAAAAAGTAAGCAAGGGAACTCTACCACAAAACGGGGTAGTATTGAAAACAATCGTGACCTCAGAAATTGGCCGAAAAATTGCTGCTGCCTACAATTTAGAAACGATTGATGTCCTAACAGGCTTTAAATTTATTGCGGAACAAATTAATAATTATGAAGAAACGGGTGAGCACACCTTCCTCTTCGGTTATGAAGAAAGCTATGGGTACTTAATTGGCGACTTCGCCCGTGATAAAGATGCTGTACAAGCAGCCCTGTTGGCAACAGAGGTTTGTGCGTATTATAAAAAACAAGGCAAATCTCTGTACGAAGGACTCATGCAAGTCTTTGGAAAGTATGGGTTCTATTTAGAAGGTTTACGCTCTTTAACGTTAAAAGGGAAAGAAGGAGCAGAACAGATTCAGCGTATATTAGCCTCTTTCCGTGCGGAGCCAATTTCAAATCTCGGTAGATTAAAAATTGCGACTTCAGAAGATTATCAAACAGGAACTCGTGTTACCACAAATGGTGAAGAGAAAATCGATTTACCAAAATCGAATGTCTTAAAATATACATTCACCGATGGATCTTGGATTTGTTTACGACCATCTGGTACTGAACCGAAGGTGAAATTCTATTTCGGGGTAAATAGTGAAAGCCTTGAGGAGAGTAAGCGTAAACTTCAAGAACTTGAAAAGAATTTCATGGAGCTTGTTGATGAAAAGGTCAAAATGGTCTCGAATAACTAAGTATTTTGATCATCTAAGTATGTCATCATGAAAGGAAGTAAGCTATGCTAAAGGGACAAGTTGCCGTTATTACCGGTGCTTCAAGGGGAATTGGTAAAGAGATTGCTGTGAAACTTGCTGAACAGGGGATGAAATTATCCATTGTCGGGAGTTCTGCGCAAATATCCGAAACAGCAGAAGAGCTAAAGAAAATTGGTTTTTCTAATGTTTTACCGATTCAAGCGGATGTAACGAAAGAAGAAGACATACTGCAGGTGATGAAGAAAACAATTGAAGAATTTGGTCAAGTAGACCTGTTAGTCAATAATGCAGGTGTTGGATTTTTCAAATTGACAGAAGAAGTGACGGTCGAAGAATGGAAAAAGGTGTTTGAGGTCAATGTTCAGGGTGTTTTCCTTGCAACAAAAGCTGTTATTCCACATATGAAAGAGCGAAAATCAGGAACCATCATTACCATTTCATCCGATGTGGCTCGCTATACGATTCCAAACGGTGCTGCTTATACGGCAACTAAATATGCTGTCCAAGGTTTTTCTGGTTCAGTAGCTCAAGAAGTACGCGAGTATGGAATTCGAGTTGGAACCATCAATCCGGGAATGGTGGATACCTATTTTGCAGATTCCACTCAAGGTCTGCCTGAGAAACATAACTGGCTTAAGGTTGAGGATATTGCAAATGCGGTTGTTTATATGGCATCAGCGCCGAAGTACATGCTTATTGACGAAATCGTACTCCATCCACTAGTGCAACAGTATCCAATCGCTTAATATAAAACGGCTTCCGTAAAAGGAAGCCGTTTTTTGGTGGAATTCTTTAACCCGGTTGTAATTTTTTACCTTAGCAAAAACTGTATCCATTTTGTTTTTCAGGAAAGACTATACATCGGTAACTCATTATTTTCAGGTTCGAACGTTTCGTTTGCATGGTCGATGTAACGGAGCAGTGAATAAAGTTTCTTTTCGATGACCGAGTAATCATGTTCAAAATGATAGGCGTGCAGGAATTGCTCTATCCGTTTTGATAAAAACTGGTCCTTCGTTCTAACCATTAATATTAGCAAATTATCCCATTGAGATCGATGTGTATAATACAGCGCTCGATCATAATCCATTTTATTCATTTGTTTGTCTCCTCCTTATTAGGAGTTGAGATTATTTTATGACTTTTTGATGATAACTTGCACAGAAAATGTTGGACACTCATATTTGACGGCGTTTTCAACTTTTACCTGTATAACATCTGAGAAATTAGAAAAGTAAAGGAGGTAGTATGGCGAGAATACTATGTTGTTTATGGCTCTTATTTTTTTTATTTCAAAATGCAGCATACAGCGAAATAATTAATACAAAAGAACCCTATTCCTTTGAAGTATTAGAACAAGACTTGGAGGAATTAGAAGCTAGTTACCCAAAAGATATCATCGTCAAAAAGATTGGCCAGACCCATTTTAACAGAAGTATATATGCTGTTAAGCTTGGAAAGGGAGAGCGAAATATCGTCTTAATCGGCTCTCACCATGGACGCGAGTGGCTAACAAGTATGCTGTTAATGAAAAAGCTTGAAACCTATACAAAGGCTTATCAAAACAAAGCGAAGCTTGACAATATCCCAACCGAGCTATTGGATAAAGTATCGATTTGGTTTATCCCAATGCTTAATCCGGATGGAGTGACAATTCAACAAAATAAGCTTTCAATGTTTCCTGTAAAGCATCGGGATAAACTAAAGAACATGAATCATGGATCAAATAACTTTGAACGGTGGAAAGCAAATGCTATGGGGGTCGATCTGAATCGCCAATATCCAGCAGGATGGAAAAAGCTTGGGAAGGAACCAACCACTCCTTATTACCAATTTTATAAGGGACAAAAGCCACTCGAAGCAAAAGAGGTAAAGGGTTTAACAAAATTCATTCATGAAATTGATCCTTTAGTGGCTGTTGCCTATCATTCTGCAGGAAGAGAGGTTTATTGGAATTACTTTAATGGCAAACATTTTTTCCGGGATCGGCAAATTGCCATGAAAATTGCCAAATTAACACAATACAAATTAGCAAAGCCACCTCGTCATGCTGTTGGTGCTGGGTTTACAGATTGGTTTATTACTGCTTATCAAAGGCCGGCTATGACGATTGAAATTAGCCCGTTGGTCGGTGAAACCTCTCCGCCGCTTTCCGTTTTTGAGGAAGAATGGCTACGGAATCAATATGTTGGAATTACCCTAGTAAAAGAAGCAAGAAAATTAATTCATAACAAAGAGAATTAACGGAGAAAATATTTTAAGGAAACGGAGGTTCATTGAAATGAAAAAATATCTGTTGTCAATGGTGATTACATTATTTTGTCTAGGTAGTTTTGCAAATTTTGGTTTTGCAGAGCGGCCTGATTA
Organism: Neobacillus sp. K501; assembly: GCF_053749995.1. Taxonomy (NCBI): domain Bacteria; kingdom Bacillati; phylum Bacillota; class Bacilli; order Caryophanales; family Bacillaceae; genus Neobacillus; species Neobacillus sp. K501. Next base: position 813,580 of record NZ_JBSLYA010000001.1, on the reverse strand, counting down.
TGAAAAGTATGGAAGGATTGCCATAACTGTTGTTAAGGAAAATTATCCTGGTGATGAGATAAAGGAGTATCAATATTTAGGACGAAAAAATATTTCACAATCAAAAGTAGATGATTCATTTAGCTTTCAAGTCCAAGAAAATAATCAGAAATTCACGGTTATTGTAAAAGTTACTCATGATACTAAAACGAATAAGCTCCTTACCATAACTGTTGATTCAAAAAAACAATAAGCTAACTTGCTTATTGTTTTTTTGCTCTTGTTTCATCTTTCAACTCTTTTTCTCATACATTGTTTTAAGAGGAGAAGGGGGAATGACCATGAATGGGGAAGATCGTAAAGCACTTGAATCTGCCATTAGTGAAATCACCGAGATTGCCAAAGGCTTTGGTTTAGATTTTTATCCAATGCGTTATGAAATTTGCCCTGCAGAAATCATTTATACCTTTGGTGCTTACGGGATGCCAACCAGGTTTTCGCATTGGAGTTTTGGTAAGCAATTTCATAAGATGAAGCTTCATTATGATTTAGGACTTAGTAAAATATATGAATTAGTCATCAATTCTAATCCTTGTTATGCTTTCTTATTAGATTCCAACACCTTAGTTCAAAACAAATTAATTGTCGCTCATGTATTGGCGCATTGTGATTTCTTTAAGAATAATGTCCGCTTTCAAAATACAAAGCGTGATATGGTAGAAAGCATGGCAGCAACAGCCGAGAGAATACGTAAGTATGAAATTCAATATGGAAAAAAGGAAGTAGAGACCTTTCTAGATGCCGTGTTGGCCATTGATGAGCATATTGATCCATCATTGATGAGACCGAAGCTTGCTTGGTCTATAGAGGATGAAGAAGAAGAGGAAGAGCAGCAAGTCATTACACCTTATGATGATCTCTGGAGACTTGATGAAAAGGATAAAAAGGTAAATAGCTCACCACGGAAAAAGCAATTCCCGCCACGGCCGGAGAAAGATTTACTATTATTTATTGAATCTTATAGCAGGGAGCTTACAGATTGGCAGCGTGACATTTTAACGATGATGCGGGAAGAAATGCTCTATTTCTGGCCACAGCTAGAGACCAAAATAATGAATGAAGGTTGGGCCTCTTATTGGCATCAGCGGATTATTCGAGAAATGGACTTAACGAGCGGGGAATCCATTGAGTTCGCTAAGCTTAATGCCGGAGTAGTCCAGCCATCGAAGACAGGGATTAACCCTTATTATCTTGGTATCAAGATTTTTGAAGATATCGAAGAACGATATAACAATCCAACAGAAGAAATGCAGCGTAGAGGAGTGAAACCTGGTTCTGGGCGTGAAAAAATGTTTGAGGTTCGTGAGGTCGAATCCGATATTTCTTTCCTTCGTAATTACTTAAATAAGGATTTGGTCATGAGAGAGGATATGTACCTGTTCCAAAAACAAGGCAGGGACTATAAGATTGTTGATAAGCAGTGGGAGCATATACGCGACCAGCTGGTAAATATGCGTGTAAATGGCGGCTTCCCATATATTACGGTAAATGATGGCGACTATTTAAAGAATGGAGAACTCTACTTAAAGCACTGGTATGAAGGGATCGAACTGGATATCAAATATTTAGAAAAAGTCCTTCCTTATATTCAACAGCTCTGGGGTAGAGCCGTCCATATTGACACAATCATTGAAGAAAGAAGAATGTTGTTTTCCTATGATGGCAAGGGTGTCCATCGCAAATACTTATAATGGAGAAAGCTATCTTGTAGATACAGGATAGCTTTTTTTTGTACATATTTACTAATATATGATAGCCTAATTTCAGCTAGTTAAAAAAGCCATTCTTTGCAAACTTTTACCTAGAATTTATAAGCTATTTTCATTCAATACTAACAAAAAGGGGATAAAAAAATGAAAAAAACACTCGATTCCAGAGTTCTTTCCATATTGGAAGATAAAATTCAATTAATCACTACTAGTAAAGGGGCCATTTACTTAGTCGGACCAATTAGGCTTCCCGTTAATTTGTATGGAGAAACCGTTGTTTTTCAGTGGTATTGCTGGCTAAATTGTGATGAAGTAACCGCTGACTTTGAACGAATTATTGAAAAATTATCTTCGGCTAATTTAGCTGAATTTCAACAATCCAGCGTGTTAGTCTATGGCGACTTTGAATATGCTGATGATGCGATTATTCGTATGCATTCGATTTGTCATACCGGTGATATTTTTGGCAGTAAAAGATGTGATTGCGGTTTCCAGTTAAAGAAATCTATGAAGATGATTGTTGATCATGGAACAGGAGCTTTATTTTATCTCGCTAACCATGAAGGAAGAGGGATTGGATTATTCAGTAAAGCAATGGCATATGTTCTACAAGAAAACGGATTTGATACAGTTGAAGCGAATGAAGGTCTTGGTTTTGTTGACGATGCTAGAAATTATGGGGATGCTATACAAGTTCTTAAGGCTCTTCGCACTAAACCAGTCACGCTGATGACAAATAATCCTAAAAAATTGGATGCATTAAAAATGGCGGGGTTAGAGGTATCAGGAAGAGAACCATTATGGGGTGACATTTCGGAATATAACGAAAAATATCTTCAGACAAAAATTAAGAAATCTGGACATTTAGAAGATGAGGGGACTTGTCCAAATGACTAACCATGAATTTTATATGGACCTGGCTTTGACAAATGCTCAGGCCATGAAGGGGCAAACCGATCCTAATCCACTTGTGGGGTCGGTTATTGTTAATGATAACCGAATTGTTGGAGTTGGTACCCATTTAAAAGCGGGAGAGCCCCATGCTGAGATTCATGCGATTAGGATGGCAGGCAAAAAGACAAAGGGTGCTACGATATATGTGACGCTTGAGCCATGCTCCCACCATGGCAGAACCGGACCTTGCGCGGTCGCGATTGTCAATGCAGGTATTAAAAAGGTGGTCATTGCTACTCTCGACCCAAATCCAGTTGTTTCGGGTAATGGTGTTAAGATCCTTGAAGATGCCGGGATAGAAGTAATTATTGGCATTCGCAAACAGGAATCACAAAGAATGAATGAAGTCTTTAATAAGTTCATTGTTGAGAAAAAGCCGTTTGTAACATTAAAATCTGGTATTACCTTAGATGGTAAAATTGCGACACATAGTCATCACAGTAAATGGATTACATCAGAAGATGCAAGAAAAGATGTCCATCAATTAAGAAATGAAAATATGGCTATTTTGGTAGGTGTTAATACGGTAATTCAAGATAATCCAGAATTGACGACCCGATTACCGAACGGTCGAAACCCAATACGAGTCATTCTAGATTCAACGTTGAAAATTCCATTAGATTCAAAAGTAGTCACGGATTCCCTAGCAGAAACATGGATCTTTACAAGTAGGAAATTTGATTCTGAAAAAGAAATACTTCTTAAATCAAAAGGGATAAAAGTGTTTCAAACAACTGCTGCTAATCAAGTGGATCCAACAGATGTTCTGCAAATTTTAGGGGAAAATCTTGTATCCTCATTAATAATCGAGGGCGGCGGAACGATTAATGCTTCTTTTTTAGAAAATAAATTAGTTGATAAGGTCATCCTTTATATTGCGCCGAAACTGATAGGCGGAAAAGATGCACCGACGTTTTTAGAAGGAACCGGAATGGACAAAATGTCGGATGCAGTGGAGCTAACCGACACATCCTTCGTTAAGATCGGCAAGGATATAAAATTTATTGGTTATCCGACATATACAAAAGAGGGAATATAAATGAAATTTGGTTTTGATATTGATGATACTTTAATAAATCTCAGAGAACACGCTTTTAATATTTATAATAAGAATTTAAAACAAAATATACCGATCCATGAATTCCATCAACTAAATCGAGTTGAAATTCATGAACCATTTGGATTAACGGATGAACAAGGGAAGGAAATGTGGAATACATCATTAGAAGAGATTTATTATACATCTTGTCCGCCATTTCCAGCTGCTGTTGAAGTGTTACAGCAATTAGAAGAACAAGGGCATGAAATATACTATATAACGGCTAGACCCAAAGCCCATGGCGAGCGGACAAAGGAATGGTTAAAGAAACAGGGATTTCCCGTTCATGATGATCGTTTTTTTTATGGAATGCAAGATAATGAAAAGGTTCAGATCATCAAAAAATTACAACTGGATTATTACTTTGATGATAAACCAGATGTACTAAATACATTAATGAATGAGCCTTCCAAGGTTTATGTTAAAGATCAATCCTATAATCGCCATTTAGATATTCCACGAATAGTTAATTGGACTGAGCTAAATGAAATTATAAATAGAGGCAGCTATTGATACATGAATAGCTGCCTTTATGAAGTAATGGACGAATAGGAAAAATTAGTTCAGATTTAATTAATTTTTTACGTTAGATAAGATATTAATTGCAAAAATGATTACCCCTAACACCATCAAGGTCCCACCGGCTGCGACAGCGGGTCCTGCTGCACCAACACCAGACACTAATAAGGCAAGCCCTACCATCATAACGGGAAGACTAATATTATGAAGCCAGAAGTGGACCTTTGCTAATTTTGTTTCTGCTGCATTTGGAAACGCAACATAAATAAGACCGGCCAAAGTCATTGCTGTCCATCCTAGTAAATTAATATGAACATGTACAGGTGTGAAGGTGAATTTTTCTGTCATTGACATGAACATTCCAATACATACCCCAATGACAAAATAAACAACGGAAATCTTAATAAACTTGATCCCCATTTTCCCCCTCCTCTTCTTCACAATTATGGATACAGTATCTAATTATGATGGAATTCATTAAAAAAGAACTATGTTATCTGAGAAGGAATGGGTATTTTTTACTTAATGATCAATGAAAAAAGCTGCCATGAATAGTTCATGACAGCTTGAATTAAAAAATTAATTTCAATCCAACTAAGAAAAGACCAATAAGAAATCCACAAACTGCTCCGTTTACTCGAATCCATTGCAGGTCTTTACCAATATTGGTTTCTAACATATCAATTAGTGTTTTATCATCCAATTTATCTAGGTTCTCTTCCACGAGTTTACCAATTTTTGAATGATTATTCTCGACAAACATTGAAATTTGTTTTTTTATCCATGTCTCTATTGCCTCGACCTTTTCGTCATCGGAACGTAAACTGTTTAGCCCTTTTGTCATTTGGGGGAGTAAATAGTTCTCATAAAAATTAGGTTCCTCAATATAAGTCAGGACTTTTTGTTTTAACTGTTCCAGTAGCCCAATGATCTTTTCTTCAGGCTTCCAATCAGAAATGATTTGATCTTTTACATTATTCAATTCTGCTGCTAAATTTGTATCGTTTTTCATATTCTGCAGCTTCGTATTAATGTGAAAGAGTAATGTTTGTCTGTTCTGGTTAAAGGGATCACGAAAGCTGCCAACACCTTTTTGAATTAAATTCTGGATAATATTCCCTAGTTTTTCTTCGTTCACTATATTTGTAAAGGACTTAAGCGCAAATTGCATAAAACCATCTGCCTTGATATTTTCTAATGCATCGACAGCCATTCTGCCGAGCCTTTCTTTTGTACTTTCCTTTTTTGACCATTCATCAATTTCCTCAAGTACAAAATCTAGAGCTTTTTCATCATATTTTCTTTTCAATAATTGATCAATCGCTAGTGGAAGATAGTGACTTAAATCTAATTCAGTTACTTTTGATTTCAGCTCTTTTTCAATCAGAGGTGATAATTTTTTACTATCAATCGTACTGATTAAATGATTTATTGACCTAACAATTACATTTCTAACGACTGGTCCCTTTACTTCCTTTTCAGCCAAATTGAAAAGCTTCTCTGTAAAAGGGATATTAGAAATTTTCTTGCGAATGCTTTCTTTTGTCAGCCAATCATTTTCGAGCATAGAAATAATAGCCTTTGAGATTCTTTTTCGATTTTTAGGTAATAGAGCTGTATGTGGTATTGGCAACCCTAATGGATGGCGGAACAAGGCGGTGACAGCAAACCAGTCTGCTAGTCCGCCTACAAGTCCAGCCTCGAAGCCTCCTTGAAGGATCATTCCCCAAAGGGTATTTTGAAATGGGAAGGTAGCTAAGAAGCCTACACCCATAATCGCTAAAGAAATCTTCGCTAAATGCTGCGATTTATTCTTACTTTTTGTCATCTTTGTATCCCTCATCCTTTAAATAAAATAAAAATGGTTAATGCTATTATCTCAATATATCTGAAAAAAAAGCAAAAAAAACCTCTTTTGAGAAAAACTAAAATAAAAGATGATAAATCGTTTGAAAAGCGAGAACTCCTCACAGCTATTGTGAGGAGCTCTTTGCCTTATTCTTATCAGGTTTAATATGAGTGACAAGTCCATCTAATTTTGTAATGTAAAACTGAATTTCTGGTGCTGCCTTTAGATAATGTTCTTGAATTAATTGATAGTAGTTAACCCTGCGATCTGGGTCGAAGCTTAACATAGGGAATTCCTTCCGTTCCTTAACATATAAGTCCACAGCTTTCTGCACCAGGTCCATCTCTAAGGGTATTTTTTTATCCTCTTCCTCGAATAAATCATACGTTTCTTTTGACATATAAAATCTTCTGGAAGGAATACCGCCTAATATAGAGGCAAGCTGAGTAAAGTCTATACTATTATCATCTTGTACAATAATAGTCCGGTAAACTCCTTTTGGCAGCTTGTCTGAAAACTGTCTAATTGCCTTTCGAACATGTTCAATCGATACTTCAATGATTGGGTAGTTTATGATCTCATCCATTCCTTTTTGAGAAAATATTTGATCTCCTGCTGTCATAGGAACTGTTTTTCTAAAATACTTCTTTACTAAGTCCTTTGTGAACTTGTATTTCATATTTTGCGCCCCCTTTATTTCTTTATACTTATATGTATGGGAACGGATTTCTGCTGTTAGGTCCTATGTTTACGCCTTCATTATATGTCTTATTTAGGGTTATCGCAACATAGTTCGAAGTTATTTCTTAATTTTCCGAATAATAAATCCGACAGAGTTCTTAATAATTTTTGATACAAAATAGAACAAATAAAAAAGCAACCATTTTTAAGATGGCTGCTCATAAAAATTATTAATTTATAATTGCTGGATCTGTATAGGTGACGAATATTTCCTCTGAAAGGTCATTCACGGATAAGTAGGTTTCGGTATTTTCAAAAAACCAAACATCATTACCTTCAACATAAAAGGTTATTCCATTTATATCCGTTGTATAGCCTGCGTTTGATGGTAATTCTGCAGAAAAGGCCAGGCTGTATCCTTTATGTTTTTCACCAAAGCCTGCGTACTGGGGATATAAGCGAATGGTAAATGGCTTGTTGATTTCAAATTCTTTATTAAACCATGCCACCGCTCTTTCATCGATAGAAATTAACATTTACTAACACCAACCTTTTCTTATAATTAATATGTTTTAATGTTAAATGTTTTTAATTGGGTTTGCCTGTGATAATCTTCACTAAGAATGATGGATAATGGTTATATTATAAAAAGTTCATAAATCTGCTAAAAATATCTTTCTGAAATTTGTAACAAAATTAAGATGTAAATGGTGATAAAATAAAGGGAACCAAAAAAAGGGAGCGGGCAAACATGGAGAAAAAATTTGAGGAATTAAATGATAGTATTAATGAAATTAAAACTTTAGTTCATTCATTTCATAAAACGTTAGAGAATATCGAACACAGGCTTTCCAGATTTGAAAAAATGGACAGTATTGAACACAGGGTAGAGGTGAATCAAATTGACCTCTCCGATATCAAAGAGTATCTTCAGCGAATAGAAGAGGTTCAAACGAAAGTGTTACATGACATAGAAAATGGTCCGGACAGTAAGGAAGATATTCAATACATTAACCGCCGATTGGATTCTCACTTAGTAAAAATAGCTAAAACGGAAGAGGATATATTAATCCTAAAAAATAAATAAAGGGACACTAAAAGATCAGATAATTATATATCTGATCTTTTAACTTTTCTATATACTTGTAAACGCTTACGATTTGAAAAGTGATTTGACACCCATGAAAAGCAATACAAAGGAAAATACTATAATGGCTAACGCACCTACGATATCAAAAAGTGATTCAAAGCTACTTAAAAATGATACGGCTTCCATGTTCATTAAAGCAAAACCAGCAAAGATGGAAGCTAAAAATAATAAAATAGTGTCTCTCATCATTATCCCCCCTTAATTACTATAGGATATGTTTTGTCTACAAGGGATGATTGGATAATTTCACTATAATATTTATTTAATAAAACAAAAAAAACAGACACTAGGTCTGTTTTCGTTTTTAGGATAAGACTTCTGATTTAGGTAAAACAATTTTTGGGGTGTTTTGTTCTTCATCGCCGGCATACTTAGTTACTTCAACGTACTTAATATGGTGATCTTCCATATCAAGTATTTTAAATGAGAAAGCGTCGTGAAGAATAAAATCTCCCTCTTTGGCCTCATAATTTTCAGTTAAGATCCAGCCGCCAATGGTATCCACATCCTCATCATCAATATGAAGGCCCAATAAGTCATTTACCTCACTTACTAATACCTTTGAATCAATGATATAATGATTATCCTTAACTTTACGGATCATGGGGATTTCATCCGAGTCAAACTCATCACGGATTTCACCAACAATTTCCTCGAGGATATCTTCAACTGTTACAAGACCAGAGGTACCACCATATTCATCCATCAAAATGGCCATATGCATTCGATCCTTTTGCATTTTAACGAGCAAGTCATGAATAGGGATCGTTTCAATCACTCTAATAATTGGACGGGTATAGTGCTCGAGTGTTCGAGTAGCATCATTTTCATTACCGATGAGATCGGTTACCATTTCTTTAATATTAACGAGACCGATGATATGATCTTTATCTCCATCGATAATGGGATATCTTGTGAATTTCTCCTCGCGGATCACCTGGAGGAAATTATCTAATGTATCATCTTTTGACAATGATACAATCTCAGTTCGTGGGACCATAATTTCTTTTGCAATTCGATTATCAAATTCAAATATTTTATTTACATACTTAAACTCAGATTGGTTTATTTCGCCACTTTTAAAGCTTTCAGAAAGGATAATTCGTAATTCTTCCTCTGTATGTGCCATTTCACTTTCAGAAACAGGCTTTAGACCAAACATGCTTGTCACGATCCGCGCAGATCCATTAAGTACCCAAATAAATGGATACATGAGTTTATAAAAGAAAATTAGCGGACGTGATACAACAAGAGTAATCAATTCTGCTTTCTGAATGGCCAATGTTTTAGGTGCTAGTTCTCCCACAACTACATGCAAAAATGTAATCGATGCAAATGCAATTCCAATGGATAAAACAGGGGTCACGCTTTCTGGAATATCCATACCGCGGAATAGGGGAGTTAGCATGTGTTCGATTGTTGATTCCCCAATCCACCCTAAACCAAGGGCAGTGATTGTAATTCCTAACTGACAGGCAGAAAGATATTCATCCAAGTTAGAAATTACCCTTTTCGCTGAAACAGCACTCGAACTTCCTTCCTCGATTAACTGATCAATTCTTGAACTTCGAATTTTAACAATCGCAAACTCTGAAGTTACAAAAAAGGCAGTTAAAGCAATTAAAATGGCTATTATAACCAAGTTAAATATGTCCAAATAAGTTCCCTTAGCTCGTTCTTACGAGTAAGGAGTCACCTCCTAGTTATTTCTAGAAATAAACCGTTATTATTTAACAGTTAATTCTAGGTTTCTTCTAATCTAGTCCGGAAAGATTATTAGAAAAATAATTACCAATTATTATATAGAAATTAAACTGTACAGTCAAACGTTCTAGTTTCCTCAGGTTATTGGTATCAACATTTTATGAAAATAGGCTTGGTTGTATGAATGAAAACTTAATTTTCCGAAAATTAAACATGAAAATCCCAACCCTTAAGAAAAGTTTGGGAAGAGGGATTTAATCCTTTATTTTTATGGATGCGATTGGTAACTTTATGGTAAAAGTAGTTAGGTCAGGAGTTGAGTCACAGGTTAATTCACCTTTATGCTTTTCAATAATTTCTTTACATACAAACAAGCCTAAGCCAGTTCCCAATTTTTTAGTGGTGAAAAATGGCTCGAAAATGGTTTTACTTAGTTCTGTAGGAATCATTGGACCATTATTAGAAATATATACACTAACATATGAATTGTTTTCTAAAGTACTCCTAATGTCAATGGTAGGATTGGGGTTACGATGATGATTAAGTTCATCGATTGCATTAAAAATAATATTAATAAAAACCTGTCTAATTTCGTCAGCATATCCAAACAGGGTGATATCCTCATGGAGATTATTATTTATTTTCACTTTACCGTCTAAAATACTTGGGTATAAGAAATTTAAAACCTCATCAATTAATTTATTTTGATTAAAATGCTCTTTTTCTTTACCAATGAGCTCTTTCTTCGATAATAGTAGAAATTGAGAGATGCGGAAGTTAAGCTGATCCAACTCACTAGAAATAATCTCCAAATATTTCATATTTGGATAATCAGCCTTTAAAAGCTGGATAAATCCCTGAATCGAAGTGAGCGGATTTCTAAATTCATGGATGAAACTTGATGTCATTTGGCCAAGAAGTGTTAAGCGGTCTTGATGTGTAGAATCGATTACCATCGTTTTTTCTTCAATAATTTTGTTTTTTGCAGCTGTATAATGAGTAACTGCATAATAGAGGAATTTATCAAAACAGAAATTAATTCGATTCATTGTCTCTTGTAAATCTGGCCAATCCAAGCCAGATTTATATAAATAACTATATAACACAGTCCTGCCGAGATTTACATTATAAACAAAATCTCCAATGTTAATATCGGCGATTACTCTTTCTTCCGATATTTCAAACGCAAGCTTTTGAATAAGATCCAGAAGCTCTGAATCTGTCTTATTAGGCAAATCAAGAACTACATCAAATAATGCAATCCCATTTTCACGAATTTTATCTTTATATGGATCGTTATTTGCTATAATAATAGAATTCTCCCAATCACGGACCAGATTTTCTTTGTTATTATGAAAAAAAGCAATTAACTCTGATTTTACTCCAGATAACATTACAGTTTTCCTCCTATGGATTTGACCACTGATAAAAAAATAATTCGCGATAATTGACGAAAAAACCTTTTACAAAAAGTAGGAACATTCTACTAATTTTGACTCCATTGTATCTTTATTATAACATGCTTTAACTTTTCCTTGTAAAAGTATAAAAACAATAGTATATTCGTTATTGAAATCAGTTGAATATTTCCACAAGGGGAGCTGCAATATGCGGCTGAGAGTGAATGTTTGAGTTCTGACCCTATGAACCTGTTAGTTAAAGCTAGCGTAGGGATGTGGTTTGCCAGATATATTAAGCAATGCAGACATCTCTACGTCTTGCATTGCTTTTTTTGTGGAAAAAAGGGGGAAACATTAATGAAACAGAAGAACAGCAACACATTATTTTTAGTAGAAATAGCCGTTTTTTCAGCACTCGCCTATTTATTAGATTTTGTTTCAGCACTGTTAAATTTTAAAATTTGGCCACAAGGCGGTTCAATTTCGTTTGCAATGGTGCCTATATTCCTAATGGCGTACCGGTGGGGAATAAAGGGTGGTTTGTTAACTGGATTTTTACTTGGGTTACTACAATTTATTCTTGGATTCTCACAAATTTACACGATTGTACAAGGGTTAGTTGATTATGGAGTCGCCTTTACTGTAGTTGGTTTAGCAGGTATTTTTACGAAACAGGTAAAAAAATCTCTTAATGAAGATAATAAACGTCAATGGATAACATTTGTTATATTTGGTACATTTTTAGGAAGCATTCTTCGTTATTTTGCCCATGTTTATTCAGGGATTGTTTTCTTCGGCGAATATGCCCCAGAAGGTCAGCCTGTTGCTATTTATTCATTGATCTATAATGGGACCTATATGCTGCCAAGCTTTATTATTAGTGCGATCATTCTTATTTTGATTATCAGTGCTGCACCGAAAAAAATGATATAAGTGTTTAAAGGAGAGGAGAAATACCTTTCCTTTTTATTTTCATTTTTTTGTCACAATTTCCAAGGATTGATAATGGTAAAATTGTTTTGTAGATAAAGATAATCATTCTCAATTATATATATATAAGGGTGATCAAGATGTTTTCATTTAAGGTTGGGGATCGAGGAAGAATTGTTAATATTTCAAAAGTGGGCCGCTTAGTTCAAAGAAGGTTATTAGATTTAGGGATTACGGAGGGCTCCGAAGTTTGTGTTAAATGTTATATGCCGTTCGGAGGTCCAGTCGTAATTGAATCAAGTGGACAATGTGTAGGCCTTCGCCGCAATGAAGCACGGCTGATAGAAGTGGAGAGAATGTAATGGAAATCGCTCTTATTGGTAACCCAAATACCGGAAAAACTTCATTGTTTAATAATCTCACAGGATCATATGAATATGTTGGCAACTGGAGCGGTGTAACCGTTGAGAAAAAAGTGGGGGTTTTTAAGAAAAATATCGGTAAATTAATTGATTTGCCTGGTGTCTATTCGCTTAACCCCCTATCAAAGGATGAAGGGATTGTTACGAACTTCTTTTTAGAGGAATCAGTCGATCGCTTGTTAAATATTCTAGATGCTTCTCAATTAGAACGAAATTTACATTTAACCCTTCAGCTTTTAGAATTTGAGAAACCTGCTTTAATAGGGCTTAATATGATGGACGTTGCAAATAAACGTGGAATCCAAATTGATATTGACAAGCTTTCGCAGATTTTGGGAGTACCCATTGTCCCGGTTATTGCAAGAAGTGGCAAAGGCTGTGACAGATTAATCGAAGTGATATCAACTAGTTCTAATCAATCAATGATACATAAACATATTGATTATGGGGAAGAAATTGAAGAAGCAATTGGTAATCTAACAAAACAGTTAGCAGGAAGATCGAATCACTCAGTTAGATGGCTTGCAATGCAATGGTTTGAAGGAAATGAGTACGTAAAAAATTACCTTTCAAATTTGCTTGATCCCAGTTTGTTAGCAGCAATGATTTCTGGACTAGAATCCAAGATCACCAGCAAGAATCCAAATGTTAAAACACTTTCCCATTACATTTATCTAAAGAGAAAAGAAGTGATTGAAAACATTCTTTCTCATTCGGTTCTAAAAAGTGATGCGGTCGTCCCTTTAACCGTTAAAATTGATGGGGTTGTAACGAATCGTTATTTAGGGATGCCGATTTTCTTGTTTTGTATGTACTTCATGTTTATGCTGACTTTTGACTGGCTAGGGACCCCCTTATCAGATATACTTGATGGTTTTTTAACTGGACCGATAACAACAGGCGTTGAAAGCTTCTTAACTATAATTAATGCTTCAGAATTTATTCGTGCTCTTGTGATAGAGGGGCTAATTGCGGGAGTCGGCGGTGTTCTTGTTTTTGTTCCGCAAATCTTTATACTATTCTTTTTTATTTCATTATTAGAGGATTCAGGATACATGGCTCGTGTTGCACTTGTAATGGATCGAATTATGGAATCTGTCGGTTTAAACGGGAAAGCATTTATTCCGATGATGATTGGATTTGGCTGTAATGTTCCAGGAATCATGGCTGCTAGAACGATCGAAACACCACGGGAGAGACTATTGACCATTCTATTAACGCCAATGATGTCATGCTCTGCCCGATTACCTGTTTATGCATTATTTGTCGGGGCATTTTTTGTTGGTCAAAAGGCACTGATTGTTCTTAGTTTGTATGTACTTGGTATTGTAGTGGCCTTAGTATTGGCAAAAATCTTCTCTAAATCGCTATTAAAATCGGAAACTTCCCTTTTCGTTATTGAACTTCCGCCTTATCGGGTGCCGCAATTTCAATCACTTTGGAGAAGTACATGGGATAAAGGGAAAGGGTTTGTGAAAAAAGCAGGGACGTTTATATTTGCTGGTTCCGTATTCATTTGGCTGTTATCCTATACAGGACCAAAAGGAATTAATGTGGAAATGGATGATAGTTTCCTTGCGGCAATTGGAAATTTATTTGCACCGTTGTTGGAACCAATCGGCTTTGGAACTTGGCAGGCATCTGCTTCGTTAATAACAGGGTTCTTAGCGAAAGAAGCGATTATTTCGACAATGAATATCATTTATTTTGTACCCGAAAATGCAAGCTTACAAGGATTGCTAGCTGACTTTTATACACCGCTTGCAGCCTATAGCTTTATGGTATTCATCCTGTTGTATATTCCATGTTTAGCAACCGCTGCAACCATCTATAAGGAAACGAATTCAAAGAAATGGACAGCATTTTCAATGATTTATGCTCTTGTCATTGCTTATGTTTTATCGTTACTCATTTATCAAGGTGGCAGGCTGTTTGGTATGATTTAAATAGAGGAGAGGTGCAAATATATGCTAACCAATATCATTCTAGGTACAGCAATATTTGGTTATGCGACATATGCATTAATAAAATTTATTAATAAATCTAAAAAAGGTAAATGTGCTGCTTGTGCACTTGAAAAAACTTGTTCAAGCAATTGTGATAGCCAAGCTAAATAATCCTTCAAAACTGCTATCGATAGAGGTAGCAGTTTTTACTTTAAAAACAAGATAATTTTGTGTAAAATTACACTTAGTAGGTTTATGAAGGAAGGGTTTTTCATGAATAGGGAAGAAATTATTAGACAAGTTTCCGAAAAGTTGCGCTTAATACGCACAGAAGCCGGCTATACTCAGGATAAAATGGCTGAAATCATTGGTGTGTCAAAGAAAACCCTTGTTCAAGTTGAGAAAGGCAGGGTTCTTGCGGGCTGGTCTACTGTCGTTTCCATTTGCGCCTTGTTTAGAGAAACGGAGACCGTACAATATCTGTTTGGCAATGAACCACTTGAAGTGTTGGAAACGGTTGCCCGCGAAGGCATTGATTATCGCAGAATGAAAACCTTCGGTGGTCGAATTTGGTGGAAAGAGCTTTCAAGAAAAAATGGTTTTATCCTGCAGCAGAATATACTTAGTAAGCATTTTCGGATTTTAGATGAGAAACGTTACCGAATATTTAGCAGTTTCGATGAAAAGCTATCAAAATTGCGTTTTAAGGAATTAGCAACAAATCAAAAATAGAAACAAGAGCGGTCGAGGAAACTCGATCGCTTTTTTTGGAGTAAATTTTGCCTTTTTTGGGAAAAAGAAAATGATACCTTTATCATTTTGTTTATTTCTTAGGAGGATGTATGAAAAAAGTAGGAGTTAATCATATTTTTACGACTTGGAAACGATGGCATATGACTCAAGTGATGATATTGTCATTGTCTCTATTTGTGTTAGGCTTTTTAGGAATTATACGTGCATATTCATCTGAAGCTGATATTTCTTCTCTTAAAAATGAGCTCCCCCAGGCGACCGTCTTTTATGATTTGAATGGGGAGATAGCAAGTAAAGTATCAGCCAATAAAAATGAAGGTATCCCGATTCAAGAAGTACCGAAAGTCTTGAAAGATGCTGTTATCTCTATTGAGGATCACCGTTTCTATCAACATCATGGTGTTGATTTTATCGGAATCACGAGAGCTCTCATTCGAGATATAAAAGCACGTGGAATGGTTGAAGGTGGGAGTACCATTACACAGCAATTAACAAAAAATACGTTATTATCATCCCAAAAGACCTTGAAAAGAAAAATAGATGAACTATTTTTAGCGATGAAAATTGAAAGAGAATACTCAAAACCGGAAATTCTCCAAATGTATTTAAATCAAATATATTTTGGGGATGGGGCTTGGGGAATTAAGCAAGCAGCCCGCCATTATTTTGCAAAGGAAGTGAGTGAGCTCTCCAATAGTGAATCGGCACTGCTAGCAGGTTTAATCAAAGCACCGTCTGCCTTAAATCCATTTAGAAATCTAGAAAAAGCGAGAGAACGGCGAAACATTGTTTTAGCCCAAATGAAGAAGTTAGGATACATTTCGACAGAGGAATATAGACTCGCTTTAAATGAAGAGGTTGTATTGAATGATATTGACGGTGATCCATTTAGGGGGAAATATCCTTATTATGTTGACCAAGTCTTTGAGGAAGCGATTAATGTCTATGGATTATCTCAAGATGGATTGCTGACAGGCGGCTATCAAATATTTACAGAGCTCGATTCTGGCATGCAGGCCTCAATGGAAAAAATCTATGAAAATGATAGATTCTTTCCTTCTGATACTGATCAATTGGTTCAGAGTGGAGGTGTCTTAGTAGATCCGCATTCGGGCGGAATTCGTGCGATAGTGGGGGGGAGAGGTGAACATACTTTTAGGGGCTATAATCGTGCATCCCATTTGAAAGCCCAGCCTGGGTCAACGATTAAACCGCTTGTGGTTTACACCCCCGCATTAGAAGCAGGTTGGAAAATAACAGATATGCTAAAGGATGAACCAATGAGTTTTGGGGAATATGAACCTAGTAATCATAATCATCAGTATGAAGGCGAAGTACCGATGTTTAAAGCAGTTTTGGAATCAAAAAATATTTCGGCTGTTTGGTTATTAAATGAAATTGGGATTGAAAAGGGATTAGCCTCCATTGAACGCTTTGGTATTCCGTTAGAAAAAGGAGACCGCAATTTATCGCTTGCCCTTGGTGGACTAGAAAGAGGAGTTTCTCCTTTAGAAATGGCTGAGGCCTATTCTGTCTTTCCAAACAAAGGAATCCGTACAAAAGCACATGTGATTAAAAAAATCCTTGATTCGGAAGGAAATATTGTTGCCAAGTGGGAAGATAAACAAGAGAAAGTGTTATCAAAAACAGTAGCAGAAAAGATCACAACGATGCTTCTTGGCGTTGTAGACCACGGGACGGGGAAAAATGCTAAAGTTCCTGGAAGGGAAATTGCCGGCAAAACAGGTTCAACTCAAGTTCCAATTGAGGGTATTACCGGGGTAAAGGATCAGTGGTTTGTGGGCTATACCCCACATTTAGTAGGGGCAATATGGGTGGGCTACGATAAAACAGACAAAGACCATTATTTAACAACCACTAGCAGCGGAGGGGCAGCCGTCATTTTTCGAGAGATTATGAGTGAGGTGTTAAACAATACCGAAACGGAAAGCTTCCATGTGGCTCATATTTATCAAATAATGAAAGAAAGTGAATTTGATGAAAAGGAGCAGTTGAAAAAGAATCTTGGGGAACCGTTTGACCAAGGGGAAAATAAGTGGGAGAGAAGGTGGAGAAAACAAAAAGAAAAATGGGAAAAGAAGTGGAAAAACATAGGAGCAAAAATCGGCCATTAACACGAAAGGCACGGGGATTCCGTGCCTTTTGTGTTATTATTTGGCTAGATCCGAAAAAATTTTAAAAGGGAATGAACGATTTTCTCATTTATTTCGTCTTAAACATAAAAAGAGAGAAAAAAGGATTGATGGGGGAAAGAGAGGGCAGGAAGTATGGATCCGTTGATAAAAAGTGCAAAAGAAGGAGACCATCTTGCGTTTGCCATGTTGTTCAAAGAAAATTATCCTTTTCTTGTGAAATACTTAATGAAAATTACAATGAATCCCGATACAGCAGAAGAACTAGCTCAAGAAACAATGGCAAAATGTATTCAAAAGATTCAGCTGTACAATGGACAGAGTAAGTTTTCTACATGGTTGATTTCCATTGCCACCAATACATACATTGACCAGTGCAGAAAGCAAAAGCGAGAAAGAAATTGGAAAGGCCAGGAAGAAGTATTTCGAAAGCTAAAATGGCATTTTGAAAGCAGAAATGAGGAATGGAATGATACTTTGGAAGCACTTGGCAAGCTGCCAGAAGCAATCCGTGTGCCAATCGTATTAAAGCATTATTATGGTTACTCCTATGATGAAATAGGGGAATGGTTGAATGTGTCAGCTGGAACCGTTAAATCGAGGGTTCATAATGGAATAAAGTCAGTTAGAAGGGAGCTGGGTATAAGTGAAGAAACAGAAAGTCATCATCCTCGAAACCGAACAAAATAAACAAGACTTGGAGACTATTCACAAACTACAAGAAGGGTTAAATCAAGTTGATCAATCCCCTGTCTACACTCCAGATCTTCAATGGTTTGAACAAATGGTTTTAGCAGAGCAGCAGAAAACAAGAAAGAAACTATTCAAAGATTTAACGATCTTTATCATCATTGCTTTATGTATTATAAGCGCTTTGCTCATATCCCTGTATCAAATACCAGTCATCTTCATTTTTCTGCAAATTACATCCACAGCTTTTATAGCACTTTATACCATTTCAGGTTTTCGTAAGAAGGTGGAAAACGGATGAATGGAGATTTATCGCCTACGTTACTCATTCTTGTAGCTGCAATTTTATTAACGCAAAGCATCTATTTATTTCTCGATGCGAGGAAGCGAAATCATAACTATTGGTTATGGGGGATTGTAGGTTTAATTCAAGCACCAATGCCAACGCTATTTTATTTAATTTTTGTACGAAAAATTTTCCGCAGGGAGTACAAATAGGTAATATACTATTCTGAAAAATGGGAATTGACATTTAAATAATCTGGTGATAATCTAACAAAGGATGTAAAAAAAGGAAAAGGAGGGTTACAAATGATTGTTTTGAATAAAACTCAATTCGAAACTAAATATATGTGTGTAGCCTATCCTAAAAAGGTTTCTTTTTAGTCCATTTAATTACTGTTGATTAACCTCACAGGCTGCGTGTGAATGATAAACGCAACCTGTGTTTTTTTGGCTAATAGGTAAGTATAAATTTTTCCAAATTTATACTTACCTATTACGCATAAGGGCAACTAAGCCTCTGTCGTCGCCTAACGGCTCGCCAGTCGGCAAGTTTTCTTTATCTCTATTTTTGGGTATAGGGCATACTGCACAATTGTTGTGGTATGTCTTTTTATTTTTTTATTACTAAAGGAGGAATTAAGGATGAAAAGGATTATGGAAGTTAGGCTGGCACACAAATTGGAGGAGATAGAGAGTGGTTAGTTCATCAAGATATGAAGGAGGATAACATATGTTTTCGGTGTTAAAAAAGTTGAATTGGTTTTTTAAAGAAAATTGGAAAAGATACGCGGTTTCCATAACGTTGTTAATATTAGTGGGGATTTTAGATGTCATTCCGCCCAAGCTTATTGGGGGGGCCATCGATGATATTCATAATGGAATTATGAGTGAAGGTAAAATAATCAGTTATTTAGGATATTTATTTCTCATTATGCTGCTGTCTTACGGAATCACCTATGTATGGATGTATGGATTATTCGGTGGCGCATTTCTTGTGGAGAGGAAATTACGATCAAAGTTTATGAAGCATTTGCTGGCGATGTCTCCAACGTTCTATGAGAAAAATAGAACAGGTGACTTAATGGCACGGGCAACCAATGATTTAAAAGCCATTTCCATTACCGCTGGTTTTGGGATATTGACGTTGGTTGATTCAAGTGTCTGGATGCTGACGCTAATTATTACAATGGGGGTTCTAATTAGCTGGAAGTTGACGCTAGCAGCCATTCTTCCTCTGCCAATTATGGCTTACATTATGCAGGTTTATGGGAAGCGAATTCACACTCGTTTCACCGAAGCACAGGATGCATTTGGCGAACTAAATGACCGTGTGCTTGAGTCTGTTGCGGGTGTTAGAGTCATTCGTGCTTACGTACAGGAAGAGGCTGATGCAAGTAGGTTTCATCAGTTAACAGAGGATGTTTATCACAAAAATATTAAGGTTGCCAGAATCGATTCCTTATTTGACCCGACCATCAAAGTGCTGGTAGGTATAAGCTATATTATTGGACTTGGTTATGGAGCTTTCCTCGTATTTAACCAGGCCATCACCTTGGGTGATCTGGTTTCGTTTAATGTTTATCTTGGGATGCTAATCTGGCCGATGTTTGCTATTGGTGAATTGATCAATATTATGCAGAGGGGAAATGCCTCGCTTGATCGCGTAAATGAAACACTTGCCTTTCAGGAGGTTGTAGAAAATCCTTTGGTTCCGGTGAAAGTCGATTCTGCTGACAGAATCGATTATAGAGAAGTAACATTCCGATATCCGTCTTCAAAAGTGGATAATTTATTAAATATTAATGTTCAATTGCTGCAGGGACAGACGCTTGGAATAGTAGGTAAGACAGGGAGTGGTAAAACCACCTTTATTAAACAATTATTAAGACAATATCCGCTTGGGTCAGGAGAACTCTCCCTCTCGAATGTCCCACTTGATAAGCAGGCGCCGGACCAAGTCCGTAAATGGATGGGTTATGTTCCTCAAGATCATGTGCTTTTTTCAAGAAGTGTAAAAGAAAATATCTTATTTGGAAATAAGGAAGCGACTGATCTGGAATTAGACGAGGCAATAAAAATGGCCGCTTTCGATAAGGACTTACAAATGCTTCCTCAAGGCTTGTCGACACTTGTTGGCGAAAAAGGAGTGGCTCTGTCAGGGGGGCAGAAACAAAGAATTTCGATTGCTCGTGCGCTAATAAAAAATCCGGAAATACTAATACTAGACGATTCTTTATCGGCAGTGGATGCAAAAACAGAAAAAAGAATTATTGAGAATATCCGTAATGTTAGAAGTAACAAAACAACGATTATTTCAACCCATCGTATGTCTGCCGTTGAACATGCCGATCATATTATCGTTTTTGAGGATGGCAGAATTGTTGAAGAGGGAACTCATGAACAGTTGCTTTCACAGGATGGCTGGTATAAAGAACAATTTATCCGCCAACAAGTTGAAAACAAAATAGAAGAGGAGGTGGCAACATGAATACCGGAAGAAGATTAGTTGAATATGCTTTAGTCTATAAAAAGATTATTCTCGCAGCTTTATTCATGTTAACGATTTCTGTTGTCACTGACTTAGCTGGCCCATTTATTGCTAAAAATATTATTGATAACCATATACTTGGAATTGAATCATCGTGGTATGAAACAAATAGCAAGAAAAATTCAGCGGAGTATGATGGTAAATATTATAAAAGGGATAAGAATTTTTCCAACGATGAAAAAAGAGGAGAAACCATTTTGGTTTTGCAAGCAGGAGCAAAGTTTGTATTGCTTGAAGAAAATCTAAAATTTGATGGAAAGAGAAGTTATGAAGAGGGAGTTTTAACCGTTCAAAAGGGAGCTGAGACGGCTGAATATAAGGCGAAGGCTCTATCTGCGTCTGAGTTAAAACAATTTTATCAGCTAGAAGTTCCGGGGATCATTCAATTGTTAGCGATTTATTTTGGATTATTAGTGATTTCAGCGATCACTCAATATGGGCAGCGATTTTTATTGCAGAAATCAGCCAATCGTATTATCCAAAAAATGCGTGAAGATATCTTTGGGCATATTCAAAAGCTTCCAATCCAGTATTTTGATAACCTTCCGGCAGGAAAAGTAGTAGCAAGGATTACGAATGATACAGAGGCTATCCGTGAATTGTATGTTACTGTACTAGCTACATTTTTTACTAGCGCTATTTATATTACCGGTATTTATGTTGCGTTATTTTTATTGAATGTAAAGCTAGCGGCCATCTGTTTATTGTTGCTGCCTATTCTTTATGTGTGGATGATTATTTACCGAAAATACGCTTCCAAATACAATCATGTCATTCGATCAAGAATAAGTGATATTAATGCAATGATTAATGAGTCCATTGGGGGCATGAGTATCATTCAAGCTTTTAGAAGAGAGAAGGAGACTGAGAAGGATTTTGAAAAGTTGAATGGAGAGCATTTTACTTATCAAAATAAGCTTTTGAGCTTAAATTCTTTAACGTCACATAATCTCGTAGGGATATTAAGGAATTTGGTGTTTGTAGCGTTTATCTGGTATTTTGGCGGGTTATCACTCAATCCGACTGCTGTCATTTCCCTGGGGGTTTTATATGCGTTTGTTGATTATATTAATCGGCTGTTTCAACCAGTTCAAGGTATTGTCAATCAGTTAGCCAATTTAGAGCAGGCGCTCGTTGCCGGTGAAAGAGTATTTAAGTTAATGGATGAACATGGAGAAAAGGTAAGTGAAGAAAGAATCCCTAGATTTCAAGGAAATGTGAAATTTGAACAGGTTTCATTTGGTTATAAAGAAAATGAGTATGTTCTTAAAAATATTGACTTCGAAGCTAGTCAAGGTCAGACTGTTGCCTTAGTAGGTCACACCGGCTCTGGAAAAAGTTCGATTATGAATCTGCTCTTTCGCTTTTATGATTGTCAAAAAGGAAAAATCATCATTGATGGGAAAGATATCGCCAGTATCCCTAGGCAAACAATACGAAATCATATGGGGATTGTATTACAGGATCCTTATTTGTTTACCGGAACGATTTCCTCTAACGTTAGTCTAAATGACCCGGGAATTTCAAGAGAAACTGTGGAGAAAGCATTAAAGGCAGTTGGAGCAGAAAAGGTCTTCAAAAACCTTGATAATGGGTATGACGAACCGGTAATTGAAAAGGGAAGTACACTTTCAAGCGGTCAGCGCCAACTCATTTCGTTTGCGAGGGCACTTGCCTTTAATCCTGCAATCCTCATTCTCGATGAGGCAACATCCAGTATTGATACTGAAATAGAAGCGCTTATTCAAGAAGCGATGGATGTCTTGAAAAAAGGAAGAACGACCTTCATTATTGCCCATCGACTTTCGACGATCCGCAACGCTGACCAAATCCTTGTGTTAGACCGTGGGGAAATCGTTGAACGAGGCACCCATGATGAACTGATGAGTCTAAAGGGGAAGTATCATCAGATGTATGAGCTGCAAAAAGGAAATCAAACCTTAGCTGGGTAAAGATTTATTTCAAAAAATGTTCACAAAGTATTCATACTTTTGAGTGAATACTGTTATTTTTATCACAGGCTAACTCGTTTAATTATGATAATTTAGATGTGTTTAAGCATCTTCATTATCATAAGGGTGGGATGGATATGACAGAGTATTCAGTAGTACTCGTTATAGGAAGTTTCTTAATTCTTTCCTATTATATCGGCTATATGGTTGTAAAACACTAAGCTGCAGACATCATGTCTGCAGTTTTTTGTTTTAATTGGGAATATATATAATTAGTATCAAAGAATGAATAACAGAGGAGGGCTATCAATGGAGAAATTTCGAGTTGAGAAAGACACAATTGGAGAGGTTCATGTGCCGATTGATAAATATTGGGGGGCTCAAACACAGCGCAGTCGAGAGAACTTTAATATTGGAATGGAAAAAATGCCTTTAGAAGTTATTTATGCATTAGCCTTAATTAAAAAAGCTGCAGCAGTAGTGAACCATCGGTTAGGAAAATTAACAGAGCACAAAAAGAAGGCAATACTTTCTGTATGTGACCAAATTCTCCATGGAGAATATGATCAGCATTTTCCACTTGCTGTATGGCAAACTGGCAGTGGGACGCAAACAAATATGAATGTAAATGAAGTGATTGCCAATCGGGCGAATGATTATTTACAAAGTCAAGGTAATTCCGAAAGGGTTCATCCCAATGATGATGTGAACATGTCACAAAGTTCCAATGACACATTTCCAACGGCCATGCATATCGCAGCGTACATTATAACGGTGGAAAAGTTACTGCCGGCGATAAAAGAATTGAAAACAACCCTTTTAAATAAGGAAAACATATTTATGAATGTGGTTAAAATCGGCAGAACCCATCTCCAGGATGCTACCCCATTGACACTCGGTCAGGAGATCAGCGGTTGGAGGTATATGTTAGAGAAGAATGAGAGAATGGTTCATGCCGCAAGCAACTATTTACTAGATCTAGCAATTGGCGGGACGGCAGTTGGAACGGGAATTAACGCCCATCCTGATTTCGGAAAACTGACTGCTGAACAATTGGCAACCTTTAGCGGATTTCCATTTCAAGCTTCAATCAATAAATTTCATTCATTAACAAGTCATGATGAAATCGTCTTTCTTCATGGTTCACTTAAAGCGCTGGCTGCCGATTTAATGAAAATTGCTAATGATGTCCGCTGGCTGGCAAGCGGTCCAAGAAGTGGTATTGGGGAACTAACAATTCCAGCCAATGAACCAGGGAGTTCAATCATGCCAGGGAAAGTGAATCCTACTCAAAGTGAAGCGTTAACAATGGTTGTTTGTCAGGTGTTTGGGAACGATGCCACTATTGGATTTGCGGCGAGTCAGGGGAATTTTGAACTAAATGTGTTTAAACCAGTGATAATATATAATTTGATTCAATCGATAACCTTGCTAACGGATAGCATTCATTCTTTTAATGAAAAGTGCGCGATCGGTATCGAGGCAAATGAAGCCATCATCAAACAGCATTTAACCCACTCCTTAATGCTTGTAACAGCTCTTAACCCATACATTGGCTATGAAAAATCCGCAGAAATTGCGAAACTAGCGTTTAAAGATAATAGTACGTTAAAAGAAGCTGCCATGAAAACAGGCTATGTTACAGCAGAGCAATTTGATGAGTGGATTAACCCTGAAAAAATGGTATAAACAAAATGAAGGCCCCTCCCGAATGGAAGGGGCCAAAGCCAGTTTATTTATTTTTTCGTTACTGTTTTCAAAATATTAGCGCCCGAAACCGCCAAGTTGTTGCTCAGCCATTTGAACTAAACGTTTTGTAATTTCTCCACCGACTGAACCGTTAGCACGAGAAGTAGTATCAGCGCCAAGATTTACACCAAACTCTGTTGCAATTTCAAACTTCATTTGATCAAGTGCTTGTTGAACGCCAGGTACTAAAAGTTGATTAGAGTTGTTGTTACTAGCCATAGTTGAATAACACTCCTCTTAATAGTTTTGGGGTCAGTATGGTATTGAACCATGATGGTTAAAATAAACCATTGCCACCTTGGCCTAACCCATTATTTAGGATTTCTAAATTTGAGAATTTGGCTGGGTTAGCCGGACTTGCACCGGCTCAAACGACCCTTTCATTGGTGTAACCCATCGGTTAATTGTTGCTTTGTAATCTTTATTATGTTTAAAAACTAAAAGCCTATTCAAGTGGTTATATGGTAAGTTATTCCATTACATAGTGGAGACATTGTAACGCAAACTATTACTATAAAAACAACTAAAAGGATGACTAGCGCTATGTCGATATGTCCAATATGTAATGGCTTGCGTGAGCTACATTTAATATGTACAACTTGTGGAGGTACTATGATGGAAAGCGGGCGGCTGATGGATTACTATGACGATTACAGCCCCTATATGGAAATTGATTTGATGAAAATGGAAGACGGATACCCTGATACAAACTCAGGACATAAATGCCCGCATCTCTACACATGCCTCTCCTGCCAAAAAGACGAGATCATATTTGTAAAAGAATAGAATAAAAAAGGTCCCGTAAAAAAACGGGGCCTTAGTAAAATGATTATTCATTTGTTTGGCGAATTCGTGATTCTGTTTCAGCATCAAAGAAATGACCTTTATTTAAATCAAATGCCAAATCAATCGTATCTCCAGGGTGAATGTCAGCTCTTGAATCAAGACGGGCTACAAAATCTTGACCACCGATGCTTGAATAAACCATTAGCTCTGCCCCTGTTAATTCTGCAACATCCACTTTTGCAGAAATCTTCGTGCCGGCAGATGCTTCAATGAAAACAGGCTCATCGTGAATATCCTCTGGACGTGTTCCTAGGATAATGGATTTACCAATATAACCTTGTTCACGAAGAACTTTCATTTTTCCTTCAGGAACCACAATATAAGTATCGCCGATTACAAATTTACCATCTTCAAGTTTCCCATTAAAGAAGTTCATTGCAGGTGAGCCGATAAAACCGCCGACAAATACATTTTCAGGCTTTTCATACACTTCTTTAGGAGAACCGACCTGCTGAATAATACCATCTTTCATTACCACCAATCTTGTGGCCATTGTCATCGCTTCGGTTTGGTCATGGGTAACATAGATGGTTGTGGTATCTAGTCTGCGGTGCAATTTAGCGATTTCAGCACGCATTTGCACACGAAGCTTAGCATCAAGGTTTGATAAAGGCTCGTCCATTAAGAATACCTTAGCATCACGAACGATAGCACGTCCTAAGGCAACACGTTGACGCTGACCCCCTGATAAAGCCTTTGGCTTTCTTTTTAGGTAGGATTCTAAGCCTAGGATTTTCGCTGCTTCATTCACGCGGCGATCTATTTCATCCTTTGGAAATTTACGAAGCTTTAATCCGAATGCCATATTGTCATATACAGTCATATGAGGATATAAGGCATAGTTTTGGAAAACCATTGCGATATCGCGGTCTTTTGGAGCGACATCGTTTACCCTTTTTCCGTCAATGAAAAAGTCACCTTTTGAAATTTCTTCAAGTCCGGCAATCATCCGTAATGTTGTTGATTTACCACAGCCAGATGGTCCAACAAAGACGATAAATTCTTTATCCTGAATGTGAAGATTGAAATCTTTAACTGCTGTTACTTTATTATCATAGATTTTATAAATATGATCTAATTTTAATTCAGCCATTTTGAAACCCCTCCATGATTTTGTTAGCTTTAGTTTACATGAAAAGGTTTACAATCAGTATGGACACTGTGCACAAATATTGAAGGAGAAGTTTTGTGCATCTTGTTTAACCTTAGAATCTTGGCGAAATCCTTTTGCTTTTCTAACGGTCTTGCTCAAAAAGAAGACAGGCTAAAAAGACTGTAAATGCCCCATAAAAGTCCTTTAATGGAATTCCAGTTTTTTCAACAAATTTATCGATTCGATATTGCAAAGTATTCCGATGAATATATAATTTTTTCGCAGTCATGCTGGCATTCATATTATTTTCGAGGAATACCTTTATGGTTGCATATAACTCTATGTCATCCTCAAAGACTTCTAAAAGATCCTTTTTAACAAGATTTTTTACCTCAAGCGGAAGGTGGCTGGCTGCAAACGCTGGAAACACTCTTTCAAATGAAATAACATTTGAGCTTGGCAGATGTTTCGCAGCATAAGAAAAGTACTCGCGTTCTTGTTGAAAATGTCTCCCTAATTGTTCTGAGAAAGGATATTGTTTACCGATATAAAATGAGACTCTTACATATAAATCACTTTCCAGCGTATCAGAAATAGATGTGATTTCATTTTCTGTTAAAGAATTCTGAGCTCTTTCCTCAATGATGATTCCATTATTTTTATTTTCCCAGAGGATTATAACATCATCTGAAAAAAAGCCCCTAAGTGCAGACTCTATTTCAATTTGTTCTGCATCTCCGCCATATTTGTGGAATTGAATGAATCGGAAGGAAGATCCAGATCGAATACTTGGAGGTGAACCATTTAATAATAAAAAGTCATACCACTTTCTAGCTGACTCATTGACGGGCGGTGAAGAATCCTCTACCAGGTCATAAAGGGTTTTAAGCAGTGCCAGTTCTTTTTCCGATATCTCTGATTTAGGAATGCCAACCCAAACATTTTCAACATCGTCAAAAAATAGATAAATATCACCAGAAGGATGTAGGGGAAGCTCTGTATACAAAACCGAATGATCATATAATGCCAATATTTTATTTAGCAATTTTAACTACCTCTGTTTTTTTATGATATTAATTATATCACTTTTCTAAAAATAATATAAAAAGCTGGACACGCAATGTGACCAGCTTAGTTATTAGTATAGGGTGGTTCTTCTTCGATTAAGTCCCGTGCCTGTTCAATATTCGTTGTGTCATTGCGTGCATGCACCGAACCGCCGGACATTCCTTCGTTAATCATTCTGTCGATATCTAGATAAACCTTATCTTTTCCCTCATAAAATAAATCTTCTTTTACTTGGGCTCCTTTTTTTGCTTTCATGATAATCATCCCTTTCATTATTTAGTTTGTCGAAAGGGGGTTTTTTCATTCAAAAGGCTGTTAATCATAAACATGATAAAGCATTAACTCGTGAATTTGACTTGTCAATGCATCAATATCTTCTTGTTCGGGAGTATCTGCAGTCCATTCAATCTTTCCAGTTTGATGATAAATTCCTGCATAGCGCTGTTTTTTGTAGTAGAAGGAAAAATCCCAGCCAGGAATATTTTTATTTTCAAATAATGGCTTAAATTGAAAGTGCATCAGCATCCTATCCATCTCCTCTTTGCTAGGTGTTTACCTCTAGCTTACGAGAATCTTGATAAACAATCCAGTAAAATTTCTAGTCTTTGAATTGGCTGCAAAGCTGGAGAAAAAGCTTACAGAGCCGGGTAACTCTTCTTTCTTCTATTTCGGCCTCATCAAAGCTCATCGGCTTTGAGTTTACTTCGTAAATATAGTAGCGTCCGGTTTGACTAACGCCAGCATCAATTGAAAATTCCCCAAAAAAGCCATAACGCTTCGAAATTTCTTTACCGATGGGATCGACAATTTGTTGAATGAATCGGTCATGTTCTTCCGTTTGAATAAGTGGATAAGGTAATAGCTTCCCTCCTCTGGGGATATGAGTTGTTATTCCCTGTTCTTGTGATTGTCTAATTCCAACTCCCGTTACCGTATAGCGATCATGATCGGCATGTGCTAAAATTCTAAAATCAAAGCGGCTTCCATCATACTTGCTGGACTGTATTTCTTCCTGTGCTAAATAGTCTTTTTCAATCAGCTCGGTTTCCCATTCACGCCAAAAGTGTTGAAAGGAAAGATACGTTTGCTGCTGTAATATTCCTTCTAGGTGGATAGCCATATGCTGATCTATTTCTAATCTGAATATACCCGTTCCCCGCGCTGCTTGGGAGGGCTTTAAATATATACTTTTATATTCTCTAATAAAGGAAGCAAGCACTCGTTTTTGATTAGCAAGAATGGTTTTTGGCAGATAAGAGTGCAGGAGATGATGGTCTTTGAAAAGCGAATAAAGCTCAAATTTATCAACAAAACAAGGATTAAAATATGGGACGTTTTTCTCACCCAATGTGTCTAAGAACTGCTGGTATTGTGGGTCTTGTTCCGTTCTGCGAAAGGGAATCCGATTATACACAAGGTCAGGAAAAGGAGCCTTTATTCCTTCCCATATGTTTATTTCTGGATTGTAGGTGTACCCATCAACATAATCCTCATTCACTCCGTCTAAGGTAAAGACAAAGCTTATTCCCTTTTGAGAAATAAGCTTTTTTTGTAAATGAATAAAAAGGGGAGCATTTCCTGTAATGAAACCATTTTTATTCCGTGCGGTTAAGATTCCAATCGTCGGGCCATTTTCATGAAACCAGTGTTTACTCTTCATTTGATGATTTCCTCAGGATGAAGGATGGCTTGCTCAGCCAGAAATACAGCAAAGGCAATCGATAGCTTCCGTGTCAGTAAATCAAATTCTTTTAATTCCGGATGATTGAATATGGACCTGCCGGGTTTAGAATTGGCTTCAAAGAGCCAGACATCACCATGGCGATCAATACCTAAATCAAAACCTATTTCACCAATAATGCCTTCCATACTTTTTGCAATACTTTCGCTTAGAAGGAGTGCGGCTTTCGAAAGTTTTTCCCTATATATCTCAGCCTGATCAAGCGGAAAAATCTCATGAATGGTTTTGATCTCTCCACCGCTTCTGGAATGAGTGGTAACACTTCCAGGCCCAGCTATTTTTGCCGCAATAGCGGTAACCTGCCAATTTCCTTCATCATCTTTATTGGTATGAACGCGAAAATCAATCGGACGCGTGTTTTGTCTTAGCAGGTTAATACCTTGTTGTACAAGCATTCTGTTAAGATTTCGTTTAGAGAATACTTTCTGAAATAACCCTTCAAGCGATGTGAATTTTTGTAGTCGATTGTTGCCTTCATAGTCTTGGTAGCGGCAATAATAATGGTCTTCGAGTTTATCATAAATAATTTGGTGTACCCCTAACCCCAGGCTCCCATTGATCGGTTTTAAATAAACATGACCGAATTGTCCAAGCATCTTTTCAATGGAGGAGAAAGATGTAAACGAATGTGTTTCTGGGAGGTAAATAGATGCTGAAGAGTCTTGCTGTAATCTTTCATAAATATCAAGCTTATTAAAAAAACCGGGATTGTACCAAGGAATTAAATATTCTTTTTGCAGGCGATCCCTCACTTTTAATAAACTTGGATTTCTTTCAGTTTTACGGTTAGGAAGGCGATCATAAATCACGTTTGGGAATGGTACCTCCAGGGTTTTCCAGTCATTATCATGATAAAAATAGCCCTTCATCGTTCCTTTTTCCCAATCAATATGCTGTTCTCCAAATACAAAGGGCAGGGCCCCTACTGTTTTTTTTACAGAAAGTAGCTTTGAAAAAAAGCCGGTACGGTCACCGATTGGCCGGAAGGGAAATGGAGTAAAGCCAGCTGTGAAGATACCAATCAATGGTCCGATATTAAGAATTTGCCCATCAATAAAGGTGTGAAGGGATATATCAAAGTTTGGAAATTTTAGGGTATCTTGAATGTAGTTATTGATGATGATGTAATGGTTATTCTTATCATGTGACAAAAATTGTACATCCATTGTTTTAGAGCCAAAGGCAATTTTATGGATTAACTTATTCTTGAGAAGCTCAGGGGGACAAAAAACAACAGGTTTAGTGCCCTCGACAATTTTAATAATATAACGTGTTCTCATGGGATCTCTTCCTTTCACTCAATCCTATCTTAGATAGAGATAGGTATTTCCCATAAAGAAGAGGGGCAAGGTACAGGGCTTCTTTTAGGTCAGGCTGTGTTCTTAATAATACTTTTCTTCCAGGTTTTGAATTAACATCAAGGATCCAAAGGGCCCCGTTTTTTGCGACGCCAATATCGATGCCAAGTTCAAATAGTGGTAATAATTCTCCTTCGAGCCAATTTGGTATATTTGTGGTGATAAAGTCTAATTCAGCGCAAATATATTCTTTTTGTGTTTTGGATAGAGCGGAGGACCATGAGCTGAAATCTGTAACCGTCCCGCCAGCATTTAAATTGGACAGAATTCCACCCGAAGTCCCGCTGCGAACCCCTTTCCCCCGTTCAACCCATTCACCATGCTCGTTCTTTTGCAGGAGAATTCTAATATCGAAAGGTCTTTGCTCAGAGTTTGTTAGTTCAAGATAGGGCTGAAGCAGATAGGAGCGCTGTCTAATGAGAGGCTGCAGCCACTGAGTCAGTTTTGCTTCATTTGGAAAAATACGTGAAATGATTTTTCTGTTTTTTTCTGTTTTGACATGGTAATTTCTATCGTTCTTCTTTATATAATAAATTCCATATCCTTGAGCGCCGCTAATGGGTTTAATAATCAACCTTTTATTGCTGTTTAATTCATTTAAAACAATATTAAGTTCATTGATGGATTGTGATGGTGGTAAATAAGGGGATAAGGGTGTTTTTTTTAGAATATGAAATAATTCTAGTTTATTTGGTAAGCCATAGCCTAAAAAGGTAATATCCTCTCTGTTTTTTAGCCAGGAAACGATTGGCTTGCATTGCTTGGAGTGTTCATCATCCCCATAAAAACATCGATCATAAATAAGTGAAGGAATGGGAAATTCACCATTCACCCATTGCTGTAATTTTGAATCAAACCTCATCCCCTGGACATTAAGCGTTAGAGGATTAATACTCGATGGCAGGAAGCGATAGCATTCAGTATTGAAGGAATGGGTGCGGCTGGCGATTTCATCCATATAGGATGCTTCACTATCCAAGCTCAATGTCATAATACCTAGTGCATTCAATCTTAATCCTCCTTTTCAACAATCGTATTAAACGCCAGCATTGTGCAAAATTGGATAATGGCTTTAGCTGAGGGTCTTATTTTCTTTTGGTCATCTTCAAAGTTTTTTGATGGTTTGGAGTTAACCTCAATAAGCCAAGGCTTTCCAGCTTGATCAATTCCAATGTCAATGCCTAGTTCTCCCATTAAGCCGGATGAATGGAGGCTGATGCTAGAAGCTGTTTCTAGGGCTAATGCTTTCATTTGTGATAGGACTGTTTTTGCATCATTCTTATTCATTACCCTTGAAAGGGCTTGTAATGGAGTCATCATGTCTCCGCCTCTAGCAAGATTAGAGACAAATTCCTCCTCTGCTGAAATCCTTGCAACCACAGATGTCACTTTCCACAAATTCTCCGTGTTTTTATGACATAGCACACGAAAGTCCATACTTCTTGACTCAAAGGTAATCAGTGGGATTCCTTGTTGAATGATGTAAATTCGATTGTTCAAATGGGGTTTTAAATAATGATAAATTTCCTCGATCGTACATAAGTCAGTAGGAGTTACGGAATTCTTCGCAGATGATTTCAATAAGTAAAGTCCTTCCGACTTGGTTAATTTGAAAATGTTTCTTCCTTGACTGCCATGGACCGGTTTAATAAAAACCGTTTCATACTTTGAAGCTGCATCCAATAGGTTTTCTTTCGTAAAAAGCTTTGTTTCAGGTATTTGAGCACAAATATGATTTTCATGGTTTAAGTATTCATGGACTTCCCATTTAGAAAGGAAGCGATCATTAAAAAAAGGAATATTTAGTTGTGCAAGCTTTTCACGGAAAAATTTAAAATCTTGGGTGTACTCCACTTTGCGCGAATGAATCCGATTATAAATCACATCCGGCAGAGGCAGGTCCGAGGAATCCCATTTCCCATCCTTAAAATAATATCCTTGAATTTCAAATTCAGGGTAAGAGAAAACATAAAAAAAACCGCCATTTTCATTTGTCCCATCATTTAGTTCTTCACAAAAACCATGAATAGAACGAAAATATGGCTCTTCATTTGCCTCTATTTTAAAATCAGTTAATAGCCCAATTACGGGGCCGAGATAAAGCGTACGGCTTTCTTTTATATAATGATACTGGAAATGATAGCTTTGTATGGGCAAGCAAAGTGCAAAGAATAAATTTTCGGGAAGCAGCATTTCATCTGCCATCATTTGTATCGTTATTATTTTAATAATGATAATTTTTTTTCCTAATGAAAGCTTGATCACTTGATTGTTTTTAAGTTGTAATTGTTTACAAAGCTGGGGGGACATTTGTACAAGATGATCATTATCATTCATGGATTTTCTAGGAATTATCGCTATTCGGGGCATTTTCACTCCTCTTTTGTTGGCGAATATAGGCATTCGTTGATATAGTATCGTATGTGATAACGACTGGTATGGTGATTCTTGCTTCAATGAACATTCTCGCAATTAGCTTCATAGTTTGTTATAGTTGATGGGTCGTAAGATAAAAGCGGAAGCGCCCCAGGTGCTGGAGCTAGATAGTCAATAAGGAGTGAAAATAATGGCAGTTAATTTACATGATGCAGCCTATGAATTAGAAAAAGCTATTCGGCAAAGTGATGAATACAGTCACTTGCAGCAAATGTATAAAGAAGTCAACGCAGACGCAGAAACAAAAGCGATGTTTGATAACTTCCGTCAAATTCAGATGAATTTACAGCAGAAGCAAATGATGGGTACGGAAATTTCGGAGCAGGAAGTACAACAAGCTCAGGCGACAGTAGCTCTTGTCCAGCAAAACGAAAAAATTTCGCGTTTAATGCAGGCAGAGCAGCGGATGAGCATGATTATTGGCGAATTAAACCAAATCATCATGAAACCATTGGAAGAGCTTTACGGACAATTATAAGACGATAACAAAAAGCTTTCGGAATGATCCGAGGGCTTTTTCTGTTCTATCTACTGAAAAACCCACATAAATGTGTTATAAGGGTTACTTCACCAAGAACAGGGGGCTCAACTCATGATCTATCGTTTACTTGCATTGAATATTGATGGGACGGCATTACAAACTAACGGCAAAATTCATAAGTCTACAAAGGAAGCCATCGATTATGTTCAGCAAAAGGGAATATACGTAACATTGCTTACCTCCCGAAGTTTTCCATCAGCCAAGAAGGTTGCAAAAGCCTTAAAAATAAAGTCAAAACTTATTACACATCAAGGTGGTTATATTGCTGGTACAGAAGAAAAACCAATTTTTGAGCAAAGAATAAATGAGAATATCGTCTATGATGCTGTCAGTTTTCTCGAAGGTCTGCCATGCCAAATACGGCTTGTTCATGAAGAGTTCTCATTAGCCAACCGTTATAAAATCAACAATCATTTGCTGGCTAGAACGCTTTTTACCTCAGGTGATCCTGTTTTTTATTCACAGCAATTTGTTTCATCACTTAGTGAACACCTGCATGAGCAGCCCGTTTCTCCTCCGAAAATTGAAGTGTATTTTGAAGAGGAAAGTGATTTGCAGGATGCCAAAAATGCACTAGAACAAATGTTTACAGAAATCAACACTATTGAATTAGATTCATTACGATTAGATATTGTCCCTGCAGGTGTTTCAAAGTTAAAAGGCTTAGCCTATTTAGGCAGCTGCCTTGGAATCCAACTAAAAGAGATGGTAGTCATTGGTGATGGACTCGACGATATTCCAGCCATTGAAGCGGCTGGATTAGGGGTGGCAATGTGGAATTCCAGCTTTGAAGTAAAAAAAGCAGCAGACTGGGTCACCAGATCTAATAATGAACAAGGTGTCGCCTATATGGTCAAAGAGCATTTCAGAAAACAACCCCCGATCGAATTTTTACGGAAAATGAACATCATAAAAAATTAATCCTCCAAGACATCATCTGTGAAGATGATGTCTATTTGAATTGGTAAAATAAAGAAATTTGGCTTCGAGAATTGTCCAGCTCCAGCGCCTAGGGGCTCGGGTCATAAGCCAATCCGTCCAGAAGGTTAAAAAGCAACCTTCTAGCCGGCTCGTCTTATGCCTGTCGCCCCTGACCAAGGCGCTTCCGCTTTTCTAATCACCATATTGACCTTGTTATATTGATTTTGTACACTTAAGGGAGCTTAATTGGAAAGAGTGATTCTAGTAATGCGAATTTCAATAATTGGATTAGATGATGATCGGTTCAACCGGCCGTTACAGCTAATCGCAAACCTATTTTTTGAAGAAACAGAGATTGTTAAATCTTTAGATGATACAGCAAATTTAGTGATTACCTTTGAGTTACAAGTAGATAAATCGATAAATGTCCAAACTGAATTAAAGGACCAGGAAGGGAAAACCCACACTGCACACTATCATACTGAGCTGAAAGCTTCAGGAACAGAAAAAGAAAGATTTAAACAAATGAAAAATGCAGTTTCCCATACCTATTTAACCGTTCTCCAAGATTGGACTGGTATTAGACAAAAATGGGGGATATTAACGGGTATCAGACCGACAAAACTTTTGCATAAGAGAGTGCAGCAGGGGACCTCTAAAGAAATTGCCCACCAGCAATTAAAGGATGAATATTTAATTACAGATGAAAAGATAACCCTAATGCAGCAAATTGTTGACCGACAGCTCGCTGTTGTGCCTGACCTCTATTCATTGCAAAAAGAAGTAAGCATTTATATCGGAATCCCGTTTTGCCCGACAAAATGTGCCTATTGTACATTCCCTGCCTATGCGATTAATGGCCGTCAAGGCTCTGTAAATTCCTTCTTAGGCGGACTTCATTATGAAATGAGAAAAATAGGTGAATGGCTGAAGGAAAAGGGAATTCGGATTACAACGGTTTACTACGGAGGTGGCACACCAACGAGTATCTCAGCAGAGGAAATGGATATGCTTTACGAGGAAATGTATTCATCGTTTCCTGATGTTGAAAATATTCGAGAGATCACCGTTGAGGCTGGCCGTCCGGATACCATTACTCCAGAAAAATTAGAGGTATTAAGAAAGTGGAAAATTGACCGCATCAGTATCAATCCACAATCCTATACGCAAGAAACTTTAAAAGCAATAGGCCGTCATCATACCGTTACTGAAACGATTGATAAATATCATTTGGCAAGAGAAATGGGCATGAACAATATAAATATGGATCTCATTATCGGTCTTCCGGGTGAGGGGATTGCTGAATTTACTCATTCACTTCATGAAACGAAAAAATTAATGCCGGAGTCTCTTACGGTTCATACATTATCCTTCAAACGTGCTTCAGAAATGACTAAAAATAAAGCGAAGTATAAAGTAGCTGAGCGCGAAGAAGTTGAAAAAATGATGGAGCTTGCAGAGGATTGGACTGAAAAACATGGTTATGTCCCATATTACCTCTATAGGCAGAAAAACATTCTTGGAAACCTTGAGAATGTTGGCTATTCCATGCCAAATCAGGAAAGCATTTATAATATTATGATTATGGAGGAACAGCAAACGATTATTGGCCTTGGCTGCGGTGCTTCTAGTAAATTTATTGATCCTCTATCTGGGAAGATCACACAATTTGCGAATCCAAAAGATCCAAAAACCTATAATGATAGCTTTGAAACCTACACAGCAAAAAAAATTGAAATACTTGATGAACTATTCTCTGAAAAAGGATCTCCTGCTTAAAATTGCAGGAGATTTTCTTGTTCTTAATAAAGGACTTTTTTAAATTATGACGAAGTATTAATAGGATAACGGACATAGAATACCACATATTGAAAACGCTACCATTTAATTGAGGGGGAAATTAGCCATGATGCAAACACCTTTAACAATGACACAGATGGTTGAAAGAGCAGAAAAATATTTTCCTAAAAAGCAGGTTGTTTCACGAACAGCAAGCGGAATTCAGCGGTTGACGTATAAGCAAATCGGTGAAAGAACAAGGAGGCTCGCCGACAGCCTGAAAAAGCTTGGTGTAGAAAAGGGTGATCGTGTTGGTACATTAGCGTGGAACCATCATCGCCATTTAGAAGCCTATTTTGCCATTCCATGTATCGGTTCCGTCCTTCATACGATCAACATTCGGCTTTCCCCACAACATATTTCCTTTATTATCAATCATGCAGAAGATAAAGTTCTCTTATTAGATCCAGATCTCATTCCATTACTCGAAAAATGTGCTTCAGAATTAAAAACCGTAAAGGCTTATGTCATTATGACAGACGAAAAAGAGCTCCCAGAAACAACCCTTTCGCCAGTCTACCATTATGAGAATCTATTAGCAGAAGCAGATCCAGGATTTTCCTATCCGGAGGACATTGAAGAAAACGATCCTGCCGGTATGTGCTATACATCCGCAACAACAGGCAACCCTAAGGGGGTTGTTTATTCCCATCGTGGTATTTTCCTTCATAGTATGGCTCTCGGTCTAACCGATAGTATTGGACTTAGTGAAAAAGATATTGCTTTAGCGATCGTTCCCATGTTCCATGCAAACGCTTGGGGAATGCCATTCGCAGGTGTATGGTTCGGGACTTCCTTAGTACTTCCTGGCCCTAACTTTACACCAAAATTAATCGCTGAGCTGATTGAAAAGGAAAGAGTCACGATTTCTGCAGGTGTACCAACCATTTGGCTAGGCATGTTAAAGGAGCTTGAGGAAGGGTCCTATGATATGAGCAGCTTAAGAGGTCTTTTATGCGGTGGTTCTGCTGCACCTAAAGGAATGATTAGGGCATATGAACAGAAGTATAAGATTCCATTCATGCATGGTTATGGCATGACAGAAACTAGTCCGCTAGCGGTTATTTCGACCATTAAGAGTTATCAGCAAAAATTGGATTGGGAGGAAAGGCTGGATTTACGATCGAAGCAAGGTATACTTGTTCCGGGCTTAGATATAAAAGTTGTTGGTAAGGATGGGGAAGTGGCTTGGGATGGCAAGGAAATGGGAGAACTTTGTATTAAAGGTCCATGGATTGCCTCTGAGTATTATAAGGACGAGCGGACAAAGGATGCATTTATTGATGGCTGGCTTCATACTGGGGATGTCGTCACAATTGACGAGGAAGGTTTTATAAAAATTGTTGATCGGACAAAAGATCTGATTAAAAGCGGCGGTGAGTGGATTTCCTCTGTTGATTTAGAAAATGCTTTAATGGCACATGAATCGGTGTTCGAAGCAGCAGTTGTTGCTGTACCACATGAAAGGTGGCAGGAAAGACCAGTAGCCTGTGTGGTTACAAAAGATGCATATAAAGACAAGGTAACAAAAGAGGAATTAATTGAATTTTTAACTCCGCAATTTGCGAAATGGTGGCTTCCAGATGAGATCGTATTTTTGGAGGAAATTCCAAAGACTTCAGTCGGTAAATTTTTAAAGATGGCGCTGCGTGATCAAGTTCAAAAGGAAGTATTAAGGAAATAAATAATTCAGGGACAAAGGGACGCCTTTGTCCTTTTTACATGAAAAAACATAAGATTTCAACCTGAAAATTCCTTATATTAAGAAAATTTATTTTTTATATAGGGATTTCAAGTTATAATGTAATTAACTAATGACAGTGGAGGGGTTTGAGGTGACAATTAATTTTGTAACAGATAAGGTGAATGTAAGTGTGGATGGACGAGTTGCAACTGTAGCAATGAATCGGCCAGAAGCTTTAAATGCACTTGATGTGGATATGATTCGCGGTCTTGTCACTAAGCTTAAAGAGATTTCTGAATCAGATGATATCGATATCGTTGTTTTGACTGGAAATGGCAGAGCCTTTTCAGCTGGCGGTGATATAAAAACAATGCTTTCGAACATGAATGAGTCCGATTTCTTACCAGTAATGGATTGCATTAGTGAATTAATGATCACACTTTATAGTATACCTAAACTGACTATCAGTGCTGTATCAGGTGCTGCGGCAGGACTTGGATTTAGTTTGGCTTTAGCGACAGATTATATCATCGCGGATAAAGCTAGTAAATTAGCGATGAATTTTATCGGTATTGGGCTTATTCCTGACGGTGGCTCTCATTTCTTTTTAGAAAAAAGATTAGGAGAAATGAAGGCTAAGCAGGTGATTTGGGATGGAAAAATGATGAGTGCTATCGAAGCCTTGGAATTAGGATTAGTTCAAGAAGTAGCAGCTGAAGGTCTCCAGGAGGCAGTGGAAGCAAGAGTCGAGGATTGGTTAAGCCGTCCAGTTCAGGCGATGATTAAAACGAAAAAAATATTAGCGGATATGAACCGGCCACATTTATTGAAAATTTTGGAGTTAGAAAAACACGGACAATTCAATATGCGCAAAACGTTGGATCATCGTGAAGGAATTAAGGCTTTTATCGAAAAACGACCAGCAAAGTTTATCGGAAAATAAGAAAAACAAAGAAGCGCTTGCTTCTTTGTTTTTTCTTTTATGTGTGAAATAGTAATAGTTTTCCGCTTGGTGAGGTACAGCGGTGGGTTTTTTCTAATAAATTTTTTTCCGCAAGAAGTTTTTCTGCTAATCCTTTCGCAGCCTCATCATGGTCTGCTTGGAATGACTCGTCTAATATTTTTTCCCCATTGGCCTCAAAGGCAGTTAATTTATAAGTTTTCATCTCGTGTCCCCCTTCCAATAATAATTAAAATATACTTTTAACTTTGAAAACTGTCCAGCTCTAGCGCCTAGGGGCTCGGGACATAAGCGTGTCTAGTTCCGGCTCCTTGGGACTCGAGTCGTAAGCCGCCCCCTGAAGAAGGCAAAAAGCGCCTTCTTGCAGTGGTCGTCTTACGCCTTCGTCCCAGAGCAGTCGCCTCACTTTTCGATCAATCCGTCCAGAAGGTTAAAAAGCAACCTTCTAGCCGGCTCGTCTTATGCCTGTCGCCCCTGTTCAAGGCGCTTCCGCTTTTCTATATATATTTACATAATAATTAAAATTTTGCAAAACTGAAACTTTTATGGGAATAATACGTAGTAACACCTTGAAAGGGAGGGAATCGGATGGTACTAAAACTAGAGCATGTTACCAAAAGATTTGGTCAATTTACAGCTGTCAATGATTTGTCCTTAGAAATACCAGAAAACGAAATGTTTGGTTTTTTAGGGGCAAACGGTGCCGGAAAAACGACAACATTTCGAATGATTCTAGGTTTATTAGATTCGAGTGGCGGAAAAATTACTTGGGATGGAGCAGCGATAGATTATTCTACGAGCCATTTAGTGGGGTATCTGCCTGAGGAGAGGGGCTTATATCCAAAACTAAAGGTTCGTGACCAAATCGTCTATTTAGCCAGATTACGAGGGATGCAAAAGAATGATGCAATGAGAGAGTTAACCTCCTGGCTAGAACGATTTAAGATACCAGAGTATGCAAACAAAAAAGTGGAAGAGCTCTCAAAAGGAAACCAACAAAAAATTCAATTTATTGCTGCTGTTATACATAAACCAAAATTATTAATTCTCGATGAGCCATTTAGCGGACTTGATCCGGTTAATGTGGAGATGCTAAAGGATGCAGTTCTCTCCTTAAAGGAAAATGGAACATCGATAGTATTTTCAAGCCATCAAATGCATCACGTTGAGGAAATGTGTGAGCATCTTTGTATTATGCACAAAGGAAGTCCTGTCGTCCATGGATCATTAAGGGAAATCAAACGCGCTTTTGGCAAAAAAAATCTGGTCATCCATGCAGACTTCCCATTAGATTTCTTAAAGGAGTTTCAAGGTGTGATTAAGTCCAAGAAAACGATGGAAGGAATCCATCTTCAAATTGAAGGAGAATATATCGCTGAAAAGATACTAAAGGAAATTGTCAACAAAGGATTCATCAGGAAATTTGAGCTTGAGGAGCCTTCTTTAAATGATATTTTTATCGAGAAAGTAGGTGCTTCCTATGAATAATTTTTGGATTATTTTGTTTCATACTTACTTAACGAAATTAAAAACAAAATCTTTCATTATTACTACCATATTGACAGTCATCATTACCTTAGGATTGACCAATATGAATAAAATCATCGAAACTTTCGATAAAACGGGTGGTAAAGAGAAAGTAGCTGTTTTAGATGAAACAGGTCAGATTTATCAGCCGCTTAAAGAACAAATAGCAACAGTAAATAAAGATATTGTTTTGGTTCAGTACAAAGGCAGTGGCAAAGAAGCTGAAAAAGATGTAAAAAATGAAAAATATCGAGGTATGGTAGAGATTCGTTATAATGAGGAACAGTTGCCACAAGCCACATATAAGGCTATGAGTGTAGCAGACTCCGATTTGTATACCGAAATTCAATCAGGACTTCAACAATTAAAAACGATGATGGCAGCATCGAAAATAAATTTAACTGCTGATCAGCTGCAAAAGCTTTATGAACCTGTATCCTTTGATAAAATTGCCCTTGAAGAAAATGCAAAAACAGAAGAAGAATTAAATCAAGCACGAGGCCTTGTATATGTTCTCCTCTTTATCATCTACTTTGCGGTTATTATGTATGCGAGTATGATTGCTATGGAAGTAGCCACGGAGAAGTCTTCGCGGGTGATGGAAATCTTAATTTCAAGTGTTTCCCCAATTAAACAAATGTTTGCAAAAATTCTTGGTATTGGTCTTTTGAGCTTGACTCAATTAGCCGTATTACTTTCAGTTGGCTATTATTCAATAAAGCAGAATTTATCCTCACTCGAGGGCGGTTTTTTTGATGCCTTTGGTTTTGGGAACATTCCATTTTCGACTATTGCTTATGCGGTGATTTTCTTTATTCTTGGCTATTTCCTTTACGCCACATTGGCAGCATTTCTTGGTTCCTTGGTCAGCCGGATTGAGGACGTCCAACAGATGATTACCCCAATGACGCTATTGGTAGTTGCAGGATTTATGATTGCTATGTTCGGTTTAGGGAAGCCAGATGCACCATTTATTACAGTGACTTCTTATATCCCATTTTTCACACCAATGATCATGTTTTTGAGAGTTGGGATGCTTACACTCCCGACTTGGGAGGCCATTGCTGGGATATCTGTTCTTTTAGCAACGATCATTCTCCTGGCGATTTTCGGTGCCCGGGTATATAAGGGTGGAGTTCTCATGTATGGAAAATCGAACTCCTTTAAAGACATTAAAAAGGCTTTACAATTAACTAAAAAAGAATAACCGAAAATGAGCTTTGCCAATATAGGCAAAGCTTTCATTCTTTTTTGAATAGAACATGCATTCGTGTTACAATAAAGAAAAATGGACGCGAAGGGAAATATTTATGAAACAAATATCGTTTATTCATGCTGCAGATCTCCATTTAGATAGCCCGATGATTGGCTTAAAGCATTTACCAGCAAATATCCTTGCTAGGCTGCGAGAGAGCACGTTTACTGCATTAAAAAGGCTGACAAAAGCAGCTATTGATCACCAGGTAGATTTTGTGATTCTAGCAGGAGATATCTTTGATGGTGAGGATCGCAGTTTACGGGCGCAATCACGATTTCGAGCTGAGATGAATAAGCTTGCCGAGCAGCAAATTCCTGTGTTTGTCATCCATGGAAACCATGATCATTTAAATGGCTCATGGATCCAGCTTGATATGCCCGAGAATATTTACTTTTTTGACAGCTCTGTTGAGATGAAGGAATTACGAACCATCCGTGGTGATAAGGTCCACTTATATGGATTCAGTTATCCAACGCGTCATGTTTATGAGAAAAAAATCGATCAATATAACAAGATGGAACCAGCAGATTTTCATATCGGTATTCTTCATGGAAATGAAGGCGGGAGAGCAGATCACGATAATTATGCACCTTTTACGATAAAGGAGCTACAAGAGAAGGAATTTGATTATTGGGCATTAGGCCATATCCATAAACGGGCAATATTATCTGAAACACCTCCGATTATTTACCCAGGGAATATTCAAGGGCGTAATCGAAAGGAAACGGGAATGAAAGGCTGTTATCTTGTGACATTGAATGAATTAGAGCAAAAGCTGGAATTTGTTGAAACGTCCGATTGTTTATGGGAGGAAGCTGTTGTTGAAGCAGGAGAGGCGCAGA
The DNA here is from genome assembly GCF_053749995.1 of Neobacillus sp. K501. Classification (NCBI taxonomy): domain Bacteria; kingdom Bacillati; phylum Bacillota; class Bacilli; order Caryophanales; family Bacillaceae; genus Neobacillus; species Neobacillus sp. K501. The sequence continues at coordinate 770,933 of NZ_JBSLYA010000001.1, read as the reverse complement.
GCTTACGGCAAATTCTCCAATTATGCCAAGTTGAAATGAATCGGTATCGTAAAGCGAATAGCGGAACCCTGCTCACATTACACATTAACAATGTCCATTTGGATGATTGGCTGGAAAAAAGAACACTTGATGGTGAACTGCTTGAATTATTAGTAGATGATGAAGCGGAAGAAGAGTCATTTGTTTGGATCGTCCAATTAATCGTTAATGAGCGTCAGAAAATCAATCGAGAATCTCTTAAAAAGGAAGCTAACTTTTATGAGGAGCTCTTTAAAACGGTTGATAGCTATCCTAATATCGAAACAGAATTATCACCATTGTATCAGCATTCTTTAGGGAGAAAATACTTAACCTCATTATCCACTCAAGAACAAAGAGAAATCATTGAAAAGGCTGAAAGTCTGTTAATTCGCTATTTATATCAATAACTGAAAGGAGCTGCTGTTTTGAAAATCCTTGAAATACATATATATGGATTTGGACAATTGAACAGTTTGACGATTAGGAACTTAGCTGATTTCCAAGTTTTTTATGGGGAAAATGAAGCCGGCAAATCGACGATCATGGCCTTTATTCATGGCATCCTATTTGGTTTCCCCACAAAGCAATCCTCGGAGCTTCGCTATGAGCCGAAAGACAATCCTAAGTACGGTGGCAAACTAATTCTCCTACATAATGAGGCCGGACGTGTTGTAATTGAGAGGGTAAAAGGGAAAGCTGCTGGCGATGTATCTATAGCTTTAGAGGATGGAACGATTGGCGGGGAAGAACTTTTATTCCAACTACTAAAAAATATTGATAAAGGATTATTTCAGGCTATTTTCTCCTTTAATATACATGGGCTGCAAAACATTCATCATATGAAGGGAGATGAACTTAGCAAGTTTTTATTTTCCACAGGGACGTTAGGAACAGAGCGGTTGGCCAAAACCGAAACTGAGCTGCAAAAAGAATTAGAAAATTACTTTAAGCCTAGTGGAAAAAAGCCACTAATAAATGAAAAACTGAAAGTGATTCATGAATTAAATAGTGAACTAAAAAAAGCAGCACTAAAAAATCAGCAATATGTAAAACTGGTTTCGGACAAAGAATCACTGCAGCGGGAGATTAAGCAAACCAATGATTCACTTCATGGACTTCAAGACAAGCTTGAAAAACTAAAAGAGTGGAAGAAAATTAATTCGTTGGTTAAAGAAGATAAATGGATTAAGACAGAACTCCAGATGATGGAGGAAATTTCATTCCCAACTAATGGAATTGATCGACTGGAAAGATTAAATCAATTCATTCTCCCTTACAATGGGCAAATTTCAAGTTTGGCTGAAAGAATCAATCAAATTAAAATGGAAATCGAAACATTACAGCCTGATGAAGCATTTCTTGAAATGGAGACGGCCATACTAACCGATTTAGACAAGGTTCCACTCTATGACCAATTGAAAATCGAAAAACATCAAGCGGAAATAAAATTGATGGAATTGGAAGAGAAAATTTCGTCGCTAAAAGAAAAACTTCATTTACCAATTAAGGATGAGGAAGTTTTAACAATCAATACAAATATTTATATGAAAGATCAAGTAGAGCAAGTTTCGCGAAAAAATCGGAAGCTCCTTGAAGTTAAACAAGAATTAGAAAGTAAATTTCGTGAGGAAAAAATGGCCCTTGAAGATTTAGAAGCAAAAGTTAAGGGCGCAGAAAGCAAAATTCTGGCTGATAAAGAGAGAGCAAGGATTGAAAATCTTGTCAGTCAGGTAAATGATAAACGCAATGAATTAAATGCAATAAGGGACAAAATAGAGTTTTATCGGCAGACCAATGAAAATGGAAATAAGTCAGAAGGGAAGCTTTTTGAACAAAATAAATTTCATTTTTTCGCAGTTGGATTATTGTTTCTTTTTCTCTCGGTATATAGTTTCTTTACCAAGCAATGGTTTTTATTTGGATTTGGAATCTTTTTTAGTATCCTTATAGGGGTCTTTTGGAGCAATAGCAAGAATAAGAAAAATGAAACAAAGTTTAGTCAGGCCCTGAATCAGTTATACGAAAAAGAAAAAGCGCTAATTGAAAAACTTGAAGAATATAAGCAAATCAATCTTTCTGATCTTCAAACACAAATCACTCACGATAACTTTAAAAGAGAACAGTTACAGATATTAAAGGTTAAGCTTGAGCATCAGGAGATCCAGTATGATAAAGTAATTGCTGCCTTTGAGCAATGGGAAATGGCAAATGCTGAAAATAATACAATGCTATTAAAATTATGTAGTGAGTTGAAAATTCCTGTTGGGTTAGCCAATTCTTTCTTCTTTGAAGCCTTTGTGTTAATTGAACAGTTAAAAGTGGCCGGCAGAGAAAAGAAACAGTTGATGGACAGGGTAGAAAGGATTAAATTTGACCAAGATAAAATCTCGGACAGATTCTCCTATTATGCCAATACTTATTTCATGCATGCAAGCAATGATTTGCCCAAAACAGCCTATTTATTGCGGAACAAGCTGAAAGAACAACATGAAAAACAAATAAAAAAGCAAGAAAAGGAAGCTAAGCTGGAGGATTTATTAGTAGATTTTTCACGAATTAGTGAAGAGCAGGCACTACTTAAGCAAGAGCGGGACAAACTTCTGAATGAAGCACAAGTAGAAACGGAAGAGCAGTTCTATCAGCTAGGCAAAATATCAGAGAAGGCAATAAAGTTGATCGATAGGCTAAAAGATATTCAAAAACAGCTGCAATACACGATCCTAAATGAAGAAGAATGGGAGAGTTATCTACAAATACATGATCTAGATAAACTTCTGATCCGAATCACGGAAGAAATGAAAGCTTTGTCTGATCATCTAGCAAAGCTCCAGGAAAATCTTGCCTCCATGAAATATGAGATTCAAGTACTTGAAGAAGGCGGCGTGCATTCTGAATTACTCCATCATTTCAAACAACAAAAATATGAATTAGATGAAGCAGCGAAAGAATGGGCAGTGTATTATCTGGCACAGGACATACTGTCTCGGACGGTAGAAAAATATAAACATGTTCAATTGCCGAGAATGCTTGCAAAAGCAGAGGAGTATTTGGTTTTTCTCACAGAAGGGAAATATCTGCGAATTCATTTACAGAAATCTGGAACAGGTTTTCTCATCGAAAGAAGGGACCATACATTATTTGAAGCTAATGAATTAAGTCAAGCGACAACGGAACAAATCTATGTGGCTATCAGGCTGGCACTGGCAACAACATTATATGAAAAGTACAGCTTTCCGATTATTATTGATGATAGTTTTGTCAATTTTGATGCACGGCGTACCGATAGGGTGATAGAGCTGTTAAAAACGTTTAAGACAAACCAAATATTATTTTTTACCTGTCATACACATTTACTTCAGTACTTTCAGAAGGATCATGTTTTTTATCTTCAAAAGAATGCAGTTAAAGTGATATCATAGCGATAATATAGAGTATATTATATACTTGGTTAATGGGAAGGAGCGGGTAGGAATGAGCAAAGGTATTCTGCATTATGAAGTCGGGGTACAGGTGGATTTGTACCTTATGATCAAAAACGTTACCAGAGGAATTGCCAGTAATGGTAAACCATTTTTAACATTAATCCTTCAGGACCAAAGCGGGGAGATAGAAGCTAAGCTCTGGGATGCAAATGAAGAGGATGAGAAGAATTACGCAGCGCAGAAGATCGTGAAAATTCTTGGAGATATTCAAAATTATCGGGGAAAAAGCCAATTGAAAATTCGTCAGATTCGCAGGACTGGCCCTAGTGATACGGTTAAAATTGAGGATTTCATCGAAACTGCACCGATCAGTAAAGATGAAATAAATGGCAAGCTGACACAATATATTTTTGATATGAAAAATCCAAAAATCCAAAGGATTACCCGACATTTACTAAAAAAACATCAGCAGGCATTCATAGAATTTCCAGCAGCGACGAAGAACCATCATGAGTTTGTGTCAGGGCTGGGTTACCATGTTGTTAGTATGCTTGATTTAGCTAAAGCCATTTCCACACTCTATCCCAGCCTTGATAGAGACCTCCTATATGCGGGGGTAATCCTTCATGATATGGGAAAAGTGGTTGAGCTGTCTGGTCCCATTTCCACTACCTATACGGTGGAAGGAAATTTATTAGGACATATTACGATCATGGTTAATGAAATCGGTCAAGCTGCGGATGAACTGGGAATTACGGGAGAAGAGGTAGTGATTCTGCAACATCTGGTATTAAGTCACCATGGGAAAGCGGAATGGGGAAGTCCGAAGCCTCCAATGATTAAAGAGGCGGAAATCCTTCATTATATCGATAATCTCGATGCAAAAATGAATATGCTGGATCGTGCATTAGAAAGAGTTAAACCTGGAGAATTTTCTGAGCGGATTTTTGCTTTAGAAAATCGTTCCTTTTATAAACCAAACTTTTTGAAATAAGAGATAATCCTCATGGGTTATCTTTTTCTATTCTAAAAAGAATATTTTTTCTATTCGTGAATATGTTGTAATAAAAAGTGGACAACCACTATCGAAGGGAGCAGGAATGTATGACAATTCCTATTTGGGTATATGCAGTCGTGGTTGGTATTGTTATAAGTGCACTTATGGCAATTAAAACAGGAAGAGAAGAACGTTTGTTGGAAATGGAGAATATCGAAAAAGAAGGCGAAATTTATATTACCCGACTTGAAAGGGAAAAAGAAAAACGAGAAGGCGAACGAGTTACAGCAGAATAAGAATTGCGGAAGCGCCCTGGTCAGCGGCGTATGGCCTCCTCGAAAAAGAAAAACGCTTTTCCTTCGTGCGATGCCAATGCTTACGAAGCCTTCCTTTATGGAGCGCTCCAACTGAGATAAAGGAAACACGAAGAGCCGGAGGCGCATTCGTGCTTGACTTATCGTAGGGCGGAGAGCGAAGGACACTAGCCGCTAGGGCGATGGAGCTGGACAATTCTCAAAGTCGGAAATTCATAATTTATCTAAACAAGAGGAGGGACCCATCAATTTGGGCCCTCCTTTTGTATTGTTCATTACTGTGCTGCTGAAGTTTCAGGATTAAGAGCATCTTTTAAGTCTTTATCACTGACTTTTACATTTGCATCTTTTAATTCCTTCTGCATGACTTCGTTAATTTTTTCATTTGTTAATTTTGATGTTTTTAGTTCTTTTTCAAGCTCGTCCTTCATTTCATCATAGGATTTCTTTTCTTTTTTATCTGTTAGTTGGATGATATGATATCCAAATGATGATTTAACTGGGGAACTAATTTCATCTACTTTAAGTGCGTAAGCTGCTGCTTCGAAATCCGGATCCATTGCTCCTGTTCCAAACCAGCCTAGGTCACCGCCGCTTGCTTTTGCTGCTTCGTCAGTAGAATATTGATTGCTTACATCTTCAAACTTTTCACCAGCGTCAAGCTTTGTCTTAACTTCATTTGCTGTTGCCTCATCAGCAACAAGGATATGGCGAGCCTTGATTTCAGGCTTGTAGTTATCGTAGTATTCCTTTAATTCCTTGTCCGTTACTTTAATCGTCTTCATAGCTGCCTTCTCCTGCAGCATACCGAGTTTCATAGTCTTTTTAAAGTCAGCTTCATCCTTGTAGCCGTACTGGGCAAGAGCGGCTTCGAAATTCTCGCCAAGCTGTTCTTTTAATTCAGCAACTTTTGCGTCTAATTCTTTATCCGTAATTTCATATTTTTCGGAAAGGACTTTTTCATAAACAAGTTGTTGAAGTGCTTGTGCTCCAATCTTATCCTTCATTGATTCATAAAGCTCTTCTTGTGTTACATTTCCTGCCTTACTTTCTGCAACTGTTTCGCCGCCTTGATTACATGCTGTTAAAGCAATAACCCCGCCAGCTAGTGTAAGGGCTAACATCCATTTCTTCATGAGGAACCTCTCCTAAACAGTAAATTCTTGTGGTCACTTGTCCACAAACTATACTATAACATAAATGGTAACTGCTGCAAAAATTTTTCCATAGCTTAAAAATCAAAAGCTGGGCGTATAACCATCCCAAACAACCACTTCGTACATACGATAACATGTAAGAAAAAACAGTACCTATTCAGCTGGACTTTTTCCAAAGAAAATAAGGTAAGCGCCTAGTCGCATTGGAGACAGCTTGAATAGAATATCGTAATCAATCATAAAGGAGGTAATACGATGAGTGGCGGACATGGATACGGAGCAGGATTTGCATTGATTGTAGTCCTTTTCATTCTATTGATTATTGTTGGAGCATCCTGGTTTTAATCTAATGCTTTAAAATGATGCAGACAACAGCTTTACCATCTAAGAAAGGGGAGAAATGTGTGTCTGGTTCATCTGGTTCTTATGGTGGAGGATTTGCATTAGTTGTAGTCCTTTTCATCCTGTTAATAATTATTGGAGCATCTTGGTTCTAAAAAAACAACAAGCGATGAGAAATTTCTCATCGCTTCAACTTTTTTTGCACATAACCAAGAGAATTAATTAATTATGTAAACAAAATTTCTAAATAGGAGGAAATTAGTAATATGGTGACAAGTACATTAATTGTACGAAACACTTTATGTTGTCGTTCCTCTGGTATTTCCTTTTGAATGCAAAGGGAATTGGTCATTTTATTGACATAAAACAAGATAAAAATGGCAAAAACAATAAAAACAATAAAAATGGAGATCATCAACGATTCCCTCCTGATGTTCATATTTATGGTTATTAGAATATCAAAAATTTACAAAAAAAGATAGTTAAAAGGATTGGTAGAAAAGTAGGAAAAAAACAATTACAATTAGATGGAGCAGCATTGTACAAATAAGTCTTAAAAAAACAGTTAAATTTATAAGGTTTAACAAAGACATTAAAAGGAAAATATTGAAAATGAACAAATTGAAATTAAATCTGGAGGTCGATGCAAATGAGTGATTTCGATAAACTGCAAAAGCGAATCGGTCTTCTTGAATACCATCAAAGGCTGTTAATTCAAATGCTACATAATCCAAGAGCAGATTTTTATAAGTTGGTGATTGTAAAAGGGATATCGGAACGAGAAGTACAGGACTTCTTGAAATTATGTGATAATTTGCACATAAAAATGGAAGAACAAAAAGCGGAAGGTTTTTTATACTTTCATCCGCTTTTCAATGAGTTTTTGAATGGATTGCCAGAAACATTTGACGTAAAAGAAGTAGTCCAGGCTTGCTTAACACAGCAACTGTACGAACCTCTATTTAAAGAATTTAAAAAATGTATCGGGAATTAATTAAGCTAGTTCCTGTTCTGGATTTTCAGCTTTTCTAAGCTTACCATTTTCTTCTGTAAACTCTGTTTCGATGTTATGGAAGGAACGCTCGAAAATCTCCATGAAATCGTCTCCATAAATATTGCGGACAATCGCCATCATTTCAATAATATCAGGGAATTTACCATATAATTCCCTAAGTGGCAAAGCACCCGAAAAAGCAGCATTCCCCTTCGGTTCATATGTTTCCATTAATTTTAATAGTATCTCTTCACCTTCAGGGGTGATTTGAATATAGGTGTTGCGCTTGTCGTTTTCTTTCTTTGAGAATTTAAGCAATCCTCTTTCTTCCAATTTTTTTGAAAAATTAAAAGCTGTTGAAACATGCATGACCCCAAACTTTGCCACATCAGAAATGGAGGCACCGTTCAAATGATAGGCGATCCATAAGATATGGTGTTCATTAATATTTAAATCATATGGCTTTATCCATTGCTGCCAATCTTTTTCGACGGATTTCCATAATGCTTTACTAAGTTGGGCAATCCTTTGACTAAATAACATTGCTTCTTTCATTGAATACTGTTTCTCAGACATCCCCATTTTCACCTACTTTTATATTTCTCTATTATCATTATGCCAATAAAATAAAAATTAATAAAGATAAAATTCACAAAATTTTTAGAAATTACATATTTTTATTATTGAATTTATAGTTTATTTATTTTATTTTAATTGTTTTCGTAAAGTAATTCCAACTTTTTGAAAATTCTCTAAAAGAAAATTTTTTTATGAAGTATTTGCGATTCCAAACATAAAAATGATAATAACAACTAATGATTGTTCAAAAGGGGGAAAACATGAAGATTATTCCAACAATTCTTTTGTTAATTAGTGTGTTACTATTCTTTGGTGCGATCAAATACGTATTAGCTTTAACAAGGCCGGGTATGTATCCTCCTAAACAAATATTAAAGAAAAGAGCAGGAACGTTAGCAGCTGGCGGTGGAATTCTTTTGCTCATGGCTATTATTCTTGCTAACTTTTAAAATTTAATATAGAAAGAAAAGAACCTTGCGAGGTTCTTTTCTATGTTCGCTATTTAGAGATAACGGTTGATGATGGCATTGTTCTTTTCACAACTGAAAGGGCGACAGGATACAAAATCACCATGATGATTGTATTAAGTGCAATAGCCGGTAAAACTCCAGCTGCAAATAGCGCAGCGAAAGAACTTGGTAGACCAACAATATAATGGGCAGATGCCAAAAACACGGATCCTGAAACTATTGTTCCAACTGCAGTTAAAACCCCGACACCAATAATCGATTTCCCGAATTTTTTTAACGCTAGAAATAGTCCGAAAAAAATCAAAGCAGTGATCGGCTTATCAATGATGTTAGGAATTTGACCTCCAGGAAACCCAGTGGTTAATGCTGACAATACTCCAGTTACAATGGATAACAGCATGACACTTTTTATTTCTGGAATCAGAATAATCCCTAAAAACATCATGGCTAGCATCATGTCTGGTTTAATCGTTAAGAACGCTGGCATGACCATGTGTAAAACGACACCAATTCCCGCTAAAAGTGATAAAACTACAAGATTCTTTGTATTCATTTCTCATCTCTCCTCTGCTAATCTAAAAAAGCTATTTGTTCCTCCTACAGTGCACTCATTGCCTGTAGCGAAAAACTTGTTATCATTATAGCATAATAGGATATGATTGATAAAGAAAAAATTTTCTGATAATTATAAAATAAATTATATATGCTGTTTAATATTGGCTGCCATTTCTTGAAGCATTTGTGGAGTATAGTCACTGGTGTTGGTTTTCCATACTGCTCCAAAGCCATCACCTTTTCCATAGCGCGGAATTAAATGGAGATGGTAATGGAAAACTGTTTGTCCAGCAGCTTCTCCGTTGTTATTAATGGAATTTAGACCAATGGGCTCGTATTCTGTTTTTAAAGCCTTCGCAATATCAGGTACGACTTCAAAAAGATTCCGAGCAATTTCAGGAGTCAGTTCATATAAATTTTCTTTATGTACCTTTGGAATAACGAGTGTATGCCCTTTTGTTACTTGACTAATGTCTAAGAAGGCTAGGACATGTTCATTTTCAAATACCTTTGCAGCAGGAATATCACCGTTAACAATTTTACAAAAAATACATTCGCTCATGTAATTCACAACCCCTTATCGTGATTATAATAATTTAATTATTTATCCGTATTTTACCATATAGGACTTGAAGAAAAAAGAAAGAGACAGGATCCGCGTGGAATCCTGCCCTCTCGAAGGGGAAATGCTTCATTTATACGTTCATTCAGGAATTACCTTTGATAAACACCTCATTTTTCATTTAGTGTTTGTTTTAAAGAGTAATCGTTGTTCAAGCTGACCATCCCCTTATTGTTTTTATATGTTTCTCAACTTATAAAAACGGATGATAATCTGCGACAAACACCTCATTTTTCCGTTTATTTTAATGATAAACAGAGTGGCGTTATTTGAACTCTAAATGGTTTCCTGCTACATTGTGCAATACAACCATCCCCTTATTTGAAACGTGTGGAAGCAAACTTATTTGAAATGGTTCTTGTCTTTTGTAGACACCTCATTTCAAGTTTTGATGAATTTCTTCATCGATCCGTTTGTATCCCCTTCGTATATTATGATGTCCCGGCTGACGAGAAATATACACAAAAATTTTCGATTTATTGAATTCCTATTTTTACGAAGGACAATTTGTTAAAATGAAAAATAAGAAAGTGAGGAAGGACGTTGCGGATGACTTTATTATCGATTGAAAACCTTACAGGTGGATATACGAGAAATCCCGTTTTAAAGGATGTTTCCTTTGAGGTGGGTGAAAAGGAATTAGTCGGCTTAATTGGTTTAAATGGTGCTGGGAAAAGCACGACTATCAAGCATGTGATTGGATTGATGGAGCCCCATCAAGGAGAGGTCAAAATAAATGGCCAATCGTTTACTCAAAATAAAGAGGCCTATCGAAGAATGTTTACATTTGTTCCGGAAACACCGGTTTTATATGAAGAATTAACCTTAGAAGAGCACTTACGATTAACAGCAATGGCTTATGGATTGGATGAAACAACTTATAAATCAAGGATGGAGCCTCTCCTTAAAGAATTTCGAATGGAAAAACGGCTTAAATGGTTTCCAGCCCATTTTTCAAAAGGGATGAAACAGAAAGTTATGATCATGTGTGCTTTTTTAGTACAACCGTCTTTATATATCGTTGATGAACCGTTTGTTGGTCTGGACCCGCTCGGTATTCAATCTTTGTTAGATTTAATGAAAAAAATGAAGGAGAATGGTGCAGGAATTTTAATGTCGACCCATATTCTTGCTACTGCCGAAAAATATTGTGATCGGTTTATCATACTCCATGAAGGGAAAGTTCGAGCAAAAGGGACACTTGCAGATCTGAGGGAGCAATTCGCGATGCCTGGTGCCTCATTGGATGATTTATATATTCAATTAACAAAGGAAGAAAATTATGTTTGATGAGAAAAAACTATGGAAAGATCGGGCAGTCCATCGCTTAAAAGAATTAGGAGTATATCTACGCTATATTTTTAATGGTCATTTAGTCATTGTCTTGTTATTTTTACTTGGAATGGCTGCTTTTTATTATCAAAATTGGGTTAGGACGCTTCCTGTTGATTTCCCTGCTGAAATGATCATGGCTGTAATATTTGGCTTGTTTTTAACCTATAGTCCAGTCTATAACTTTTTGCTGGAGGCAGATCAAGTTTTTTTACTTCCCCTTGAAGACCGCTTGAAGGGCTACTTTCTGCGATCGGGGCTAACGAGTCTCATTTTTCAAGGATATATCCTCTTGATGGTATTGGCGGCATTTATGCCTTTGTATGCAAGAGTTAGTGAAAATGGTTTTCGTTCATTTTTCTTTTTCTTCGTTCTTTTGTTGGTAATAAAGGCTTGGAATTTAGCGGTAGGGTGGAGAATACAATATTATGTTGAAACCTCGGTTCATTTATCGGACTCGGTGGTACGATACTTTTTAAACGCTGCATCCGCATTTCTACTATTCAGCCAAGCAAATGTTCTGTTTCTTTTCGTTTTCACCCTTATTTTCACCGCGTATTACCGTTATTTTTACATAAAGACCAAATCAATCGGCTTAAAATGGGATATCTTAATAGGGCAGGAAGAGAAGCGGATGGCGTCCTTCTATCGATTAGCCAACCTTTTTACGGATGTTCCGAAACTAAAGGATACAGTAAAAAGAAGGAAATGGCTGGATATATTTATAAATCAGATTACGTTTTCGCAGGAAAAGACCTATCATTATTTGTTTTCACGTACGTTTTTAAGATCCTCTGATTACCTTGGACTTTTTATCCGGTTAACCGTGATAGGTGCGATAGCCTTATATTATATTTCTTTTGGTTTAGGTCAAGTTTTGCTTGCTGTTTTATTTTTATATTTAACAGGATTTCAGCTCTTGCCATTATGGAACCATCATCAAAATAAGCTCTGGGTCGACTTATATCCAGTAGTTCAGAAAAATAAAAAAGCTGCATTTCATTTTATCTTAATGGTTATTATGGTTATTCAGTCCTTGTTTTTCACTTTGATTCTTGCTGCTAAAGGTGAGTGGATGACATCCATATATGTGTTAGTCTCAGGTGTATTATTTAGCTATTTGTTTATCTATGTGTATAGTAAAAATCGATTAAAAGCGTGAACCAAAAATCCTCTTTCAGCTAAAGAGGATTTTTTTTGAAACCATTGAAGTATTTCTTCGTAAATACACTAATATCATTTGCTGAGGGGGTGGATTTAATGAATGATTATGAATTACAGGTTTATGATGAAGTGATGGAATGGAGAAGAAAATTGACTGGACGCTCTGGCATGATGAATCGTCTGTCTAAAAAAGCTCAAGGAAAAATAAACGGAATGATCCCGGAGAAGGTTCATGAAGTGATGACAGAGAGTATAAAAGGAATGGTCAAAACGACCTTGTTCGGTTCTCAGCTAACGACAAACAAAAATCAGGCTCAAGGGTTAACACTCGCGGAACGCGATGAGCGCATACGGAAAAAGATTGAAACGTATAGAAAAACAGCTCTGGTTGAAGGTGCAGGAACTGGAGCAGGTGGTATTCTTCTGGGGCTAGCTGATTTTCCGTTGCTTCTTTCGATAAAAATGAAATTTCTATTTGAGGCAGCTTCGATTTATGGCTTTAATACGAATGATTATGAAGAACGGTTGTTTATTCTTCATGTCTTTCAGCTTGCCTTTTCCAGTGATGATATTAGGAAGGAAACTTTATATGAAATTGAAAACTGGGAGGGCCGGAAGGTAGAGCTTGTTGAAATGGATTGGCGGAAATTTCAACAGGAATATCGGGATTATATCGACCTCGTGAAGATGATGCAAATGGTTCCGGGAATTGGAGCCTTTGTTGGAGCCTATGCCAATAATAATCTTTTAAAGCATTTAGGCGAAACTGCCATGAATGCCTATCGGTTAAGAATGCTGAAGAAAGCCCCTGAACTGTGAAAAGGTTCAGGGGTATTCATTACTTATGAATATTAATCGCTGCGGTGCCTAATGTTTTCGCAGCAATTAGCAATGCCTTTTCATCAATATCAAATTTGGGGTGGTGGTGAGGATAGGAAGTATTGACACCTGCAGGCTTTGCCCCAGTAAAAAAGAAAGTTCCAGGAACGTTTTGTAAATAATAAGCGAAATCTTCTCCACCCATTTGCGGTTCAGTTTCTTCGATGGAGTTTACTTCTGGTATTTCCTCAGCTGCAGAGATTAAGAATTCTGTTTCACTTTCATGATTAATTACAGCTGGATAACCTCGTTCGTAGGTGAATTGGTAGCTGCTGTTTGACATGTGACAGGTTCCTTGAATAATTCTTTCGATTTCTTTTTCAATGAAATAACGGATGTCTTCATTAAACGTCCGGACTGTCCCGATGAGCTTGGCTTTGTCGGCGATGACATTAAAGGCATTTTCTGCAGTGAACGATCCAATTGTAACAACAGCGGATTCAACAGGATTTACCCTTCTGCTGACTACTTGCTGTAAATTAACAACAAGTTGGGATGCAGTGACAATTGCATCCTTTGTTTTATGGGGTTGAGCTCCATGTCCGCCTTTGCCTTGAATAACAATTTCAAATCGGTCTGCAGCAGCCATAATCGGTCCAGTACGATATTGAATCGTGCCTGTTGGCTCACTGGCCCATAAATGAGTTCCAAAGATGACATCGACACCATCTAAACACCCATCCTCAATCATTGTTTTTGCTCCGCCTGGAGCATACTCTTCCGCATGCTGGTGGATAAAGACATAATTTCCTTCAAGTTCATCCTTCATTTCATTTAATGCTTTTGCTAATACAAGGAGAGTTGCGGTGTGACCATCATGCCCACAGGCATGCATTACCCCTGGGACTAGTGATTTGTAGGGAACATCCTTTTCATCTTGAATCGGCAAGGCATCAAAATCTGCTCTTAACGCGACCGTTTTACCTGGTTTTTTTCCATATATTTTTGCGACGACACCGTTTCCGCCCACATTTCCTTTTACTTCAATATTAAGCTGTTCATAAAAAGCTTGGATATAGTTAGCTGTGTTATATTCATGGAATGAAAGTTCTGGATGTTGATGCAAAAATCTCCTAATGGAAACCATTTCTTCGTAGTTACCTTCTAATTTTGAATAAAGCTGCTTCAACATAGTAAATCCCCCCTAAATGAAAAAGGTTTATTTTCAAACTATTTTAACACTTTTACACTATTAAGTAGATTTTTATCTGTATTTTCTTTATACTTTTAAAGAGTTTTTAGTTTTTACAGGGGGATTATTGGATGCAAAAGGAAAATAAACAGAGACTTTCTTACCTATTTTTAATCATTTCTATTATTTTAGCTGTCTATACTTCTATTAAAGTAGTTGCCAAGCAAACTTTTTGGGTGGACTCTAAACTTGCTGATTTGTTTGCAATGTTGCCTGACTCGGTAAATCCTTTCTTTTTACTGTTAACAGAATTAGGTGATAAAAAGGGGATTGGTATCGTTGCTATCATCTTCCTAGGTTGGTTATTACTCTTTAAAAGGAATCTATTAGCTGCAGCAGCCATCGCTTTATCCGTTGCTTTGGCCAATGAAGTGAATAAACTTCTTAAAGAGCTTATTGGCCGTGAAAGACCGGATCTTGAACATTTAGCCCATGTTGACAGTTTAAGTTTTCCAAGTGGACATGCGATGGTTGGATTGGTGGTTTATGTGTTCATTGCTTACCTTATTATTGAGGGGATGAAGTCAGCTAAAGGAAAAAGAGTGGTTGTGATTTCCGCTGCAGTTTTGATGCTGCTTATCGGTGCAAGCCGTATTATTCTTCAAGTCCATTATCCTTCAGATGTCATTGGTGGATTTGCCTTTGGTTATATTTGGGTGTTCTTTTCGATTCTTCTCTATAACTATTTCAAAAAATTTAAACTAAGTAAAAGAGGCTGATATTGGTTCAGCCTCTTTGTTATTTAAATTAAAAACATCGCAACTATAGTTGTTATTACGAGCCCAATAACTACTGGGACCAGATTGCGTCTTGCGAGTTCAAAGGGGTCGACGTTACAGATGGCTGCAGCTGGGATAAGTGCCCAAGGGACAAGTGTTCCGCCACCGACCCAAATGGCAGCGATTTGTCCAAGTGCCGTTAAGGTAGCGGCGCCTTTCCCGATTGCGACCGCGAACAAGCCAGCTATGGAACCTGCAAGCGATATTCCCGAGAATCCTGAACCATCTAAACCGGTAATCGCCCCTACGGTTGTTAAGGTGACTGCCCCGACCATTTCACTTAATGGTACGACATTTGCTAAAGCAATACCAAGGTCATTGACAATTCCTTGTGACCCTTCTGGTAAAAAGTCGCCAATGATCTTACCAAAACCAGCATCCCCTAAATAAAAGAATGCGGCAATTGGGATGACAGGACCAAAGACTTTAAATCCAAAAGTGAAACCTTCAATTAAATAATGAGTTGTTTTCTCAAGTCCTTTATTTTTATGGCTGATCATTGAAATCAGGAGAAGAATTAAAATGGATGTACCGCCAACTAACGCGGTGGCATCCCCTCCTTGTAAGTCAAGGATGAACATAGCTGCAACATCAAGTGCAAAAAGCAGAGGAATTAAGACAGCGAAAAAACGTTTTTGTCCCACCGAGAGGAGATTTTTTTCTGATGTGGTATCCGAAGCAGTATCGACTGGAACATAAGGAGTTGGCTGAAGTACGCCGTTTTTCATATCTCTTTTTAAAAAATAGAAGGCAGCTATAGTTGTTACAACACCCATTGTTATGACCAGAGGGATGCTGGCGTTTATTACATCACCAATTGGTATTCCGGCAGCGTCGGATGTTAGCTTTGGTGCTGCCTGTATCACAAAGTCACCTGATAAGGCTATTCCGTGACCAAAGAGGTTCATTGCCATCGCAACACCTAATGCCGGCAAACCAGCCCTTATCGCAACAGGAAGAAGAACGGCTCCCAGAAGGGCTACAGCAGGCGAAGGCCAGAAAAACCAAGAAATGATCATCATTAAAATACCAATTGTCCAATAAGCAAGTGCTGGGTTGCGGATTAATTTTGTAAAAGGCGAAATCATTACATCGTTTATTCCTGTTGTAGTTAATGTTTTGCTCATGGCGACAATGATCGAAATAACTAATATCGTAGATAACAGCTCCGTTATGGCATAAATAAAGCTGTTAAAAATACTGCTGATCGAGCTACTTAACGAACCCGTGGCGGTAATTGCGATCAAGAAAATCCCGACAATACAAATGAGAGTCGTATCTCTTCTTTTGACCATAAATCCAATAATGAGAGCAATAAAGACAACGTATATCCAATGGAGTGCAGAAAGCTCTATTAACATTTAAATAACCCCCTTTCTCCATCCATGGACGAAGGATATAGTTATTCGCCCTTGGATGTAATACAGAATATGAATTTTCAGTAAAGAGGTGATTTTTTATAGTAAAAGAAAGAAAATTCGACTTCGAGAATTGTCCAGCTACAGCGCCTAGGGGCTCGGGTCATAAGCTTGTCTAGTTCCGGCTCCCTTGGGACTCGGTCCCAGGGCAGTCGCCTCCACTTTTCGTTCAATCCGTCAAGAAGGTTTAAAAAGCAACCTTCTCGCCGGCTCGTCTTATGCCTGGCTACAGAAACTGTACGCATTAAGGGAGACTAAGCTCTGGCTTCCGCCAATCGCTAATTCTCCCTATATCGCCCGTGACCAAGGCGCTTCCGCTTTTCTACTTAAATCCGACTTTTTTTTGACAGTTTTCATGGTTATCTATACACAAATAGGAATAACCGATATAGTGAAGAAAGTATAATGCAACGGTTACGTTTTCAATTTTTGTTTGTATATATTAAAATAGTAATTAGATTGTCTTTTGAAAGGTGGATTTATTTAAATGTCGAAACAAATTAACGAAACATTTTTGAAAGCAGCAAGAGGAGAGAAGACCGATCACGTTCCAGTTTGGTACATGCGTCAGGCGGGACGTTCACAGCCTGAATATAGAGAAATTAAAGAGAAGTATTCTTTGTTTGAGATTACTCATCAGCCTGAACTCTGCGCTTATGTAACCCGCCTTCCAGTCGAACAATATAATGTTGATGCGGCCATTTTATATAAAGATATTATGACACCACTACCAGCAATTGGAATGAACGTGGAAATCAAATCAGGAATTGGTCCGGTGATTGACAATCCAATCCGTTCCTTAGCAGATGTTGAGAAACTAGGTGAAATTCATCCGGAAGAAGATGTGCCTTACGTACTGGATACAATTAAATTACTTACAGAAGAGCAGCTTTCTGTTCCGTTAATTGGATTTTCAGGAGCTCCTTTTACCCTTGCAAGTTATATGATTGAAGGTGGTCCATCAAAAAATTACAATAAGACCAAAGCTTTTATGTACGCAGAGCCGAAAGCATGGTTTGCCCTGATGGATAAGCTTGGGGATATGGTGATTACATATGTTAAATCGCAAATTCGTGCTGGTGTGAAAGCGATTCAGATTTTTGATTCTTGGGTAGGTGCTTTGAATGTTGAAGACTACCGCTACTTCATCAAGCCGATTATGAATAGAATTTTCAGCGAACTAAAGAAAGAGAATGTGCCTCTGATTATGTTTGGTGTAGGTGCCAGCCATCTTGCTATGGAATGGAATGACTTACCACTGGATGTAGTTGGTTTAGATTGGCGTCTGCCGATCCATCAAGCGAGAGAAATGGGCATTCATAAAACGGTTCAAGGTAATCTCGATCCGGCGATTCTTTTAGCACCTTGGGAAGTGATTGAGGAAAAGGCGAAAGCTATTTTAGATCAAGGAATGGGACAGGATGGCTATATCTTTAACCTTGGGCATGGGGTATTCCCATCCGTTAATCCGGCAACATTGAAAAAATTAACATCATTTATTCACGAGTATTCAGCATCAAAGTTGAGCCGTTAAATAGCTTTTTCAGGTGTTAAAATTGGTAAACCAGCCAATTTTTTGGCACTATAATATAGGTTGTAATTGTAATTTATCAGGGCCCTAAACCATTAGAGGCCCTTTCATTCCGAGACCGACTGCAGTACGGGACTTGGTTATTTGGAGCAGTGAGAATAAAAATGAGGTGCAAAAGATGACAAAAAAGAAAATGGGATTGCTGGTTATGGCATACGGTACCCCATATCATTTAGATGACTTAGAACGCTATTATACACATATTCGCCATGGTCGTAAGCCGAGCCCTGAAATGTTAGAGGATCTAAAGAATCGTTATGAAGCTATCGGTGGTATTTCTCCACTTGCAAAAGTTACCCTTGAACAAGCAAAAAAACTTGAAGAGCATTTAAACCAGGTTCAGGATGAAATTGAATTTAAAATGTATATTGGTTTAAAACATATTGAGCCGTTTATTGAAGATGCGGTAAAACAAATGCATGAAGATGGAGTGAAAGAGGCTGTGAGTATTGTCCTTGCCCCACATTTTTCTACCTTTAGTGTTAAGTCCTACAATGGCAGAGCAAAAGAGGAAGCTGAAAAGCTTGGTGGTCTTACGATCACTTCGATTGATAGCTGGTACAATGAACCGAAATTTATTGACTATTGGGTAGATAGATTAAAGAAAATTTATCAGCAAATGCCTCAGGAAGAACAAAATCATGCAATGCTTATCGTTTCGGCTCATAGTCTGCCAGAGAAGATTTTACAATTCGGTGATCCGTACCCAAGTCAGCTGCAAGAAACTGCTGATTTAATTGCCAAGAATGCCGGTATTCATAATTATGCCATCGGATGGCAAAGTGCTGGTAATACTCCAGAGCCTTGGTTAGGACCAGATGTTCAGGATTTAACAAGAGATCTAGCTAAAGACCATCAATATAAAGCCTATGTTTATGCCCCAGTTGGATTTGTTGCAGAACATCTAGAAGTTTTATATGACAATGACCATGAGTGTAAAATTGTTGCCGACGAAGTAGGGGCAAGCTATTACCGCCCAGAAATGCCGAATGCACAGCCTGAATTTATTGAAGCTCTTACGACTGTTATTTTAAAAACGTTAACCCGATGAGATAGAAAAGGCAATATGGAAAGAAGGTGAAATCCGTGGCGGAAGAAAAACAGAAGGTTGCGATTGTTGGCGGCGGAATTGCTGGTCTGACTGCCGCATTTTATCTTCAAAAAATAATCAAAGAAAAAAATCTAGCCATCGACATTAAATTGATTGAGGCCTCACACCGCCTTGGCGGAAAAATGCAAACCGTTGTCAGAGACGGTTTCACGATTGAAAGAGGTCCAGATTCCTTCTTAGCTCGTAAGACAAGTATGATTCGGCTTGCGAAAGAAGTAGGGATGGATGGGGAACTGGTTCCAAATTCTACTGGGAAGTCATATGTTCTAGTCAACGAAAAGCTCTATTCAATGCCAGGTGGTTCGATTATGGGAATCCCAACGGAAATTGGTCCCTTTATAACGACAGGGTTGTTTTCTATTCCAGGTAAAGTTAGGGCAGCCGCTGATTTTATACTGCCAAAATCCCCGGGTGGAAAAGACCAATCTTTAGGCGGTTTTTTCCGGAGAAGACTAGGCGATGAAGTCGTTGAGAATTTAATTGAACCATTATTGTCGGGGATTTATGCCGGAGATATCGATCAAATGAGTCTAATGTCGACTTTCCCACAATTTTATCAAGTAGAGCAAAAATATCGAAGCTTAATCCTTGGGATGAAAAGGACGGCTCCAGCTCAGCCGAAAAAGACAGAGAAAAAGGATGAGAAAAAAGGTGGCTTCTTGACTTTTAAAACAGGACTTCAATCATTTGCAGAAGCAATTGAAGCAAATTTAGACCGACAATCCATTTTAAAAGGACACCGAGTTGATAAAATTGTAAGAAAAGACAAGCAATATGAACTTTATTTAAATAATGATGAAACATTGCTGGCTGATTCTTTAGTTGTGGCCACTCCTCATAAAATTACCGCTGCGATGTTCTCTGATTGCGATTTTTTTGAGCCTCTAAAATCAGTACCATCTACTTCGGTTGCTACAGTCGCTTTGGCATTCCCTGAGGAAGCGATAAAAACGGATATTAATGGAACTGGATTTGTTGTTTCCCGGAACAGCGATTATTCGATTACAGCCTGCACTTGGACACATAAGAAATGGGAACATTCAACACCAAAAGGCAAGGCCTTGCTTCGTTGTTATGTAGGAAGAGCAGGGGATGAAACCATAGTTGATCTTTCTGATGATCAAATTATTAATATTGTGCTTGATGATTTGAATAAAACGATGGATATTACGATGAAGCCTGATTTCGCGGTCGTCTCCCGCTGGAAAGAATCAATGCCGCAATACACTGTAGGGCATAAACAGCGACTTGACACGATACGAGAGCATATTCAAACAGAATTACCAGGTGTTTTCATCGCAGGTGCCTCATATGGTGGAGTAGGGGTTCCAGACTGTATCGACCAAGGCGAGGCAGCTGTAAAAGATGTATTAGAGTACTTTAAAGTAAATAACTAAATACTAAACTGAAGCTATCCTTAATAATAGCTTCTTTTTTCTTTTCATCAGGATTTTGAGTATGATAGATGTGAGATAAAACGAGGAGGAGTTCTAGTGAAACTAACGGTTATTGGTTTTTGGGGAGGATATCCGAAACAAAATTCTGCAAGCTCTGGATATTTACTTGAACAGAATGGATTTCAATTATTAATCGATTGTGGCAGCGGTGTCCTTGCAAAATTACAAAATATCATCCAGCCTGAAGATCTTGATGCGGTGTTAATCTCCCACTATCATCCGGACCATATTGCGGATATAGGGGTATTGCAGCATGCACGTCTCATTCAAGGGTTTTTAGGCAAGGATTTTCCGACCCTTCCCATTTACGGTCATCATTTTGACCATCATGAATTTGCTAAGCTCACCTACAAAGAAATTACAAAAGGAATTGCCTATCAGCCGAATGAAGTACTTTCAATCGGTCCATTTCAAGTCTCATTTTTAAAAACAAATCATCCAGTTCCTTGCTACGCAATGAGAATAGAGGATAATGGCAAATCCATCGTTTATACTGCAGACAGCTCATACAAAGAGGAGTTTATTGAGTTCAGTAAGCAAGCGGATATATTATTGTGTGAATGTAATTTTTATGGGCATCAAAATGGGAAATCAGCAGGACATATGAACAGTATAGAAGCAGGGCGCTTAGCTCGTGAAGCAGGTGTTAAACAATTAATTTTAACGCATCTCCCGCATTACGGAGATTTAAATGAGCTCATAGAACAGGCTTCTAAAGAATTTACTGGTATAATCAATCTTGCAGATGAGTTTTATTCTATTTCACTATAAGAAGGGAAAGAATACAATGTTATTTATTGATAATAAGGGGATAAATGATCCTCGGATTAACCTTGCGATTGAAGAATATGCGTTGAAAAATCTTGATATTAATGAAACGTATCTACTTTTTTACATAAATGAGCCATCCATTATTATTGGCAAAAATCAAAATACGATTGAAGAAATTAATACTGAATATGTTGATAAAAATGGAATTCACGTTGTTCGTAGATTGTCCGGTGGAGGGGCTGTTTATCATGACCTCGGAAATTTAAATTTTAGTTTCATTACAAAAGATGATGGCAATAGCTTTCATAATTTCCGCAAATTCACTGAGCCGGTGGTAGAGGCTCTGAAAAAGCTGGGGGTAAATGCGGAGCTTAGCGGTAGAAATGATCTCTTGGCAGAAGGAAGGAAAATTTCTGGCAATGCTCAATTCTCTACAAAAGGCAGAATGTTCAGCCATGGAACCCTTCTTTTTAATTCAGAAATGGACCATATTGTTTCTGCCTTAAGAGTTAAGAAAGACAAAATTGAATCAAAAGGAATCAAGTCTGTCCGCAGCCGTGTTGCGAATATTTCTGAATTCTTGACAGATAAAATCTCGATTGAGGAATTCCGTTCGTTACTATTAAAATACATTTTTGAAGGCAATGAGATTACTGAATATGTTCTCACTGCCGAAGATTGGGAGAAGATCCACCAGCTTTCCAAGGAGCGTTATCAAAATTGGGAATGGAACTATGGAAAGTCACCAAAGTTTAACCTCCAACATTCACACCGTTTCCCAGTAGGACAAATTGATGTCCGTTTGGAAGTAAATAAAGGAATCATTGAGAATTGTAAAATTTATGGTGATTTCTTTGGTGTTGGTGATGTAAGTGAGATCGAGGATAAATTAATGAATGTCCGTTATGAGAGAAGTGAGCTTGAAGCGGCATTAAAAGATGTTGATACAGCCTATTACTTTGGTAATATTACGAATAAAGAATTTCTTAACTTGATTTATTAGTGAGTAGTGCGGTGATGAAAATCACCGCATTTTTAATTTCTTATCAACAGTATTCTTATATATTTGCTTTTAAAAAATGTAAATTATGGTAAAGGATTAATTAATTCCTCATTGGTCGCATAAAATTAGTATTGCTTGTTGAAGGTTCTTTTAATATTGTATCTTTTTTTAGGCACAAGGGAAAGGAGATGAAATTTATTGAAAGTCATGACAATTCTAGGAACACGTCCAGAAATTATTCGATTGAGTTTAATTATTAAAAAATTGGACGTTCTAACAAATCACGTCCTTGTTCATACCGGACAGAATTACGATCGGTCTCTCAGCGATGTGTTTTTTGAACAATTAGGTATCCGACAGCCTAATTACAAAATTACACTTAGTTCTCATACCTTTGGGAAACAGGTAGGTTATATGTTTTCAGAAATGGAAAAAATCATTTCTCAAGAAAAACCAGAAAAGATACTTCTGTTAGGCGACACAAACAGTGCTCTTTGTGCATTACTTGCTGAAAGAATGGGAGTACCTGTTTATCATATGGAGGCAGGAAATCGCTGTTTTGATACCTCGGTACCTGAAGAGATTAATAGAAAAGCAATTGACTCCATTTCATCATTTAACTTACCTTACACATTGTTTAGTCGCGAAAATTTAATACGTGAAGGTGTTGCAAATCATCGTATCTGGGTTTCCGGTAATCCAATTTATGAAGTACTTCAATACTATAAAGAGGAAATTGACAAAAGTGAAATATTATCTAAGCTGAGTATTACAGCCAATGGATATATGATTGTAACAGCTCATCGTGCAGAAAATGTAGACAATGAAACACGACTCCGCCATATCGTAAATGCACTTCATCTAATTGCCGATCAACATAAGATTCTGATCATTTGCAGTGTCCACCCAAGAACTCGTGAACGGATGAAACAATTTACAATCAATACTCAACATCCACTTCTTCACTTCAGTGAACCATTTGGTTTTTTTGATTTTGTGCAGCTCCAAAAACATGCGCGGTGTGTGATAACGGACAGTGGTACTGTTCAGGAGGAAAGCTGTATCCTTGGGGTTCCTTCTGTGACGATAAGGAATAGTACGGAAAGACCTGAGACCGTTATTTGTGGCAGCAATGTGGTATCAGGTGTTCAATCCAATACTATTTTGGAAAGCGTAAACTTAATGCTTCAATCAAATCGTTCTTGGAAATTGCCTGAAGGGTATGATGATCCAAATGTATCAAATAAAGTGGTTAATATGGTTTTAGGGGGACTTCATCACGTTTAAGCGTCAAGATAACCTAAAGAAAACGCCTTTTAACTACCTAACGAGTAGTGGGAAAGGCGTTTTTTATGAAAACCAACAAACTATAAACCTATTGGTTTGCACGGTAAAATTGTAGTGTATCCTCCAATGACTTCTCAAAAGGAATAAGCGGTTCCCAGTTTAAAGCTCTCATCTTATCATTCTCCATTATAGGGCTAAATTGTTTTGACACAGTTTGTCCATTCTCTATCACCAACATGGTTTCTGTCAGTGATTGAAAGGTTTTTATAACCTCTCCCAATGAACGGGGAATGCCTGTACAGATCTCGTATTCATCTGCTGTGGTTTTCATTTTTAACAAGTAATCGTACGCACGCACTGCATCTCTTACATCTATAAAATCCCTTTTTGCTGACAGATCTGATACGTTAAGAGTGGGGGCGATTTTTCCTTGCTCTATTTCAGAAATTTTTTTAGCAAATACTGAACAAACTCCATTAGAAAGCCCTGGCCCGATGAGGTTAGATGGTTTAGCAATCGTGATATCCAACTTAAACAAATCTTTCCAGGAATCTGCCACCAAAGCTTGTAGTCCTTTGCTGACGCTATAAGGGTGAAGGGGACTCGATTTACTGCATGGATTAAATTGCAGAGCCGAACCTACAATTAGGGTTTTAGAGTCTGAACAATGTTTTCGAAGTGCCTCTAGCAAGTAAAGGGTAGACATAGTATTTGTCAAAATATAATAAGCTGGACTATTCCATGATTCTTCAACGGAATTCTTACCAGCTAGATGGAGGATAAAATCCGGCTTTATGTTTTTGATAAGATTGTTTACAGCCCGCTCATTTGTTAAGTCACATTTTTCAATAGAATGGTTTAAAGTCTTCTGGAATACAGTTTTGGTTCTAACAACAGCTATAACATCCAAACCTTTATTTGAAAAATAATCAATTGCATGCCGGCCGGTGAATCCATTCGCTCCAGTTATTAAAATTTTGGGCAAATTCACTCCTGATCCAACCAATCTCGTAATTCAACCAGCATTTGTTTGTAAACGGGAACATGATATATAAAGTCTTTGCGCGTATTTTTTAGCGTTTTATCAGATTTAATTGTTTCATCAGGAGTAATGACAACATCTTCCTTTTTAAACACTATTTTAAATAACTCCAGCAATTCATATTTTGATATTTTTTGAGGAGCAGTAAGATGGTATAAGCCTGTAATATTCTGCTCAATCATCTTATGAATCGCTTTAGCAAGCTCTAATGTAGTAACGCCATTCCAAAACACATTCACATATCCTTTAATTTCACCGTTTTGCTGCATAAACCAATTCATTAAACCGATCCCATTTCCTCTAATTTCGGGACCGACAATCGATGTTCGAATTGTTAAATGATTTGATCCTATTACTTCACCCAATGATTTCGTTTTGGCATAAACAGTTTGTCCGTCTAGAGGATCATTCTCCGCATAATCTCCTTTTATGCCTGAGAAAACACAGTCTGTGCTGATATGAATTAACCGCCCCCCGTAACGATCCATTAACTTTGCTAAAGTATGTGGTAATAAACTATTAACAAGAAGGGCACTTAATGGATTTTGACTTGCTTGTTCATTTAAAATTCCAACACAATTTATCACAACGTCTGGTTTTATAGAATCAATTATTTCTTCTAACATTCTTTGATCTCTGACATCCAGTAAAAACGTATCTGGTATAGAACTATCACGACTAGTTGAAAAAACTGTATATGTTGAACAATTTTTAAAATATTGTGCGATGATATGTCCAGCCATCCCGTTTCCACCTAGTACTAAGATCTTCATTCAATAAAGCCTCCTTTAATTAAGAGGTCTTTAATTTCGTCTTTAGACATCAGTGATTGATTGGAATGGTAATCTTTCATTGTAACAATCTGATAGTTTGCATAATGTTGCTTTAATTGCGGTATCTCAATGGTCGGAAGAATAACATAATAATCATTATCAAAATAGATTGTGTATTGACTTTCATATTCAGAAAATAGAATTTCATGAATTTTTTCTCCCGGTCTAATCCCAAGTTCAACAAATTCAACATCTTTTTTACCCATCAATTCAATCAGGACCTGTGCTAAATCGATGATTTTACACGTTGGCATTTTCATGACAAAGATTTCCCCGCCTACACTTTCATAAGTAGCCTTAAATAGAAGATTAATAGCATCTTCTAAGGTGAGAAAAAATCTTGTCATCTTGCTATCCGTTATCCCAACTTGATTTTTCAGCATAATTTGATCTTTAAATACATGGATGACACTTCCGTTTGTCCCCAGAACATTACCGCCACGTACACAAACAAATTTGGTACCAGATGAAAGCGTATTTGCGTGGATAATCAGTTTTTCCCCAATGGATTTGGTCATCCCATAAAAATTTGAAGGACTTGCCGCTTTATCAGTTGAAATATATATCACTGATTTCACTTGATTAACAAGTGCAGCATCGATGACATTTTGGGTACCAATTACATTCGTTTTTAATGCTTCAATTGGCTGGGCTTCACAGACAGGCACATGCTTTAAGGCAGCCAGATGAAAAATGTAATCGACACCTATACATGCCTTCGTTAGATCTTCCTTTTCTTTAATGTCTCCAATGATAAATGTTAATAATTTATTATCAAATTTCCTCTTCATTTCTACCTGACTAAATTCATTTCTGGAAAAGATTCGGATTTCCTTAGGGTTTTTGTTAAGTAGTTGTTTGACCAACTCATACCCCCAGGAACCTGTCCCTCCAGTAATAAGAATTGTCTTATTTTGAAACAATTTTATTCCTCCTCTTCCTTTTTTAAAAGAATTTTTAGTAGAGTTGTAGTTGGTTCACTAATTCAATTAGTATAATTTATGCTTATTGGAAGTGATGGTTCTAGACAGTTTTATTATTCTGAAAAAATATTTAAAAAGAATATTACGAGGTTGGGAATGAGGTGAAAAAAACCGATTTGATCGGGTCCATCGCTGTTCTATTTATCGAATTTTGTTAGCTGTTTTTTCAAATAACTGCTGCGGTTACGGATAAACTCCAAAATAAATTCAGGTTCACGATCGAATATACTGATTTTTTTCTGTTTATAAGGATCAACTAAAAAGGAAGGCCGTATAGCTTGTTGCAATGCAATAATTTTATTTTCTAAATAGTTAACTGTAAATCGCACCTCTAAAATTTCTTCCATTATATTACGGTATAGTTTGCGAAATTCAGGCACCTGCAAGATAAGAAATGTAAGATAATTCCCTGGAGGACCTTCTATGGGAACATAGTCTGAAAGCATAATACCCCCATTGACCTTCCGCCCCCAAGTTCCATCATAATCCCAAGGGATCACTTCATATAACCCGGTCTGACTATTGCGGTATAAAGCATAGTTGTGTGTGAACCCATCATTATTCATGGTACAAACTGCTCCACTAAGCCAGCGAAAATACTTTTCAATATTTAAATGCTCACTAATGGTTTGTGGAAATTTTAATAGCGGGGTTGTGTTTATTTTATCAATGAATTCACCAAGCTTTGCATCATCCTCCCAACTCCCGATTTTTCGTTCATAACCGGAGAGTTGTGACACTTTTAACTTATTGTCTCTCATTAAGGAAAAATTAGCATCATTGTTGACTGCATAATAAATCGGTCCGGGGGGGAGGCCTCTCTTTTTAAAGAACAGATCATCTACTGATTCCAATTGTAGATAGATACCTTCATGTTTGTCGTTTAGTGATAGATTTATATACTGGCTCTCCGGGGATAGGACTCCAATATCTTGGAAAAAATCGAGAGAAAGTTTATTGCGTATAAGCGAGGGGTCTTTAAATTCGGCATTTAAATGAATTTCCCGATAACCGTTAAAATATCTTGGTTCAACAAATTGAATCAAATATGGTTTTTTGCGGAATTTCCGTGTATAGGAACCTCTGTACGAAATACCAATATCATAAGTGTTTTTTTCTACTTTCAAAAAAGCGGGTACAGGCATATCATTCCACACATCATTCCGAAGATCCTCTAAATCCCTACTTTCTATCATTAAGTAATATGTTGGGATAACATTCGACACATATAATTGCTCCTCTCTTGTTTTTCATGTTAGGAAGGGTGCGTATATTACCAGTCGAAATCCTTTTCATAACCAAAATCAATTAATAATTTACCAGCTGCTTTTTTAAAAGCTTGCTTGATTTCAGAATCGAACTCGTCTCGCCATGAACCGATTTTTCCCTTGCGGAAAGTATTTGAGCTGTTAGGGTCAATATTACTCTCCATTTTTTTAGTTAAACTTTCAATAGATTCCGGCAAGGGTAATCCATCCCAAAGATAATTGATGATTTTAACCAAGGCAGCTTGTCTCGTTTCCTTTGAAAGCATTAGTTCTTCAAAAGAAATGGCTAAAATATTCGGTACCTCGATCCATTTATAAAATGGCCGATTCCAAGCATCGAAATTTGGCCATTTACCATCTACGCCTTGTATCAAAGCCATGATTCGTTGTTTATGGGTGACCTTTTCTTGATTAAAATCATGGTAAAGTGGATGTTCTTGCCACTTTGCAGGAATAAAATATGCCAAAGAAATTAGGACATCGCGTGGATCGCGATATATAAAGATATGCTTAAGGTCCAGTCTTTTTAACATATAAGCGTATGTTTCGGAGTAGAACATATGGCCAACCCCAAATTCGTTTGGCTGTAACAAACCTAGACGGTAAAAATGGTCTTTAAAAATCGTGATATCCTGAACAGGATGATCAATGAAGAATTTCTTTTCGGCATTCCAAATATCATTGTGAACATTTGGGAGTCCATTAAGAATTTGATGCATTAAATGGGTTCCGCTCTTAGGAACCGTCGACATTAGGAATGGTGGTAATGATTGATTGATCTTTTTCAGGTAGTATCCCTCCCTTTTTGGTCAGTCTGGCAAATTTAATTATCAATGTACAGGCACCAAACTCATTACTAGTATACGAAGAGCAACAAGAAATGTTTTTGATTTAATAAAATATGGGTTAGGACACAAAAAGTTTTTTGTGGGCAGAGCACCATACACAGATAAAATAATTCCCATATAATAATTGGAAATCGAAAAAAAGGTAGGAGGAGAGTCATGAAAGTGGTCATTCCCGTAGGAGATTTGCATATTGGCGGGGGATGCAAGGTACTTGTTGACATAGCTAATGCGTTGAAGGCCCGTGGTCATGAAACAGAAATTGTTATGCCCGAGACTGGTACTGTGAAATATGATGTCCATTGTAAATTAACCATAATTCCAGAATTGTCTAAGGAGTACATTCCCTATGGAGATATTATTCTCTCTAATTTTTACACAACGGTTCCACCAGCGTTTGAGGCTTGGCCGAATCAAACAGTACGCTTGAGTCTAGGATTTGAACCCTATTGGGTTCCTGACAGAGACGGAGCACTCAGCACCTATCAATATGATATTCCTATTATTAGTATATCAAACTGGTTAGATGAGCAAATTTTTAACCATGTCAACAAAAGGAGCAAAGTGATCAACCTTGGAATTGATCCTGATATCTTCTATCCCAAAACAGAGCCAAAGGAATTTGATCGAAACACCCCAAAGGTGATTCTATATATTGCCCGAGACCCAGGGGATTATCAATTAAAGGGGTTTCAGGATTTTGCTGACGCCATGGAAATTGTCAAGAAAGAGTATCCTTGGCCTTTTATTGTGCACTTAATTTGTCCAGAAAGAGAGCTTTCCTTATCAGGTATTCCTTATAAAACTTTTTCCTCTCAAGATGAAAAGGAGATGGCCGAGCTATATCGTAATGCAGATTTATTTGTTTCTTCTTCTTGGTTTGAAGCCTTTTCCTTACCACCGCTTGAAGCGATGGCATGTGGAACGCCTGTTATAACGACAGACTCTGGCGGTGTGTTAGACTTCTGCAATGACTTAGAAAGTGCCTTCATCACATTACCAAAAAATCCACAATCACTTGCATCAGGTATTCTATCCGTCATGTTCAGTGATATATTAGCAAAAAAACTGATTGAGGGTGGTTTACAAAGTTCTCGAAAATATACAAAGTCACGATATTTACAGGCAATCATAGAGAAATTAGAATTTATTTATCAAAAAAGGACGGAATCATAAATGAAAAAAGTATCCATTATTATACCAGTTTATAATTGTCCTTTTGTTGATCAAGCAATAGAAAGTGCCTTGAGGCAAACCTATCCAAACATTGAAATCATCGTAGTCAATGATGGATCAACGGAACATCTAGAAAAATTTGAACCATACCGAAATAAGGTTCATCGTTTTATTGATAAATCAAATGGTGGTACAGCCAGTGCATTAAATACTGGAATCCAAAATGCAACGGGTGATTACTTCTCATGGCTTAGTTCTGATGACATGTATGAACCGCAAAAAATTGAAAAACAGCTAATGTTTATGAAAGAACACAAAGCCAAAGCAAGTTATACTAATTATGTTTATATTGATACGAACAATACCATTTTAAGTGGAACGGTAGGCTTGAATTATCCAAACCGAGTTCATTTCCTTGAACAAATGAAAAAAGGCTGCTTTATAAATGGATGTACGGTTATGCTTAAAATGAAGATTTTCTCCAAGGTTGGTTTATTTGATGAATCTCTTCCCTATACACAGGATTATGATATGTGGCTGCGTGTTCTGAAAGAATGTCATTTTCTTTATTTGGAAGAACCGCTTGTTTTATATCGTGTCCATGAGGGCATGGGGACAAAAAAACATGAACAAGAAATCCTAAAGGAGATTGAATTAGTTAGACAGAAGCACCGGACAGCATTAGATCAATTGATTTTGGAGGAGTTACAATGAGAATTACTTTTCCGATTTTAACACTTTGCAAAGGTGGTGCCCAGCGAATGCTGGCGGAATTGGTAAATGGCTTAGTAAAGAAAGGTCATAAAGTAACCATTCTTATGCCGCCACATGGTGATCTTGAGTATGAGATTCAAGGGAAAATTATTCGAACGGCTTCATACGAAATTTTAGAAACAGATTATCCTAAAGGTGATCTCATAGTTTCTAACTTTTATACTCTTGTTCCAACTGCTCAAAAGGCAAGTGAAAATGGGAAGGGAATTCATGTCCGTTTGAGCTTGTGTTATGAGCCAACATTTCTACCAAATAATGATATTACCTTTCGAACCTATCATATGCCTAACCTATTAGTATTATCTAAATGGCAGCAGCAAATCATCTATTTAAACCATGGAGTAAAAGGGCATATTGTTCCAGTAGGTGTCAGTTCAGCATTTAGAAATCTGCACATTCGCAATCCCAATCATCCCCTGCAAATATCAGCAATCGTAAGGATACCAGAAGGGGGTTACTCCTGGCATCGCGAACAGGAGTATTTGATTGAGCAGTTAAAATTAGTAAAACAGCAATACCCTCAGGCGATTATCAACTTATTTTGTCCTCCAAAAGAATTAGCATCTTCCTTAATTTTGCAGAAATTAAAAAACAGCGGTATCTTTCGTTTTTTTACTCCGGGAAATGACACTGAGTTATGCTACCACTATAACCATACTGATATTTTTGTGATATCGTCAACGTATGATACGGCCAGCCTGCCAGGTCTTGAAGCGATGAGATGCGGTGCAGCTTTGGTAACCACCTATGCCGGGGGTAATCTCGATTATTGTCGTCATGAAGAGAATTGCCTGCTATCCTATCGTTATGAGAATCGTTTGTTCCAGGATATTATACGCCTTATTAACGACAATGCCTTAAAGAGCAGATTAGCACTTGCAGGTGAACGGGAGGCAGCTAATTGGACGTGGGAAAAAAGCGTAGCCGCATTTGAAGAAGCTATAACAAAAATTCAAAACTAAAAAAGGGGTGGGGAAAATCTAATCGTTTTTCCCCTGCTTTTTTTAGCATTTTGCCTATTTTCTTTTGAATTAGTCACTAACCCTTTCTTATATCTCCTTTTTGAATAATTTAATATAGTAAAAATCGAACTCTAGTAAAATTTCCTCCAAAAAATGAAAGGAAGTGTATTATGTGAATCAATATATTCCACCACGGGGCAATCTAGTGAATCTGGAATTATCTCTGGAAGAAAAGAAAGAAATTGAGAAAAGACTTGTAAAAAGTAAAAGCCTTGTTGTTGACAGTAGGGTTCAGACCGATTTACTTCTTCTTGCGACAGGTGTATATAGTCCTTTAAAAGGATTTATGGGGAAAGCAGATTATTTGCACGTAATAAATGATATGCATCTAAGTAATGGCACCCTGTGGAGTCTGCCAATCACTTTACCCGTTGATATAGAGACAGCTAATTTACTCATTGAAGGTGAAGAAATAGGTTTAACCGACGAGAGTGGGAAGCTCCTCGGTATTTTATATTTAGAAGAAAAATATCTGTACGATAAAGTAAGAGAAGCTGAGCTTGTTTATCAAACAACAAATGAAAAGCATCCTGGAGTGGCCAGATTGCTAAGTCAGGGCGAAGTGCTCCTCGCTGGAGAAATCAGACTTATTGAACGCCCACCCTCCCCGTTCCCCAGTTATTACTGCGATCCCGTAGAAATGAGACGGATAATAGCAGAGAAGGGATGGAAAACAGTAGTAGCTTTCCAAACCCGTAATCCGATCCACCGAGCTCATGAATACATCCAGAAATGTGCACTTGAGCTTGTGGATGGTCTCCTCATACACCCTCTCGTAGGGAATACAAAGGCGGATGATGTCCCAGCCAATGTTCGGATCCAAACCTACGAAGCACTTCTACAGCACTACTATCCGTTAGAACGGACTCTGCTCTCTATCTTCCCCGCCTACATGCGGTATGCTGGTCCTCGTGAGGCAGTTTTCCACGCCATTTGCCGAAAAAATTACGGTTGCACTCATATCATTATTGGTCGCGACCATGCTGGGGTTGGCAATTTCTATGGAACCTACGATGCCCAGAAGTTACTCTTATCGTTCCCCCTAGAGGAGCTGGGAATCATCCCACTTTGTTTCGAACATTCTTTCTATTGCCAGGCATGCGGAAGTATGGCTTCAAGTAAAACATGTCCGCATTCAACGGATCAGCGGCACATACTAAGTGGAACGAAGGTTCGCGAGATGCTTCGCAGTGGTCAGGAACTGCCTGCCGAGTTCACCCGGAGGGAAGTTGCCGAGATCCTCAGACAAGCCTACAGTAACGGGCACAGTTCAAAGGAAAGGGATGATGTTGGATGAAAAAGGACTTATTACAAGTTATAAAGACAGGTTATTTTGACCTTCATCTTCATACAACGGCTTCCGACGGAATATATTCTCCTCGTGATCTCATAAAAATGGCAAAAGCTGCTGGATTAAAAACGATTGCCATTACGGATCACGATACTCTCGAAGGGATCGAAGAAGCGCGGCAAGCAGGACTTGAGTACGGTGTTAACATCATTGCTGGAATTGAATTAAGTACAAAATTTAAAGGGAGAAACGTTGATATCCTTGGCTACTATGTGACTGAGAACAAGGAATTAACGGAGCATTTATCCCGTATGCGCGAAGGTAGGGAGAAAAGAGCACTCCGTATGATTGAAAAGTTCACGGAATTAGGAATGCCATTTTCTTTGGAAGATGTAAAACAATTTAGTAAGGGTAATGTCATTGGAAGACCACATATTGCCAAGGCTGTCGTTCAAAAAGGTTATGTATCAGATTACCAAACTGTATTTAATGAATATTTGGCGGACGGGAAGCCTTGCGCTTTGGACAAGTTGACTCTTTCCGTCGAGGAAGGAATCGGTCACATTCATAGGGCAGGCGGTATAGCTGTATTGGCGCATCCAAAGTTGCTGGGTGATGATGAAATCGTACGTGAATTATTGAAATTTCCATTTGATGGAATCGAAGTGTGGCATCGGAAGCAGAACAACGATGACAATGCCAATTATCAGCAGATAGCAAATGAATTTAAGCTAATCATGACAGGCGGCTCTGATTTTCATAATGATGAACATTCATTAGGGCAATTCGGATTTGTTTGGCAAACAGTAAATCATGTGGAATCAAAGCCTATTAATGTCATGTGGCAAAAAACGAAAATTGAGAAGGTAGACCGTAACCAACTTAATGGTCATAAAAGCTTTATCATATGGCTTACAGGGTTATCTGGAGCAGGAAAATCGACACTAGCTATAGAGATTGAGAAGGAATTATTTCAGCGCTCGATTCGGTGCGTTTTGCTTGATGGCGATAATATCCGCCATGGATTAAATAAAAACCTTTCCTTTAAACCCGAAGATCGAACTGAGAACATTAGACGCATCGGGGAAGTGTCCAAGTTGTTTGTGGAAGCAGGGATGATCGCAATAGTTGCCAGCATTTCTCCTTATATAGCGGATCGTGCCATGGTTAGATCTCTTGTTTCGGAAGGGGATTTTATTGAGGTCTACGTGAAGTGCTCAATCGAAGAGTGTGAGCGAAGAGATCCAAAGGGCTTGTACAAAAAATCCAGGGCGGGTGAAATTATAAGTTTTACTGGTATTAGCGCCCCATATGAGCCTCCTATCAATCCTGAAATTAAAATTGAAACGGATAAGCTGTCCATAATGAAAGGGTTAGAAGAAGTTTTGCAATACATGCAGGTTAAAGGTTATTTACCACCCCAGGGGGTGGGGAAAGCAAATGGATCCATGGATTACGATTAGCGGGCTGTTCGTTGGGATACTCGTGGGGGCAACCGGTATGGGGGGAGGGATCATTATGACCCCTCTACTTCTTTTCGGGTTTGGTGTGTCGCCGGCAGTTGCAATCGGTACTGATTTGATCTTTGCTTCAGTTACAAAGTCGTTTGGAGCATGGCAGCATTGGAGGCAAAAAACGCTTGATTTCCCTTTACTTCTTCGAGTCGCCCTAGGAAGTATTCCTGGGACAATGGCAGGTCTTATTTTGATCTATTTACTGAAAGAAGACGAAGCAACTTTAAATAATTTTGTAACAAAAAGCATCTCTGTTGTATTCATTCTTATATCCATTGTAATGCTTCTACAGCTGTATACAAAGAAATATAAATTACCTGGTAAGAGTATATTAGAAATGAAAACCTCCGTTTTGATATTAATAGGATTCATAACAGGACTTCTGGTTGCCGTTACTTCAGTGGGAAGTGGAACTCTGTTTATTGCCCTATTATTATGGCTTTATCCCTGGAAAGCTTCTGCATTGGTCGGTACAGACCTATTACATGGGGTGCTGATTACTGGATTGGCTGGATTAGCCCATCTATACCTGGGCACGATCGATTATGTTCTAGTTGTTCAATTAATAGCGGGTTCTATTCCCGGAGTTTTAATAGGAAGCAGAATAACACTCAAATTACCGGATTTGTATATTCGGCTTATGTTGATCACCATGATGCTCATTACTTCTCTCATTCTTCTTTTTTTTCGCTGATACAGTACTCGACCAACATGTATTTTGTATATAATCCTGCCCTAAAATATCTCCGCAATTATGTCGAAAAGAAGCTGGAGAAAAAGAAACGCTTTTCCCTAGCTTCTTTACTAAAGACATTTTAATTCAGGCACTTCTTGATTCTTATAAAATTGCTGTTCCTGAAAACGTAATTGGACCAGTAGCAGCAGCCTGGTTAAGAAGGGCATTTGTTACTTCGGCTGTAATTCTGTAACTATGATATCCAACAGGAGCATCTAGATCTACTATTTGGAAGGTTGCATTATTCACTTCATTTACAGCGAGAGTATTAACACGGACCGTGCCGATCACAGCAGTATCCCGAAAAATACGAATTACTACTTGGGGGAGCCCTAAAGTGGAAGAAATTTCTACAGTGCCAATTAATAATACATCCGTACCTGGGTCAAGCACAGCTAGTCCAAAAGCAGCTAATGTAATATTGGAGGGTGCTTGCGGAATTGGACGGTTTAGGGATTGGCTAAAGTTACTAGGTACACTCGCGTTAAAGTCCACAATTTGTCTAGGCAAAACATACACCTCCTTTGTAAAAGGATTGGCTATCAATAAATCATATGAGTATTTTTGTATTTTGCCTGTGTACTCTACCATTTTTAGATAAATAGGCAAAAATATAAAAGAATAGTAGCCTTATTGCTAATATCAAAACAAAGGATAGAAAATAGGAATAAAAAATGTGAAAAATGTACCTTAACCGTATGCATTAGCCTGTACATCTACGATTATTCAAAATAGTATATAGAGTACTTTAATTTAAAATTGAAGGGGATGAGAAAATTTGGCTAGTAGCTCTTCTACAGGAAATGGGAACACAACTGGTACAGAATCAACTAATCCAAGAAGACGCCGCCGACATGAAGGGGATATTGTCAATTTGCGATTTAACCCAACGAACGATGATTTATTGTCTGTATTTGTAGGTGGAAGTATTTTCCCATGTATGATTCCTCCTATCTTTCCTGGACCGTTTCCAACACCAACACCTTCACCGGTACCTGATGCTACCGCATTTATGAATTGCCTATTAGTAAATGGTTTCGAAATCAGATATATTGAAGTATTAACACCAACTGATATATTTGTAACTCTAGTAAGAAACTAATTGCTAACGAAGAGATGGTGAAGCTAAACCAAATATTATGCCTTTGGTTTAGCGTCTACATAAACATCTGATTCTCTTAAATTTGGTTTACTGCTATTTGAAAATGAAAGAAGTGATCAAATGAGAAATACTGATTATCCATTAGTATCATTAGTTATTCCAGTCAAAAATGAGGGCTGTAATATAAAAAACACTATTGACTCCGCCCTACGGGTTAAAACAGCGTACCCATTTGAGATTATCGTAGTAGATGATGGATCAACTGATAACGGTTGTGACTTTATTCCAGGCTTTGCTAGCAGTCAAATAAAATTAATCACTACTAAGGGAATTGGTGCAGCAGGCGCAAGAAATTTAGGGGCACAACATGCAAGCGGAGATTACCTTATTTTTTGTGACGCCCATCTATTCTTTGAAGATGACTGGATAGACGGCCTGGTTGCTCCAATTCAAAAAGGTTTAGCTGACGGTACAACTCCTGGGATCGCCAATGCGGATTATCCAATATCTACAGGTTTTGGCCAATCCTTAAATGAAGCACTAGAAGTAAAATGGCAATTGAATAAAGAAACTATTTCTCCAACAGCAATTCTACCAGGTGGATGCTTAGCAATATCAAAGAAGGTGTTTACAGACATTGGTGGCTTTGATAGTGAATTTAGAGTTTGGGGATATGAAGATGTAGAGTTTTCAATAAAAATGTGGCTATTTGGATATAGCTGTTTTGTCCAGCCATCTGTTAAAGTTTTACATGTTTTTCGAAGAGCCCACCCTTACAAGGTAAATTGGGATGATTTTTATTTTAATATGATGAGAATGGCGTATAGCCATTTTTCTGAAGACAGAATCGCAAAATGCAGAGTACTAATTAAACATAGCAATCCCGAAATTATAGAATCAGAGGTTCTAAAAACAAACGTTATAAAACAACGTGAGATATATTTTAACCAACGAAAGTACGATGATAGCTGGTATATGAGGATATTTGGAATTAATTATTAATTATTCTACACAGTAGCATTAAAAAATTTAGATCAATTACCATTTGACCATAAGAATTTAGTACGAGGAGACTTTGCGTTTTTCATTAATAAAGTTGAGTAATATTTTTCATTCTTTATACTTGAATACTTAAAATTCTTTAAATATAATATATTTAGAAAATTAAAATGAATGATTATTCATTCAAAGGGGAGGGTTATGATGAATTTATCATTAAAAATGCATGAAACAGCGAAAAGTTGTCCAAGTAAAACAGCCTATTATTTTATGGGGGAAGGAAAATCATATGCTGAGCTTGATGGGGCGATTACAAAATTCGCTTCAGGGCTAGAAAAATTAGGGGTAAAACAAGGTGATCATGTTGCATTACTTTTGGGGAATTCCCCTCACTTTGTTATAAGTCTTTATGGGGCATTACGGTTAGGGGCGACCGTAATTCCTGTCAATCCGATTTATACTGCCGATGAAATTGGCTACATATTGAATAATGGCGATGTAAAGGTGGTTGTCGCTCTTGATATAGCCATTCCGTTAGCAGAAAAAGTCCATGCATCCTTACCGAAGGTGGAGAATTTTATTTTCTGTGAAACCAGTGAGAATGGGATTGCTAAACATGTAAACGAAAACCTTACGCTGCTCTCAAAAATGAAATCGTTTTCAGAAGTAGTGGCATCCGGGGACTTGAGTTTTAAAGGCCCAGAGTTAAACGATGATGATGTCGCGATCATTCTTTATACTTCTGGTACGACTGGTAAACCAAAGGGTGCAATGCTTACCCATAAGAATTTATTTAGTAATGCCAGTGATGTTGGCGATTATTTACAAATGAATGCCCAGGATCGTGTGATTACAACTTTGCCAATGTTCCATGTATTCTGTTTGACTGTCGCGTTAAATGCTCCATTATTGAGAGGGGCTACCCTGTTAATTGCTCCTAGGTTTAGCCCTAAGGAAATCTTTGAACTAGCAAAAGAATATGAAGCAACTGTTTTTGCAGGTGTTCCAACAATGTATAATTTCCTTTATCAATATCCTGAAGGGAACACTGAGGATCTAAAAACTTTACGTCTTTGTATTTCCGGAGGTGCCTCCCTTCCAGTTGCATTGCTTAATAATTTTGAAAATAAATTTAATGTTCGAATTTCTGAAGGC
The DNA here is from genome assembly GCF_053749995.1 of Neobacillus sp. K501. Taxonomy (NCBI): domain Bacteria; kingdom Bacillati; phylum Bacillota; class Bacilli; order Caryophanales; family Bacillaceae; genus Neobacillus; species Neobacillus sp. K501. The sequence continues at coordinate 732,736 of NZ_JBSLYA010000001.1, read as the reverse complement.
TATGGTTTATCTGAAGCTTCACCTGTTACCTGCTTTAACCCGCTAGACCGTCCAAGAAAAGCTGGTTCTATCGGGACATCCATCATTCATGTAGAAAATAAAATTGTCAATGAGCTAGGTGAAGAGGTTCCAGCAGGTGAGGTTGGCGAATTAATTGTTAACGGTCCTAATGTGATGAAGGGTTATTATAAATTGCCTGAAGAAACAGCTGCAGCTATCCGTAATGGCTGGCTTCATACGGGCGATTTAGCACGAGTAGATGAAGAAGGCTATTTTTATATCGTCGACCGGAAAAAAGATATGATCATTGTCGGCGGATATAATGTATACCCTCGTGAAGTCGAAGAGGTTCTTTATAACCATCCTGATATTGTTGAAGCAGCTGTACTTGGAGTACCTGACTTAAATCAAGGGGAAGCCGTCAAATGCTTTGTGGTCAGTAAAAATCCTTCTCTTACCGAAGAACAATTATTAGATTATTGCCGGGAACATTTAGCAAAGTATAAAGTTCCTTCATCCATTGAGTTCTTAGAAGAACTTCCTAAAAATACAACTGGGAAAATTCTAAGAAGAGCATTGAAAACTCAGGTGACGCAAACTGTTTAAATAGGGTAAAGGAGCTAAACACTAGGGAAAACATGGCCGCATTGAAAGCCATGTTTTTTTCTATCTAATTTTCAAATAATTTGTTAAAATTTATTTTTAATGAATATTGTACAGAGGTGAATAAAGTTGACAGAATTGGCAATAGGAAAAGAATCTTCAGAATTTAGAAAAGGACTGCAAGCAGGAGTTAGCATCGGCATTGGTTATTTTCCGATTGCCTTAACCTTTGGGCTTCTGGCCAAAACCACAGGGTTATCTCTTTATGAATCTGTTTTAATGAGTTTGATTGTTTATGCAGGAGCATCCCAATATATTTCATTAAGCCTTCTCGCTTATGCTACCGGGATATTTGAAATTATCTTTACCACTTTTATTGTAAACATTCGACATTTTCTCATGTCAACGGCGTTAAACGAGAAGAGTGAAGAGGACAAACTGGCTAAAAAGCTGTTCTATTCCTTTGGGATTACCGATGAAACCTTTTCGGTCTTAGCTACAAAAGAAGGAACTCTTTCAACGAGTTTTATTTATGGAGTGAATATACTGGCATATTCCAGCTGGGTAATTTTCACGGGCGTTGGTCATTTAATCGGTGCAGCTCTTCCGGAAGTGCTGCAGGAGAGTATGGGAGTGGCCCTTTATGCCATGTTTGTTGGATTATTAGTTCCTTCGATGAAAAAAAGTGTAAAAGTGGTGTTTTTAGCCGCACTGGCAGCCATTTTTAATACCATTTTTACAATCGGTGAAATGATGGCACAAGGATGGGCGATTGTGACATCGACAATTATTTCAGCGGTTCTAATCGAATGGATTGAAATGTTGAAGGGAAAGCATCGAGGTGTAAAAGATGAAAAGTGAAATCGTTTGGATGATCATTGGAATGGGCTTGGTGACTTATTTACCAAGAATGCTGCCATTTATTTTGTTTAAGGGGAAGGAACTCCCGCCCTTTATTCAAGGGGTATTAAAAAACGTCCCGTATGCAACATTAGGTGCCTTAATCTTTCCCGCCATACTCTTCCTTCAAAAAGATGATATTTTGTATGGAATTTTAGGAGCAGCTGCAGCCTTTTTAGCAGCCTTTTTAGGTGCAAATGTTATCATAGTTGTATTAGGCTCAATAACTGTTCTTGCTATATATTCGTATTTTGTTTAAGCCGGTGCGTACTGGCTTTTTTCCTTTCTATGGTTCTAAATCATTGGTTTTTAACTAAACTATGAATAGGGAGTTGTACAAAAAGGGGGACAAAACAAACATGGTTAGGAAAATGGGATTCTATGCGGTTTTGGCCTATGTAATATATGGGTTATTTTTTTATTGGTACTTATTTTACTTTGCAGATTCAAGCCTGCCCTTTGAATTTCAAGGGTCGAAAGCAGATCCTGCCACGTTTTTAAATGCAAGGGAATTGATGCTGAGTGAAGAGTACTCAAAAATTAGAAATTTATTATTTTTTCTATCCACTCCGTTTGAATGGCTTTTCTATTTCTTAATATTGCTATTTGGTTTTTCCAAAGCGTTCAAGCGTTGGGCAGATAATTCATCTAAGTACAAGCTGCTGCAAACAGCGATTTATCTTATTTGGCTTTCGTTTTTTGCCTTTGTGGCAACCTTACCATTAAGCTACATAAGCTATTCCTTATCTAAATCGTATAATATCTCTACGCAAACTTTTTCATCGTGGATGAAAGATGAATTAATTGATTTTTGGATCAATTACGGAACCTTATTGATCATTGTCTCTGTTGTTTATTGGCTAATGAGAAAAAGTGCAAAGCGCTGGTGGCTTTATGCTTGGGCTTTATCGGTTCCATTTACTTTATTTATGATGTTTTTACAGCCTATCGTGATTGACCCATTATATAATGATTTTTATCCTTTGAAAAATAAAGAGCTTGAAACCAAAATATTAACAATGGCCGGGAAGGCAAATATACCTGCTGAGCATGTTTTTGAAGTAAATATGGCAGAAAAGACAAACTCTTTAAATGCTTATGTGAGTGGGATTGGCTCGAATGCACGAATAGTCCTTTGGGATACGACATTAAATCGCTTATCCGATGACCAAATATTATTTATCATGGCCCATGAGATATGTCATTATGTTGAAAAGCATATATATTTTGGGATTGCCTTATATCTTCTACTCTCTTTGCTTGGTTTGTATCTCACCTATCGGATCATGAATTGGACGACAGCGCGCTTTGGAAAAGAGTTGAAAATTACAGAAGTGCGAGATATACGATCCCTGCCACTGTTTTTAATGATTCTGTCCATGCTCATGTTTGCCGCCAGTCCATTTTCAAATCTAATATCCCGCTATGAGGAAAAACGTGCGGATCACTATGCAATTGAGATGACTAAAAATCCGAATGCAGCAATCACTTCTTTCCAAGAGTTAACTCGGTCTGGATTAAGTGAAGTGGATCCGCCGCTTTTAGTAAAAATCTTCCGTTACAGCCACCCAACAATGCTTGAGCGTATCTCGATGCTGGAGGAATATGAAATCAAACAACGAACAAAATCGAATGAATAAAGACCCTAATTAGGGTCTTTATTCATTCCTGAACTAATGAGTACAAATAATTCTCCAATTCTTTAATCGACTTCTCTAACGAAAATTTTTTTGCCGTTTCAATACCACCTTTTATAAGGTTTGCTCTTTTAACATCATTATCAAGCAGTTCTATGATGGCTTTGGCAAGATCGTCTGGATCCCCAATGTTTGTCAGCATGCAATTATAGCCGTCCACTGCATATTCCAAGACTCCAGGGTTACGAGTAGAAATTACTGGACAACCGCATGCCATAGCCTCTAAAGCTGGTAAACAAAATGACTCGTAATAGGAACCACAAACATATAGATCCGAAGTACGATATATTTCACCCAGTTTTTCTTGCGAAGGATGCAAATATAATGTTTCTTTAAAATTAGATTCTGGAGGAATTTGTGTAACCCAAACAGGTTCAATGTCATACCCGCTTTGTTTAACAATCTTAATAGAAGTTAATATATCGAATATCCCTTTAAATCGCCACTGTTCCGGTCCTACAAATAAAACACGAGAACGTACATTTTTCCTCATTTTTTCCTTACTTGGATAAAAAACTGAACTATTTAAGGCATTGTTGATGACCTGAGGCTTTCGATTAACATTTTTTTCAATTCTAGCTGCTAGCGCAGATGAAACGGCAATAATCGGAATAGGAACAGACCAGGAGGACTTAATTTCTTCCTTTGTCCTCTGATTAAAGTTGTCAAACTCAAATAGAAAAATGTCCCCCTGTTCAAAATGAATGATAGGGGCTATTTTTGCTTCATATAATTCCCACATTTGCTTCCAAAATGTTGTTACAATGATATCTGTTTGAGGGATTGCGGCATCAAGCTTGATACCATTTCGTACCTGAATGTAGTTTGCCTGAATATCCATCCAATTCGGTTTCGGATCATAGCAGACTATATTCACCTGATGTCCGCGGATAACTAGCTGATTACTATACTCGATGATCATTTTCACGCCGCCGCAGATTTTCATGTGATCCATAATGAAGGTTATTTGTAACGGCTTAGTTCCTGCTCTTTGTTTGAAATGCTGGTCAATTTGCGCAGCTGAGGGTAAGCTTTCTAATTTTTCAGCTCGCCTTCTTTGTTGTAGTAAAGCTGTTAATGAATGCTTATATTGAATAATACTTGGATGATTCGGCTGAAATTTGGATGCCTTCTTATTGTGTTCATAGGCAAGTTCTACCATATCCATTTCAGTGTAGCAGATACATAACATCAAATGGGGAAGCCATGACCAACAGGCATGATTCATGCGTCCCCAATTATCAGAAGGCTTTTCAAGCTGGGTGGCAAGCTGATACCAGAAAATAGCCTGAGAAGGTTGCTTTCTTTTTAGGAGTAAATACCCCATTCTACAGCAAAATTCAGCTCGTGGTGAATCGTATTCGAACGACTTTAATATATAGTGTAATTCATTCTCTTGATCCCCCAACTGATGATAGCTATCAGCAAGCGAACCGCAAGCCGAAATATTATCTTCAGACCAACCTTTTTTTGTTTGTAAAAATTGTTGGTAGACCTCAATGGCTCGTTCGTAGTTTTGATGATCAAAAAGTTCATTTCCATAATAGAACAGGTCTCTTGGGGAGAATTCTTCCCCTTTCGCTAGGCGTTGTTCATAAATTCTAAGGTTACGGTCATAATCATGATGAAGGCTAGAATGTGTGATGGAAATATCACTATCAAGTATTTTTCCAGTAACCTCCAAATATTCATGGACAGGACCATACCACTGAAAGTTCTTCTCCTTTTTTACAAGGCGGTTTCGCCTTAGACTGGAAATGGGATTTCCGTTGCTATCAATCTCAAGGATATAATTCATACTTACAGAATCAATGCTCGGATCGAGTGACTCTTTTAACTTTTTAAATTTACGGCGATCTTCCTCTTGTAATACATCATCGGCATCAAGCCATAAAAGATAATCCATTTTAGCATGACGAAAGGAGAAATTACGAGCAGCTGCAAAGTCATCGACCCATCTGAATTCGAACATATGGTCTGTATATTTTCTAATAATCTCCTTTGTTGCATCTACCGAACCGGTGTCAACAATAATAATTTCATCGACTATGTCTTTTACTGAGTCCAAACACCTTCCAAGGGTATCCTCTTCGTTTTTAACAATCATGCAAAGGCTGATGGTAATCAAGTTCATCCTATCCTTAATGATCTTTCTTTTTATCCTTCTTTGAACCGGAACGTAAGTTAATTTCTTGCTCATTTACTGTTAACTTGCCTAAGTCAAAATCAAAGTTAATGTCAGGCAATACTCCACCTGCAGCACCAGTACCTCCTGTGGCAAAATTAAAATTTATGACCACATTCACTTCCTGTTTGCAGCTGCAATCTTTTTCTCCGCAATCTGAACACTCTTTTGATTTGCAAATACATTGATGATGTCCACATTCCTTGCACTTTTTAGGTCCTTTAGGGGAGATAGGGGGTTTAGGGCTCATTTTATTGTCTCCTTTCAGATAATTTCTAGGTATTATATGAACAAGAATTTAATCATGAATAGATAATAAGCCCAATCACTTTTAAAACTTTTAGTCAGACAACCCAAGAAAATATAGTTTGAATAGGTTGGTTCCCTATACCCATCCTTTCATTTATTCATATCCTGTATTAAATGTTTTGAATTAAGTAATGGATACGTAAATAAGGGAGAAAGGAATGACAGGATGAAGGTAAGGTATGAAAAAATTGCGGTAATTGGACTTGGTTTTGTTGGACTTCCACTTGCCATTCATTTTGCTGCATCAGGGTTTTCCGTAATTGGAATTGATAAAGATGTGGAAAAAATCAATCATCTTACTGCTGGAAAAAGCTATATTCCCGATGTGACGGATCAAATATTACAAAGTGTGACCCAATCTGGTTTATTTACTGCTTTTACTCTTGAAGATGCTGTAAAACATTTTAGACAAGCATCTCACTGTATTGTTGCAGTGCCAACACCGCTGTCAGAAAATCAAGAACCTGATCTAGGGGCATTGCTTGCGGCAACAAACTATATTCAAAGGGAAGTTGTAACGGGTCAGACCATTATTTTTGAAAGTTCTACTTATCCTGGAACATTAGAGGATGTAGTTTTACCCATTCTCCAGAACACGGGGATGGAGGTGGGGAGTGATTACTATTTAGGGTATTCTCCAGAACGAATTGACCCTGGTAACCGGAATTATCCATTAAGGTCGATCCCAAAGGTAGTCAGTGGTCAAACCGATAGGTGCAGAAGAAAAGTGATTGATTTATATGAGCAGGTTTTTGAAAAAGTCATCCCTGTTAGTTCTCCAAAAGTGGCGGAAATGTGCAAATTGTTTGAAAACACACAACGTCTTGTAAACATTTCACTTGTAAATGAAATCTTTTCATTGAGTCGCAGGCTCGATGTGGATTTTTATGAGGTTCTGCAAGCTGCAGGAACAAAACCATTCGGATATACTCCTTACTGGCCTGGTCCAGGAATTGGTGGTCATTGCATTCCAGTAGATCCAGTATATTTTCAGTGGAAGTTTAAGCAACATGGAATGAATAGCAGATTAATTCAAGCTGCTCAAGAGATTAATGAGGAAATGCCATTAGAGATTGTTCAACGCATAACTGAAATTGTCAAAAGTAAGTCCGCAAAAATTCTGCTAATTGGCATGACTTATAAAAAGGATGTTAATGACTTACGGGAATCCCCGGCTTTAAAAATTTTTACTATATTGATGCAAAAGGGGTATGAAGTAAGCTATTATGACCCTTATTTCCAATCCATTTCTATCAATCAAATAGACTACCAAGCTGTAAAGCTGTCAAAGGAACAAATCAAGCAATCAGCTGCAATTGTTATTTTAACGGATCATAGTAATATTGATTGGAATCTTATTCGTTACAATGCGAATGAGATTATTGATACAAGAGGAATTTTGCATTTGCAAGAAAAGAAGGGGAGGCTATGAGCAGTCGACAACTTCGATGTCTCATTACCGGCGGTGCTGGATTCATTGGATCGCATTTGGCAGAGGCACTCGTGAAGAGAGGGCACAGCGTTACGATCATTGATAATTTATACACTGGAAAACACAAATATCAGGAACAATTATTCCAGAAGGTTCCTTTTATTCATGCAAGTATTCTTGATAAAGAAACAATTGAGAAACTCATTTCAAATCATGATGTGGTGTTCCATCTTGCTGCAATTCTTGGTGTTAAAAGCACAATGGATAAAAGCGTTGAGCTCATCGAAACGAATCTTGAAGGAACACGGAACATTTTACAGGCAGCTAGTAAATATCGCTGCAAAGTTATCTTTGCTTCTACCTCGGAGGTTTATGGAAAAGGTACACCACCGTTTTCGGAGGAAAGCAATCGTTTGTATGGTCCCACTAGTAAGCTGCGCTGGTGCTACGCTGTTTGTAAAACATTAGAAGAAACACTTTGTCTTGGTTATGGATTGAATGGGTTGCCTGTCACCATTGTTCGTTATTTTAATATATACGGTCCACGAGCTAAAGAAGGGGCATATGCAGGTGTGATACCTCGTTTTATAAGTGCAGCTTTAAAGGGGGATCCCATTCAGGTTTATGGAGATGGGACACAAACACGCTCTTTTACTTATGTCAGCGATGCAGTGGAAGCAACAATCAGAGCAATAGATGATCATGCGAATAATGAAATAATAAATATCGGAACCAGAAATGTACTGAGTATTGGAGATATAGCGACAATCATTCGTACTATTAGCCAATCATCTTCTCCGATTATTCATGTTCCATTTGAACAAGTCTTTCCGAGCGGATTTGAAGAAATTCCGAATCGCTATCCGGATACAACGAAATTAAAAAAACTCCTATCTTTTGAACCCGCTACCTCTTTGACAGAAGGTTTATCAGAAACAATCCAATGGTTTCGAAAGGGAATTTAAGTAAGGCCTAGGAAGAAGTGAGATAAAACGTGCTTGATAAATTTGAAAAAATAAAAATTCACTACAATCAATTGGAAAGGTTTCAATTTCCTTCTCCAGAACCTTTTATCTTAAAAGTACAATGGGAAGGGGTAGAATTTGATTTTTTAATCAAGATGAAGGAGCTGTCCTCCCATTTAATTATTTTAGGCTCAGGTGCGATGAATTATCAAGAAAAAAGGGTAAAACCCCCTTATTTTCAGAGACATTCCTGGATCGATGATCTTGAGGATTCAGTTATTTTTTATAATGATCCGACACTTTATTTAGGTGAGGAGCTCCTATTGGGGTGGGGACAGGGGACCTTCGATCGATTTTATCTTAACGATATAGCGGACATTTTAGAAATTCTTATAAAAAAATCTCAGGTACCGTTCAAAAAAGTACTATTTTACGGTTCGTCTGGAGGTGGCTTTATGTCTTTGATTCTAGCAGGATTCTTGAAGGATTCGTCTGTTCTCGTTAATAGTCCTCAAACCTGCTTGACCCAATGGTTAAAAGTCCCTGTACAGCAGGTTTTCAATCGCTCTTACCCCAAAATGTCTGAGCAGGAAATTATGAATAAATTTCCAGATCGTGTCAATGTAATCAAGTTTTACTATCAAAAGAAGTATGTACCGAAAATCTTCTATTTGCAAAATGTTTATTGTGAGCTCGACGTAGAAAATCATTTGATACCGTTTATGCAAGGGCTCAGGAAAATGGGACCAGATTGTGTTGTCAATCCAGTTAAAATAGATTTATATTATAATGTACAGCCTGGTCCTGCCGTCCTTCCGGAAATTGGTGGTCATGGAGCGTTAGGGAAAGAGGAGACGATTAACTATATTAATAAAATAAAAACGGAGTTATAACCTAATATAAGTAAAGCAGGCTGCAGCCTAAATGGATGGACCATTTTGCTGCAGCCTTATTTATGTTTTTATCCTTGATTTCGTTGTCACAACCGTGAATCAAGCAAGTGGGCAATCGCTTCTAAGTGGTCACCAATAATCCTTAAAACTGCTTTTGGATAGCCAGTTTTCGAAAAATGTTGATCAGGACGTATTCGATTTGGCTGCATTACATCGACAAATTTGACATTTGAAATTTTAAAACCTTGTAAAATTGACTTTACTTGTGCAAGACATGGATTTTGCAAGGAATCCCATCCGATCCCCTCGAGACAGGATCTACTTATTGCGTGGGGGACTGCTATGAGGGAGCCAACTCCTAGTTCCTTACGGTTACAGGCAGTATTCAACATGTATTTGTATAAATTTACAACATAGAGGGGAAAGTATTCAAGGTTTAAATCGTTGAGTGCTACATCATTCCCATTTGAAATAGATAGGCTAAAATGATGAAGATATTTGGCTGGTATAGAAAAATCAGCATCAACAAAAAGGAGAATATCCCCCTTTGCTTCTAGTGCCCCGACTGCGCGCCCTAAATCATGGCCTAATGCTTCTTGAAAAACAATTACGGTTGCCCCAAGCTGTATGGCAAGTTTTTCTGTTTGGTCTGAGGAACCATTCACTACGACAATAATCTCCCATGGTTCCAATTTCCTTGCCTCTTGGATGACTGCTGCAATGGTTGCTTCCTCGTTTTGTGCAGGGATAATCACAGATAACTGTTTTCCATTATAAATAGTGGAATGCATTCCCCGGCCTTGGATAATACGAGTCTTACTTGAGGCTACTTTTGTGTATTCAGATACACTTTTATAGCTTTTTAACTTTTTAATAATATCCCTTTGTCTCCCGCCATCATGATATCCTCCTCTTTTTCCATTCCTTTTCAGGAATAAAGCCAATGCCTCTAGATGTTTTTCCATGTGATGTATTTCTGGTTCAGTTAGTGGGATTGTATAATGTGATTCTTTAGAACTATAAAGATTACCCGGAAAAGGGGTGGAACTCATCATACCCAGGCGAATTTTAAATCCGTAATCTAAGATTTTCATCTGGGCAGCTGCTAGATTTTTAAAGCTTTCGTAGCCGAGGGTCTGGACTACTTCTTGTGTGAAGGCATGTGGAAGGGTTAGGAGGGAATCAATAGTAAGGTTACGATATCCTAGGCAATCATTTAGAATCTGTCTCCAAAGGGTATATGCATCAGGCCATTGCTTTACTTGTTTTTGTAAAAAAGATTGTGTCAGAGTACTCAGAACGACCTGTGCATGACCCTCTTGGATTGGGGTAAGAAAGGAAAGGAGTCGCTCTTGCTGATAGAGAATATTTCCATCTAAAATAAGTAAAGTATCCCCCTTTGCTTTTTTTATCGCTTCTACATATCCCATATTCATGGAGGGATCCTTTTCTAGGATGATGATGCAGCCGTTTTGTTTTGCGAACTGCCTCATATTTTTGTTCCCATTTTTTTCAGACAGGACCACTATTACTTCTTTTGGTGCAATCGCCAAAGCATTTTGAATCGTATTCGGGCCTGTAGTATCCGAACAAATTATAATGATAGATAGATTTTGGCCCATATCTCTTGTCCCTCCATTCTATTTCTTTGTTGATCCTAAATGGATATTTAAAGGACTCCACTCATTTTTATTTATATGCTCAATAAGATAAGATATTGCTTCTAAGTGGTCACCCATGATTCGGAGTTCTGCCTGTGTTTGTCCTTTAGTTGATGCTTCAACAAAATAAATAATATCGCCTTTTGATGATAGTGCCCCGATGGCACGGGCTGTATCAATATCAAGTTTATCTGGATATTCAATTACTGTAGTTCCAAGTGTTTTGGAGATAGTTACTGTATCATCGTTTGAGCCTGATGCAACAACAATTACTTCTAATGGTTCTATTTTTCTGGCTTCCCGGATTACTTTTTCAATGGTTGCTTCGTCATTTTGTGCTGGAATAATGACTGATAGCTGTTTTCCATTATAAAGGGAGGAGTTTATTCCCCATCCTTTCGAGATTGAAGAATAATTGGTATATTCCTTCTGATAGTAAGGGTATGAGGAGCTTTTGGCTAACCAATTTATAATCGTATTTCTATTTCCACCACCGGTACAGTTGGCTAAATGCTGTTCTGGCCGAAGTTTGTTCGGTCTTAAAACATCTACAGAATGAGGACAGGCAACATTGAAGCCATTAAGTAAGGCTTTGATTTGGGCGAGGCTGGGACAAACTAAAGTTTCAAAACCGATATTTTCTAAGCATGGTCTGCTAATTGCATGGGGGACAGCAATAAGGGAGCCGAAGCCTAGCTCTTCCTTTTGGCAAAGAAGGTTTAACCCATATTTAAATGCACTTACAATATGCAGCGGGTAACGGATAGGTAAGTATCGATTTAAATCGTTAAGTGCCATATCTGTTCCTTTCATGACTGCTTCGGCAAAAGGATATAAGTCACTGGCAGGGATGGAGAAATCTGCATCGATAAACAAAATAATATCTCCTTTAGCCTCCATAGCACCTATAGACCGGCCGACATTATGCCCAAGACGTTCATGATATTCAATAACTGTCGCTCCAAGCTGGTGAGCAATAGAAGCAGTTTTATCATTAGAACCATTTACCACAACTATGATTTCCATCGGACTTATTTTCCAGGCTTCCTTAATGACCTTCTCAATCGAATCTTCTTCGTTTTGTGCCGGGATAATAACTGACAATTGCTTCCCGCCGTATAAGGAGGATGTTGCCTTTCTTCCTTTATTATAGCTTGGATACTTTTTATTCTTCTTCAATTGCATAAGGATATCTATTCTCTTGCCTCCATCTGAAAATCCTCCTCTTATCCCCTTATAATGCAGCCATTCTGTTAATGCTTTGAAATAGGTACTGTAATTTGTTTGATCATTGTTAGAGATAGGTTGTATTTTAACTGTTGGTAGCTCCATTGCAGATATACGGCTAATTTTCCACCCCTGGTCAATGATTCTCATTTGAAATAGAAGAGGATTTACAAGCAGTGATTGACCAATACAGCTTACTACTTCTCTTGTAAAAGCGTGGGGAAATGTAAGAAGGTTATCCAAGTTTAAATCTTTTCTCTCTAACACTTCATTTAAGATTTGATTCCAAACCATGAAGGGACTAAGCGTTTGTTTTTCTTTTAAATTATTATCTAGATTATTTAAGACAACCGACGCTTTTCCAGTGAGAAGAGGCTCGATGAATTCTGATATTTTTGCTGGGGAAATGATCCTATCTCCATCTAAAAATAGCAATATATTTCCTTTAGCGGCATTAACACCGAGAACTGGTCTTGTATTCTCATTTAGCTTTTTATCCTTCATAATCACTTTACAACCAAGTTTTTTCAATTCATCCATTTTGTCAGAAGATTGGTCGGCCACGACAATTATATCTAGGGGATTTAGCTTCCTTGCATTTAAGACCACTTTTTGTAATTCTTCTTTATTACTCCAAAATGGAATAATAATAGATAAGGTTATATCCATTAGCGGATCGCCTCTTTCATAACTTAAAATCTTCTTTACTACTGTAAATATTCGCGTTTTCTCTCACCGTCAGTAAATCCCCCGCGTTCATTTGTTTTCTTGAGTAGATAAGCTAGTGCCTCTAACTGATCCCCGAGAACTTGATCGATATTTACAGTACTTTGACTGAAATGAATCATCTTAGATGGTGGAACTGACTGGATACTAATTCCTTTTATGATTGCTTTTAGCTGTGCAAAGGAGGGTGAAATGAAGGTCTCATAACCTATTGTCTTAAAAACCTTTTTATGAATTGCATATGGAGTGAAATGGAGGCTACTATTGTATAAATCTGGACGATTTACAGCCATATTTACAAAATATTGTCCAATACTAATTGAATCATCTGGATCAAAGGAATCCAGTAGTTTTTTTCGATCAGTCAATGCAATATCAGCACCTTTTTCAATAGTAAGAAGGAATGGTACTAAATCTTTGGCCAAGAACAGTTCCTCGCTGCTAACGAACAGGCAAATATCCGCGCTTGCGTGGTAGGCACCGACAACTCTGGCAGCCATTAGACTGAAATTCTCATGAATAACAATCACTGCCGTGCCTGTAGCCTCTGCTTGCGCTACGAACTCGTTGCTTACTTTATTAACTACTAAGATAATTTCGTCCACTCCTGCTAATTTTACTTGTTCAATGATCGGAAAAATCAATTGATTTTCATCATGAATATCGATAATGGCACTATACTTAGCATTTTTATTAAAGTTTAATGGATTCGTAAGTAGCTTATAAGCTATCTTTCCGTAATGGTTTTTATGAAAGTGTCCTCCCTGTACTCCCAATTTATTAGTTATATAAGAAATTGCACGCAGATGATCTCCAATAATTCTGCTTGTGGTAATAGGGTAACAGGTATTAGGATCTAACTTGCTATGGACTGGCCGAATTCTGTTTGTTTGAATGACATCGACTGACGCCGGTGCACAAATTCGAAGTCCGTGTTTAACAGCCATAGCCTGAAAAAGAATTGGGTCAGCGAGATTCTTCCAGCCAATTTTCTTAATCGATTTGTGCCTTACTGCATGCGGTACGGCGAGCATGGAGTTGAGGGATAGATTGTTTTTCTTTAGGTAGTTATTCACAGCCAATTTGCAAACGGTCGTAAAATGGGGACAATTTCTCTGCTTAGTCAAATACGAAAGATCATTCAGTGCTATATCGAATCCTGCTTGAATCGCGTCAATAAAGGGGATTAGTTCTTTATAAGAAATAATAATGTCCCCATCTAAAAATAATATGATATCACCTGAAGCATACTTGAAACCAATTGCTCTTCCGACATCATTTCCTAATGCTTGTTGATAATGCACTATTTTAGCGCCATAAGAATTTGCGATTTCCTCAGTTCTGTCATTTGAGCCATTGACTATCACGATTATTTCAAGTGGGTTTAATTTTTTGACTTCCTTCAATAAAGGACCAAGTGTATTTTCCTCATCTTGTACAGGAATAACAACGGATACACTCACAGTTTTAACCTCCTGCCGTCTTGTCCATATCCTGAAATAACAAGCGGATGTAACATATTGTATGTTTAAATATCTTTTATGTGCTACCAAAGAAAAAACCGCCGATTTCCGACGGTTCTCATGCGTTTTATGTTCCAAATCGCTTATTTAGATCTCTGAGTTGAAGTGACAAATGGTAAAAGGAGCTTTTGTCCCGATGGTCAATGGCAGTATCAATTTTGCTTAATAACTTTTCTTTTTCCACTGTTAATTGGATTTCAGATAAGAGCATTTCAATGTACAAATCCTGGACGAAATTCTCTTTCCTTTGGCGTTTCATGGCAGCAATTTTCATTAATTCCGTGTATGACTTCTCGTTCATGAAAATCACCTCAGATGCTTTTTAATATTATATGGGATATTTCTGATATTATCAATGAATATTTACAATTTTCCGAAAAGGGAATCCAAGGAAGTTTGTGAATAAATTCGCAACAATATAGAAATGTTCATCTCCCTTTACCAAAAAGTGTTATGATGAAGGAAATTGCTTAATAGGAGTTGAAGATATTGAAGCACAAGCAAATTGAAGAATATGAGGTAAACCCATATACCATGTTTATTAAACCAAGTGTATATGGCAGTAAAATTTATTCGCAGATTTTTGAAGTGGAGGATGTATTCTTATCACCGTTCAAGCCGCTTGATATCATCAGAAAAAGCTGTGAGTATTTCGGCAGCGACTATGAAGGCAGAAAGAATGGTACTAGACAATTAATGGGGATTACCCATAAGAGTCCAATTGCCATTGATCCAACAAACCGCATATTTTTCTTTCCTACTACATCGCCGAACAGACAAGAATGTATTTGGATTTCAAATGAACATATCGATACATATGAACGAATTAGTCCTCAAGAAACATTAATTACTTTCCATAACAAACAGTCATTTCCATTCCCTGTACCATTCAGTTCGATTAATAATCAAGTCCTAAGAACATCACATTTTGTTAAGAAGTTAATGCATAGAATTGAATATCATGAGAGAAAATCATTTTATTTGTTTCCAAGACAGATGTCTGTAGAGGCATCAGAAACCGCTTCTAAATATGGGAGAAAAAATATCCCTACAAAGTAAGTGTGATTCATAAGACTAACGGGACTGATGTTTTAAGAAATAAGCTGCCATTAATTCTTGGACTTTATTTCGTATTCGGGGATTAAAGTAATTATGATTTTCTTCATAGCCCTTATATAAAAAAGTATACATCGTAAATGCATCGTCCCGTTTTGTTTCTATCACTTGAAGTTTGTTCTTTTTCATATATTGTTTAACCTCTACAATTTCCTTCTGAATGATCTTCATTGTTTCTTCAATTAACTCTAAATAAGGCTTCTTTAATTTAAATGGACTTTTCTCTATAACGTCTAAATCCCGATTTAAAACAATAAGAACCATCGGCAAATAGATGGCTTTTTCCATAATGTTTCGATCTTCTTCAGGAATACGGGTCATCTTATTACAGGCTCCTTTCTTTAAGAATAGAACATTTGTTCCTATATAAGTATCATACTAAATAAATATCTAAAACGCAATGCAAAAAAGCTTGCGTTTTTTTCTGTCCAGCTCCTAAGACTAGAGGCTCTTCCACTTTTATTCTTGCAAAAAATGGTACAGATATGAGAAAGTTTTGATAGAAGGATATTATCTAGGGAAAAATGAAAAAATGTAGAAACTTTGGAGTGATAAATACTGTCAAATGTATTGGAATAAAAATATTACACAGATGGGTGAGTCATGTATGAGATCTGATAAGCATCATAAAAAGAAAAAAATAAGATGGACACGTGTGTTTCTAGTCATGTTTTTACTTATTGGGGCAGGGGCTGGCTATACTTATTATCAATATAAACAAGGAGTAAACCAATCATTAGACCAAATCAATGATGTAAACAAAGAGAATAATGTAAACAATGTAGTTTATGAATTTGAAGGAAAAAAAGATCAATCCGGCGCGACAAATATTCTCTTATTAGGCAGCGATGCAAGGGAGAATGAAAAAAAATCACGGGCAGATACGATCATGATTGCCCATTATAATGAAGATAAAGGGACCTATAAACTTACCTCTATTATGAGGGATATCTATGTTACTATACCCGGTCATGGTAAGCATAAGATAAATTCAGCATTTACTCGCGGGAGCGGGGGACCAGAGCTCGTGAGGCAAACGATTAAGGAAAACTTCGATATTGACCTGCAATATTATGCCATAGTTGATTTTGAAGGGTTTGTCCAATTAATCGATGAAGCTTTTCCGAATGGTGTTGAAATAGACGTTGAAAAGAAAATGGAAGCGTATGTAGATACGCCACTTGAACCAGGATTGCAAAGATTAAATGGTGACCAAATGCTTAGCTTTGTCCGTTTTCGACATGATGCGATTGGAGATTTTGGAAGGGTTAAACGCCAGCAGCAAGCATTGCAGGCAATTGGTGAGCAGCTTTCAGGGATTCAAACGATTGCGAAACTGCCTAAATTAGTAGGCGTTGTAACCCCTTATATTAATACGAACATGGATACTGGAGATATATTATTTATGGCAAAGGATTTCCTCTCAAAGGACAGAGGGGCAGTTGAAACATTTAGAATACCGATTGATAATGGTTATAAAGATGATACCATTAAAGGAGAAGGGGATGTTTTGGTTTTAGATTTAGAGAAAAATAAAGAAGCATTCCATCAATTTATCGAGCAATAACATTTCGGAAAATTGTATTTGCAAGAATAAAAGGAGCATACTCGTATGGACTTTGAAGCAATCAAGGTATGGTTTACACTTGAAAATATTATGGAGCTAATTCAGAGGTATCGGTCTTTTGGGCCGATACCGGGAATTTTGCTCCCGATGCTAGAGGCATTTTTACCGTTTCTGCCATTATTTATTTTTGTGATGGCAAATGCGAGTGCTTTTGGATTATGGTTAGGATTTTTATATTCCTGGCTGGGTTCTTGTGTAGGTGCCTTGCTGCTTTTTTTGCTCATACGGAGGTTTGGACAAAAGCGGATTTTTGCCTTTCTATCAAAACACCCAAAAGTCCAAAAAATGATGGATTGGGTTGACCGCCATGGCTTTGGTCCGCTTTTCTTGCTGCTATGTTTTCCATTTACACCATCAGTCGTTGTCAATGTAGTAGCGGGGCTTTCAAAAATCAGCATATATCAATACATGCTAGCAGTGTCTATCGGTAAAATGGTGATGATCTTTACGATTAGTTTTGTGGGTTATGATTTGCGTTCATTGATTACTCAGCCTTATCGTACAGCTATTGTCTTTTTAGTTATATTTATTCTTTGGTATGTTGGCAAAAGAATCGAAGTAAGAATGAATAAAGCGATTGAAAATGCCGATAATGAAGAATTAGATAGAAGAAAAGAGTTGGAGAAAAGGAGGAGATTAAATGAAGATTGAATGGAAAAAAGAAGGCATCGAATGGGTAAAAGCATTTGCAATTGGAATTATTATTTTTGCTTTTATTCGAACCTTTTTCTTTTCAAATTATATTGTTGACGGGGAATCTATGATGCCTACACTTCAGGACGGAAATAAACTTGTTGTTAATAAGCTTGGCTACCATATTAGTGAATTAAATCGTTTCGACGTTATTGTCTTCCATGCGAACGAAAAAGAGGATTTTGTTAAACGGATTATCGGGCTGCCAGGGGATAAAATTGTCTATAAAAATGATCAATTATATATTAATGGAGAAAAATACAAGGAATCGTTTTTATCTATATATAAAAAGGAAATTCCAGGTATAAAGCTCACTGGGGACTTTAGCTTAAAGGAAATTACCGGTGTAAATATTGTACCGGAGGGCAAATTATTCGTTCTCGGGGATAATCGACTTGGAAGCTGGGACAGTAGGCACTTTGGTTTCATTTCAGTCGACCAAGTAGTAGGAAAAGTAGACCTCCGCTACTGGCCGTTAAACGAGCTCGATGTCGAGTTTTAACATAGCGATTTTAAAGCAAGCACGAACAAATCGTGCTTTTTATTATGGCCAAAGTTTAGAATAAGGATTACCAATTTTGGATTTAAGCTCTTGATGCTATTCCAAACGTTTGTGCCCATATTATGATAGAATAAAAGACAAGATTATTAATGTAAGGTAAGCGGAAAGCGAGGTAACATCATGTCTTTAAGAATGATCACTGGGAGAACCGGCAGCGGAAAAACTAACTTGTGCCTAGATGAAATAAAAAATGCTCTGATCGCAAATCCGGATGGAAAACCAATTATTTATATCGTTCCTGAACAGATGACTTTTTCGAGTGAATATCACTTGGTAACTGACCAAACGATAGGCGGTATGATACGAGCGCAGGTGTACAGCTTCTCGCGATTAGCTTGGAGGATTCTCCAAGAGACCGGGGGCATAAGCCGTTATCATTTAAGCAGTGTTGGTTTAAACATGTTAATTCGGAAAATTATTGAAGATCAAAAGGATCATTTGAAATTATTTCAACGGGCGGCAGATAAACAAGGCTTTGTCCAGCAAATAGAGCATATGATAACCGAATTTAAGCGCTATTGTATTAGACCTGAAGAACTTATATTAGCAAACAGTGAAGGGACTGCGGCAAAAGTCTTACAAGACAAGCTGACCGATTTAGAATTAATTTATCGAAAATTTGAAGATGAGGTCTTTGGTAAATATATTGACTCAGAGGATTATTTTCATTTGCTTTCCGAAAAAATATCAGGATCAGTCTACTTAAAAGATGCCGAAATCTATATAGATGGTTTTTATAGCTTTACACCACAAGAATACATGGTCTTAAAAGAGTTAATGAAGCATTGTAATCGGGTGACCATTGCCATAACTTCCAATCAATCACATTTTGAAACTAGTCCGGATGAGCTTGATTTGTTTCGATTAACAAGTGAGGCATGTTATTCCATTATAGAAATAGCGAAAGCTGAAGGGATTGAAATAGAAGAACCAATTCTTCTTTCAGAACAGCAAAAATGGAGTCAGACATCGTTACAACATTTAGAGGAAGAGTTTGATTCCCGTCCGGCAATCCCTTTTCATGGACAAACTGCGATTCATATTGGTCATGCTGCTAATCGCCGTGCAGAGATTGAAGGAATCGCACGGGAAATTCGTCAATTGGTCCGGACAAAAGATTTTCGCTATCGAGATATTGGGTTATTGATCAGAAATGGAAATGATTATCATGAACTTATTGAGCCGCTATTCACTGATTATCAGATTCCCTTTTTTATCGATCAAAAGAGGACGATGTTGAACCACCCTTTGATCGAATTGATTCGTTCAAGTCTAGAAGTCATTAATTCCTTTTGGAGGTACGAGCCTGTCTTTAGAGTGATAAAAACAGAATTAGTATATCCATTGCAGGAAAACGCAGGCCGAATGCGAGAAAAAATGGATAAACTTGAAAACTATGTTCTTGCACACGGGGTCAAGGGGAGTAAATGGACGAAAAAGGAGCGATGGACATACAGACGTTTTCAAGGCTTAGAATTTGAGGCAAATGTTCAAACAGATGCTGAAAAGGAGATAGAGCAGCAACTCAACGAGTTAAAACTCATGATTTCAGCTCCACTTCTACGTTTGTCAAGACGTTTGAATAAAGCTGATACGGGTCGAAAACTCTGTGAAGCGATCTATTTATTTTTGGAAGAGTTAGATGTTCCAGCAAAACTGGAAAGCTGGAAAATGGCAGCCGAGCAAAAAGGTAATCTTGTAAAAATGCGAGAGCATGAACAAGTATGGAATGCCGTTATTGATTTATTAGATCAGTATGTTGAAATCTTAGGAGATGAATCGATTTCCTTAAAATCCTTTACCGCTATTTTAGATGCAGGCTTTGAGTCCCTTCACTTTTCCTTAATACCACCGGCTCTTGACCAGGTAATTATCGGGGATTTAGAGAAATCAAGGCTTTCAGATCTTAAAGCAGCTTTTGTAATTGGATTAAACGAAGGGGTATTACCAGCGAAAATCGCAGACGATGGAATCTTGCTGGATGAAGATCGAGAACGGCTGTTAGCAGCGGGTATAACAATCGCTCCAAGCAGCAGGACCCGCTTGCTTGATGAGAACTTCATCGCCTATAAAGCACTAACTACACCAACTGAGTTGCTTTATGTCAGCTATCCACTTGCGAATGATGAAGGGAAAGCATTGATACCCTCTTCCTATATTAAGAGACTTAAAGATATGTTCCCAGACGTAAAGGAACATTCTTATGTAACAGACCCATCTGAGTTAACGAAAGAGGCACAGCTCCAGTTTGTGGCAAATTTACCAACGACCCTCTCGTACTTAAACACTCAGCTGCAATTGAAAAAACGTAATTATCCTATCGCAGATGTATGGTGGGATGTATATAATTTATATCTTGATAGTGATTGGAAGGGGAGGGCTGAAAAAGTTTTCTCAAGTCTGTTTTACTCCAATCAAACCGTAAAGTTATCGAAAGAGACAGCGGATGAATTGTATGGTGACACCATTCAAGCTAGTGTTTCTAGGATGGAGCTGTTTAATGGTTGTGCATTTTCTCATTTCGCTCAACATGGACTAAAGCTTCGTGAAAGGCAAATTTTCCGATTGGAAGCACCTGATATTGGGGAATTATTCCATGCAGCATTAAAGCATATTTCAGATATCGTAAATGAGCAGAAAATTTCCTGGGCTAATCTTACCAGGCAGCAATGTGGTGACTTGGCCAGAGAGGCAGTTGAGAAGTTAGCACCAAAGCTGCAAAATGAAATCTTACTTAGCTCCGAGCGGCATCATTATATTAAACGTAAATTAGAGCAAATCATTACCCGTGCTTCACTTGTATTAAGTGAACATGCGAAAGTGAGTGGATTTTCTCCCATCGGTTTGGAGTTGAGCTTTGGAAGAAATGGACAATTGCCGCCACTCACCTTCTCATTGAAAAATGGGAAACGAATGGAACTAGCTGGTCGTATCGATCGGGTTGATCAGGCAAAGGCTGACAATGATCATATCTATTTACGGGTTATCGATTATAAATCGAGTGAAAAGGATGTCAATTTAAGTGAAGTATATTATGGACTGGCTTTACAGATGTTAACCTACTTGGATATCGTCATGACACATTCAGATGAATTAGTGGAAATGAAGGCGAGCCCTGCAGGAGTTCTCTATTTTCATGTTCATAACCCAATGGTAAATACGAAAAAATTATTGACGGTAGAAGAACTTGAAAAAGAAATTATGAAAAAATTTAAGATGAACGGTTTAATGCTGGCAGATCAAAATGTCATTAGAATGATGGACCAAACGCTCGAATCTGGGGATTCAAGTATTATTGCAGCCGGGATTAAAAAGGATGGAAATCTTTCGAAAAAATCTAAAGTTGCAAGTATCAATGAATTTGAGGAACTAAGAAAATTTGTCCGTGGGTTATATCAGAAAACAGGAGAGAACATCATCGATGGACAGGTTGAAATTGCTCCATTTAAATTAAAGGATAAAACACCTTGCACCTTTTGTGCTTTTAAATCGGTGTGTCAATTTGATGAATCGATCGAAAACAATCATTACCGAATTCTTTCTCCACAATCGAATGATTCCATCTTTGAATTAATTAGGAAGGAGGCGGAAGGGAATGAGTAGTTATGTGATTCCACCAAAGCCAGAAGGAGCAACTTGGACAGAGGATCAATGGAAAGCGATCATGGCAAAAAATAAAGATATCCTCGTAGCAGCAGCTGCTGGATCCGGAAAAACAGCGGTATTGGTCGAAAGAATTATCCAAAAAATTCTATCAGAAGAAGAACCAATAAATGTTGATGAATTGCTGGTGGTTACATTTACAAATGCCTCCGCAGCCGAGATGCGACATCGAATCGGAGAAGCATTAGAAAAGGCAATTAATCAAGACCCAAGGTCAAGGCATTTAAGAAAACAGCTAGGTTTACTCAATAAAGCATCGATATCGACACTTCACTCCTTTTGTATGGAGGTCATCCGCAAGTACTATTACCTAATAGATGTAGATCCAGGTTTCCGGATTGCAGATGAAACAGAGGCCCAATTAATCAGAGATGAAGTAATGGATGAACTTTTTGAAGAGGAATACGGAAAAAAAGATAATGAGCCATTTTTTAAATTGGTTGATTCGTTTACAAGTGACCGCAGTGATGCAGCGCTGATGGAGATTGTCCGCTCTATTTATGATTTTGCCCGTTCCAATCCATTACCGGAGCAATATTTACAATCAATGATTAACATGTATGATGTATCGAACGTGACGAATACTGAGGAGCTTCCTTTTATCCAGGCGCTCATGATAGATATTGAGCTTCAATTAGAAGCAGCCAGGGAAATGATTAAACGGGGATTAGAATTGACAAAACTTCCTGGTGGTCCTGCACCAAGAGCAGATAATTTCTTGGATGACCTAAATGTCATTGATACACTAATCCGTGCGAAGCAGGAATCATGGACAACTCTTTTTCAGGCGATGCAGACATGGTCCTTTTCGAGAGCAAAGCCTGTTAAAGGTGACGATTATGATAAAGAATTAACAGAAAAAGCACAGAAACTCCGCGATAAGGCAAAAAAGAAAATTCAAGATCTTAAGGATGAATTATTTTCTAGAAAGCCAGAGAGTTTCTTACATGATATGGTGGAAATGAGTCCGCTCATTGTTACGCTTGTTCATCTTGTCAGTACTTTTTCCAATCGTTTTGCAAAGGCGAAGCGGGATAAAGGGCTTGTAGACTATGCGGATTTGGAACATTACTGTTTAGAAATATTAACGGGAGAAATATCACCCGAGGGAGAGTTTCTTCCTTCAGAAGCAGCCAGCGCCTATCGTGATCATTTTAACGAGGTATTCGTGGACGAGTATCAGGATACAAATATGGTCCAAGAAACGATTTTAAAACTCGTTTCAAAAGAAGATGAACAGAATGGCAATAGGTTTATGGTCGGGGACGTCAAACAGTCGATTTATCGTTTTCGCCTTGCAGAGCCTAATCTATTCTTAGGAAAGTATCAAAGGTTCAGGCTGGATGGCGAAAACGCGGGGTTAAGAATTGACTTAGCACGAAATTTTCGCAGCCGTAAAGAAGTGCTGGAAGGAACGAACTACTTATTCAAGCAAATGATGGGCGTAAAGGTTGGAGAGATTGAATATGATGAGGCAGCAGAGCTGAGACCTGGAGCTCCTTATCCTGAAGATGAGCCCTATCCAGTAGAGCTTTTGCTAATCAATCAAAATAATGACGTGAAGGAAGGAGCAATAGAGCAAGAGGGGGAGAATGAACCAGATCCTTTCCTTTTTGATGCTGTCGATTTAGAAAAATCACAGTTAGAAGCAAGGGTGATGGCGGCAAAAATCAAAGAATTAATAGCTGAAGGAACTCAAGTTTATAATCCCAAAACGAAATCTTACCGACCAATTATGTACCGTGACATGGTCATTTTACTCCGCTCGATGACATGGGCTCCGCAAATCATGGAAGAGTTCAAACAACAAGGAATCCCCATTTATGCGAGCCTTTCAACTGGGTATTTTGAAGCAACAGAAGTGGCGATCATGATTTCACTCTTACGGGTCATTGATAATCCGTTTCAAGATATTCCCTTGGCCTCAGTGCTGCGGTCACCAATCGTTGGACTCAATGAGGAGGAATTAGCGGTTGTTCGTCTTCAAGCGAAGGGGACCTTTTGGGATGCTGTTAGAGCATTTTGCGGGAGTACACCAACGGAAAGAACAGAGGAATTCTATGAAAAAATCCGCCGTTTTTATGACCGATTGGAAGAATGGCGATCAATGGCTAGACAAGGGGCGCTTTCGGAATTAATTTGGCAATTATACAGGGATACACAATTTTATGACTTTGCCGGAGGTTTGCCAGGTGGAAAGCAACGGCAAGCTAATTTAAGAGCCTTGTATGATAGGGCACGTCAATATGAAAAAACATCATTCAGGGGATTGTTTCGCTTTTTACGGTTTGTTGAACGAATGATGGAAAGAGGCGACGATCTTGGTGCAGCCAGAGCACTTGGTGAGCAAGAAGATGTCGTCCGCATGATGACGATTCACAGCAGTAAAGGTTTGGAATTCCCAGTCGTGTTTATTGCAGGGTTATCGCGGACCTTTAATATGATGGATATTCGTAAATCTTATATGCTCGATAAGGACTTTGGATTTGCAGCCAAATATGTTAATGCAGCTAAACGGATTACCTATCCTTCACTGCCGCAAATTGCTTTTAAAAGGAAAAAGAAAATGGAAATGCTTGCCGAGGAGATGCGCGTTCTCTATGTTGCATTAACAAGAGCTAAGGAAAAGCTATATTTAGTTGGAACATTAAAGGATGCAGATAAAACAATCGATGAATGGAATGAAGCGGTTACAAATCAAGAGTGGCTCCTCCAGGATTATGAGAGGGCCGCAGCAAACAGCTATATAGATTGGATTGGACCAGCGTTAATCAGACATCAAGACTGTAGTAATTTAAGGAAAGAGGGAAATACTGGCTCTCTTGTTTCCGAGGAGATTACTTGTCATCCATCATCATGGAAAGTTTCACTCCTGTCTGCGGAAGAAATTAAAAATCAAGAAATGGAGACAGCGATTGAAAAGGACGATTACCTTGACTTAGTGGAGAAAAAGGAAAAGGTTCCGTTCCAATCTCCATACGAAGCAGAAATTAAATCACGCTTAACCTGGGAGTATGCATTTAATGAAGCAGCGTTGCATCGCTCCAAACAATCGGTATCTGAAATAAAACGGCAAAGAGAGATATCTGATGAGCATAGTGGTACAGAGCTGATCAGTAAATTTAAAAAATCCATTATTAAACGGCCAAAGTTTATGCAGGAGAAATCGTTAAGTCCTGCTGAGCGTGGGACGACGCTCCATATGGTTATGCAGCATGTGGATTTAACAAAGCCAATTAGCTTGACCTCGATTGAAGATCAAGTGAAGTGGATGGTAGACAATGAATTACTAACCCCCGAACAGGCGGAGGTAGTCGATTCAAAGCTAATTTTTGAATTCTTCCAATCTGAATTAGGAAAGAGAATGACTAACGCAATAACAGTGAATCGAGAAATTCCATTTACCCTCGCGTTACCTGCCTCTCTTGTCTATCCTTCTTGGAAGGGTGATGATGAATCAATATTTGTACAAGGGATTATTGATTGTGTTTTTGAAGATGAAAAGGGACTCGTCCTGGTCGACTTTAAATCAGATGGCATAACCGATCGTTATAAAGGCGGTTTCGAGCAGGCAAAACCTATCCTTGAAGAAAGATATAAGCTGCAAATTAATCTATACACAAAAGCATTAGAACAAATCTGGAAAAGAAAAATAAATGAAAGATATTTATTTTTCTTTGATGGTGCACATAGTTTACAACTGGAAAAGTAAAATAGAAAACGACATAACCGCGTCTTGGTTATGTCGTTTTTTAATTATTCCCGGCAATTGGCTGATCGACCAAATTGGTATCAAGTACATTGGTGCCACTTAAACCACTGGCTGTGATAATAATCGCTCCTGTATTAAAACCCCCTGATCCCGCAAATGTTTTTGCGGCACTTTTAGGAGAGATATAGACCGTATCTCCAAATTGGACAATGCCTCCACTTACATTAATGATTTGTACTGGGCCAATAATCGCTGGCATGAAAAAACATCCTTCT
The DNA here is from genome assembly GCF_053749995.1 of Neobacillus sp. K501. Taxonomy (NCBI): domain Bacteria; kingdom Bacillati; phylum Bacillota; class Bacilli; order Caryophanales; family Bacillaceae; genus Neobacillus; species Neobacillus sp. K501. Next base: position 706,967 of record NZ_JBSLYA010000001.1, on the reverse strand, counting down.
CTATAGGAACTTCAATTAATACTATTTAGCATATGCCTAAGACCTTGTCACTGTTCATCCTCTTTATGGAATAGCTGCCTAATATGTTTTACTCTGGCTTCAAGTGAGACCATTTCACTATTCCCCACCTGAAGGATGGCAGCTGAAGACATTGCTAGGATAGAAATATTATTAACCTTAATTAATGGCTTTAAATTTTGAACAGACATTTTTAGCTGTTCCGTTATAGGTTGAAAAGGAATGGGCTCTGTGAACACAGAGTATGCAGAAAAATTCCCTTCATTCCCATAAAACACATCTGCCTCCCGTTGGACCGCTAAGGCACGAGAAGCCCCGTTAATGATTTTTGAATCACCCAGCTGGATCGTAGAGGAAAAAGATGCTGAAGTTATTTTAAGTACATCGACAACAGAAGTTCTCTGAAGCATCAGAATCCCTCCTAAAAAAGTGGAACAAATGGTCCAATTATGAGTGACTCCGGTGGTGTGTCAAAAGTAGAGGCTAATTGAATGGTTTCAGTATCTCCTACTAGGACTAAAGAAGAACTGGCGACTCCAAGAATACTGATGGTATCGACATGAAGATCGCGATTATAGACCTCAAAGATCATTGGGTATTCATTCCTTTCACATTCTCTGGAAGATGATTTATAAAAATCATCATACCGTTTTTAATTTCTTTCTTTAACAAGTCAATAATGGTCCCCTCAGGATTAGAGTGACTATCATGCTCTTTACCAGCTGAAGTTTTTAAATGGAAATCAATCCTGCTTGGCAGTTGTTTAATAATATCTTGTTTAATAAATTCTAAATAAGAGCCATCCAAACGAACATTTAATTCTTTTAACATTTCTTCATATACTATTGGAAGTTCTGTCTCTAAATACCGATATATTGTTTCTTCAATGACCATCGATCGCTGCATTTTTACTTTTGGCGAAACAGGTGTAGCTACTGATTGATTTTGAACGGCAAAGTCCTCTATAGAAGACAAATCTGAAGGATTTAAGCCAATGTTTAACGTTCCCTCAAGGGTTTCAACCTTTAATTGATCAAATTTATATTCAATCTTATCTACTTGAATATGGGGCTTTTCCTTTAATTGTTTTATTTCTTCGTGCATTTTTTGAATCGTTTTTTCCAGAGCAGCAATTTTATTTTCCTGTGATTGTAGGGTCAGCTGTACCCATTGAAAAAATTGAGAATAATCCTGATACATACCATCACCTCACTGTGTATCAACTACCCCTATTGCGAGCTTGTCAAAGGCACGGCAATACTAGAGTGCATCCCTCCTGAAGGAGCAGCTCCAGCCATAGGAGCTGGCTCGGTAAACCCCCCTGTATTATATAGATGAGTAGAAGGTTTGATCATTCCAGCACTGCCAATTTGCAGGACAGAAGAATTCGTTATACTATCAATCTTAATAAAATGGATTTGAATGGACTGCTGGATATAAAAATTCATGCTTAACCACCTATTCCTTATGCATTAAGGAAATTTCCTTGATCGATGATATCTGAATCGTAAGTGTTCGTATTACTTAAATTATTATTATTCACTCTTAAACTTTCACCTGTATTAAAGGAACCAGCACCAGAGAAAGTTTTTGCGGAAGAGAACGGCATAATCTTGTAAACATCACCTATATGAAAAACCGAGCTGCTTCCAATTGAAATGACCTGTGCAACTCCCACAATTGCTGGCATAAACAACACCCTTTTCCTTTATTCTCCTATTATCTTATGTATGGGTTTGGGTAATGTGATACATTCGCCTAAAAAGCTTCGCTGAAAGGTTTAATTATTTCGTATTTTAATGGTGGCTATGTTATGATATTGTCGAATAATGTGTTTATACATAAGGAGGAACATTGAATGATTCATGGTCATATTACGGGATGGGTTTTAGCGCTCATTTTATTTGTAGTTGCACTTTTCTTAATTAAAGGCGGAAAGGCAAAAGGTGCTAAAATAGTCCAAATGATTTTAAGAGTGTTATATTTGGTCATTCTTGCTACTGGGATTTTGATGCTAACTCAGGTTCATAACATCACTCTCATGTATATATTGAAAGCCATCGTTGGTTTATGGGTAATTGGACTATTTGAAATGATCTTATCCCGTACAATTAGTGGAAGAAATACGAAAGTATTTTGGATTCAGTTTGTCATCGCATTAGCCTTAGTATTATACTTAGGATTCTCCTTACCTATGTCTTTTCTAAACCCATAATAAAAAGCGGAAGTGCCTTGTCCAGGGGCGACAGGCATAAGACGAGCCGTCAAGAAGGTCGCTTTTTGACCTTCTTGACGGATTGGCTTATTACCCCGAGCCCCTAGGCGCTGAAGCTGGATTAGAAAAAAAGCTGCTAAAATTTAGCAGCCTTTTTCTATGAGATGATTTTCTCAATCACTAGTCGTTTGCCTGTATTTAACGTAAATTCAAAGCGATCATTTACCTTTTCAAAGTAGCAAAAATGATGTTGGACATTACATATTTGTTCTTGATTATCAAAGACAATAAAATTAACCCCATCTTTCCGATTGTCATCTGATAAGAAAGATAAGTGGTTATAACAATAGATACAATCATAAATGGAAAAATCAAGTGAATTTAAAGTAGTGACAAATTGAATAAAGGCATCATCATTAATCCCCTCTAATAATCTTTCCAATGAGTAAATTAAATGTTTCCTTATCCTAACTTGATCATGGTCCCGAAGCATGATTAATTCGTTACCGCACCGTATCTTTCCTGATTCCATTAAGATTCCTTTCCTCCAGCGGTTCAATCGAAAGATTTCAATTTCTTGCTGAAGGTAATCATCCATCATCGCTGCTTCTTCTGTTTCCTCATCGAAAAAGATCCATTGATCGTTAATTTGTTCAACAGTTCCTTCATTATAAGCTCTTAATTGAAAATCATATAGTCTCATTCTTTGCTGTCGATTCATGTTTAACCTCCGTGCCAAATGCTTTCATTTTCTTTGTAGACATCTTTGATAAATTTTATAACTTGTTTATCTTTAAATTGGACAATTTACCAATTTTTCTGGGCTGAATAGAATAAAAGCATGTAATGAACATCCAGTACAAACGGTAACTGGAGAGAGGAGATTGATTTATGTGCGGAGTATCTGGTTGGGTGGATTTTTCAAAAGATCTTAGATTTGAAAAAGACATCATTGAGAAAATGACAAAAACCCTTGCAAAGAGAGGACCCGATGAAACAAATCTTTGGACCCAAACTCATGTTGGTTTTGGTCATAAGCGGCTGATTGTTGTTGACCCTGAAGGCGGAAGACAGCCAATGACAAAACAAAAGGAAGGTAATAATTACACCATTTGTTACAATGGTGAATTGTACAATACTGAAGATATCCGCAAAGTTCTCCTTACTAAAGGATATTCTTTCAATGGTCATTCTGATACAGAAGTTCTGTTAACTGCCTATATAGAATGGGCGGAAGAATGTGTCAATCATTTAAATGGAATCTATGCATTTGCGATTTGGGATTCACTGAAAGAACAGCTCTTTATCGGCAGGGATCGATTAGGGGTAAAACCGTTATTCTTTACGGAAATGAATAAGGGGATCATCTTTGCCTCCGAAATCAAGGCAATCTTAGCAAATCCAGGAATGAAAGCAGAACTGGATCGTGAAGGGCTTGCTGAGATTTTTGGGATGGGACCCTCAAGAACACCTGGTTCAGGAATTTTCAAAGGAATTAAAGAGTTAAAGCCTGCCCATGCTCTAACTTTTTCAAAAAAGGGATTGAAAACTTGGCGCTATTGGAATGTAGAGAGCTGCGAACATAAGGATAATGTAGATGAAACGGCAGAAAAGGTCCGTTTTTTAGTTACAGATGCTGTTACTAGACAACTAGTCTCCGATGTTCCATTGTCTACCTTCCTATCAGGGGGTCTTGACTCAAGTATCATTACCGCGATTGCAGCCAAAGAATTTGAGAGCAGCGGAAAAGGGCAGCTTCATACTTATTCCATTGACTATGAAGGAAATGATCAGTTTTTTAAAGCGAATGAATTTCAGCCAAATTCTGATGAAAAATGGATTAAGCTTGTCTCAGAGCAATTTAATACAAAACATCATTTTAAAACTATTTCTCAGCAACAATTAGTGAAGGATTTAACAGAAGCCGTCCATGTACGGGATTGCCCTGGGATGGCCGATGTTGATTCTTCCTTACTCTGGTTTTGTAAGGAAATAAAAAAAGACTTTGTTGTCAGTCTTTCTGGTGAGTGTGCCGATGAAATATTTGGAGGGTACCCGTGGTTTCATCGGAAGCAAGATTTGGAGCGGCCCGGATTTCCATGGATGCGTTCTGTCAATGAACGGAATCAGTTATTAAGGGCAGATTGGCAGAAAAAATTGAAATTGAAGGATTATGTATTGGATAAATATAATCAAGCAATCGCGGAAACACCAAAATTAGCTGGAGAAAGTGTAGAAGAAGCGAAGCGGCGGGAGCTTTTTTATATTAATATGACTCATTTTATGACGACATTATTAGATCGCAAGGACCGGATGAGCATGGGGGCCAGCCTTGAGGTTAGGGTACCATTTGCTGATCATCGTCTCGTTGAATATGCATGGAACATTCCATGGGAAATCAAAATGTATGGAAACAGGGAAAAGGGACTTCTCCGCAAAGCATTTGAAGGGTTTCTACATGAAGAGGTTCTTTATCGCAAGAAGAGCCCTTATCCTAAAACACATAATCCGGAGTATACGTTTGCTGTTCAGAAGCTGATGGAGGAAATCACATTGGATAAGTCATCCATTCTCTTTGAATTGTTTGATCGTCAGTTACTGACAAATTTAGTTCAGTCAGGAGGGAATTCCTTCAAAGAACCGTGGTTTGGGCAATTAATGACAGGTCCGCAGTTACTGGCATACTTTGTCCAGCTTCATATCTGGTTTAAAGATTATAATATTAATATAGTGAATTAACCACAGTATAATATTTGGATTCGTAGGATGATTAGATTAAAATGAGTGTAGAGAAGGGGATGAACATGAAAAAAACTTTTATTACACTCATTTTAATTACTTGTTTACTTTTAGCTTTAAATCCAACTGATGCTTTAGCCCAGAAAGAAGAGCGGCTTTGGCAGGAAGAGACGGTATATTCATTAATGGTTGATCGCTTTAACAATGGCGATACGAAAAATGATCACGATGTGAATACGCAAGATCCTTTAGCCTATAACGGGGGAGATTTCCAAGGGATTATCGATAAATTAGAGTACCTACAGGATATGGGATATACTGCCATACGTCTGACGTCGATTTTCGATAACACAGATGGCGGCTACCATGGTTATTGGATAAATGATTTCTATCAAACGGACGAGCATTTTGGCTCTGTAAAAACATTTAAGAAACTAGTGAATGAAGCACATAAACGAGATATGAAGGTCATCATTGATTTTGTTACGAATAATGTTTCCGAGGATCATCCATGGGTGAAAGATTCGGCAAAACAGGATTGGTTCCATCCTCAACAAGGAATTACTAATTGGGAGGATCAGCAAGAAATGGAACAAGGATGGGTGAATGATCTTCCTGATCTTGACCAAAGCAATAAAGAAGTAGAACAGTATTTAATTGAAGCAGCGAAATGGTGGATAGAACAAACTAAAATTGATGGTTTTAGTCTCCCAGAGGTAAATCATGTGCCAATCAGTTTTTTACGTAATTTTTCAGATGCTGTAAAAAAAGAAAATGATGGATTTTTACTCGTTGGTATCCCTTCAACAAAGGGGAGGCTAGATCAGAAGCAATATGAAAATGCTGGAATCGACAGCATATTTGATTACAAGAAGAGTAATGAACTACGTAATGTCTTTGCCCGCACTGATCAATCGTTTAAACCGCTTTACTCAAATATCGACAAGGAGCAGGGTCCGCCATTAACTGTAAACTTTTTTGATAATGAGATAACGTCTAGGTTTACATGGGACATTGTTGAGAATCGACATTTTCCAGGAGCTCGTTGGAAAACGGCTTTAGCCTATACATATACTGTCCCGGGAATTCCCTTCGTTTATTATGGAAGCGAAATTGCCTTAAATGGTGGGGAGACTCCCGATAATCGGAAGCAAATGAACTTTAGAACTGAAAAAGAGCTTATTGATTTTATTACAAAGCTTGGCGAATTAAGAAATCAGCTTCCCTCTTTGACAAAAGGTACGATGGAAATGCTTTATGAACAGGATGGAATGGCTGTTTATAAGCGTGTATACCAAAATGAAACGGCGGTTATTGCCGTTAATAATACCAGTGAATCACAAACAGTTACATTAACGGATGACCAGCTTGAAGGTGGAAAAGAGCTTCGTGGATTACTGAAAGGTGATCTTGCTCGCAGCGAAGAGAATCAATATGACATCATCATTGATCGTGATGAAGCTGAAATTTATGTATTAGCTGATAAAAGCGGGATCAATTGGACCCTAGTTGGATCACTAATTGTTGTCTATCTTTTATTTATGATTTTCCTTTTTCAGATTCTTAAGAGAAGGAAAAAGAATCAAGTAGAATAAATAAGAAATGAGCTTCCTTACTTAATATAAGGAAGCTCATGTTCTTTACCCGTTAATAACTGTACCCCCATTTACGTGCAGTATTTGTCCGCTTACATAGGATGAGTCATCGGATGCCAGGTAAATATAAGCTGGAGCGAGTTCATATGGCTGGCCAGCTCTTCCAAGAGGCGTACTAGTGCCAAAAGTGGCAACTTGATCTTCCGTAAAGGTCGAAGGGATAAGTGGTGTCCAAATTGGACCAGGGGCAACCCCGTTCACTCTAATACCTTGTGGTGCTAGTGATTTGGCCAAAGAACGTGTGAACGTAACGATTGCCCCTTTTGTGGCGGAGTAATCGATTAATTGATCATGCCCTTCATAGGCAGTTATCGAAGCTGTATTAATGATGACTGCCCCATTTTTTAAATGAGGAAGGACCATTTTTGCCATATAAAAATAAGAAAAGATATTTGTTTTAAACGTTTTTTCCAACTGGGCTGAAGTAATATTTAATAGGCTTTTCTGAGGGTGCTGTTCGGCAGCATTGTTAACTAAAATATCAATTGTCCCAAATTGCTTTATCGTCTTATTGACGATATCTTTACATACATCCTCACTTCCAATATCGTCGGCAATGAGCAGACATTGTACTCCTTCCGCTTCGACCAACTTCTTTGTTTCTTCGGCATCCTGATGTTCATTTAGGTAGACGATAGCTACATTCGCGCCTTCTTTGGCAAAATAGATGGCCACTGATTTCCCAATACCGCTATCACCGCCAGTGATAATGGCCGATTTTCCTTTTAGTTTTCCAGCGCTTATATAGTTCGGATCGATTGAAATCGGATGAGGGGTCATCTCACTTTCAATTCCAGGCTGTTGATTTTGATGTTGGGGTGGAAATGCCTTTTTTTGCTGCTTTTGGTTATTCATCCAATCTACCTCCACTTTTTTGTCCAAATTAGTTTTGGGGAAATTGAACGAAATTATGAATGAAAAAAGCCGAAGGATGAATTTCCTTCGACTTCAAAAATTTTGTCTAGCTCCAGCGCCTAGGAGCTACCGCTTTTCTGATTAACGATAATTTATAAATTGGACATCAACGGTTAGGTCTGCTTCACGTACCAATGAAATAATCTTTTGCAGATCATCACGGTTTTTACCACTTACGCGGACTTGATCATCCTGCACCTGGCTTTTTACCTTAACACCGCTATTTTTAATAATCGTATTAATTTTTTTTGCATTTTCCTTATCGATGCCTTGAACAAGCTTTGCTCTTTGACGGACGGTTCCGCCAGAGGCTTTTTCAACCTTACCATAATCGAGGTTTTTGATCGGAAGCCCTCTTTTGATCATTTTGCTCATCAAGACGTCTTTAAGTTGATCCATTTTATACTCATCGTCCGAAATGAGAACAAGTTCTTCTTTATCCAGTGTGACATCACTTTTACTGCCTTTAAAATCATAACGAGTTTTTATTTCCTTCATTGTTGCCGTAATAGCATTTGTGACTTCAGAAAATTCCACTTTGGATACAATATCAAATGAACTATCTTTAGACATAATAATACCTCCAATAAATAATTTTAACAGTATGTAGATTTCCTGCTAAAGTTTCCCTTTATGGCTTCATTATAGTAAAATATAGCAAGTCAAACAACCACCTACAAAAAGGGGAATAATAATGGATTTAAAAGAACTGATTGGTCAAACAACTACTTTAACCGTTGCACGTATAGCTGATTTTGGCTATTTTTTAACAAATGGGACAGAAGATGTATTACTCCATATAAATGAATCAGATCGGGAATATGAGCTTGACGAAGAGGTAGAGGTGTTTCTCTTTAGCGATTCGCAAGGAAGATTATCTGCTTCTACAACCATTCCGGAAATTTCTATTGGCCGATATGCTTGGGTCAAAGTGGTCGACACAAATCCTAGGATTGGCGTGTTTTTAGATATTGGTCTGAAAAAAGATCTACTACTAGGTGCAGACGACCTTCCGGTTCATAAGACGGTATGGCCTGCTGTAGGTGATCTGCTTTACATCACCTTAAAGGTTGATCGAAACAATCTGCTTTATGCAAAGCTGGCCACCGATCCGATTATTCAATCAATATCCACCGAAGCAACCCGGAAAGATTTTAATAAAAATATTCAAGGTCACATTTATCGAACTGCAAAGGTTGGAAGCTGGGTTTTTACCATTGAGGGCTATAAAGGTTTCATCCATGAGTCACAACGTACAATTGAGCCGCGCTTAGGTGAAAAAGTTGAGGGAAGAATTATTGATATAAAAGAAGATGGAACCATTAATGTTTCTCTACTTGCACGAAAGGGAGAAGCTCAGGATCTTGATGCGGAACGCATTTATGAATATTTAATGAGTCGGAACGGTGCAATGCCTTACAATGATAAAAGTATGCCTGAAGATATTCAAGAACGGTTTCAATTAAGTAAAGGTGCTTTTAAACGTGCGCTTGGAAAGCTGATGAAAGAAGGGAAGGTCTATCAGGAAGGTAGCTGGACATATGTAAAAAAAGATTAACGTTCATATTACATACTCCCTATCCAAATAGCAGACAATAAACTGTAGAAATTTTGAAAGGGGTAAGGATATGCCGCATACATCTGATAATGATAAAAAAGCCCAAGATCATAATGCCATGAGACACGAAAAAAACATGATGCGTGAAAAAAATCGCCAGGCTGGAAAAAATCAATATTCAAAGAAAACAGATCATAAATAAAGAAAAGCTCCAGCGCTTAGGTGCTGGAGTTAGACAAAAAAATAAGCGGGAGCCCGCTTATTTTTTATTATGATGGGAGTTTATTTAAAAAGAAGATTGAAATCGTCCCTGCACCGGTATGCGCTCCAATTGCCGAGCCAATGGATGAAATATAAACCTCTTTTGGATGTAACTCTTCTTCAATCATTGCTTTCACTTCTAATGCTGCCTCTTCGGTATCAGCATGACTGATTCCAACAATCTGTTCGCTATATGCCTCGCCGCGTTCTTTCATTAATTCAATTAAACGTCGATAAACCTTCTTTTTTCCGCGGATTTTTTCAATCGGTACCAGTTTTCCATCTTCAACATTAAGGATAGGTTTAATATTCAGCAGTCCTCCTAAAAAGGCAGATGCTTTGGAGACTCGGCCACCCTTTGCTAAATAGTCTAAGTCCTCAACCGTAAACAGATGTTCCATATGTTGGCTACGGAACCTGATAGCCGTTAAAATTTCTTCTTTAGAGGCATTTTCCGCCGCAAGCCTTGCTGCTTCTTGCACGATAAGCCCAATACCAAGGGAAGCACATTTTGTATCGACAATCGTTAAATTAAAGTTTGGATATTTTTCCTTAACTTGGTCAAGAATCATAACAGATGTCTGATATGTACCTGATAGTTCAGAAGAAAAAGCAATATAAATTCCATCTTCATTATTTTCAGCCATTTTTGTAAAGACATCTTCAAATAATTGAGGAGAGACTTGTGAGGTTTTTGGAACTTCACCATTGCGGATGGCATCATATACTGCTTTCGAATCAATCGTCTTGACATCTTCATATTCTTCTCCGTTAATATGAACCTTTAATGGAAATAATGTAACGTTAGATTCTCCGTAGTATTCTTTTGGTAAATCGCATGCGCTGTCAGCTAGTATTTTTACTTGCATTTAGCTCACCTGCTTTCAAGCTTTTATTGTTTTATTGATAGTATCAGTTTATCGGTTTCACTAAAAAAAAACAATGAACAAATACTTATTTGATAGATGTAAGGGAGATGTTGTGATGCTTTGGCTTCAGGCAAAAAAAGTTGTGATTGTCATTGTGGGGGCATTTTTAAATGCTTTAGCAATAAATTTATTTTTAATACCTGCAAATGTGTATTCAAGCGGGTTTACTGGAATTGCGCAATTACTTTCCAAAATTTTAAGTGAACAAACACCGCTTAATGTATCAATGGGACTATTATTATTGTTATTAAACATTCCGGTAGCCATTCTTGGCTGGTTAAAGGTAGGAAAATCCTTTACGGTGTACAGCTTTTTAAGCGTGGCACTTTCCTCCTTATTTTTAGAATTAATCCCGATAAAAGAGGTTTCCAATGATATCCTTCTTAATGCCGTATTTGGCGGTGTCATCTTAGCGGTTGGGGTCGGATTAACATTAAAATGGGGGGCTTCGACCGGGGGGTTAGATATTATTGCAATGGTATTATCGAGAATGAAAGATAAACCGATCGGAACGTATATGTTTACCCTAAATGCTATCATTATCGTTACCGCAGGTTTCCTATATGGCTGGGAAAAAGCTTTATATACCATTGTATCCCTTTATGCTTCGACAAGAGTCATTGATGCGATTCATACAAGGCACCACAAACTAACAGCGATGATCATTACGAAAAAATCGGATGAATTAAAGAAAGCTATTCATTCGCAGCTTGTTAGAGGGATTACGATGATTCCTGCAAGAGGGGCATTTTCAAATGAAACGAAAGATATGTTGATGATTGTAATCACTCGCTATGAATTATATGATTTAGAGAGAATTATTAGGGAAACTGATCCGAATGCTTTCACCAATATTATTCAAACGACTGGGATCTTTGGATTTTTCCGAAGGGATAAATGAGAAAAGCTGACATGGGTTTATGTCAGCTTTTCTCTCTGTTTGACTTTCTTATTTCACTTGCTCAAGCTCAGTTTGCATTTCTTGGAGCTGACTTTGCTCTGCGACTGTGGAATTGGCAAAAGCAGAACTAAGAGCATTTTTTGCTTTCGCTATGGCAGAATCGCGGTCAGCTGGGTTGGCTGTTTTGGCCATCTCAACAAATCTTCGTGCTTCCTGGAACAACTGGTTGCCCATATTATATTCCTCCAAGCGAGGATTCTTGCACATTGGACATTTTCTGAGCTTCTGCTTCAGCATATGTCATGTGATAAGGAATTCGTTCATCGTGCTTGCTAACGGTATCCTTTCCTTGCTGGACAAAGCGTTTGGATTTGTTTCGTTTACCCATTCGAATCCCTCCAATGTAAAGAGCTTGGTGCGAATCAGCTAAAGCTGCCTCACAAAAATAGTATGCTCAAATTAAAAACATTCAATAAGGTAAACACTGGTTTGATCCAATGAATTATTTAATCTTTAACAAGTCAGCCAAAAATACGCCAACTCCATCTTCTTCGTTGGTGAGAGTTACTTCATTGGCAATATTCTTTGCTTTATCAATCGCATTTCCCATGGCAACACCATATCCTGCATACTCGAGCATCTCTAAATCATTGTCCTCATCACCAAAAGCGATAACTCTTTGTTTAGGAATGCCGAAATAATCCGCTGCTTTTTTCAATCCGACGGCTTTGTTCAAACCGACTTTAATAATTTCCACGACATGCCATGGTGCTGCCCAGCTGCGGTGGTCAATCACCTCTGCATGGACTGCTGAAAGATGGTCGCGAATAACTTTTAGCTGATCCTCTTCGGTATGAATTAACATGCTAGTCGGAGAGTCTTTTAGGAATTTTTGTAAATCCCCTGTAGTAACATTCGGGTTACCCATACTGAAAATATCTAAAAGTTTCTCATCATGATAGTGGAAATATACATCATCAATCACTTCAGCAATGATATTGTGAAAGTGAAAAGAACGGCAAGCTTCAACAATATCCTTTGCTACCTTAATATCAAGCGGCTCATGATACATTCCAAATCCTGGGTTTCGTGGGTGGTGCATAAAAGCACCATTAAAGTTGACGATTGGCGTATCTAATTCTAATTCGTGATAATATTGCTCACTTGAGCGATAGGGTCTTCCAGTAGCAATCATTACGATATGCCCCTCATTCCTGGCTTTTCGCAGGATCTCCTTTGTTTTTAAAGAAATCGTTTTATCATCCTTTAATAACGTCCCATCAAGGTCAAGTGCAATTAAGTGTCTCTCTGTCATATGGACTCCTTCTTTATCTTTTGTCATGTTTGTAAATCATACTTTTAGAAAATAATGTTTCGAAATGTTACACTACAATAGAGTAGCTTTAAAAACTATTCTTTCTATAAGTCCTATGTTAACAATTTTATACCTAAACTGTAAAAAAATTCACACCTTAACGTTAAGAGAATTTATATAATGAGGTTTCAGGAGGTTCAATCCAAGGTGATCATCGTAGAAAAATATTTATTGAGAAATATCCCCCTTTTACATCTTGTTCAAAAGGGGAAGCAGCAAGAGAAGCTTCCAATGATTATTTTTATTCATGGTTTTACAAGCGCGAAAGAGCATAATCTCCACTATGCGTATTTATTAGCAGAAAAAGGTTTTCGAGTGATTCTTCCAGAAGCTTTATATCATGGAGAAAGGGAAGAAAATATTTATTCGGAAATAGAGCTGTACAGCTATTTTTGGAAAATTGTTATCCAAACGATCCATGAATTAGAAGATGTTAAGGAATACTATGTTCATGAGGGCTTAGCTGATCAAGAACGAATTGGACTCGCTGGTACGTCTATGGGCGGTATTGTAACACTTGGTGCCTTAACAAAGTATAGCTGGGTGAAAGCAGCGGTCAGTTTAATGGGGATGCCGGCTTATGAAAAATTTTCTCAATGGCAGATGGACCTTTTACAAAGTCAGGGTTTCAAACTTCCTTTTACTGAGAAACAGATTAGTGAACAATTAGCTGTCCTTCAAGATTATGACTTGAGTCTTCAGCCGGAAAAACTTGAGAACAGGCCATTATTATTTTGGCATGGAAAAAAAGACCCAGTGGTCCCTTATCATTTAACGTATCAATTTTATCAAGAGATTAAGGATGATTACCATAAACAGCCAGACCTACTACATTTTATCTCAGATGAAAAAGCTGACCACAAAGTTAGCAGAGAAGGACTGAAGGAAACGGTAGAATGGTTTGGAAAACATTTATAAATAATAGGAGTGAAGAAAATGAATGAAGATTTAAAAGAAAATATACTAGGTGCTCTAGAGCTTGTCATTGACCCAGAATTAGGTGTGGATATTGTTAATTTAGGTTTAGTGTATAATACAGAGATGGACGAAGAGGGAAATGTGACGGTTACGATGACCTTAACTTCAATGGGCTGTCCGCTAGCGGGAACGATTGTTGACCAAGTAAAAAGAGCGTTAGCAGATATTCCGGAAATCAAGGATGTGGAAGTGGATATTGTCTTCAATCCGCCATGGAATAAAGATATGATGTCTCGTTATGCAAAAATTGCTCTAGGGATTCGTTAGAAATGAAAAATAAAGTAATTTTAGTAAGTTCAAATCAGCTTGGACGAGGCGACCAAGTATTGGGTGAAAATATTCTAGAAACCTATTTCACGTTGCTAAAGCAAAGGGATGAATTTCCAGCTGCTGTATTTTGTATGAACAGTGGTGTACTTACAATGACTGGGGATTCATTCGTATCGTTACATTTACAAGAGCTTGAAGAAAAAGGTGTAGAGATTTTAGCATGTAAGACCTGTGTGGATCATTACGGTGTTGCTGAAAAATTAACTGTAGGTAAAATAAGCGGAATGGCAGATTTTATCGAATTGTCCAGTAGATTTGAAGTGATTACGATTTCATAAAACAGCAGAAAACTCTGCTGTTTTTTGTTTTTCTCCACAATCTGCTTTTACTCTATTATCTTCACAAAAAGGACATATATAACGGGAGTGCTGTGAGGTAGTTCACTTTTTTAGAATATAAACAGCATTATAATACAAGTATTAAGGCTGTTTGGATTGAAATAGCTGGTTTTAGGAGGCGTTTCATATGGCTTTTGGCCGAGATTTTAATAAAGATCCATTTATCGTGATATGGGAGCTTACACGTGCATGTCAATTAAAGTGTCTTCACTGCCGTGCAGAAGCACAATATCGTAGGGACCCTCGTGAGCTATCGTTTGAAGAAGGTAAACAATTAATTGATCAAATATATGAAATGAATAATCCGATGCTTGTATTTACTGGCGGCGACCCGTTAATGAGGGAAGACGTTTTTGATATTGCTAAATATGCTGTTGAAAAAGGTGTTAGGGTCTCCATGACTCCAAGTGCAACCCCTAATGTGACGAAAGAAGCGATTGAAAAGGCAAAGGAAGTTGGCCTTTCCCGTTGGGCCTTTAGTATTGATGGCCCGACTGCTGAGGTGCATGACCATTTCCGTGGAACAGCTGGATCATTTGATTTAACGATGGAAAGAATAAAATATTTACATGAACTGGAGATTCCGATTCAAATCAATACCGTTATTTCAAGATATAATATTGAGTATCTCGATGAAATGGCAGCAATGGTTGAGGATTTAGGCTGCGTATTATGGAGTGTATTCTTCCTTGTGCCGACTGGAAGAGGACAGGAATCAGATATGATTTCCCCAGTAGAACATGAAAAAGTATTTAGATGGCTATATGACCTAAGTAAACGAGTTTCATTTGATATAAAAACAACAGCAGCACAGCATTACCGTCGTGTTGTAATTCAGCAAAAGATGCGTGAAGCAAAAGAACACACCGACGAGATTAACTATCTTAGTGCCCTAACAGAACAGGGGCTAACAGGTTCAATTGACGGACTTGGCCGTGCTCCAAAAGGTGTAAATGATGGAAATGGATTTGTCTTTATTTCACATATTGGCGACGTTTATCCAAGCGGTTTGCTGCCAGTGAAAGCAGGGAATGTCCGCGAACAGCCGTTAGCAGAAATCTATCGGGAATCTCCAATCTTTCAATCTCTAAGAAATCCTGATTTGTACAAAGGAAAATGTGGAGTATGTGAATTCCGCCATGTTTGCGGAGGATCAAGGTCTAGAGCATATTCGATGACAGGAGATTACCTTGAAAGTGAACCATTCTGCGTCTACATTCCTAAAGCCTTACGAGAAAAGCAACAGCAATAAAATAAAAAAATGGAAGCAATCCTCGACGATTGCTTCCAAGTTCTATTCAATACTGCAATAAATGGCAGGACAATTTTCACAGCCGATTTCATCTTTTAAATATTGGAGATCAATAATCGTAATTTTTCCTTTTTTAACTTGAATAATGTTATCCCTTTTTAGTTCGCTGAGAATTCGGTTTGTACTTTCTCTTGAAGTTCCGCAAAAATTAGCAAGTTCTTGGTTCGTTAATGGTAAATCAATTAATATTCCGTTATCCTTTTGAATACCATAACTATTAGTCATCCTAATAAGTGTAGAAAAAAGTGCTCCGCGTTTTCCATTTAAAACAAGGTCACGGAATTTAGTTTGAGTTTTTCGGAAATGATCACTCATCCATTTCATAAATTCGAACGCAAGCTTACTATTTTGAAAAATTTCACTTTCAATCACGTCTTTTTTGATGGCAACTATTTCGCCTTCTTCAAGGACTTTAGCACTTAATAAATATCTCGGATTGTCGGTAAATAGTGTTAATTCACCGCAAATATCATTTTCACCACAAATTCTTAAGGAGAGTTCACGGCCATCAGTAGTAATTTTGCTTATTTGAACTTTACCGGAAACAATAATAAAAAGCTCTTCAGCAAGCATCCCCTCTTGGAACAAATAGGTTCCTCTCTCACTTTTTATCTTTCTATCGGCAAAACGAAGCAATTCTTTAATTTCTATAGAATGAGTTGGTTTGATATTCGTCATCATGGTTTTCACCTCAAAGTGTCTTTGATAAACATTGTATTTTATTTGTTAGTTTCATTTTATCGTAGGTTTTAACCATAAATACGATTAAACAATGACAATATAGTGAAAACTTATATGATTTCGTGTAAGAAAGTGTTGAAGTGTATTATAATTCGATTGTGAATAAATGTTGAAAAGTATATAAGAAGTGTAAAAATAGTGAATAATAGACTTAATGAAATGGCAAGATTTATGGAATCACTAGCTTCTTGAAACTACTGGAGTTGATATAAATTGGAAAAGACCATTATAAAAGATAAATTAAATCGGCCTTTACGAGATTTGCGAATATCTGTTATTGACCGGTGTAATTTTCGCTGCCAGTATTGTATGCCTGCTGATCAATTTGGAGATGATTTTGAATTCCTGCCAAAAAGTGCTCTCCTTAGCTATGAAGAAATTGAACGTTTGGCTAAAATTTTTGTGAGCTTAGGTGTGGAAAAAATCCGTCTAACTGGCGGCGAGCCTCTCCTTCGCCGAGATATGCCTACTTTAGTTCAGAAGCTTTCAAGTATATCAGGTTTAAAAGATATTGCTTTAACCACGAACGGTGTATTACTGCCAAAACTGGCTGTAAACCTAAAAGAGGCTGGGCTTAAACGAGTAAATGTCAGCCTCGATACACTAAATGATGAATTATTTGGCAAGATCAATGGACGCGGTGTCAGTACTAAACCAGTTTTAGATGGAATCGAAGCAGCTCAGAATGCGGGGCTTGGGGTAAAAATTAATATGGTTGTTAAAAAAGGGCTGAATGATTCGGAAATTATCCCTATGGCAAATTTCTGTAAAAATAATGGTTTAGAGCTTCGCTTTATCGAATATATGGATGTTGGATCATCGAACGGCTGGAAAATGGATGATGTCATCACAAAAAAACAAATATATGAAATGCTAAGAAAACATTATCAAATCGATGCTCTCGATCCTGCTTATTTTGGTGAGGTTGCAAAATTATATAATTACAAGGATACAGACGTAAATGTAGGCTTTATTTCTTCTGTCTCTGAGTCTTTCTGCGGCAGCTGTACTAGGTCAAGACTTTCTGCTAATGGACAGATTTTTACTTGTTTATTTAATGGGAATGGGCATGATATTCGAAACTTTATGAGGAACGGAGCAACAGATGCTGAGTTGCGTGAGCGGATTACTAGCATTTGGAATGGCAGAGAAGACAGGTATTCCGATGAAAGAACCGCTGAAACTACAAAACAGCGCAAAAAAATTGAAATGTCCTATATCGGTGGCTAAAACTCTCTCTTTTTTGAAGAGAGTTTTTTTCATTAAAATAGAGGCTGATTTCTCAGCCTCCATTTTTTAAAGATATCTTGGAAATAGAATATTGTTTTCGAGATGTACGTGCATGAAGGTCAGTCCCTCAAGATCCTCTAAACGCTTGTAAACTAAACGGTAAGTTCCGCAAGCATCTACTGGTGGAGTGAAATCAGAAGTGATTTCGCGTAACTCTCTTAAGATTGCTCCTGCATGATCATGTTCCTTTTCTAATTCTACAATCATTTGAATGGATTCCTCACGATTTTCAACCGTACCGTCTGCAAGCTTCTTAATGATTGGGAAGACAATGGCTTCTTCTTTATCCATATGCTCGATTAATTCTTTCTTTAACTCATAAAAAAGTTCATATACTCTTAAAAGCTCTGGGTGGCTGTCACCGTGAACACGAGATACCTTAGTTACATAAGGACTCATCATGGATAATTCTTCTCTTGATGTTAGGTGGTAATGGTTAATAACATGGTCAATAATCGTATTTGAATCCGATTTTGTCCAAACCTCTAAGTCAGTTTCTGTTGAACTGCTTTTTTCATAAACTTCCTTTAATTCGTTCATTAATACTTCTTCATTGATTTGGTTTGCAGCAATTGCATGTGACAGGGGGATATTGCCTCCACAGCAAAAGTCGATTCGATATTTTTTAAATATATCACTGGATTTTGGAAATTCATTGACAATATCTTTAACTAAAGAGTTTGTTGAAAAAGGGAATGTAATCATAAAGATCCTCCTTAAATTTGATAAGCTTTTTATTTCTAATTTAAGGATACTGGATTTTTAAGTGAAAATAGGTGACCTGAATCACATATCCATAAAGATTTTAATGTTTTTTGTGACTATCTGAAAGTTTTCGTTCATATGTGATGTTTGCTATGTCAGGAAATTTTCGATACCTTTATAATAAAGAGTAAGACGAACTAATGTAGTAATATTTTACCCGTTATATAGGCAGGAGTGAGTAATTTGCTAGAGAGAAGAACACCCATTGCGGTTGGAGTGGCAGTTGAAAAAATAATGGAGCATCAACTAACCGGGATAACAGAATTTGTGTCCATTGATGAGAGTTTCGGCCGTTTTTTATCAGAAGATTTAACGGCAACCAGTGATGTTCCTCATTTTGATCGTGCGCCGTATGACGGTTTTGCTGTCAGGTCAATCGACACAAAGGATGCAACGCAAAACAATCCAGTAGAATTTAAAGTGATTGATCATATTGGAGCAGGTTTGACATCTGCTAAAATTGTTAAGGAATACGAAGCTGTTCGGATTATGACCGGGGCAATGATGCCGGAAGGTACGGACTGCGTCGTGATGTTCGAAGTGGCAAAAGCTTTTGAAAAAGATGGAATGCCATTTATGTCCATTAAAAGAAGCTTTAACAGTGGTGATAATGTCTCCTTCCGAGGGGAGGATGCTAAAG
The DNA here is from genome assembly GCF_053749995.1 of Neobacillus sp. K501. Classification (NCBI taxonomy): domain Bacteria; kingdom Bacillati; phylum Bacillota; class Bacilli; order Caryophanales; family Bacillaceae; genus Neobacillus; species Neobacillus sp. K501. The sequence goes on along the minus strand of NZ_JBSLYA010000001.1, from coordinate 688,007 downwards.
AGGGCGAAGTGTTGGTGAGCAAAGGAACATTGATTAATCCTGGGATTCAAGCAATGCTCGCAACTTTTGGTTATCATCAAGTTCCGGTTGCCAAAAAACCGCTCATTGGATTATTTGCAACCGGTACAGAATTATTAGAGGTGGATGAAGAATTAGTACCAGGAAAAATCCGCAATAGTAATTCCCCTATGATCGCGGCACAGATTCAGAGAGCTGGTGCTGATGTTCATTATTTTGGCAAGCTTCCAGATGAGTTTGATACATGTTATGAAGCAGTAAAAGAAGCTCTTGGACAAGTGGACATCCTTATTACAACAGGTGGAGTTTCAGTCGGTGATTTCGATTATCTTCCCGCTATTTATCAAAAGCTTGGGGCCAATGTGTTATTTAATAAGGTTGCAATGAGACCTGGAAGTGTAACAACCGTTGCACAACTAGAAGGGAAGCTTTTATTTGGACTATCTGGTAATCCCTCTGCCTGTTATGTTGGTTTTGAGCTATTTGTACGACCGATTATTCGAAAAAAGTTATTTGCAAACCAACCACATTTACGCAAGGAGAAAGCACTTCTTGAAGTGGATTTTCCAAAGGCAAATCCGTTTACTAGGTTTGTTCGCAGTGCGTATTCGATTAAAGAGGGAAGGCTTACCGTTCAACCTAGCGGATTAGATAAGTCCAACATTATCATGAGTCTTTCTGGGGCTAACTCCTTTATGATCCTGCCAGGTGGAACAAGGGGTTTTGAATCGGGTACAGAAGTAGAGATTTTATTGCTTGAAGATCAAACTGGCAGTGAATGGCCTTGGTAAATACAGTTATTTTTCAATCAGTTGGCTATCAAAACAGTGGAAAAACAACTTTTTTATTAAATTTAATTCAAAAATTATCAGAACAAGGGATAAGAACGGTAACTATTAAACACCATGGGCATGGTGGGAAACCTGAAGTAGCCGAAGAAAAGGATTCGTCGAGACATCTTCAAGCAGGCGCGCTTGCCTCTTTGGTGGAAGGTGAAGGACGAATCGTTCTTCAAGCTGAGGGAATCCATTGGTTTTTAGAGAAACAAATTCAGTTGATGAAACTTTTTTCTCCAGATATCATTTTTATTGAAGGCCATAAACAGAAATCATATCCTAAGCTTGTTTTTCTAAGAAATGAAGCGGACCTTGGTCTGTTAATGATGGTGAAGAATATTAGGGCTATTATCGTCTGGAAAGAAGAGTTGATTTTTCAAGTGCGAGAAATGGTAGATGTTCCGGTTTATTATATAAATGATGTCAATGCAATTATTCAAATTTCTCGAACACTACAACAGTTTGTTCAAAAAAATGGTAAAAAGGACAATTCAGTTAATTTTATCACTGAGGATTTTTCATAATTTAGCTAACATGAATAAAGAGGATAGTATATTTGTTATGAAAAAAATCGGTCGTTTGACCGATTTTTTTGTCTTAATTTATTTTACAAATTTCGATGGGACAATCTTCACATTCAATTTCAATCTTTAAATATTCTAGATCATGGATGGTAATCAGTCCTTTATCGATGGAGATGACATCAGCTTTTCTTAGGTCACTGAGGAGACGATTAACTACTTCACGGGAAGTACCGCAGAAATTGGCTAATTCTTGATTGGTTAGCGGCATTTCAATTACTATTCCTTCATTTGTCTTAAAACCATAGCTATTAGAAATCCTAATTAAAGTAGAATAAAGCGCACCTTTTTTTCCGTGGAGAACTAAGTCGCGAAATTTCGTTTGAGAAATACGATAGTGTTGACTCATCCATTTCATGTATTCAAGTGAAAGTTCTGTATGATTAGCCATTTCTCTCTCTAATTCATCTTTCATAATGACAGCGACTTCTCCACTTTCAGCAACTCTTGCGCTTAATAAATATTTTGGCGTGGGAGAAAATAAATCTAATTCGCTGATGAAATCACCCGTCGAACACATTCTTAATGTTAGCTCACGACCATCTGGAATTATTTTACTCAATTGAATGATACCACTTTGGACAAGGAACAACTCACTCGCTACAGAACCCTCTTGGAAAAGAAAAGTGCCTTTTTCAATTTTCTTTAGATGATGAACCGTATTAAATAGCTGTGATAACTTTACTGGTACTTCTTTTACTGATTGCATAAGATAACCACCTTTAAAGGGGTGAATTAATAATTACTATAATTATATTGATTACAAAGATTATATCGCAAGAAATGTGGGATAAATTCATATAATCGTCATAATTCGCTGGGCTTTTCTCTCATTACAAAATTATTCCTTTAATGACTTTATGTTAGATGGAAATAATAAGTCTGAACATGGAAAGGAGGGAATATGATGGGGCAAAATCATCAATTTAAATCAGGAAAAAAGGCACCTAATAATGGAATATATGTAGAAGTTGGCGATACTGGAGATAACGTAGTTAAGCCAAAAATGATTAAATTAAAAGCAGGAGATGCATTTCCAGAAACGTCAAATATGAATCGTGTTTGGACATATAAAAGAAAGCCTTAAATTAGTCTTAAAAAGTCATCCAAACCGGATGGCTTTTTACATATATTACATAATTGGTTATAATAGAATTAATAGGTCAAAAATGGTCAAATGGAGTGAGGGAAGATGGATTTAAATCGAATGACAGAACGTCTGCAGCAGGGTATATTGGATGCCCAATCAATAGCGATTAAAAGCAATCATCAAGAGGTGGACGAACCTCATTTGCTCCTTGCCCTGCTTAGTCAAGAGGATAGTCTTGTCCGAACGGTTTTAGAACGGGCAGAGATAGCGCCGGGTATTATTAAAAAATCATTGGAAACCTCATTGGCAAAGAAGCCACAGGTAACAGGGAGCGGCTCAGAACATGGGAAACTGTACATCACTTCTAAACTACAGAAACGTATTGTGAGCGCAGAGGAATTTGCTGCTAAGTTTTCCGATGACTTTTTATCCATTGAGCATATATTATTAGCCTCCTCGTTTGCACATGATTCAGAATTAGCAAATTTCATAAAGGGAAATGGAAAAACGCCAGAAAATATTTTGCAAGCGATTAAAGAAATTAGGGGGAATCAAAGAGTGACATCACAAAATCCAGAAGCAGTCTATGATGCACTTAAAAAATATGGAAGAGATCTTGTAGCTGAAGTAAGGGGAGGTAAGGTAGACCCAGTCATTGGCAGGGATGCTGAAATCCGCCATGTCATCCGAATCTTGTCTAGAAAGACAAAAAACAACCCTGTCCTCATAGGAGAACCGGGAGTTGGGAAAACGGCTATTGTCGAGGGTCTTGCCCAAAGAATTGTAAGGAAAGACGTACCGGAAGGCTTAAAGGATAAAACCATTTTCTCCTTGGATATGAGTTCATTAATTGCAGGGGCAAAGTTCAGGGGAGAATTTGAAGAGCGATTGAAAGCTGTTTTAAATGAAGTGAAGAAAAGTAATGGTCAAATTCTCCTTTTTATTGATGAGTTGCATACCATTGTCGGAGCAGGAAAAACCGAAGGAGCTATGGATGCAGGGAATATGTTAAAACCAATGCTTGCAAGGGGAGAACTTCATTGTATTGGTGCTACAACCCTTGACGAGCATCGCAAATACATTGAAAAGGATCCTGCGCTCGAGCGTAGATTTCAACAAGTACTGGTCCAGGAGCCAAATGTTGAAGATACGATCTCGATTTTAAGAGGCTTAAAGGAACGGTTCGAAGTCCATCATGGTGTAAAAATCCATGATCATGCGCTAGTGGCTGCTGCAACTTTATCTGATCGCTATATAACCGACCGCTTCCTGCCTGATAAAGCGATTGATCTGGTCGATGAAGCGTGTGCCTTGATTCGGACGGAAATTGATTCAATGCCAACGGAGTTGGATGAAGTAACACGCCGGGTCATGCAATTAGAAATTGAAGAGGCTGCCTTGCGAAAGGAGCAGGATGAGGTAAGTAAACAAAGACTTGTTACCTTATTAAAGGAACTAGCTGAATTAAAAGATCAGGCTAATAGTATGAAAGCGCAATGGCTCCATGAAAAACAAGGGATTCAAAAACTACAGGAGAAACGGGAACAGCTTGAGAAACTGCGCAGGGAATTACAGCAGGCAGAGGATAAATATGATTTGAATCGTGCAGCAGAGCTTCGTCATGGACAAATTCCTCTTGCTGAAAAGGAATTGAAAGAGCTGGAAATGACGATATCACAGAGCGAGCGTTTACTGCGAGAGGAAGTCACCGGTGAAGAGATTTCGAACATTGTTTCCAGATGGACGGGAATACCTCTATCTAAGCTTGTTGAAGGCGAACGGGAAAAACTACTGCGCTTAGAAAAGATTTTACAAGAGCGGGTCATTGGGCAAAATGAGGCTGTACAACTAGTTACAGATGCGGTATTACGTGCCCGTGCAGGAATCAAAGATCCAAATCGACCTATCGGATCGTTCCTATTTTTAGGACCAACAGGTGTTGGAAAAACGGAACTTGCTAAAGCATTGGCTGAGTCCTTATTTGATAGTGAGGAACATATCATTAGGATTGATATGTCTGAGTATATGGAGAAACATGCGGTATCACGATTAATTGGTGCACCTCCAGGCTATATAGGCTACGAGGAGGGTGGGCAGCTCACAGAAGCGGTTAGAAGAAGACCATATTCCGTTATATTAATGGATGAAATTGAAAAAGCCCATCCAGAAGTGTTTAACATCCTCCTTCAGGCTCTAGATGACGGCAGGATAACTGATTCACAAGGTCGAATCGTTGATTTTAAAAATACGGTTATCATTATGACATCGAATATCGGCTCTCAATTCTTACTCGAACGGAATGAAAATGAGGTTGAGATATCAGATGAAACACGGGATAAGGTTCTTGGACAGCTGAGAGCACATTTTCGTCCCGAATTTTTAAATAGGATTGATGAGACGATTTTATTTAAACCATTATCATTAACTGAGATTAAGGATATTGTTGTCAAAATGATGAAAGAACTTCAAAACAGGCTCAAGGAACAGCAAATTGAAGTTACGATCTCAGATGAGGCAAAGGAATATATTGCTGTAAATGGTTTTGACCCAATCTATGGAGCTCGGCCGCTAAAACGGTTTATTCAGAGAAATTTAGAAACGAAGCTAGCAAGAGAGATCATAGCTGGAAAGGTTCACGATCATTCTACCGTAAAAATTACAACAGATAATGGTGAACTAAGTCTTAAAGTAAATTAAAAAAGGTCATCCTTGACGGATGGCCTTTTTACATACTTATTAATGTTTTTCTACTGGCTCATTAGGAATAATTGCGGAAGCTATGTAGATTAAAATCGTCACGCCAAAGGAAACAATTGCACCTGGCATAAAAGTAAATTCTGCTCCTTCAGTCATTGAGCTAACAACATATGAAAGCATTTGCACTAAAAGGAATGTCCAGAAAAAAGTCCAAAAGTATCGCACTATTTTTCACCTCTAACCTATTTTACATCTCTTTTCATATTACCATACCTTTATAAATTTATAAACGCAAAAAATGACATTTATCCATTCTAATCGGAAAAATCGGAAAATGTGATTAGTTGTTGCTTTTAACTTAGGCAATCTCCCATTCAAATTATGTGAAAATACATACAATATTTTGAGGAATTATGTAAAAGGAGATTTAGCGATGGAGAACCGGAGTTTTCAAATGGATACCCAGTGGAATATCATTCATTATCCTGAAAAGCCCACAGGTTTTGGAATCTTAATTATTGGAGATGAGAGACATTTTGTGGACGAGAATAAATGCTTTTGGACACAAAATGAAGGGAAGCTGGCCATTATTAATCAATTAAAAAAATCAGGATACACCATTTTTTCCTCAAATTTATATGGGCGAAACTGGGGAAGTGATCAAGCGGTTGAAATGGCACAAAGGCTTTACCAGCAAGTATTACGTAATGAAATCCTTAATGACAAAATTCATCTTTTAGCAGAAGGTATGGGGGCACTTGTAGCCGTTAAGATCATGGAAAAAATGCAAGATAAAATAAGGTCAGTTGTCCTACTTAATCCAGTGTTATCATTGAAAAACCATATTGAACAAGAAAAAGATCATAAATTCTTTTATAAAAAGTTAATGAAAGAAATAGCGGATGCTTACAAAAAGGATCAGAAAGCACTCGAAGAAGAACTGAATGAAATGGAATCCACGGTAAATGTGAATTTTGGTATTCCGATAAAAATTATTCACGTTATGTCTGGCGGCAGGTCATATAATCATTCAAAACAACTGCAGAAAGCATTAGTGAATACGGATATTTACCCGACATATATTGTTCTCGAAAAGAAACCGCAGATTGGCAGCATGATGATTAAATTTTTTACCAGTTTTGAAAATGAGCTTTAATTTACATGCCCCCCTCAAACGGAAATAATTCCAAATGAAGACGCATAGGATTCATTATAGAATAGAGGGGGGGCAGATACTTAAATGGACAAGGCAGTACTTTTAGGCGTATATGACTTTATTAACTTTCATGTGTGCAAAGCTTTACTGAATAAAGGATTTGAAGTAACCGGTGTACGATTTGAACCCGAAAGAGAGATAGCTTTTTTAGATGAGAAAAGAGACGAAATCGGAAGAAATGCAAATTACACAGAGTATCCATATTCAAATTGGATTTATACGTATGATGAGACAGAGGCAATTGTTCTGTCTATTTATGATCTTTATATGCAATATAAAGAGATTTTATTAAAAGAGTCAGAAATGCAGGGGCTGCTTACGAATTATTTTACCAAGATCCAAGATAGGAGGTTAAAGTTTATTATCTTTGTACCTAGCCAGTTGCTTACAGGAGCAATCGAGGAAAAAACATTCATAGTTATCGATGAATTCATAACGAAGTTAAGAGAATCCGTTCATCAAGTACAGCTTATTTACTTACCAGCTATTTTCGGACCATGGCAGCCGGAATCCTTCATGTATCAGCATACAATTGTTAGCGAAATACAAGGTAATAGTAATTTCAAAGGACTTCGGGAGGATACTAGGGACGCTTTATATATTTTAGATGTTGTAGATTTGATCATTGACTTAATGGATAATGGTAAACCTGGCACTTATTTGTTCGAAAGTGGCATGAAAGGCCAATGGGAAAAAGGTGCTGCCTATTTACATGTTGAAGAAGAGCCTGCTAAGGAAAGAAAATTACTGGATCAAAATGGTCCAATTACCAAAATTAAGGTGGATAAAATGACTGCAATTTCAGAGGGAATAAATAAACAAGTGGAACTAACAAAACGACTTTATAAATAGTTAATTAACAATATATAGAAGCAGAGGAAAATTATCTTTTCAATTTTTTTCTCAAAGGTTAGAATAAAAGTATTATGTCGTTTCTTGTCATTAAAATATAGTAGAAACGTATTTCGGATTGGCTGTAAAAAAGGAGTTGCAATGGATGCTTAACCGCTTCGGAATGATTCTAATATGTCTCTTATTCCTTGGAGCATGTTCGAATCCGACGTCCCCTAGTACGATACAAAAAGTCGGCCTATTAGTACCTGAAACAGTTGATGATCAAGTTTGGGGGACAAAAGGGTATGAAGGATTGTTAAAAATACAATCAAAATTTGACGTAGATGTATATTATAAAGAAGGTATGAATTCAGAGGCTGTTGTCGAGCAAGCCATCAAGGAATATGAGCAAAAAGGAATAAATCTAATTTTTGGACATGGCTCAGAATACGCGGAATATTTTAATGAAATTTCCACTAACTATCCTGATATTCATTTTGTCAGCTTTAATGGGGATGCCAAAAATAAAAATACGACAAGCTTGAACTTCAAAGCCCATGCGATGGGTTTTTTTGGAGGGATGGTGGCAGCCCATATGTCAGAAGCAAAAAAGGTTGGAATCATCGCAGCTTATGAATGGCAGCCTGAAGTTGAGGGTTTTTTTCAAGGAGCAATAACCGAAGATAGTGATACTGAAGTAAACATTGTCTATGTTGGAAATTGGGATGATGAGGATAAAGCACTTGAATTAGCGGACCAACTGATAGAAGAAGGTGTTGATGTTGTTTATCCAGCAGGTGATGGGTATAATGTCCCGGTAATTGAAAAGATGAAGGAACATGGTCTTTTTGTCATAGGTTATGTTTCGGATCAATCTGATCTTGGTGGATCAACAGTTTTAACGAGTACGATTCAAGAAGTGGATAAGCTTTATGAACATATTGCAGAACAATTTAATGAGAAAGAGTTGAAATCTGGTAATCTTTCTTTTGACTTTCAAGAAAATGTGATTTCGCTCGGGAAGTTTAGTCCGTTAGTAGATAAAGAATACATAAAAAAACTTGAAAAAAAGATTGATGTATATAAAGAAACAGGAAAACTACCAAAACAAGAAATAGCAGAATAAGCTGCCGGATAAAACGGCAGCTTATTTTTTTTTCCAAAAACGTTCAACTAGAGGATACACTTTATTAATTAAAGGCTTTAGATTCTGTGCAGACTTCATTAATGAATCAACATTCTCTAGGATTGCAACGATATCAGGTGAAGAAGGATTACTCCGTTCTTTCTCCTTTACCGCTTCGGTATGATGAGCACGACCTGGTCCAAACATAAAACGGTTAAAACGGTCACCATCACTCCGTTCTTTATTTTGTACTTCTTCGTCCATATAGATTAACCTGCCTTTCGAAGATATAAAGATTCATTTTAGATTATGATAAGGTTATATAAAAGGTATGGACATTAGCGGGGATAAAATTCATTTTAAATAGTTGCTTTAAGTACTGTATATTTGTTAAAATTAGTACCAAGTCATAATAATTGATAATAAATTTAATATATAAGGAGATGATTCCATGAATGCAGGTATTGTTGGAATCGGAAGATATTTACCAGAGAAAATTATAACGAATGCTGATTTAGAGAAAATGATGGATACATCGGACGAATGGATTCGGACTCGTACAGGTATTGAAGAACGACGTATCGCCGAAGATAATATTAACACATCCGATATGGCTTTCTTTGCGGCACAGAATGCAATTAAAGATGCTGGTATTTCTCCAGAAGAAATAGATTTAATCCTAGTTGCAACAGTCACCCCTGATCGTCCTTTTCCATCTGTTGCGTGTATGCTGCAAGAACGACTTGGGGCAAATAGAGCAGCGGCAATGGATATTAGTGCAGCATGTGCTGGATTTATGTATGGAGTGGTCACAGGTAAACAGTTTATTGAATCAGGGGTTTACAAGCATATTCTCGTTGTTGGGGTTGAAAAACTATCTAAAGTCACCAACTGGGAAGATCGTAACACTGCCGTTCTATTTGGTGATGGTGCGGGAGCAATCATCCTTGGTTCCGTTTCAGAAAATAGAGGGATTCTATCTTTTGAATTAGGTGCGGATGGAACCGGAGCAAAGCATTTATATCAAGATGAGTATATTATCATGAATGGACGGGAAGTATTTAAATTTGCAGTCAGACAAATGGGAGAAAGCTGTATCAATGTCCTAGAAAAAGCCGGGTTAACGAAAGAGGATGTCGATTTCCTTATTCCTCATCAAGCAAACATCCGAATCATGGAAGCATCTAGACAAAGGCTTGAGCTTCCGGTTGAAAAGATGTCTAAAACGGTTCATAAATATGGCAATACTTCCGCAGCCTCAATACCAATTTCGATTGTGGAAGAACTAGAGGCTGGAAAAATTAAAGACGATGATGTTATTGTAATGGTAGGATTTGGCGGCGGTTTAACATGGGGCGCCATCGCTATTCGATGGGGAAAATAAATTAGAATAGCAGAAGTATTATCTGAGAATATTCCCTAGGTAAAAGTTAGTCAGAAATACTATAAATAAATTGGGAAAAGTAGTGTTGTAAAGGAGATGTCAATATGGAAAAGCACAGGGTTGTGGTAACAGGTGTTGGAGCGGTAACTCCGCTTGGAAACGATGTTGAAACCACGTGGAAAGGGATACTTGAAGGGAAATCAGGCATAGGACCGTTAACCCGTGTTAATGCAGATGAATATCCAGCAAAAGTAGCTGCCCAGATTAATGATTTTAATCCAGAAACGTTTATGGATAGAAAAGATGCAAGAAAAATGGATCGTTTTACGCAATACGCGGTTGCTGCTTCTTTAATGGCGGTAGAAGATGCGAAACTAATTATTAATGAAGAAAATGCTCCTCGTGTCGGTGTTTGGATCGGTTCAGGAATTGGCGGCATGGAAACCTTTGAGGAGCAATATGAGATTTTTCAAAAGAGAGGCTATCGCAGAGTAAGCCCATTCTTCGTACCAATGCTCATACCTGATATGGCTACAGGTCAAGTTTCGATTACTCTTGGTGCAAAAGGCTTTAACTCTTGTACGGTTACTGCTTGTGCAACAGGTACGAATTCGATAGGAGATGCGTTTAAAGTCATTCAGCGTGGGGATGCGGATGTCATGATTTCCGGTGGAGCTGAAGCGCCGATTACAAAAATGTCTGTGGCGGGCTTCTGTGCAAATACCGCTCTTTCTAACAATCCAGATCCAAAAACGGCGAGCAGACCCTTTGATAAAAATCGAGATGGATTTGTTATTGGAGAGGGTGCAGGAATTGTTGTTCTTGAAAAGCTGGAGCATGCTTTAGCACGTGGGGCAAAAATATATGCTGAGATTGTTGGATATGGAGCAACAGGTGATGCCTATCATATCACTGCTCCGGCACCTGCTGGAGAAGGCGGTGCAAGGGCGATGAAAATGGCCATTAATGATGGCGGCTTAAATCCAGAAGATATTGATTATATTAATGCACACGGCACAAGCACCGAATATAACGACAAATTTGAAACACTTGCAATTAAAGAAGTCTTTGGTGAACATGCCTATAAATTGGCATTGAGCTCTACGAAATCTATGACAGGACATCTTCTCGGAGCTGCGGGTGGGATTGAAGCTATTTTTACGGTTCTAGCCATTCAAGACAGCATTTTACCGCCAACCATAAATTATGAAACACCAGATCCTGAGTGTGATTTGGATTATGTTCCAAATGCTGCTCGGCCTAAGGAAATCAAAGCTGCTCTTAGCAATTCCTTAGGATTTGGCGGACACAATGCCACCATTGTCTTCAAAAAATATGAAAATTAATCAATCGACCAGGACTTTCCTGGTCGATTTTTTAAAAGACAAGAAAGTAAAACATTAGACTTTGAGAATTGTCCAGCTCCAGCGCCCTAGCGGCTAGTGTCCTTCGCTCTCCGCCCTACGATAAGTCAAGTACGAATGCGCTAACGCTCTTCGTGTTTCCTTTATCTCAGTTGGAGTGCTCCATAAAGGAAGGCTTCGTAAGCATTGGCATCGCACGAAGGAAAAGCGTTTTTCTTTTTCGATGAGGCCATACGCCGCTGACCAGGGCGTTTCCGCTTTTCTATGAACCCTCCACTTAAATGGTACATAAAATATGTAACATCGATGTTTTGGTAATGGAGTGAGGGTAATGGGCATTGTTCGAACGGATGTTTGGTTGGAAGCTGATTTTGACCACCCCGCAAAAATCTGTAAAAGACTTTTACCTGTGTTCAAAGGTCTGGATACAACACAAGTTTATGACCAATTAGTAAGCTTTGGAATGTATAGACCAAATAGGGCTACAAAGCAGATTTTTGAAAAACTGAAGAAAAACGAAGTTTGGAATCAAGTTGAATTATTAATTAAGAAATATAAGGAAAAATGGAATGGTCCCGATGTCCCGATTTATATATTTCCAATTGGACAACAAAGTGGCCTTTTCTCAAGAAGAGAAGAAAAAATAAGAGGTGGTGTTTCATTCCCAGATAAGATGTTTTTGTTTCTTTCAGATATAGTTAGTATGAATGAGCTTGAGGCCCTGTTTGTCCATGAATACCACCATGTTTGCCGGCTAAATAAGTTAAATAAAAAGTTTGAGGATTATACATTACTTGATTCAATCATAATTGAAGGACTTGCAGAATATAGTGTATTGAAACATTGTGGACGACAATTTTTAGCAGAGTGGTGCAGTATGTATACGGAAGCTGAAATGAAAACATTTTGGGATAAGTACCTAAAAAACAAGTTGGAAAAGAAAAAAACAGACCGAGGTCATGATGAACTATTGTTTGGAAGCGGAAGAATTCCTAAACTATTAGGTTATGCTGTTGGTTTTAAAATTGTTGAAGATTACTTCAGTAATAATCATTATACTGCTAAACTTTCTTTTAGCATGCTATCAAAAAATTTTCTTTCAAAAGAAAACGTCTTTTTTCAAAAGCCTAAACCCTGAGGCTTTTTTTTATTCATGATAGTGAAAATAATAAATTATCTAAAAAATCTTGCAATTGTAATAATTCTGTAATAGACTTCTATTTAAGTATAGTGAATTGACAGAATAATTAAAAAGTAAGAGGTGTGCTATGAGCTCAAAAAATTCCCTACTCAAAGAGGCACCATTGCTCGAAGTTAAAAACCTAGAAACTGCATTTGATATTGACGGTACGTATTACAATGCCGTTGATCATGTTTCTTTTAAAGTAAAACCCCGGCAAATTGTTGGCGTTGTGGGTGAATCAGGGTGTGGAAAATCGGTAATGAGCCTTTCAATCATGCAGCTTTTACCAAAAGGTATAGGGAAAATCCAATCAGGTGAAATCATTTTCGATGGAATTTCCTTAGAAAACATGTCTGAATCTCAGATCAATAAAATCCGGGGAAAAGATATTTCAATGATTTTCCAGGAGCCAATGACTTCTCTAAACCCAGTATTTTCAATTGGCTATCAGCTTCAGGAAGTGCTATTTAATCACACAAAAATATCAAAGAGGGAAGCAAGACAAAAAAGTATCGCCCTTTTAAAAAGCGTGGGCATTTCTCGACCAGAAAAAATCGTTGATGAATATCCTCACCAGCTTTCTGGAGGAATGAGACAGAGGGTCATGATTGCGATGGCCATTGCTTGCCAGCCCAAATTGTTAATCGCTGACGAACCGACAACAGCATTAGATGTTACCGTTCAGGCTCAAATTCTTGAGCTTTTAAAAAGTATCCAAGAAGTGAATGATATGTCTGTTATTCTTATCACCCATGATCTCGGTGTAGTTGCTGAAATGTGTGATGAAGTAATTGTCATGTACGCTGGAAAAATAGTTGAGCGAACTGATGTAGATACCTTATTTTATAATCCTAAACATCCGTATACAACCCTCTTGTTGGGAGCTATTCCGAAAATGGATCAGATTGAAGAAAGATTAAGTTCGATTCATGGAATTGTTCCTTCCCTTACGAATATGCCAAAAACAGGCTGCCGTTTTGCCAATCGATGTCCGCAAGCATTACCAGAATGTCAAACCGTTACCCCAGTATTGGAAGAAGTTGAACATGGACATGAAGTAGCATGTTTACTCTACCAAACTAGTAAATCCAGTGGAGGGGTGATGTAATGACAATGCCAACCATACATAGAGAAAAGCATGAATCTTCCTCACAACCAAATAATCTGTTAGAAATAAAAAATTTAAAAACATACTATCCTGTTAAAGGAGGATTTTTTAAGCGGACAATCGGAAATGTAAAAGCAGTGGATAATATCTCATTTGAAATTAAAAAAGGTGAAACTTTCGGCTTGGTGGGAGAGTCTGGCTGTGGGAAATCAACCGCTGGACGAACGATTTTAAGACTATTAAAACCGACCGAAGGACAAATCATCTTTGATGGAAAAGATATTACCAAGGTTGGCGGTATTTCTCTACGGGAGATTAGAAGAGATCTGCAAATGGTCTTTCAGGATCCATATGCATCGTTAAATCCGATGCAAATGGTTGGGGATATTATTGCTGAGCCCATATACAATTTTGAGAAGAAAAGTAAAGAAGTAATGAAAAAAGAAGTCATGGATTTACTAGAAAAAGTCGGGCTCCCAGAGGATGCCTACTATAAATATGCTCATGAATTTTCTGGTGGACAGCGGCAAAGGATAGGAATCGCACGCGCCTTAGCATTAAGACCGAAATTGATTATTGCCGATGAACCTGTTTCGGCTTTAGATGTATCTGTTCAATCACAGGTATTGAACTTATTAAAGGATTTACAAGAAGAATTTGACCTGACATTTCTTTTTATTGCCCATGATCTCAGTGTTGTGAAATATATGAGTGATAGAATAGGAGTCATGTATTTAGGCCATATGGTAGAAATAGCAGGCAAGGACAGCCTTTATGCGGAACCTCTCCACCCATATACACAAGCATTAATTTCAGCGATCCCATCTCCAGATCCTCGGAAAAAGAAAGAGAGAATCATTTTAAAAGGTGATGTACCAAGTCCATTAAATCCGCCAGCAGGCTGTCCATTCCACCCGCGCTGTCCAATGGCGATGGAGGAATGTTCGAAAAAATTGCCGGTATTAAAGGAGGTGAAGCCCTCACATCGAGTTGCTTGCCACCTTTATTAAAAAAAGGCAATACCTAAATCTTTATAGGGGGGAAATGAATGAAGAAGAGTAATATGCTCTGGCTGGCAGCCTTAATGCTGGTATTATCAGCATTTCTAGCTGCCTGTAGTGGAGGAGAAAAAACAGGTACGAATGAGGAAAATGAAGGATCTTCTGGCGAATCTTCAAGTGGACCACAGGATGGAGGTACTCTGGTATACTCACTGGATTCTGCCTTCGAAGGTAAATTAAATTACAACTTCTACGGTACGGCTGTAGATGATGAAATTCTTCAATTTTTTGATGAAAACCTAATTGACTTTGACGAAAAATTACAGGCGCAGCCGAATATTGCATCATGGAAAACAACGGATAACAAGGTTTATGATTTCACGATCAAACAAGGTGTAAAATGGCACAATGGTGAAGAGTTAACCGTTCATGATTGGGAATTTGCTTTAAAGGTACTAGCTGATAAGGATTATGAGGGTCCACGCTATGCCAATGTTCAAAATATTGAAGGTGTTCCTGCATACCATGATGGAACAGCTGACAGTATTTCGGGCATTAAAGTAATCGATGATTATAATATTCAAATTACTTTTGATAAAGCTCGTGTGAACAACCTGGAAAATCTTTGGACATACGTTATGTCCCGTAAGGAATTCGAGGGTATCTCCGTTAAGGATATGATGGCATCTGAGCAAGTCCGTACCAAGCCAGTAGGATTAGGTCCTTTTAAAGTAACAAAAGTTGTTCCAGGTGAATCTGTTGAAATGGAACGCTTTGATGATTATTTTGGTGGTAAACCGCATATCGAAAAAGTAATCTTAAAGGTTATCGATCCATCTTTAACAGTTGGAGAGCTTAAGAATGGAACACTTGATATGACAACGTTCCACCCAAGTATTATTAATGAAGTTTCTGCGCTTGATAATATTGAAGCCATTAAATACCCTGGATTAAGTTATTACTATGTTGGCTTTAAATTAGGAAACTGGGATGGAAGCAAAAACGTTGCAGACGAGCCGAAATATGCAGAGAAAAAGCTTCGTCAGGCCATGTATTATGCAATCAATCGTGAAGAATGGGTAAAAGCTTTCTTCTACGGTGTTGGTGCACCGGTTAACCGCCCAATTCCTACAAATCACTGGATTGCAGCCGACAATGAAGAATTAGAGCAATTTGATTACGATCCGAAAAAAGCAAAAGAATTATTGGATGAAGCGGGATACAAGGACAAAGATGGCGATGGTTTCCGTGAAGATCCAAACGGAAAAGAGTTTGTGGTAAACTTCAGCCATTACGCAACATCAAACCCAACATTCGAAGCTCGTGCAAAGGCACTCACTCAATATTGGGAAGAAGTTGGCTTGAAATCAACGCTTACCATGACGGATTCTAACCTTTACTATGACATGCTTGAGAAGTCCGATAAATCGATGGAAGTATTTTTCGGAGGCTGGTCAACAGGTACAGACCCAGATCCAGCACCACTTTGGAGATCGGATGCGCTTTGGAATTATCCTCGCTGGGTAAATGAAGAAAGTGATAAGCTCCTTGACCAAGCACTTGATATGAGTGTGGTTGGAACAGATGCGGAAAAACGTAAGGACCTTTATGTTGAGTGGCAAAAGCTATTCATGGAAGAGCTTCCTGCGTTACCGATTGCCGAGCTTGAAGAAACAATGGCAATTAACAAGCGAGTTCAAGGCGTTAAATATGATGTATCTGGTAAAAACCGTCCAAATGAATGGTGGTTAAAACAGTAATACAACAAATTTACTAGTGTTAGTCATGTTGGCTGCTAAGATAATGCTAACTTAATCATGATGTTCAAATGGGATGAGGCTATGAAGGATTTTTCTTCACAAGTCTCTCCCATTTATACACAGTTGAGGGATACATAGCTTTTAGATAAGGAGAATGCACATGTTAAAGTATGCATTACGAAGAATATTGGGAATGATTCCAATGCTGCTCCTAATCTCTATTATCGTTTTCACTTTGGCAAAATTAATGCCAGGGGATGGACTAAGTGGAGAAATCGACCCAAGAAATACAAGTCCAGAATATATTGCAGAAATGCGGGAGAAATTGGGCTATAATGATCCATTGCCACAGCAGTATTTCCGATGGATTAGTGGTTTTATCGAAGGGGATTTCGGCAAGTCAACACGATTTAAAATTCCTGTATCAGAGGTAATTTTGGAAAAAATCCCAAATACACTTTTACTCGGAGGGACATCAATCTTAATTACTTATATTCTTGCCTTTTTAATGGGGACTTTTTCAGGTCGGAAACCATACACCATTGCTGACAATGTAATTGGCGGTTTAAATTATTTAGGATTAGCTATTCCTTCGTTTATTGCCGGTGTTTTTGCTATTTATTTCTTCTCCTTTACATTAAATTGGTTCCCATCCAATGGATCTGTCGATATTCAGTTGGAAGATGGAACGATAGAGTGGTGGTTGAGCCGTCTTCATCACGTCTTTTTACCGGCTGTTGTACTTGGTTTACTAAGTACTGCCAGTTATACTCAGTTTTTACGTAATGATATTATTGAAAATAGCAGGAAAGACTTTGTTCGAACTGCAAGAGCAAAAGGAACACCAGAGGGAAAAATTTATAATGTTCATATTTTAAGAAACTCAATTATTCCACTTATTACTTTTTTAGGGTTTGATATTGTTGCCATTATTAGTGGCGCAATTATAACTGAAACGATCTTTACTTATCCAGGAATCGGTCAACTTTTCCTTGATTCTGTTGGGACAAGAGATTATCCTGTGTTAATGACTTTAACTATGTTTTTCTCATTCATGACACTTGTGGGCAATTTAATAGCTGATTTATTGTATGGTGTTGTGGATCCGAGAATTAGATTGGATTAAGGGGGAGTATAAAATGGAAATTGTTACTCGAAAGGAATCAAAAGTTTTCAAAACACCCCTGAAAAAGAGTCTATCACCTTGGGCAATGGCCCGACAAAAGTTTCTCAAAAATAAGTTGGCAATGATAAGTCTTATCTTTTTGTTCATCGTAGCCGTTCTCTCTATACTTGCACCATATATTACTACTGCTGATATTTCCCGAATTAATATTGGTGATATGGGATTAAAACCATCCGGTGAACATTGGTTAGGAACGGATAAAAGCGGTAGAGATGTCTTTACCAGACTCTTATATGGCGGAAGAATTTCTTTACTGGTCGGACTTTCCTCTACTATATTTGTCATTTTCATTGGGACAGTTATAGGTTCGATTGCGGGGTATTTTGGAGGAACAGTTGACAATCTATTAATGAGATTTACTGACTTAGTCTTAAACTTTCCTTTTCTTGTTTTTGTCATCGTAATCAATGCGATTTTATTTGGAGTTGGAATTGTAAATAGTGTGTGGGTATTAATAGGAGTAATAAGCTTGCTGAGCTGGGGAGGGATTGCCCGAATTGTACGAAGCAAAATCCTCGCAGAGAAAGAAAATGAATATATCATTGCAGCGGTATCCATCGGCTGTTCACCAGCAAAGGTAATTATTAAACATCTTTTACCCAATGTACTATCAACCATTATTGTTCAAGCAACCATTACCTTTGCCACGATGATTGTGATTGAATCTGCACTAAGTTATCTTGGTTTTGGTGTTCCGCAAGAAATACCCAGCTGGGGAAATATGCTGAATTCAGCAAGAGAACCGGATGTATTGCAATTTAAACTTTGGATTTGGGTTCCGCCAGCAATTATTATTACTTTAACCATTCTGTCGATCAATTTTATTGGTGAAGGATTAAAAGATGCATTAAATCCGAAATCCAGAAGATAAAAGTCTGCCAACAAAAGGGCAGACTTTTTACTTGGTTCAAAATATATATTAAGGAATAATTTAACTAATGTCTGCCCATACTGATTGACAAATAGTTTCTTGAAGTGAGGGGTTGTACAATGTTGTATCTTCATGATGTTTGGGTAAATTGGTTTGAAGGTGAAGAAAACGGATATAATGTCTGCCACTTTCATGAGTGGCGTAAAGATGACGGCGTTGAACTATTAGATCAAGTTCCACTTTTAAAAGTTGAACCAATTCTCTTTAACTATATTGAGAACGATCTTTCAGAATTACCTCAACCGCTTCTAGATGATATCTTTCAGAAAGCCTATTTAAGAAAAAACCACGAAAGAGTTCAACTTGAGTATTGCTTTGTTGTTACGGACGGTGTTGGAATTCTAGCTGTTGATACGATCGGATATTCGATTCCGATAAGGAAAAGCAGACTTATTCCAAGGCAGGAGCAGCTAGTATATGAAATGATCGCCACTCACGAAGCAATCAACTATCAATTTCAGCAAAATTTCGAGAATAAGGATTTTCATATTTTATCTCCTGAACCTGGTTTAATGAATGGGCTAACTAGAAAAGAAAGACAGTTAAAACAATTATTATTTATGGCCCTTGATCAATTACATACATCCAAGAATGAAGCTGAAGTCCGCTATTGGTTTACTGAATGGTGTCCGGAAAGGTATCAGGCCATTCAAGAACTGAATTTTGAGAGTGCTTGGCAGCAATTATTCGAGGAGACAAAATATGGCTGGTCGAAACGTCATGAAACATTTTGTGAGAACCTAATAAAAGGACAGCCATTTTTTGAAAAACTTTGGGAAATGGAGCATGGCCCTAAGGTAAATTAAAAGCCTGACCCGAAAGGTGATCGAACCTTTCGAGGCCAGGCTTTTTGTCTTTCTTCTTATCTTCTCTTGCGTCCTAGTCCCATGGCGTTTTCCATTTTCTTAAGGGTTTTACTTGCTACTTGGTTTGCTTTTTCCGCACCGCGATCCAATATTTCATCTAGTTCACTTGATTCCATTAAATGATTATATTTTTCTTGAATGGGTTTAAAGAATCCTGAAACGACTTCTGCCATGTCTCCTTTGAAATCACCATATCCTTTTCCTTCGTACATCGCTTCTAGCTCAGGGATTGATTTATTACCAAGAATCGAATATATCGAAAGCAGATTTGAGATCCCAGGCTTGTTTTCTTTGTCGAAACGGACAATTCCTTCAGAGTCAGTAACCGCACCCTTTATTTTTTTCTCAATTTGCTTTAAATCATCTAAAGGAGTAATCGAAGCTTTTTGGTTTGGATCTGATTTACTCATTTTCTTGGTTGGCTCTTGTAATGACATAATTCTAGCTCCAACTTCAGGCAAACGGATATCTGGTATGGTTAAAATTTCCCCATATTTTTTGTTGAACCGTTCTGCTAGATCTCGTGTCAATTCTAAATGCTGCTTCTGATCTTCGCCAACAGGAACAAGATCCGTATTATACAATAATATATCTGCTGCCATTAATGGTGGGTAGGTCAGCAAACTAGCAGATACAGCTTCTTTTCCAGCTGACTTGTCTTTAAACTGCGTCATTCTTTCTAACTCGCCTATATAGGAGATGCATTGCATCATCCATCCTGCCTGAGCATGTGCTGGAACCTCTGATTGAATAAATAAAGTAGCTTTTTCTGGATCAATTCCTACAGCGATATATAAGGCTGCCAGACTGCGAATGTTTTTTCGAAGAGCTAATCGATCCTGTGGGACAGTAATCGCATGTTGATCAACAATGCAAAAATAGCAATTATACTCATTTTGAAGCTCAACAAATTGCTTCATGGCCCCAATATAGTTTCCAAGCGTGATTGTCCCGCTTGGTTGAATTCCTGAAAAAATTGTCTTCATTTCCTTTTTCCTCCTATTAATAAATATAAAAAACCATTCATCCCACAATAATAGGGACGAATGGTTTCGCGGTACCACCCTAAATTACTCTAAAAGAGTCACTCAGCTCCAAAATCATTTCTGATTAGGAATCCTTATAACGTAAGGCCAACGTCTTTTCCTACTATTTTTGTACAAAAGGTTCAGAAAGAAGCTCAAAAGTCCATTCGGTATTTTTCCGTGTTTGTTTCCACCATCCACAAACTCTCTAAAAACGGATGAAAATACTTACTACTCTTTATCATCGCTAATATAGATGTTAATTTACAATATATTATAATGAAACGAATATTGTTAATCAAGTTAGCTAAATATAAAAAAGGATTAAGGCAATTACCATAAATAAGCCAATAAATAAGCCATAGAAGAACAATGGTTTTTTATCGATGGAAACAAGTTCTGATAAAGCTGGGATTTCATGGAATTTTCGTTTTTCCTCATGTCTAGTAAAAATAAGGTTAAACGATCTAGATACAACATCAAAAAATCCAGAATGAATGGTGTGTATGAGCAAACCAGAGAAAAGTAATACTGCTGAAAAATAAAACGATATATTGATATAGCTTAACAATGTAAATTCGTGATAAAAAATAAGGGAAACGGCTAAAATAAGTAATTGAGAGATTGCCAAAATTAGGATTCTCTTTTTAAGCCGGCTGTTCATGTAAAAACCCCCAAAACATTGATTTAATAAGGAAGATTATACATGAATTTACCTGATAAGTCTAAATTATATCACATTACCTTGTAATGAAAACGTAATGAATGTATCTATTCTGTAAATTAAATATTAAAAAATTATGTACAATTCAAAAAAAATATGTATAATAGGAAATGTAGTAATTTTTCAGAATAATAGAAAAGGGAGGTCATACTAGTGAAGAAATCAAAATTTTCACTAATTCTAGTTCTATCATTAGTACTCAGCATGTTCTTAGCTGCATGTAGTGGTGGAACTAAAAAAGAAGAAGATACAGGAAAAGATAGTGGTGAAAAAACTGAAGAATCAGCATTAGCTGATACACAAGAAATCACTGTATTAGAGTCTGCTGAGATTCCATCTATGGATTCGGTTATTGCAGAAGATACTGTTGCATTTTCTATGTTAAACAATACTAATGAAGGTCTTTACCGTATGGATCAGGAGCAAAATCCTATTCCTGCATTATCAGATGGTGAGCCAACAATTAGTGAAGATGGCCTAACTTATACTTTCAAAATCAGAGATGCAAAATGGTCTAATGGTGATGCTATCACTGCTAACGACTTCGTATATGCATGGCATCGTGCAATTACTCCAGACACTGCGTCTGTATACGGACCATATATTATGCCAGGAGTAATTAAAAACGCTGATAAAGTTTATAAAGGTGAACTACCTGTAGCTGAACTTGGTGTTAAAGCATTAAGCGATAAAGAATTAGAAGTAACTCTTGAAAAGCCAGTTCCATATTTCTTATCTTTAATGGGCTTTGGTACATTCTATCCACAAAACCAAAAATTTGTTGAAGAAAAAGGTGCAGATTTTGCGAAAAATGCTGAAAACCTAATCTTCAATGGACCATTTACTATGACTAAATGGGATGGCGAAGTTGCAACTGAATGGACACTTGAAAAGAATGAAAATTACTGGGATGCTAAAAACGTAACCCTTGAAAAAATTAACTTTAACGTAGTGAAAGATCCTCAAGCAGCTGCGAATGCTTTTGAAGCTGGTGAGGCTGATGTAACACCAAAACTTTCTACACCTGCAGTAATCACTCAATATGAAGGTGACGACCGTTTAGTGAAATGGTTAGAACCAACTGAATTCTGGTTGAAATTCAACCAAGAAAACGAAGCTATGAAGAACAAAAACATTCGTAAAGCACTTTCAATGGCATTTGACAAAGATGCGCTTGTAAATGATATCTTACAAAACGGTTCTTTAGCTGCTAACTATGCAGTGCCAGCTGACTTTGTAAAAGATGAAAATGGTAAGGATTTCCGTGATAAATACGGTTCTTTCAACGAATACAATCTTAAAGAAGCTCAAGCAGCTTGGGAAAAAGGTTTAGAAGAACTTGGTAAAACTGAACTTTCATTTGAATATGTTGCTGGTGACTCAGAAACAGCTAAAACAATGGATGCATTCATTGAAAACCAATTAGAAACTAACCTTAAAGGTCTTTCTATTAATGTAAATAGTGTTCCTTTTGCCATTCGTTTAGACCGTGAAGATAATCAAGACTATGATATCTTACACAGCGGTTGGGGTCCTGACTACGCAGATCCAATGACATATTCTGACCTATGGTTAACAGGCGGCGGTCATAACAAAATGAGTTATTCAAACCCTGAGTATGATAAGTTAGTAAAAGATGCACAAACAACTCTTGCTAATGATCCAGCGAAGCGTTGGGAAGCTCTACAAAAAGCTGAAAAAATTCTAATGGATGATTTTGCAATTGCAGGAACATACCAACGTGCTGCTAACATGCTTGTAAACGAAAAATTAGAAGGCTTTACTTATCACTTAGTTGGTGCTGAGTACAGCTGGAAATGGGCTAAATTAACAAAATAATTTCCAATTATTTTAGGTGGCTAGGCCTTAAAATAAAAGAGAGTATATTTATATACTCTCTTTTTGCCTGACTTAGAAATGTCGAAAAATGGTGAATATTTTTTATCTTTAAATTTAATAGGAGGTGCACTAATGGTTAAATATATTGGGCAGCGTATTTTTTACATGATACTCACGTTGTTTTTAATCGCATCACTGACTTTCTTTCTAATGAAATTGATTCCAGGTACACCTTTTAAAAACCAAGCAAAACTAACAGAAGCCCAGTTGGAAATCATGTTAGACAAGTATAATTTGGATGAGCCAGTGCCAGTTCAATATATAACTTATATTGGTAATTTAGTTAAAGGGGATTTGGGAACATCTTTTCAGTTTGGTAACACAACTGTATCAGAGCTCATTGCTAATCGTATCGGAGCTTCAGCAGTGTTAGGGGCACAGGCCTTAATACTAGGTACAATAATAGGGATATTATTGGGGATTATTGGTGCATTGAGACAAAACACCTGGGTGGATTATGGTTCTACCTTTATAGCAGTACTCGGTAAGTCTATACCATCATTTGTTTTTGCTGGTTTACTTCAATATTATGTCGGTGTTAAATTAGGTTGGTTCCCGGTAGCGTTTTGGAAGGGACCTGAATACACCGTTATGCCAACAATAGCATTGGCGATGTTCCCGATTGCGATTTCAGCTCGTTTTATGAGAACTGAAATGATTGAAGTTTTGGGGTCTGATTATATCACACTGGCAAAAGCAAAAGGGGCCAGTTATTTCGAAATCGCTTTCAAACATGCTCTTCGTAATGCATTAATTCCAGTTATCACTGTATTAGGACCTTTGGCTGTAAGTTTGATGACAGGGTCATTAGTAATTGAAAAGATTTTTGCGGTACCAGGTATTGGTGAACAATTTGTTAAGTCTATAACTGTAAACGACTATTCCGTTGTAATGGGAACTACATTATTGTTTGCGTTCTTGTTCATCGTAATCATTCTTGTTGTAGATATTTTATATGGATTAATCGATCCACGAATTCGTTTAGCGGGAGGTAAGAAATAATGGCACAATTTGAAGAGAAAATCTCCAAAGATCAATTTCAGCCCGCAAAAATTGACTCCTCCCAATCAGAAAAAATTTCAAAACCAAGCTTGAATTATTGGCAAGATGCCTGGCTAAGGGTTAGGAAAAATAAGGGTGCAATTATTAGCTTAGTGGTCGTTGTGCTTTTAACTATTTTGGCATTAGTTGGACCAAGTATTAGTAAGTATGAGTTTGATAAGCAAAATACGAAACATGCAAACCTACCGCCGCGGATTGAAGGTTTAGAAAATGTTTCATGGCTTCCATTTGATGGAACAAGAACATTGAAAAATGGTAATGTTGTAAATCCTTACGAACAAAAGAATATTGAAGAACATTATTGGTTTGGTACAGACAGTTTAGGTCGTGATATCTTCTCACGGGTATGGAAGGGTACACAGATTTCTTTATACATTGCCTTACTTGCAGCGGTCATTGATATGATTATCGGTGTTACGTTTGGAGCCATTTCAGGTTATTTTGGTGGGAAAATTGATACAATTTTGCAAAGGATTATTGAAATACTTACCGGAATTCCGAACCTCGTTATTGTTATTTTGATGATTTTAGTATTAAAACCGGGTATCATTTCGATAACCGTTGCATTGACTATTACTGGCTGGGTAAGTATGGCCCGGGTTGTTCGTGCTCAAGTACTAAAGCTTAAGAACCAGGAATTTGTACTGGCTTCAAGAACATTAGGGGCATCTGACGCGAAAATTATTTTCAAGCACCTTATTCCAAATCTAGCAGGTGTAATTATTATCAATACTATGTTTACAATTCCTAATGCGATTTTCTTCGAAGCATTCTTAAGCTTCATTGGATTAGGACTACAAGAACCATTAGCATCTTTAGGGACATTAATTGATGATGGTTTTAAATCGATGATTGCTTTTCCACATCAAATGATTATTCCCGCAATTGTAATCAGTGTCATTATGATTGCATTTAATATGATTGCTGACGGTTTACGTGATGCATTAGATCCAAAAATGAGAGATTAAGGCAGGTGAATGATAATGGAAAATATTCTAGAAGTGAAAGACTTGAACATTTCCTTCCACACATTTGCTGGTGAGGTTAAAGCCATTCGAGGGGCAAACTTTCAATTAAAAAAGGGCGAGACTTTGGCCATTGTTGGTGAATCAGGTTCAGGTAAATCTGTTACAACAAAAGCCATTATGCGTCTACTACCAGAGAGTAATTCAGAAATTAAGTCAGGTCAGATACTATTTGATGGTAAAGATTTAGCAAAATTAACAGATAAAGAAATGCAAAAGATTCGTGGTAAAGAAATTTCAATGATTTTTCAGGATCCAATGACCTCACTAAATCCAACAATGACCATTGGAAAACAAATTATGGAGCCTATTATCAAACACCAAAAATTATCTAAGGCTGAAGCTAAAGGTAAAGCAATTGATATTCTTCGATTAGTAGGTATTCCAAGACCAGAAGAGCGTTTTAAACAATATCCTCATCAGTTTTCTGGCGGGATGAGACAAAGGGTTGTAATTGCGATTGCATTAGCGTGTAATCCCAAAGTATTGATTGCTGATGAGCCAACTACGGCACTAGATGTTACGATACAAGCGCAAATATTAGAACTTATGAAGGATCTTCAAAAGAAAATTGATACGTCAATTATCTTTATTACCCATGATTTAGGGGTAGTTGCTAACGTGGCAGACCGTGTAGCGGTTATGTATGGAGGCAAAATAGTGGAGATTGGAACCGTAGATGAAATTTTCTATAATCCGAAGCATCCGTATACTTGGGGATTAATTAGTTCGATGCCTGATATGGATACAAAAGAAACGGAGCTTTATGCTATTCCTGGTTCACCTCCAGATTTACTGAATCCGCCAAAAGGAGATGCATTTGCACCTCGTAATGAGTTTGCTATGAAAATTGACTTGGAACAGGAACCTCCGATGTTTAAAGTTTCTGAAACCCATTATGCTGCAACATGGTTGTTGCATCCAGATGCTCCAAAAGTAGAGCCTCCTGCTGCAGTACAAAAAAGAATGCACCAGTTCACGGGGTCTAAATAAACATTAAAGGAGGTTAATCAAAAATGGAAAAGAGAAAAAAACTGCTTGAGATTAAAAATCTAAAACAACATTTTAATGTTGGAAAAGTTAATGAAGTGAAAGCAGTTGATGGAGTCTCCTTTGATATCTATCAAGGTGAAACAGTTGGACTTGTTGGAGAATCTGGCTGTGGAAAATCAACAACAGGCCGTACAATTATTCGTCTGTATAATGCAACGGATGGAGAAGTAATATACGATGGGGTAAATGTTCACGGAAAAAAATCAAAAGATGAATTGAAAACTTTCAATCGAAAAATGCAAATGATATTCCAAGACCCTTATGCATCTTTAAATCCAAGAATGAAGGTCTCTGACGTAATTGCTGAGGGGATTGATATTCATGGACTAGCCAAAACCAAAGAACAGCGGATGCAAAGAGTTTATGATTTACTAGAAACTGTAGGGTTAAATAAAGAACATGCAAACCGGTATCCACATGAGTTCTCTGGCGGTCAACGACAGCGGATTGGGATTGCCCGTGCATTAGCAGTGGAACCTGAATTTATTATTGCTGATGAACCAATCTCTGCATTGGATGTATCGATTCAAGCGCAGGTTGTTAACCTAATGAAAAAGCTGCAAGAAGAAAAGGGTTTAACCTACTTATTTATTGCCCATGACCTTTCTATGGTGAAATATATCAGTGATCGAATTGGTGTAATGTATTTCGGTAAAATGGTCGAGCTTGCACCAGCAGAGGAATTATATAAGAATCCGTTGCATCCTTATACGCAATCATTATTATCTGCGATCCCAACTCCAGATCCAATCAGTGAGCGGACTCGTAGACGTAAAGCCTATGACCCTGCTAGTCATAATTATCAATCTAATGAGTCGGTTGAATTCAGGGAAGTAGCTCCAGGCCATTTTGTTCTTTGTTCAGAAAAAGAATTTAAACAACATCAAGAACAATATAAACATTAAAAAAAACGATCTCAATTTTTGAGATCGTTTTTTATCATTACTTTTTCTTACCGCCAACACTCTTCCAGCCAGTTTGGAATCTGGCACTTTGATTAACAAATTCTTTACGGCTTTTACCGCCAAATACATTTTCACCGAAACTGTTTGTCATAACACCCATTAGTGCGGTAATCCCGATAATTAGTAATGCAACAATGGATAAGTCGATTATGTAACCACCCATGAAAATCCCTCCATTATCAAAATGCAAAGCCATATACAAGATATGCATTGTAAATCCCCTACTATTATTTTAAAAGAACTCGATAGTTAATGAAAGAGGAAAAACAATTAATTTGGACAGAATATGATAAAGTGAAAATAAATGTATGCGTTTTCATTAAAACCTAGTAATTGAGAATAGAAAGTTTTAAAAAAACCTTAGTTTATTTCATAAAAAATGAAACCTTTTTGTATTATTTTCGTCTTATATAATGATAGATGACAAATATGAATAATTAACTATTTTTGAAAAAAGGATACCTTTTTTAGAAACAGTGGTGTATAATCAATGATATAAATTACTTATTTATAATAATTTTAATTATGATGCTAATATTTATAGATTCTACGATATATTATCAGCCGTAAATAAAAGAGGAGTGTGAAGACGAATGGTAACATTATACACTTCACCGAGTTGTACATCATGCAGGAAAGCGAAGTCATGGTTAGAAGAACATGAAATTCCTTATACTGAAAGAAATATATTTTCAGAGCCACTGTCCATTGAAGAAATTAAAGAAATTTTGCGCATGACTGAAGATGGGACAGATGAGATTATTTCTACAAGATCCAAGACATTTCAAAAATTAGATGTCAATTTAGACTCTATGCCACTTCAGGATTTATTTGAATTAATAAAAGCAAATCCTGGGTTATTACGTCGTCCAATTATTATTGATGAAAAGCGTTTGCAGGTTGGATATAATGAAGATGAAATTCGTCGTTTTCTTCCAAGAAGAGTTCGTACTTACCAACTACGTGAAGCGCAACGTATGGTGAACTAATTTATTTATAAAGCCTTCATAAAAATGAGGGCTTTTTCTGTTCCTTCATTTTATTATTATTTGAGATTTCGCTGTCATTTTGTTACAATATAAGGAATATCTAATTATTAGGCAAATGAATCGTTTTTGCATAATTGGTGATATTTATTTCCCAAATTCTTAATTCTATCATAAAATATAAGTACAAGGATTGTTTACTTTTTTCAATCATGATCGATACACAGGTAAACAATTTTGTATTGTCTGCATGAGGGTATTTAGTCCCTTCAATTTGAGCAAGGAAGGGAGAGGGAAAGATGGAAATCGAACGTATAAACGAGAACACTGTAAAATTTTATATCTCTTATGGCGACATAGAAGAACGAGGGTTTGACCGTGAGGAAATTTGGTACAATCGTGAGCGTAGCGAGGAACTCTTTTGGGAAATGATGGATGAAGTTCATCAAGAAGAGGAGTTTGTTGTGGAGGGTCCTCTTTGGATCCAAGTTCAGGCTTTGGAAAAAGGATTGGAAGTACTAGTTACAAAAGCCCAAATATCAAAAGATGGACAGAAGTTTGAGCTCCCAATTCCTAGTGACAAATTTAAGGATCTTCCTGTAGATGATAACATTGAGGATATTCTTGATCATCATTTCAATCCTAAGCATTCTGATGATGACGATCTTTTACTTGAGGAAGAGTCCTTAGAGTTTTTAATCGCTTTTAAGGATTTTGAAGATGTGATTATGCTTTCAAATCGCGGCGGACTTGATGAGTTAGTTACGAAACTGTATCATTTTGATAATAAATACTATTTATATACAGAGTTTCCAGAGGATTTATTTGGCGAGGATGAAATCGATGATATATTGAGTATCCTGCTTGAATACGGATATGAAACTCAACTTACGATTCATCGTATCCAGGAGTATGGAAAGCAAATAATTGCTACAAATGTCTTTGCTGAAGTTAGAAAACATTTTAAATAAAGATGCCGATTTCTTTAAGAAATCGGTATTTTTTACATACACTTCTTTATTAGACTGGCGGTGTTGAATTTGAAAAACACAGTAAGGATTGGTATATTTTTATCTACATTAGCTATCCTCCTGTTTATCTTTAAAGAATATTTATATAGTGGATTCTTTGGGTTTCTTAGCCTGTTAATCACACTATCTGTAATATTTATTGGATTTGTTATTTTTCTTGAGAATCGTCATCCTACACAGACTATTACTTGGCTGGTGGTATTGGGGAGTTTTCCACTGATTGGTTTTATCTTTTATTTGCTTTTTGGTCGGAATTATCGAAAGGAAAAAATGTATCGGAAGAAATACTTCCTTGATAAACAGGCTTTTTTAACGGTCGAAGGTATGAATGATCCACGCAGTGAAGAGAAACTTCAGCTTATGGGGGAGCATCAAGCAAGAATGTTTGCTTTAGCACAAAAGCTCGGGAATAGTCCGATATCCTTTGATACTTCCACCAAGATATTAACAAATGGTGAGGAAACGTTTAAACATATTCTTGAGCAGTTAGCTAAAGCAAGACATCATATACATATGGAATACTACATCGTTCGCCATGATGATATAGGACAAGAAATAAAAAAGCTGCTCATTGAAAAGGCAGTGCAAGGAGTTAAAATTCGTTTTTTATACGATGCCGTCGGCTCCTGGAAATTATCAGATGCCTATATTAATGATTTGAAAAGAGCGGGGATTGAAACGGTTTGTTTTGGACCGGTAAGGTTACCTTTCCTTAATAATAAATTTAATTTCCGCAATCATAGGAAGATTATTGTCATTGACGGAACAATTGGCTTTGTTGGGGGACTTAATATTGGCGATGAATACTTAGGAAGAAACCAAAATTATGGTTTTTGGCGTGATACCCATTTGATGTTAAGAGGAGAGGCTGTTCGAAGTCTGCAGTTAATCTTTTTACAGGACTGGTATTATATGACCAACCATAGTTTCTTAACAGCAGAGTATTTATCTCCGCAAATCGACGATGACAATCATGGTGGTGTTCAGTTAATTGCTGGTGGTCCTGATAATGAATGGAGTGTTATCAAAAATATCTTTTTCGCCATGATTACTTCTGCGAAGGAATCTGTTTGGATTGCTTCTCCTTACTTCATTCCTGATGAAGATATCTTTTCAGCCATAAAAGTAGCCGCTTTAAGCGGCGTGGATGTGAGATTACTCGTTCCGAATCGTCCGGATAAGCGTATTGTATTTCATGCATCACGCTCCTACTTTCCAGAGCTTTTGGAAGCAGGCGTGAAAGTGTATGAATATGAGCGTGGATTTATGCATAGTAAAATCGTTATTGTTGACTATGAGCTAGCCTCGATCGGAACGTCAAATATGGATATGCGAAGCTTTCATTTGAACTTTGAAGTAAATGCGTTTCTATATCGGACAACAAGTACACAACAGTTGGTTACTGAGTATTTGAATGACTTACAGTATGCAAATCAGCTGGATTTGAATACCTTTAATAAAAGACATTTAGGACTGCGACTACTTGAATCAACATCAAGACTGTTATCACCGCTTTTATAATAATAACTCGCCTCTGGCGAGTTTTGTTATTTCAGAAAAAGGATTTTTAAGTAGTGGTGGCGAAACTAGTAAACATAAGGAGGTGTCATTACTTTTGCTTACTGCACAAACAAAATCTGGAAAATCAATTTGTCTTGGATTAGATTGTAAGAAGGAGGTGCTGGTTAAGCTTCGAGAGAAAGAAGAATTTTTTTGCCCAATCTGTGGAGAAGCTGTATTGCTTAAATTAGGAAATCAGCGGATCTATCATTTTGCCCATCGGAGCGGTCATGTGTGCCGTGATTTTTATGAAAATGAAACAGTTTACCATTTGGAAGGAAAACGCCAGCTATATCAATGGCTGTTAGCTCAAGGGATACCAGTTGCATTAGAATATTATGATGCGGAAATTCAACAGAGGCCCGACATTGTGTTCAGGCATAATGGGAACAAATACGCCTTAGAATATCAATGTTCACCGATATCTGAGGAGCTATTTCAAGAAAGAACTAACGCCTATTTTCTGCAAAATTATATTCCACTCTGGGTAATCGGTAATAATCAACTAAAAATGAAAACGAGCAATGTTCTTTCTCTTACGAGTTTCAACTATTTTTTTTTAAGAAAGTCAACGAATGGTCAGTATTTCCTTCCATCCTATTGCCCCGAAAAAAAGCTTTTTCATATTTTTGGTTCCTTCCTGCCCTATTCAATTCGTAATACATTTACCAGCCATATTCAGTTTCCCTTATATAATATCTCTGTTCCTAATATCATCGATCCTATTTTACCCAATCCAAATTGGTTAAATGGATGGGATAAAGAGATGGAAAAGTTCAAGTTTAACTGTTCTATTCGACCTAGTCCGGAGCAAAAACGATTTCTTCATGAAATATATCTTCAACATCTTAACCTGTTCTTACTCCCGCCTGAAATAGGCCTTCCCGTCCGACATTCACTACTTATCCAAACACCAACAATTATTTGGCAGACCTATCTTTATATGGATTTTATTCAGCACTTACTCCCTAATGATTATATCGATCTTAGGGATGCAGAAAGAATCTTCTATAAGAGATTGAGAAAAAAAGATATTATCATGAGAGCGTTACCGCAGATTTCAAACGATTCACCATATATTCTTGTTGAAGAGTATTTTCAAATGCTCGAGAAGATGGGGATGGTCAGCCAAAAGGGGCAATTTATTTTTCAATTTAATAAAAGATTTACCATTCCCAAATCTAACAGGGAGCGAGAAGAGCAAAAGAGGTTGTTTGACCAAAAATATTCTCATCAAATTCTTGTGAAAAAATAATGAAAGGCTAGGTTTGGGCATAATATAAGGGGTAAATTGTTAATAAATAAAAGGAAATATGTAGGATAAGGAGAATATTAAAGAGGTAAACTTGTTACGGTTTGTGAAAAACCTGAATGGAGGATGGAATAATGGCAAATGAAGCGGCGGTAAAGACACTACCTGCTAGAAATGAAATTCCTGTCGAGGAAACATGGAGATTAGAAGATATCTTTGCTAGTGATCAGGATTGGGAAAAAGAATATCAAGAAGTGAAGAATCAAATTCCCGGGATAAAAGAATTCGAAGGGAATCTTGGTAAAAGTGCGGATATACTATACAACGCGCTGCAATTTCAGGATAAACTCCTTGAACGACTTGGTAAGTTATATACATATTCCCATATGCGCTATGACCAGGACACGACAAATTCTTTTTACCAGGGATTAGATGATAAAATTAAGAATTTATATTCTCAAGCAGCCAGTCAATTAGCATTTATTGTTCCTGAAATTCTTGAGATTAAGGAAAGTAAAATAAATGAATTTTTTGGTACGAAACCAGAACTAAAGTTATATGAGCAAGCACTCGCTGAAATTAATCTTCAAAGACCACATGTACTTTCAAAAGAACAAGAAGCATTATTGGCAGAAGCTAGTGAGGTTATGGACACTTCCAGCAATACATTTGGTATGCTTAATAATGCTGATTTAAAGTTTCCTTCCATTAAGGATGAAAATGGGGAGGAAGTTGAGATCACCCACGGTCGCTACATCCGCTTCTTAGAAAGCTCTGACCAGCGTGTGCGCAGGGATGCTTTTAAAGCAGTTTATGAAACATATGGAAAATTTAAAAATACCTTCTCCAGCACCTTAAGCGGGAATGTGAAGAAGGATAATTTTAATGCAAGAATTAGAAAATATGAATCGGCAAGACACGCAGCACTATCAGCAAACAATATCCCTGAGAGTGTCTATGATAATTTAGTAAACACGGTCAATGAAAATCTTCATTTATTGCACAGGTATGTACAGCTGCGTAAGAAGGTTTTAGGTCTAGACGAACTTCATATGTACGATTTGTACACACCTTTAGTGAAAGATGTGAAGATGGACATTCCTTATAACGAGGCAAAGGATTTTGTCATTAACGGATTAGCTCCATTAGGTGAGGAGTATACGGCTATTTTAAAAGAGGGCTTTGAAAACCGCTGGGTGGATGTCCAAGAAAATAAAGGTAAGCGCAGTGGGGCCTATTCTTCAGGTGCTTACGGTACGAATCCTTATATTCTCATGAACTGGCAGGATAATGTTAATAACTTATTCACGCTTGCCCATGAATTTGGTCATTCCGTCCATAGTTATTACACAAGGAAAAATCAGCCTTATCCATATGGAAACTACTCTATTTTTGTAGCTGAGGTTGCTTCGACATGTAATGAGGCATTATTAAATGATTATTTATTAAAAACGATTGATGATGAGCAAAAACGAATTTATTTATTAAATCATTATTTAGAAGGATTCCGCGGTACCGTTTTCCGGCAAACGATGTTTGCAGAATATGAACACCTGATTCATCAAAAGGCTCAAAATAATGAGGCATTAACGGCTGAATTATTAACAAATGAATACTATGCCTTAAATAAAAAGTATTTTGGTGAAGAGGATATTATCATTGATGACGAAATCGGTCTAGAATGGTCTAGAATTCCGCATTTCTATTACAATTATTATGTATATCAATACGCTACCGGCTTTAGTGCAGCCACTGCTTTAAGCAAACAGATTTTAGAGGAGGGCGAACCGGCTGTCAAACGCTATATTGATTTCCTAAGTGCGGGAAGCTCTGACTATCCAATTGAAGTCTTGAAGAAGGCCGGAGTTGATATGACAAGCGCTGAGCCAATTAGAAATGCGTGTAAAGTATTTGAAGAAAAGCTCAATGAACTAGAACTGTTATTATCGTAACAAAAAAGGATGACTGCTAAAACAGTCATCCTTTTTTGTCTAGCTCCAGCGCCTAGGGGCTCGAAGTCATAAGAGTGTCTAGTTCCGGCTCCTTGGGACTCGAGTCGTAAGCCGCCCCTGAAGAAGGCAAAAAGCGCCTTCTTGCAGTGGTCGTCTTACGCCTTCGTCCCAGAGCAGTCACCTCCACTTTTCGATCAATCCGTCAAAAAGGTTAAAGAACAACCTTCTCGCCTGCTCGTCTTATGCCTGTCGACCCTGAACGAGGCGCTTCCGCTTTTCGAATTAAAATCCTTTGAACTTTTTCCGATCATTCATAGAGAACAATAATATAAAGATTGAAACAAATAATAGGGGAATACTTATGAACAACGGGAAGATTTTCATTAGGGCAAGAATATGGAGAAAAAAAGCACCAGCAAAAAAGAGCACCATTAGAAAGAAAGGCAATTTGCTTACCACAGAATACCCCACCTTTAACACAATTAATAATAGAATTTACCACTAGTTTATTAATGAGATGCTAATAATATGATAATTTGACAATAATGTGAAATAACACACAAACTAATTGCCAATAGACCCAATCACATGATATATTTTATACGTGAAGTTGATCACAACAAACATATACCCCTTTGTTTGACCGTGAAAAATTTCTCCCATCCCCTTTGTTCGTATTTATAGAAAAAGACCTTGCAAATGCAAGGTCTTTTCGTTTTTTGATAAAAAGAAAAACCAGATTCATATAAGAACTGGTAATCTTAATCTTGTATATATCGCCAGAAAGTCCCATATTTAGCTGGCAGCTGTTCCACTTTTTGAAGCAAAAGTAGTTTTTTCATTTCACGTTCGACTTGAGAAATAGACATGTTATAAACAACCGCAATCTCCTTAGAAGCTACGAATTTAAAAAATTTCATAAAATTTTCTAAAGAAGGCGGCTGGGCCTTAACAGGTTGATCAGACAACATTTCTTCTAAAATCTGAACATACACCTCATAAGGGTAAAAACCAGTGATTTTTATTCCTTCATCTTCAGCATTTTCATTGAAAAATACAAGTGTAGGAGTTTCTTGAACCTCCATTTCTACCGTGATTTTTAAATCACACTGAAATGCTTTTGCTGCGCTTTCTGATAGAAGGTCAGATTCAAATTCATCTACATCTATTCCCACACTCATTGCACATTCCTTTAGAACATCGATTTGAGAAATATTTTGCTTATCTAAGAATAATACTTCCTGAAGTTTTCGCAGGAAGCGAATTCCTGCCCGTCGACCCTGTAGTTCCGCCGCTTTAATCGCAATCGAAGCAATATACGGGGTTGCCACTGGGTTCTCTAACCATAAGCTTCCATCACAAGACATTCCTGATCTGCTTGCTGTTTTCTCCCACAATTCCGCAATTATTTCAAAGTTCTTTTTACTACTTATATTTAAATGAGTGATTCGACCGCTAAGCACATGTTTTAGAGAAAAATAACGCCCGTATTCAATTTGCAATTTCTTTAAGATTGGCTCAAGTGCCCAGCACTCTGGGCATATTGGATCAATAAACATATATATTTCAATTGGCTTTTTATCATTATTGCATTGCTGTTTTGTACTATGCATGTCTTTCATTGTCACGAATCTTCACCTAGTAATTCTTCGCTGTCTGGCGTATTTATCATATGCTGGGCAGTGAGAAGCAATCGCGAATAAAACTCATCTCTTATTAGGCCTTCAAGTCCAGTTTTGTCCATTGCTTGTGTCATACAAGACAACCATGCTTTTGCTCTTGTCGGTGTAATTGGAAAGGGCAGGTGTCGTGCACGCATCATTGGGTGACCATGCTCTTCCGTATACAATGCAGGTCCTCCTAAATATTGTGTTAAAAATTGCTTCTGTTTTCGAGCAATTTCTGAAAAGTCATTTGGAAATATTGGGGCAAGATCGGGATGTTGTGCAACCAGTTCATAAAAATTATCGACAAGGCGGTGCAGGGTTTCTTCGCCAATTGCCTCAAAAGGTGTAGGCTTTTTCTCAATCATGTTGACAACTCCTCAAATTTTGTTGTTTGTATCCTAATTTTAGCAATGGATTTTTCATATCTCAAATAAACCGCTTAGAAAATAGTAATTTTTTAAAGACATACATTATTTTTTGCTTAAAAGCGTTTTATTTTGAAGCATCATTTAAGTATTTTTGTTCGTAAAAACGACGTATTTTATTTTTAGTTGGCCGGATTGGAATATCATATTGTTTAAGAAGTTCTAGGAATATTTGCTTACCGAGTTGATAGTTTTCCACTTCATACTCTAATTCATAGTCATCTTTATTTAAATAAAAGCTATGATCTAAAACCAATAGCCCGTTTTTATATAAAAATTCAACCCTGTTTGTTGTTAATGATCCAAAATACTCTACCTGATCGATCGGGATACCTAACTCTGTGATTCGATTAGAAACGATTCCTTTAGGCAGAGGACCGTTCTGAAGGGCGGTGATATATTCATCTAATGTTAGAATTTGTGTTGTTTCAAGAAGGCCAACATTTGCAGGTTGCTTTAAGGTTAATTCATAATCATCCGCTTTTTGTCTTATACGAAGAGCGGATTTAAATTTTTTTAAAGTAAAATCTGCTGTATCAAAATAATGGTTTTCTTGTGTAAAGATTTGCTCAGGGGCAATTTTGAATATTTGTAAGAACCGTTCATATTCGCTTATAGTAAGCATATTTTTAAATTCAATTTCTATCATCTCAGACATTTGTCCCATTCCTTTCGCTCATATATGTATTTTATCCTAGCTTCTATTTAAACTGCAATTCTTGGGGGAAATGGATAGATTATGCTAAAATAGGATAGTGGAAGTTGGAGGTATTAAGATGAAAAGAAAAATTGAAATTATTCATGCAGAATTAACAGATAATAACTTATTGTTTCAGACGAACCAATCAATTAATGAGTTGACACCAGGTGAGCAAATACTAGTTGACTCCGAAAACTTTTCCTTTATTTATTTAATGGAGGATCAACACGACTATATTTATATCGTCATTCCAGAGGATTTTTGGCCGCAATTGAAAGTTATGCTTGATCGTCCGGTGCCCGTATGGATTCATGATGGTGATAACAAAAAAGAGTTAACCAATTTTTATGAAGAATTAGACTATATTGTTAGCAACATTCGAGGAAATAGTAACTATGGTGTTGATATGGTAACAAAAGTGGAGGAAACTTTTTAGTCATAATTTAGTTAGTTACATAGAGGTGGAATGATGAAGCATTGGGACCAGTTTTTAGCACCATATAAACAAGCTGTTAATGAGCTAAAAGTAAAATTAAAAGGGATGAGAGGTCAATTTGAGCTTAATTCTACCCATTCACCAATAGAGTTTGTCACGGGGAGAGTTAAACCAATAGCAAGTATACTTGATAAGGCCAATCAAAAGGGGATTCCTCTAGATAAGTTAGAGGAGGAAATGCAAGATATTGCCGGGATGAGAATCATGTGCCAATTTGTAGACGACATTCATCATGTGGTCAGTTTATTGAGAAGCCGCAATGATTTAGAAGTTGTCGAAGAACGAGATTATATTTCTCATAAAAAGACAAGTGGTTATCGGTCATACCATGTTGTCATTCGCTATCCAGTACAAACGATTCATGGGGAAAAGAAAATCCTTGCTGAAATTCAAATTAGGACATTGGCGATGAATTTTTGGGCAACAATTGAACATTCACTAAATTATAAATATAAAGGCGTTTTCCCAAGTGATATACAGATGAGGCTACAGCGCGCTGCTGAAGCGGCATTCCGTTTGGATGAGGAAATGTCATTAATACGCGGTGAAATCCAAGATGCACAGGCTTTTTTTACAAAAAATAAAGAATTAAAGCAAGAAGAGACAAGTTAATCGGTGCCTTGTAAATAAGAATTAAGGAGTAAATGAAGATGAAATTTGCCATTACATCTAAAGGAGATCAGAAATCGAATATCCTAATGCACAAGATGCGGACCTATTTACTCGATTTTGATCTTATATATGATGAGGATCAACCTGATATTGTCGTTTCCATTGGTGGAGATGGTACGCTCCTATATGCTTTTCACCGCTATAGCAGCCGTTTAGCAAAGACGGCTTTTGTGGGAATTCATACAGGGCATCTTGGTTTTTATGCGGATTGGACACCTGAAGAAATTGAGAAGCTTGTTATTGCCATTGCGAAAACCCCTTATCAAGTAGTTGAATATCCATTATTAGAGGTTATCATCCGCTATCAGCATGCAGGAAAAGAGTCAAGATACCTTGCCTTAAATGAGTCGACTGTAAAAAGTGTGGAAGGAACATTGGTCATGGATGTAGAAATCCGTGGACAGCATTTTGAAAGGTTTCGTGGTGATGGACTATGTGTTTCAACTCCTTCAGGCAGTACTGCTTATAACAAGGCACTTGGCGGGGCGATTATTCACCCATCCATTTCAGCGCTTCAGGTAGCAGAAATGGCATCGATTAATAATCGTGTGTTTCGTACAGTAGGTTCACCATTAATCCTTCCATCACATCATACATGCATGTTAAAACCGGTAAATAGAGTTGATTTCCAAGTTACGATTGATCATTTAACTCTTTTACATAAAGATGTGAAATCGATTCAATTTAGAGTTCCTGATGAAAAGATTCGCTTTGCCAGATTTCGGCCTTTTCCTTTCTGGAAACGAGTCCATGATTCTTTTATTTCAGATTCCGATTAAGCGGAGGAAAGAACCATGTTATCACGTTTTCAATTACAATGGAAAATCGATATAAAGGATGAAGGAAGGTTAATTAAGGAATTCCTTAAGGAAGAGGAAATATCACGGTCCGCTCTTACTGATATTAAATTTAAAGGTGGACAGATCCTTGTTAATAACGAGGAAGTAAATGTCCACTATAAGTTAAAGAAGGGTGATTTTTTAACCTTAATCTTTCCACCTGAGACCCCTAGTGCAGGTGTAAATGGAGAAAACATACCACTTGAAATTATTTTTGAAGATGAATACTTGTTAGTTGTCAATAAGCCGCCGGGGATGAATACGATCCCTTCAAGAGAACACCCTAATAGCAGTCTGGCAAATGCACTTGTTGGTTATTATAAAGAAATTGGTGTGAAAGCTACCTCGCATATTGTTACACGCTTAGATCGTGATACATCAGGCATTGTTCTTATTGCCAAACATCGACATATTCATCATTTATTTAGTATGCAGCAGAAAAGTGGAAAGGTAAAACGTACATATGAAGCATTGGCAAAGGGCGTTTTGCTGCAAGCTAGAGGTACAATTAAAGAGCCAATTGGGAGAAAAGAAGACAGTATTATAGAACGAGAGGTTCGAAGTGATGGACAATATGCTTGTACTCACTACCAGCTCACACACCAATATTCGAAGTTTGCGCATATAAAACTGCAACTCGAAACAGGCAGAACCCATCAAATTCGTGTCCATATGTCGTTTTTGGGACATCCATTGCTTGGTGATGATTTATACGGAGGAGACAGGTCCTTAATCCAACGACAGGCCCTTCATTGTAGACATATCCAATTCATTCATCCGATTAATCACAGGAATATGCAATTTTCTGCACAGCTTCCAGAAGATATCAACAAAATCATTCAGGCTCATCCGTAATTTCGGGATGAGCCTGTTTTTTCGAAATATGTAGATTTCCTAGGAAATTTGTAGAGTGTCTCGTGACATTTTTCCTGATTTTTAAGCAAAGTCTTTAAATTTTTCAGCGATATATGGCATAGTAGAGTCTACGGAAACAATCTCCATTTCAGGATATCTTAATGCCGTTAGCTTTCCTCCAAAAACAGCACCCGTATCAATGTTATATGTATTATTGATGACCCGAGGTTCTCTAACAGGAGTGTGCCCATAGACAATCGTCGGTTCACCACGATAGGATTTAGCCCAATCCCTTCTTACAGGTGAACCATCAGGATGTTTTTCACCAGTAATGTCTCCGTAAAGGACAAATGTTTTCACCTTTGCATTTGTCTGACCTATGTATTCTTCTTTTATTCCTGCATGTGCAATAACTAATTTATTTTTGTCTAATACTAAATGCAATGGTGATTTTTCATAAAGTTCGATAAATTTATTACGAATGGATTGCTGCTCCTGTTTGTATAATGACTTATATTCCGCTACGGTTGTTTCTAGACCATGGGTCTCCTGAACTTTGTTTCCAAGAAAATAACGATATAGTTTATTGCAATGGTTACCCGGAGTGTAGTAAGCCTGTTTTTGTTCTATGACGAGGCGCCAAACAATTTCGGCTACCTTAAGAGAGGCAGGACCACGGTCAGTTAAATCTCCGACAAAGCCAAGAACACGATTTTCTGGATGCTCGGGAATCCCGTTGTCCCAATAATAACCGCATTTTTTTGTTAGTGCTTCAAATTCTGGTAAGCAGCCATGGATGTCGCCAATAATATCAATTTTCATAAAATCTTACCCCCTTTTTTATATTTTTGGTTTTTTATTGATATTTTATAAAGATCTGTTTGCCTACAGTTTCATTAATGAAAAAAATCTTTTAGTTGTAGAGGAGGATGATATAGTTGGAACATCATGCATCCGTTTTTTCGTTGTTGATCGTTGTCACTATTGCCTTTGTTACACCCCTGTTACTTCATCGATTAAGACTTAATTTTATGCCTGTTGTTGTCGCTGAGATCATTATGGGGCTAGTAATTGGGAAAAGTGGCTTTAATGTTGTCCATGAAGATATGTGGCTTTCCACCCTTTCCACCCTTGGATTTATATTTCTAATGTTTTTAAGTGGTCTTGAAATTGATTTTTCAGCCTTTACAGGCGGAAAGAAGCCAAGTGTCCTACCGAACGGGAAACAGGAGCCTAATACGTTTCTAATTTCATCGTTGATTTTTGCTGGAATCTTTATTTTTTCTCTTGGATTATCTTATTTGTTTGTCCTTGCTGGTTTTATTGATAATGCCTTCTTAATGACTTTGATTATTTCAACAATCTCCTTAGGTGTTGTTGTTCCTACATTAAAAGAAGCACATTTAATGAAGACAAATATTGGTCAGATCATACTATTAGTTGCCGTTATTGCTGATTTAGTTACAATGATTCTTTTAGCTATCTTTGTTTCGTTCTATGACCCTGAATCAAAAAATATTTGGTTATTAATCATTCTTTTTGTAGCTGGAGTCATTCTTTATTTTGTTGGTAAACGATTTAAAAATCGCCCACTATTAGAATCATTATCGAAAGGAACTGTCCAAATTGGAACAAGAGCGGTACTTACTTTAATCATTGTCCTAGTGGGGCTTTCTGAAACGGTAGGTGCTGAAAATATTCTTGGAGCTTTCCTCGCGGGGGTACTTGTTTCCTTATTGTCACCCAATCAGGAACTTGTACATAAGCTTGATTCCTTTGGGTATGGTTTTCTAATACCAATATTTTTTGTGATGGTAGGAGTCGACCTTGATGTATGGTCGCTGTTTGCAGATAAGAAGCTTTTGATGCTTATACCGTTCTTATTATTAGGTTTGTTTTTATCAAAAATGATCCCTGTATATCTGTTGAAAAGATGGTATGATACCAAAACAGTTTTGGCGTCGGGCTTCTTACTAACTTCTACGCTGTCTTTAGTTATTGCAGCAGCAACGATTGGTGAAAGAATGGAGGTTATTACCAATGAAATGAGCGGGACATTAATACTCGTTGCGGTCATCACATCCATTGTGACACCAATCGCTTTTAAGAAATGGTTCCCAAAAGAAGCAGCGGTAGAAAGAAAAGTAAAGGTTGCATTCCTGGGAGCTAATCAAACGACACTCTCTGTTTCAAGGGAACTTAAATCGGGTTTATATGAACCAGTTTTGTTTCATAAAAAAGTGGAGAAATCAGAAAAACAAATTGCCAATTCTGTATTCGACATTATTGAAATCAATGATTATTCTGTTGAGGAACTAGAAAAAACAGAGATCTTTCAATCAGATATTGTTATTATTTCAACGGGCGATCAAGATATAAATGCTGTACTCGCCATTGCT
The DNA here is from genome assembly GCF_053749995.1 of Neobacillus sp. K501. Taxonomy (NCBI): domain Bacteria; kingdom Bacillati; phylum Bacillota; class Bacilli; order Caryophanales; family Bacillaceae; genus Neobacillus; species Neobacillus sp. K501. The sequence goes on along the minus strand of NZ_JBSLYA010000001.1, from coordinate 646,239 downwards.
TGTAAAGAAAAAGGAGTAGCACGGGTCATTTCAAGGATTGAGTCGCCAGAAATTGAAGAAAACTTACGAAAACATAATATAGAGGTATTTTCGACCTTTCATTCAACAAAAGCATTATTACGTGCTCTAATAGAATCACCAAGTATTATCAATATCTTAACGAATCAAGAAACAGCTTTGTTCGAAATTAACATGTTAAATGAACATTTCGATGGAATGACGTTAAGAAGATTCCCGTTTACAGGCGATGTTATCTTTGTGCGGATTTTTCGCGGTAAGGATTCACTGATTCCTCATGGCGATACAGAGCTTATGTTGAACGACCGCTTAATCGTAACGGGTTCAAAGGAGTATGTGAACGAGTTGAAAAGAGAACTGGAATTTTGTAAATACTGAGGATAAATTGTCACATACTTTTCAATTTTAAAGGAATAGTGTAAAATTAGTACCAAGTACTAATAACTAATAACATGTATTAATAGGAGGACGTTCTAAAAATGAATCTTTCTTTAGCTGGAAAAACATATGTCGTTATGGGTGTTGCGAATAAACGCAGTATTGCATGGGGGATTGCCCGTTCACTGCATAATGCTGGAGCCCGATTAATTTTTACTTATGCTGGTGAAAGGCTTGAAAGCAGTGTACGTGAATTGGCAGAATCTCTTGAAGCTGAGGGTACACTTGTCCTGCCATGTGATGTAACAAGTGATGAAGAGGTTGCGAAATGCTTTGCTGGTATTAAAGAAACAGTAGGAACAATACACGGAATTGCACATTGTATTGCTTTTGCCAACAAAGAAGAACTAAAAGGTGAATATATGAATACTACCAGAGAAGGCTTCTTGTTAGCACACAATATTAGTTCCTATTCACTTACTGCCGTTGCTAAAGAAGCTAGAGGCTTAATGACAGAAGGAGGCAGCATTGTTACTTTAACATACCTAGGTGGAGAGCGTGCTCTGCCTAACTACAATGTTATGGGAGTAGCCAAAGCTTCTCTTGATGCTAGTGTCCGCTACCTAGCTGCAGATCTTGGAAAAGAAGGGATTCGTGTGAATTCCATCTCTGCTGGTCCAATTCGTACATTATCTGCAAAAGGGGTTGGAGACTTTAACTCGATTACTAAAGTAGTTGAAGAAAAAGCACCTTTGCGGAGAGCAACAACTACAGAAGAAGTAGGAGACACCGCCCTTTTCCTTTTCAGTGATCTTTCCCGTGGGATTACCGGTGAAAATATTCACGTTGATTCAGGTTATCATATTTTATAAAAGGAAGATTCGCTCATTATTAGATGGGCGGACCTTCCTTTTTTTTATAAGATAATGAACGTGTATAGGCGCCATGCATACATATAAAGTGTAGGAATATGTAAATGGAGGTGAGTGCATGGAAAAAGAGACAAAGCGTGGACCATTACTATATATTTCACAGCCTTTTTCAATCCAACCGTCCAATAATATGCAGGAAATCTTTTCAAGCAGGCAAGCACGTCAGCTGCCTATGGAAGAACCGCCACAAGTGGAAGAGGTTAAAAAGAAAAAAGGCTTTGAAGTCTCATTAGCGAAAACGGAGAAACCTAAAGAGATAAATAGGATGGAAACTAAAAAGGATTCCACACCTGATAAAAAGCACGATTCTCATCGTAAATTTAATCGGGTCAAAGGTTTTAAGGAAATGAATTTACATGAGCGTTTAGAGTATCTTGCTAATTTCCCAAGTGTCCTGCCGCCTGTTCCATGCGTTTTTTATACGGAGGAAGAGAATTATCAAGGATATTTACTCGAATATAATGAAGATGAGATAACAGTCCAATTTCCTAATCAAACAACGGAGATAATTCCTGTTAATGAATTAAAAGATATCATGATGATTGGGATAAGAAGATGAAATAAAAAAGCCAGCCGGGTGTTCGACTGGCTCATTTCTTTCATAGTCTAGTTTATCCATAGGCTATGAGTTTTTCCCTTTTCGCTTAATCACAAAGTCCAAGGTCAACATCGGCAATACATTGTATTGCACAGAAGCATCTTAAGTCAACAGTGATACAGTCATTGCTGGCACGGAAACGATCAACCTGGCAAACTCTTGATAGGTCGATACAGCATTTATCTCCACCAACTAGGTTTACTGGAACAAAGTTTCCACCTTCTCTACGGCCTGGAATTAGGACCCGGAGCGTTGCACAGCAGTTATCGAATACATCTTCAACGCGGAAGTAGATGGATACACATGCATTATTTTCGCCGTTAAAAAACGCGTGGAAAGGTGAGCCATCTGAAGTTTTTAATAAAAATACACGAGTATCTGGCATATCTCTCCTTGCCGGTGAAACTAAAGTGCCAAGCGGTTCCATAAAACAACTAGGACAATCTACGCACTCATCATCTACAGCATTATCCTGAATATCCTTAATTGCCCTTACAACTTCACAAATACAGCTGTCGCCACGAAAATCGTCGCTATTTCTGCCACAACCCATTAAATACTCCTCCTATCGTGATATATATCTTACATTAATAACATATTTAAGCAGGTCCTTTTGAGTAACGGACAAACGCCTTATTTACCAAAATTAGGCATATATAGAGGAAAGGACAGGGATTGAATGGCGATAAATTTTTTTGAATTTATTATATTGGCATTAGCCTGCTTCAGAGTGACAAGGCTAATTGTTTTTGACAAGATAACTGAGTTTATTCGTACTCCTTTTTTCGATGAAGTCGAAGAGGAAAATGAAAATGGTCATACAGAGATATATTTCATGCCAAAATCGACTCCGCTAAAAAAATTTATGGGTACTTTACTTAGTTGCTATTGGTGTACCGGTGTTTGGGTGGCAGCCGGGCTAACAGCTGGATATTATTTACTTCCCACTATTATGTCGCCGATCATTTTAGTATTTGCGATTGCTGGTTTAGCGGCTATCGTGGAGTCCCTCGTACAATTATGGATGGATAATTAAAGAAAACTAGTTGTTCGTTGAGACAAGTTTTTTTCTTTTTCATATTGTATAAGTAGCTTAAATATGATTTAGGAGTGAAGTAAAAAGATGAATCGAGAGAAGAAGAATTCACAGGTAAGTAGACCTTCTCAGAAAAATAGACCAGCTAAGAAAAATGGCTGTGGCTGCGGTAAAAAGACCCAGAGATGATGAAAAAGCTGTCAGGTAATTCTGGCAGCTTTCATTATTTTTTTATCATGTCTTACAAAAGTTCGTACTTTCCAGTCATAATTTTTGCTGATGTCGAAAAAACTATCTTTTAGGAATAGTTAAATCATCGACAAGGGACGGGAAAAAGATGGGTTTATACAATCGAATGATTATTATGGTATGTATTATGTTATTGAGTGCATGCAGTCACGACGAAAATCTAAAGGATAGCCAATTGGCACTTATGAAGACGACAAATCCCAACCCAATAATGACCGATCAAGATAGAAGTCATGACCGAGTGGAAAAAATTGAAAAAGAGGTGAATGCTTTTGATGAAATTTACGATGCTTCGATTGTGAAGGGGAAGGAAGAAACACTTGTAGTTTATAAAGTGAAGCATATGCAGCGTTTTAGAATGAAAGATATCGAAAAAAATCTCACCAAAATCCTCGAGGATAAATATCCAAAAGAAAAATTCGTGGTCTCAAGTGATTATAAAATATTTCTTGAAGCTGTCCGGCTGTCTGAAAGAATGAAAAATGGTAAACTTTCCGATCAGCAGGCTGAGAAGCGCTTCAGCGAAATTATTAAAATGACGACCGATATGAAGTAGGAAAGGATGAAGGGTGATGGCGAGCAAGAAAGAGAAGATGAATCCCCAACAACAGAAGTATCAACAGCTTCAGCAAAAACATGAACTAAAACGACCTGTTCTTAAAAACTGTATTAAAGCTTTTTGGGTAGGTGGCTTAATATGTGTTATAGGCCAAGCTATTAGTTATTTTTACATTTACTTTTTTGACTTTACCGAGCAAAATGTCGGCAATCCAACGGTAGCAACGATGGTATTTTTATCGATGCTACTCACAGGATTTGGAATTTATGACCGCCTCGGACAATTTGCAGGAGCGGGGAGTGCGGTGCCTGTCACCGGTTTTGGAAACGCTGTTATTTCAGCAGCAATCGAGCACCGGACAGAAGGATTTGTACTAGGTGTTGGCGGGAATATGTTTAAGCTTGCTGGATCAGTGATTCTTTTTGGAGTATTCTCTGCCTTTGTTGTGGCTTTAATAAAAACGTTACTGAAAATGTGGGGGGTATTGTAATTGTTAAAAGGTCATCAATCCTGGGTATTTCATAACCGGCCAATGATAACAGCAACAGGTGTTTCCGGTGGCCCCTTTGAAGCAAACGGAAATTTAGCCAATGACTTTGATATCCTCCATGAAGATTTATGGATGGGGATGGAATCCTATGAAAAAGCGCAGCGAGTCCTTCTTGAAGAGGCGATAAGAACCACATTAGCCAAAGCAAAAATCGAGAAGGAGTCGGTTCAATTTTTATTTGCTGGAGATTTGATTAATCAAATAACACCAACTAGCTTTGCAGCGCGAACAATGCAAATCCCCTATTTTGGATTGTTTGGCGCCTGCTCCACGTCGATGGAAGGGCTGGCTCTTGCCTCCTTTGTCATCAATTACCAAGGTGCTCAGTACATACTAACAGGCGCCTCCAGTCATAATGCAGCCACGGAAAAACAATTTCGTTATCCAACTGAATATGGAGGACAGAAGCCTCCAACAGCACAATGGACTGTTACCGGTGCGGGGGTGGCACTTGTAACAGCCAATGATCCTTCAAAACAGAATCCCGTAATCGTATCAGCAACGATTGGGAAAGTAATAGATATGGGCTTAACAGATCCCTTCAATATGGGTGGGGCGATGGCGCCTGCTGCTGCCGATACGATTATGGCCCATTTTCGCGATTTAGAGTTAGAACCTTCCTATTATGATTTAATTATCACTGGTGACTTAGGTAGAATCGGTCATGATACCGCCTTTGAGCTGATCAATAAAAGTGGACTTAAATTAGAGCGGAAACAATTTCAAGATTGTGGATTATTGATTTATAAGGATGATCAGCCCGTACAAGCTGGGGCAAGTGGAGCTGGCTGCTCGGCAACCGTTTTGTATGGTCATTTACTAAACGAAATGAAAAAGGGTAGATATAAGCGGATTTTAGTTGTCGCAACAGGGGCTTTATTGTCTCCCCTTAGCTTTCAGCAAAATGAAACGATTCCATGTATTGCGCATGCTGTGGCAATCGAAATGAATGAAGAAGGGAGGTAATTTTTTGCTAGCGATGTTTTTTTGGGCATTTGTAGTTGGTGGATTATTTTGTGTCTTAGGGCAGATTTTATTTGATGTTGCGAAGCTTACACCAGGACATACCTTAAGCTTGCTTGTTGTCGCGGGAGCAGTGTTGGATGGTTTTGGTCTGTATGAGCCGCTTGTTGACTTTGCTGGTGCAGGGGCCACGATTCCGATTACAAGCTTTGGAAATTCTTTGGTTCATGGGGCCATGCAGGATGCTGAAAAGCACGGATTGATTGGCGTATTGACAGGGATGTTCCAGGTTACAAGCTCAGGAATTTCAGCAGCCATTATTTTTGGCTTTCTTGGTGCTCTTATTTTTAGGCCTAAAGGCTAAAAAAGAATCCCGCATATTCACAGCTTGTTTTTAGAAAGTTGCCTAGTACACTTTGATGACCCTTCTCATATGTTATTAATGAGACTTATCAAAGTGAGGTGACATTGTATGTTCTGTGGATATGGCGGCTACGGTTACGGTGGCGGATATGGCGGCGGTTCTACTTTTGTATTAATCGTCGTATTATTCATTCTGTTAATTATTGTCGGTGCTAGCTTTTATTAAGAATTGGCAAAAGCTTGCAGCGAAGGAAGGGGTTGGCCATAAAAACCGGTCAGCCCTTTTCTTTTCACCAAATTTAAGTTCCTTCATACAATAAAGTAGTTTATGAAGGAGCGTGAATTTGAGCATGGATAACGGATTCTTTAAAAACGTCGAAAAGAAAACTGGCGTAAATATGAAAGATATTTTTGATTTAGCGAATTCCTTGCAAAATGCAAATTTTAAAGATGAGAAAACGGTTCGTAATGTCATTCGCCGAGTATCGCAAATTGCTAATAAACCGGTAAATAAAGAAACAGAAGATAAAATCGTTCAATCCATCGTTAAAGATGGAAAACAGCTTGATTTTAATACGATTTCGAAAATGATTAATAAGAAGTAAGAAAAAGGCCTTTTTCCTCATGTGGAAAAAGGTCTTATGTTTTATTGCTTCTTTTTTCTCATCAAGGGTGTGAGAAAACGAGAGGGGGAAGCTTTTTTACCTCTGCGAAATTGTGGAACAGAGATATATAATTCTTGCATTGCGCGGGTCATCGCTACATAAAAAAGTCTTCGTTCTTCTTCGAGTGCAGCGAAATCACCATTTCGACTTGCTTCTAATGCATAGTCATGCGGCAGACTTCCATCGACGGAACCGATAATATACACATTTTTGTATTCCAGACCTTTGGCACGATGAATCGTACTAAGAGTAACCGCATCGGTAAAGTGCTTACCTAAGTTTTTAATTTCTTTGTTCATCGCTGACATATGATCAGCATGGGCCAATAAAGTTTGAATCGTATCAAAACCTTTTGCGGCAACTTTTAAATCCTTCAAATCATCTGACCCTTTTTCCAGTTGATCTGACTCATTTCCCCGCTTCTTTAAAAAGTCAAGAAAACCAATATCCTTTTCAATGATTTCCAGCGCTTTAATGGGGGAGGAATACTTTAATGCTTGAATAAACGGCACGATCTTTTTTAGTTTTTTCTCTTGAAATGGATGCTTTGTTTTTAGATGTAAAAGCGCCTTAAGCGAACTGCAATCTTGAAGGATGCTCTCTGCTTTTAAATCCTTGATTACCGTTTGTTTTAAAAATAAAATTGGTAAAATATCTGATAATGCCTGTGAATCATCTTCGTTTAGGCTTAATTTAAAAAATGAAAGGACACTTTTCACAATTCGTCGTTCATAAAACGATTCAGCGTCAAGATCAATTTTAAACGGTAGATTCGAACTGGCCAATCGTTCAAATATCGCTCGAGATCCTGCATTCGTCCGATACAAAATCGCAAAATCTGAAGGATTAGCACCTAGGGCAATTTTCTCTTGTAAATCAGATACAATCATTGTTGCTTCTTCTTCTTCATCGTATGGAAAAAAGCTTACAGGCGGTGTAAGAGATTCAAATTGTGCAATCATCTTTTTTAGCCTTCTAACTTTATTTTTCTTAATCATTTCATTAGCTGCTGAAACAATTTCATGTGATGAGCGATAATTTTGATCTAGTGTAATCAATTTAGCTTCGGGAAAGTCTTTTTCAAAATCCAGCAAATAGGCAGGATCACTTCCGCGGAAGGCATAAATCGATTGATCATCATCGCCAACAGCACAAACGTTTTTATGTTTGCTCGACAGCAGTTTGATTAGTTCATATTGAACCATATTTACATCTTGAAATTCATCAATTAAGAAATAGTGAAATCTGTTTTGATACAATTCTAGAAGGGACGGGCTGGAGCTAAGCAGTCGGTAACAACCTATCAGCATATCATCAAAATCAAACATGTTTTCACGTGTTTTATATTCCTCGTATTTTTCATAAAGGAATAGAGTCTTTTCTTCCCATTCTGTTTCCGGCTTAACTGCCTGAGGTAATAAAAGTGAATTTTTCCAAAAGCCGATTTGCTGCAGGGCCAAATCAAAAGCAAATTCCTTTTCTGATAAATCGATTTCTTTTCCAGCCTCTTTCAATATCCGATCTCTCTGCCACTCTTTTTTCAGCAGTCGCTCAGAAGACCATTGGCTGCCTTCATGAAACATAAGAATGCGATAAAAAATACTGTGAAAGGTGCCTGTCACCAGTTGATTTATTTTTTCTCTTTTCATTTGCGGATAGGATAGCAGACGGTTTTTCATTTCTCCTGCAGCCTTTGAAGTAAATGTAACGAGCATTATGTTTCGCGGATCAATATTTTTTACTTCAAGCATAAAGGCCGTTCGTGCAGTGAGAACTCGTGTTTTCCCGCTTCCGGCTCCGGCAAGGACCAGCAGGGAACCATCAATTTCAGTGACGGCTGCCGCTTGACTTTTATCGAGAACAACTCCATTGGCTGATAGTTCCATTAAATAAGGGGAGTGCTCTAATTGTGGAACTTCATTAGACTTTTTAAAAGCTATAGAGGTTTCAATTAATTTAGCTGGCCGAAATAAACTGACATTATTGGGTGTATCCACTATGGTTCGCCCCTGCGGTATTCGGAATCCGTTGCGCTCCACATGATTGACTTCCTTGCTATTGGTAGGGATTTCAGGCACGATACAATCCGCTATTTTAGCATTCACATGGCTAAAGTGGGGAAGTTCATGGATTCCTAGAATGAACCGGACCTTTTGCTGACAAACAGGGCAGGATAATTCACCATTTTTTCCTGCTAAATATATTTTTTGATATTGGTCACGTTCTAATTGATCAAGACCAATTCTTCTATTTTGATACATGGCTATTTTCATTGTTCATTCCTCATTATCCAAAAATACGACAATCTTAATCATAACAAAACGTGTGGCTCTCGAAAAGTGGAGGGAAGTGGTCAAAATGAAAAAAGCACTTGTCACGAAAAGGACAAGTGCTTGTCTTTAAAATTTTTTTACCATTGTTTTATGAGGAATTCCTGCGTCTAAGAATTCTTCGGAAACGACTTCATATCCAAGACCAGAGTAGAAAGGGATAGCGTGTGTTTGTGCATTTAATTTTAATTTTTCGACCCCATGTTTGATTGCATGGGCTTCAATTTCATTCATGATGGCTTTTCCTGCACCAGTTTTTCTTGCTTCCTTTAATACGCAAATGCGTTCAACTTTTCCGTAACCATCAACGACACGGAAGCGTCCCGCGCCAATTGGTGAACCGTTTTGGTAAGAAACAAAATGCGTAGCTTCATCCTCATACTGATCAATTTCTTCTTCAGCTGGGACGTTTTGTTCACCTATAAATACGGTTTTTCTTACCGAAAAAGCATCATTAAGTTCATTTTCATTTTCAACAATTTTTACAGTCACGTTTTTATTTATTCCTTTCCAAGACGAAATGTTTCATAGACTGTCCATGAATCATTATCTAGTTGATAAAGTAAATGGAAACGGTCAATTGTTTCTTCATGATTGATTTTTTTCATTCTTAAGGAGCCATAAACATCTGAATGTTCATCGTTAGATAACTTTTGTCCAATGGTAATATGAGGAACAAAGGCATATTCCATATTTTGCTCACTAAATTCTTGGTTAATATCATTATGAAGCTTAGCCAGTTCTTCCGTAGGTTCAACTTTAAAGTAAATAACATTATTTACCGGCTGAAATGAGCTTATTTTGGAAGTCTTTAATGTGAAGGCATTCGTATTGCCTGCAATTTGACGCAGCTTTTCAGCATAGTGCTTGACTTCTTCTTCTGTTGCTTCAAAGGCATTTTTTAAAGTCAAATGTGGAGTAATCAATGCATAATGCGGGTCATAACGTTTACGATAGGAATTAGCTAAATCCTGCAGTTTTTTTGATGGAAAAATAACAACCCCAAATTTCATATGTTTACCTCCAATGAACATGAATTTATCTAAAAATAGACTCGTTACTCCAAAAGTCTTCTAATTATTATAGCAAATTTTCAAAAAATAAGATATGACTAGAACATTGCCTTAAGGGCACGCTTTAAATCGGTTTGCCAATATTTCCAGGTGTGATTTCCATTGAATTCTTCATAAAAATGGCTGAATGACTTTTCATTAAAAGCTTTCGCCAGTTCTCGATTAGGAGTAAGGAAATCACGGATTTCACCTTTTGTGGTTGGAACTTCTGTTTCTTGGTTACCAATAACATGATAGATGTCTAAAAGCTGTGGTTCGCCAAAATTTCTAACTGAGTTTATTATCTCATTATTGACAAACGGTGACTGCAACAACACCTTGCCAAACGTGTGCGGATATTGGAGGGCAGTCATTAGTGACACCGTTGCTCCTAGTGAATCTCCAATCAGTGCTCTTGTAGTACCCATATGATAGGTTGGAAATTCTTTATCGAGATATGGAACTAATTCATGGGCAAGAAAGCGTATGTATGCTGGATTTTGTTCGCCATCAGGATGATACTTTTTCCAGCGGTCCTCTACATTTTTATAGGGTATCCCAATAATGATTAAATTTTCGATTTCCCGCTCGTAAAGATACTCATCTGTTAATCGCCCAATTCGGCCTAGCTGAAAATAATCGCGGCCATCCTGAGCGATTAACAGAGAGTATTTGTATAATGGTGAAAAGTTAGCTGGCAAGTAGACAAGTAGCTGAATTTCTTCTCCCAGCTCTTTGCTTTGAAAGGTCGTTTCTTTAATTGTGCCTCTTGGAAATACCATGTGACAATTCCCCCCATGTTTCGATTGATACATTAGAATTTTATCATATACAAGTTGGAAATGCTCAAGGGGAAAGTATTGTGGTGGGGAGTATGTGTGAAGTTAATGGAGATATCGTTTATTTGGCATGATAGATAGGATATTTTCACGTTTAAAGGTTCGAATCTGTTTACGTAGCAAACAATAGGCGAGGATGTATTCATTATTTACTTCCTTCACAAGCAGCTTCCGTTGGGAAATTTGATTATCCTCAGACAGATAAATCATTTCTAATGGCATTTTTTCTTCGATGGATCGTAATAAAAGCCCTTCCATGTGATCACTCCTTTCTCTATATACTATTAGTATATCCGAACATTCGTTCTTTATTCGGTAGATGTGTAGGAGCAATTAAATAAAATTAGTTGACATTTTTAGCAATTTGAATATAATTAGATTTGTAGCTTAATAAGAGATCTGTTAGCTCAGCTGGGAGAGCGCAACCTTGACAGGGTTGAGGTCGGGGGTTCGAACCCCTCACAGGTCATCAAAAATCCTAATACTCATGTGGTATTAGGATTTTTTGTGTTTAAAGGGTCAGTCTCAATAGGGGACTGACCCTTTCTACGTCTTGGGACCTATATGAAAATCAAGCTTAGGCTCAATTATGAGAAGCTATGAAAAAAGGTAAGATGTAATCAAGAAAGCAAAGGAGGAAAACAAAATGAAAAAATTTGGTTTACTTTTAGCAGGTGGAATCGCAGCAATGGTGTTACTCTCTACAATTGGTCCGATGATTGGATTACTTGTAAGTTTGGGGATTCTTTACTTCATATACAAACAGTTTATTAAAGCTGAAACAACTGGAGGGAAAATTGTCCTAGGAATCTTCGGAGTTATTTTCTTAATGGCTTCTATCTCAAATGCTCCAGCAATCATAGGTGCTGTTGCTGCATATGTACTTTACCTGGTATATAAAAACTGGAACAACAGTAAACGTACCATCGTGAAAGAAGAAACTGATCCATTCGTTAATTTCGAAAAACAATGGAATGAATTAAACAAATATTAATAATAGGAGTGATTTACAATGACAAACTTATTTACTAGAATGAAAAATACGATAATGGCTGATTTACACGAGACACTTGATAAAAAAGAAAGACAAAACCCAATAGCGATGTTGAATCAGTACCTTCGCCAATGTGAGCAGGAAACAGAAAAGGTTAAAACACTGGTTGAACGTCAACATAAATTAAAAGATGAGTTTACAAGAGAACTTTTTCAGGCAGAGAAGTTAGCAGAAAAAAGAAAACATCAGGCGGAAGTCGCTGCAAAAGCAGGGGAGGTAGAGCTTTCTCAATTTGCGGCTGCAGAGTATCAGCAATATACCGAACGTACTGAACGATTAACAGCATCTTTGGAACACGTTAAAGGGCAGCTTGGGGAATTAGAAAGAAAATACGAAGAAATGAAGCATAAGCTGAAAGATATGGATCTTCGCCGCCTGGAGTTAATGGGGCGTGAAAATATTACCAGAGCAAACCATCGTATCAATCAAGTATTGGATTCCAATACTGATAACAATCAATTATTCTCTCGTTTCCAAGAAATTGAAAACTATCTCGATCGCCTAGAACACCAAGTAAACAGTTCTTACTACCGCAGTACCATTGATGCAAGGGTCGAAAAAATTGAAAATGAAATGAAAAAAGAAGAGAGCAAGATGAGTATTTAAGGATACGAAACACATGGATATTTAGTTATTATCCATGTGTTTTTTACTTTTTAAAGGATAATTCCTTTTCTCATCCCGACTGCAACAGCCTCTGCTCGATTATTAACACCAAGTTTTCTAACTACCGAAGTTATATAATCTCGTACAGTAAATTCACTAACCGTCATCCAAGCTGCCATTTCTTTTGTCGAATATCCATTAGCAAGATGCTGAAGTACTTCTGTTTCCCGTTTACTAAGGAGGCTCTTTTCTCGAATCGGCATGAATGGGGAAGAAAAATAATAAGAAAGCAAAGATAAGTAGTTTTTTTCAAATGGGTATTCACCATAATAGCGATCTACTAGAACGCAGCCAACGACAGTATTAAGTAAACTAATTGGGATGATAGCTAATGTTAAATCCAGTTCCTTTAAATATTTGTCAGGAAAATAGTCAAGACTTTCCTCGGTTTTAATAAAAGCAGGCATGTTTCTAATTAATGAATGATAGATTGGAAAAATGGGGCGGACATCCTCCTTTATTCCTCTTATCGACGAAGCCTGATCATTTTCGTACATTAATACCCCTTCACCTAAATGACTTAAGGGTGAGTAGGTAAAGAAGGCGGCTCGTTCGAATGGAAAGAATTCAACACAGCCACGAAGCATTGCCTCAACCTTAATTTTAAGATCGGAGATTCCAGCCATTTTCTTTAAATACTCGTTGACAGCTGTATCCACCATTCGACAATTTTCACCCCTATATTTTCAGTGATTTTAATCATAATACATTCATCTTACAATAGAGTGAAAGTTCTTACAATTTTTTCTGCTACTTTTTGACATATTCCTTAAATAAGTAAGAACTAATCAGAATTGAGGAGGATTGGTTATTCGGAAATAGGATCAATATTTAACAGCAATAATGAATGAGGCTTCAGTCATTATTTATTAAAGCTAAGGGGGAATTTTTTTGAAAGTATTTTCTGAATTAGCACTTCTAAGAAAAGGGAAAGGAGGCTTTTTAATACCTTTACTTGCGGCAATTGTGATTCCACTTATTTATGTCCTTATTTATCTATCGAATCTCTTGGATCCACCCGAAACTTTACCAGATGTACCCGTTGCTGTGGTAAACATGGATATGGGTGCTGAAAATGATGGTGAAAAGCTTACTGTGGGGGATGATCTAGTAAAGGAACTTCAAAAAGAAAAAAAACTGGGATGGGAATTTGTTAGTGAAGAAGATGCCGACCAAGGCTTAAAGGACAATAAGTATTACTTGGTTATAAAAATTCCAGAAGATTTCTCTGAAAGAGCAACCACCGTCATGGATGATAATCCTCAAAAATTACCGCTTGAATATATCCAAAATGAGGGGAAAAGCAGAGTTGTTGCGGATGTAACAAATGGCGCCGTTGAAACAATAAGAGAAACACTGGCAACCAAAGTAACAAAAAAATATGTAAATAATGTATTTACAAGTCTTGGAGATATTGCTGATGGTTATCAGACAGCAGCAGATGGAGCAAATAAGATTCATGATGGATCTACTCAACTCCACGATGGGTCAAGCTTGCTTCATCAGACCTTAACTGGTAAAGCCGGCGACATTCAAACACTAGCTAATGGAGCTAGTGAGCTAGCTGCTGGAACAAAAACACTTCATGCTGGTACTGCCCTATTAAATAGCAGTCTTCAGACAAAATTATCTGATGTCAAAAAACTTGCGGCTGGTGCGAAAGAAATTGAAAAAGGTTTAACCGATTTAAAACCAGGAACGGAAGCCATATTGGGAGGATTAAAGCAGACTCAAGCAGGTACCGTTGGTTTCAAGGAAAAGTTAGAAAAGGAGCTTCTTCCAGGAAGCACAAAGGTGAAGGATGGAATTAATGGGGTAAAGGCAAATGTACAGCAATTGTCAGATTTATCCTCCAACGTCAGCCAATTATTAGCGGCATACCTTGAAAAACATCCAGAGCTTAAGAATGATTCTGAATTGATGACGATTGCTGGTAAAAGTGATGCATTATCTAAAAATATGGCTGGACTTAACACTGGGATTATACCATTGCAACAAGGTGCAGCTGGCGTAGAAAAAGGAGTAAGTGATTCGATTACCGGGACACAGAAAATTATTGATGGAATTGGTACATTAGCTGCCAATCAAGAGCAAAAAATTGTACCCGGGACAGCGAAATTACTGGAAGGTTCAAAACAAGTTGCTAGCGGTAATGCAACGATTGAAACTGGCTGGAATACGCTGATAAGCACAACAGGGCAATTAACGGTTGGTGCTAATAAAATTAATACTGGCATGGTTCAGGTAAGCAATGGAACCCAAACGGTCAATACGGGCTGGGGTGAATTAACTGCTGGCGTGCAACAACTTGATACTGGCCTTGGAGATCTAAATAAAGGCGCAAATGAGCTTGCAACCGGACTGGAGGCTGGTGCTAAGGAAACTGGCGCCGTTCAAACCGGAGAGCAAAATGTTGAAATGTTTGCCTCACCAGTTGAATTAGTCAGCAATACAGTAAATGCGTTTGATCAATATCGTGATTCATCTGCACCATATATTCTCTCACTAGCTTTATTTGTTGGCTTACTGATTATGACAATATTTGTCGACCTTAAATCAACTACTTCAGGAGTTGAACCGAGATCTATTTTAAGCAGATTAACGACACTGCTGGTTATGGCTATTGCACAAGCGATAGTGGTCTCATTGTCTACAATGTTTATTCTTAACCTCAACGTTGAAAGCGGTATCATGTATTTTGTGTTTATGATCGTGACAAGCTTGACGTTTTTAATGATCATTTTATTATTGATTTCATTGGCAGGTCATGTTGGGCGATTTATTTTATTTGTGTTACTCATCATCCAATTAATTATTTCAGGCGGAAATGCACCTATCGAGGCATTACCAGCTTCGATACAAGGAATAAGCCACTTCTTGCCAATGACCCATTCTATTTCTGGTTTTAGATCTTTAATTACATTAGGAGAAATCGGCTCTGCATGGGCGAGCCTTGGAGCTTTATTTGTTTTCCTAATCATTAGTACCGTTATCACTATTGGCTGGAATTATCTGAAAACAAAAGGTGCAGACCAGCCCAGATTAGTTTAAAATTGACTTATATACTTAAAGTTGTAGGCCATGTCTATCAAAGACCTGGTCTACATTTTTGTTGAAAGATATTAATGGAGGGACAGAAGTTGAGAGAATTATTATTTGTTAAAGGATATAAAGATGATACCCATTTAAGAGAAAGTTTTAATCAATTGGCCGAACAAACTTTTGGGATTCAGTTTGAATCATGGTACCAACATGGCTATTGGACGGAAAAGTATCAGCCTTATTCATTTGTTGATAAGGGGAAAGTGGTAGCAAATGTATCCGTTAACCTCGTCAACTTAGTAATTCATCATGAGGTAAAACAAGCAATTCAAATAGGAACAGTGATGACACATCCAGATTATCGGAATAATGGGTTATCTAAAATGTTGATGGACCGAGTTTTAGAGGATTTTAAGAACGTTGACTTATTTTATTTGTTTGCCAATCAATCAGTATTAGAATTTTATCCAAAGTTTGGATTTGAGAGAGTAGAGGAAGTTCAGTTTTCTTTAGAAACTAAATACAAATCATCCAATCAATCTGGCATTAGAAAATTAGATGGCAGTAAAAGTGAAGATTTAGATTTTATCTATAAACTAGCTACTGACAGGGCAGTGATATCAAATATTTTCGGAACGATAAACTCTGAGGAACTTTTAATGTTTTATTGTTTAATGGTTTTCCCTAAGGATATATACTACCTGGAAAATGAGCAATCACTAGTCATTTACCAAATTGAAGAGAATGTTTTGCATCTATATGATGTTGTTTGCAGGAATGAGGTAAATATGAAAGAAATTCTTTCGCGGATAACCCATGATAATATCAAGGAGGTTGTTCTATATTTTCATCTAGATAATCAAGAATTATTGCAGAAGAAACAACCTTATCATTCAAGTAATGTCCTATTTGTTAAAAATATGACGAACGTTTCTCTGCCAGTGGACTTTAAGCATCCGATAACCTTACAAGCATAATTTGGAAATAAATATATTTCTATGAAACTTTCCTATTTTTGGTTCGTATAGATAATTGCAATATTTTACAGATAAAGAAAAGGGAGTGTTTGTGAGTGGAAATTCAAACGGATGTAAAGACAACGAAACAAAAACCGAATATTTTTGGGATGTTTACCAATCCAGGTGAACAATTTGAGAGGATTAAAGAGAATCCTAAAATTTGGCTGCCATTATTAATCGTCAGTATTTTCTATGTAATTGGTATGACGCTAATGTCACTTTCGATGGATACGTCCACATTAATTGATCAGGGGATTCCTGAAGATGAAGCAGCTTTAGTTTTAGGAATAACAAGAGTGACAGTAGCGATTACTGGTATCATTACCCCAATTATTGCTGTTCTAATCAGCAGTGCGATCCACCTAATTATCACAAAAATTGCTAGTTCACCGGCGACTTTTAAGCAATTATTCTCTATGAATACTTTTATTATGATTATTGGAGCTGCGGGAGTTATTCTTAATATGGTGATTAGATACGCAATTGGTGGAAATCCAGAAATATATGTTACTAGTTTAGCAGGTTTATTAAATCAAGATAAGGCAGGAGTATTAGGTTCATTCGAGGTATTTACTATCTGGACGACAATCTTAACGGCGATCGGACTTCATAAGACAGGCCAATTATCCAAGGGGCTTGCTTGGACCATTTCCATTATTTTCTTCTTAATTGGAATCGGCTTTGCCGTAATTGGCAGTCTGGTACAAGGGGCGTTCTAGTTGCCATGAAAAAAAAAGCATGGATTATTATTGGGGTACTAAGTTTAGTAGTTATTATGATTTCTGTTAGTGTTTATCGGGAGGTCTTGGCTAAAGGACCTTCCGTTAAAACGGCAGAGTTAAAAGAGGAGGAAATCTCCTCGCTGTTGATGATACCAGGTACAGTTCAATTAGCGGAAGAACAAATTGTATATGCCTCACCAGAAAAAGGTGAACTGAAGGAACTGCTGGTAAAAGAAGGACAGACAGTTAAAGTGGGTGATATTTTAGCTAGACTGCAAAATTCACAGCTTGAACTTGAAGTGGAGCAGAACAAATTGGCAATTGAAACGGCAAACCTGAAGATAAACCAAATAGATAAGCAAATAAAGCAGTTAAAAGAAAAAGAAAAAACATTAGTTGAACAGGTTGGAAAAGAAGAAGCAAAAAAACAAATAACACCTGAAACAGAACAACTTGATATGGAAAAAAAGCTAGCAAACCTCGATTTAAAGCAAGCGATGCTGCAAAAGGATATCATTAGTAAGCGGCAGAGTGAATTAGAGATTAAGAGTACGATAGATGGCGTTGTCTTATCGGTAAAAACACCTGAAGCTTCTTCTATCGAAGGAGCCATAGCTGAACCGATTGTACATATTGGCAAGTTGGAAGCTTTACAGGCTAATGGTCTTTTGTCCGAATATGACACATTGAAAGTTAGTGTTGGGCAGAAAGTGAACTTGAAATCGGATGCAGTACTTGATCAAAGGTGGGATGGAGAAATCGAGAGTATTGCCCTTCTGCCGCAACAAAATCAAACGGGTGTACAAACTGGAAGTCAAGCCGTACAGTATCCAGTATCTGTGAAAATTACTGGGGATCTTAAAATATTAAAACCGGGCTTCCAAGTCATCATGGAAATTGAAACGGACAAAAAAGTTGCCAGTGTCGTTCCGATGGATGCACTTTATGACGATGGTGATCAACCATTTGTTTATATTGTAAAGGATGGGAAGGCAGAAAAGAAAGAAGTGCAAACAGGTATAACTTCTGGGTCGAAGATTGAGATTTTAGAGGGGATATCAAACAAAGACCAAATTATCATCGATGGACCCGAATCCATCAAAAACGGTCTGGAAGTGACGGTGAAATGATCAGACTGGAATCCATCTATAAAGCTTTTCTGCTAGGGAAAGAGAAAGTAAATATCTTAAACGATATTCATCTTGAAATTAAACAGGGAGAATTTGTCGCGATTATGGGTCCGTCTGGTTCAGGTAAATCAACCTTGATGAATATCATTGGGTGTTTGGATAAACCCACTTCAGGCAATTATTTTCTCGGTGGAGAAAATGTCTCGAATTATAATGATAAAGAGCTAGCAGGGGTACGAAATCAATCGATCGGATTTGTTTTTCAGCAATTTCATTTATTACCGCGTTTGTCAGCGTTGAAAAATGTTGAGCTTCCAATGATATATGCGGGTATTTCCAAATCAGAGCGTCAATCTAGAGCAGAAGAAGCATTAATCAAAATGGGGCTGGAAGATCGGATGGGCCATCTTCCTAATGCCTTATCAGGAGGCCAAAAGCAGCGTGTTGCTATTGCCAGAGCGATTGTCAATAAACCAAAGATAATATTAGCAGATGAGCCTACTGGGGCTCTTGATACGAAAACAAGTAATGCTATAATGGAGCAATTTAGAGAATTGAATGAGGAAGGCGTCACGATTATCGTTGTAACTCATGAAGCAGAAGTTGCTGAGTATGCCAACAGGACGATTATGGTTAGGGATGGAATGGTTCAGTCTCCTACAGAAACAGTTGGGAGGCCTGTGATATGAGTTTTATAGAAAATCTAATGATGGCGTTAAATTCACTGAAGTCTCATAAAATGCGAAGTATTCTTACGATGTTAGGGATTATCATCGGTGTTGGAGCTGTTATTATCGTTGTGGCCATTGGGCAGGGTGGAGAAGCAATGTTGAAATCTCAGATTACCGGGCCAGGGAATACAATTGAATTATTTTATCAGCCTTCTGATGAGGAAATTCGGGCAAACCCGAACATTTTTCTACAGGCTCCATTTAAGCAGGAGGATATTCGGGCTCTTGAACAGATCCCGGAAATTAAAAGTGTTGTAGCCTCAAGCACGCAAGTATCCACAGCCAGGTTTCAGAAGGATACCCTGGATGTGTCTGTAATAGGGATCAATCAGGCCTATATTAAATTGAATGAATTGAAAGCAGGGAAAGGAAGAGATCTTTCAACTTCAGATTTTTTAGGCAGCAGGCGTGCGGGATTAATCAGCCATCAATTACAGGAGGAATTATTTAAAGGAGAAAAAGCGGTTGGTAAAGTGATTAACGTTGCAAATCAACCGATTGAAATCATAGGTGTTTTAGAGAAGCCGACGGGTCTCCTTGCCTTTGGATCGATGGAGGTTTATCTTCCATTTCAAACATGGCGCACCATATATGGAAGTAGTGACTATACACAGGTAACTTTGCAGGCAGAGTCTGCTGAGCAACTTCAGACAGCCGGAAAAAAAGCAGCAAGACTATTAAATACGATGCATAATACGGAAGAGTCCTACCAAGTTCTTAATATGGAGGAAATCGCTGCGGGAATTGGCCAGGTTACTAGAATCATGACTCTAATTATTGGAAGTATTGCCGGAATTTCTTTATTTGTCGGTGGTATCGGAGTGATGAATATTATGTTAGTTTCGGTGACGGAAAGAACGCGCGAGATTGGTATCCGAATGGCTCTCGGAGCAACTAGGGGCCAAGTATTGACGCAATTCTTAATCGAATCGATGACCTTAACATTAATCGGTGGCATTCTCGGAATTTTTCTTGGCTGGGGAACGGCCAGTCTCGTAAGCCTCTTTGCAGGATGGCCATCACTCATTTCTTGGCAGGTTGTACTTGGCGGAGTGGCTTTTTCAATGGTTATTGGTGTTGTGTTCGGACTGCTCCCAGCGAATAAGGCATCCAAGCTCGACCCTATTGAATCGCTTCGATATGAGTAGTGTAATAGAAAGGGATAGAGATAAAAATTCTATCCTTTTTTATGTTGTTATTTGAATATTCTGTTATTATGTTTTATAATGGGTTCAATTATTTGAAAATATTAGTTTAGAAGGAGTCGAGCAGAGCATGGAAAAAGTGAGTTTAGAGAATACAGGTTATTTTGGTGAGTTTGGCGGCAGTTTTGTACCTGAGGATCTTCAGCAGGTGCTAAATGATTTAGATGCCCAATTTATTAAGTATAAAGATGCCCAGGAATTTATTGAGGAATTTAAATATTACCTTAAGGAATATGTGGGAAGAGAAAACCCGCTAACCTTCGCTGCGAATTTAACGAAACAAGTTGGAGGAGCAAAAATATATTTAAAACGTGAGGATTTAAACCATACTGGTGCACACAAAATAAATAATGCTATAGGCCAAATCTTGTTGGCGAAACGGATGGGGGCAAAACGGATTATTGCTGAAACAGGTGCTGGGCAGCACGGTGTAGCAACTGCTACAGCCTGCGCAATGTTTGGCATGGAATGTATTATTTATATGGGTAAGCTTGACACGGAACGCCAGGCATTAAATGTTTTTCGCATGGAACTATTAGGTGCAAAGGTGGTCCCTGTTGAGAAAGGGCAAGGGAGATTAAAGGATGCTGTTGATGCAGCGCTGGCGGACTTAGTACAAAACTATGAAAATACTTTTTATTTATTAGGTTCCGCGGTAGGGCCGCATCCATATCCAACAATGGTTAAACACTTTCAAGCGGTTATTAGTGAAGAATCGAAGAGACAAATTATTGAAAAAGAAGGGAAACTGCCGACTGCTGTTATTGCTTGTGCAGGTGGCGGCAGCAATGCAATTGGTGCATTTGCCCATTATATTGAGGAAAAGAGTGTCCGCTTAATTGGTGTCGAACCAAAAGAAGCTCCGACTTTGACAGAAGGGGTCCCGGCTGTTATCCATGGTTTTAAATGTTTAACTTTGCTGGATGAAAACGGAGACCCTCAGCCGACCTACTCGATTGCTGCAGGTTTAGATTATCCTGGTGTCGGGCCGGAGCATAGTTACTTAAAAACAATTGGAAGAGCAGAGTATGTTACCGTCACAGGTCAGGAGGCTTTGCAAGCATTCCAGACGTTAAGTAAGACAGAAGGAATTATACCAGCGCTAGAAAGTTCTCATGCGGTAGCCTACGCAATAAAACTTGCTGAAAAATTGCCACAAGACAATGTCCTGATTGTCAACCTCTCTGGACGTGGTGACAAAGACGTCGAACAAGTATTTCAGATGATAAAAAAATAACGCTATTAAAAGACGAATCAGAATAATGGTTCGTCTTTACTTTATTAACGAAAAAGTCGCTTGAATATTAAACAGAAAAGTGAGAAGGTTGACATGAATACATAGAATAAAATACTCCAAACAGGAGTGAAAATGATGATTAAGAAAAAAATCCGTCATATTCAACGTTATCGAGACATCGTATATGCCTTCACACGACATGGATTTGGTCTTTTAATGAAAGAATTAGGGCTGGTTGACCTGTTATCGGTTCCAAAACGAGTATTTGTCGAAGGAAATAAAGCCGTGCATAACAGATCAACAGGAGAGCGTTTACGGTTATTTCTTGAGGAACTTGGGCCGACGTTTGTGAAAATGGGGCAAATAGCCAGCACAAGATCTGATATTCTTCCAAAGGATATCATTAATGAACTAGTAAAATTACAAGACCGTGTCTCGCTTTTTCCATTTACAGAAGTGAAACGAATCATCGAAGAAGAATTAGCCGACTCATTGGAGAATTCGTTTGCAGAATTTAGTGAAACCCCATTAGCGGGTGCATCGATCGGACAAGTTCATTGTGGAGTTTTATTAACTGGTGAACGGGTGGCGGTAAAAATCCAACGTCCTAATATACAAAATGTTATTGAAACAGATTTAGAAATTCTTCAGGATTTAGCTAGAATAGCTGAAACAAGACTTGATTGGGCAGAACGGTATCAGATTCGGACAATTGTAGAAGAATTAGCCACATCGCTCCGTGAAGAATTAGATTATGAAAAAGAAGCAAGAAATGCAGAGAAAATTGCAAAACAATTTATTAAGGACCCTAACGTGTTAATTCCAAAAGTATATTGGGAATTAACAAGCTCAAAAGTTTTGACGATGGAATTCATTGAAGGAATTAAATTAAATGAATTGGACGAACTCCAGGGAAATGGCTACGACACAAAAATCATCTGTGAGAGAGTAGTCAACGCTATTTTTCATCAAATACTAATCGAGGGATTTTTTCATGGAGATCCGCATCCTGGTAATATTGTAGCCTTGCCAGGTAATGTCATTGCCTTTATGGATTTTGGGATGGTAGGAAAAATCACACCGGAAATGAAGGCACACATCGCTTCCTTTGTAATTGCATTGATGAGGAAAAATACTGTAGAGATTGTTAAAGCCATTACTAGCATGGGGTTAGTCCCTGATGAGGTGAATCTCAAAAAATTACATGGTGATGTGGAGAAACTACGTGAAAAGTACATAGATGTTCCTTTTAGTGAAATGAGTGTGGGAGCAGCGGTGAACGATCTGTTTTCAGTGGCCTATTGCCATAACATCCAAATTCCAACTGATTTAACCATATTGGGTAAGGTGTTGCTTACACTCGAGGGAACGGTAGAAAAGCTAAACCCTGAAATTAGTATTTTAGCGGTCGCTGAACCTTTTGGCAGACAGCTATTAATAGACCGTTTTAACCCCAAAAATATGGTTGGCTTTGCTTGGAACAACCTTTCGGAATTTGGAGATATTCTTCATGAATTTCCAAAATCGATGAAAGATTTTACCTCTGTTATGAAAAAAGGAAAGATGCAGATTGAAATTTCAACTCAGGAAATCGAACCTTTCCTAAAAAAATTTAATCTCATTAGTAACAGGTTATCATTTAGTATAATTTTGCTTTCCTTCAGTATTATTATGGTAGGCATCATTATTGGAGCTTCCATTTCAGGTCAGACACCAGTGCTTTTTACCAAGATTCCAATAATAGAAATAGGATTTATTATCACTACACTAATGTTTTTATGGTTGTTATTTTCGATTTTTAAATCGGGAAGATTTTAATCTAGGATGTGAGCAAATTGATGGAACAAAACCTTACTGGAAAGAGAGTTATTATTACAGGGGCCAACAGCGGTATTGGCTTTGAAGCTGCGAAAGCACTAAGTCAAAAAGGTGCCCAAGTGATTTTGGCCGTAAGAAACATTCAAAAAGGGAATACAGCGGTTGAGTCTATCCTCAAGGAACAGCCTCAAGCAACGTTAGAGGTAATGAAACTTGATCTTGCTGATTTAGAAAATATAAGAGAGTTTGTAAAAAAGTATCGCTCTCACTATGAATCGCTTGATATTTTAATCAATAATGCGGGTGTTATGGTTCCGCCACTTCAAAAAACAAAAGATGGATTTGAATTACAATTTGGCAGTAATCATTTAGGACATTTTGCGTTGACAGGCTTATTACTCCCCTTACTCAAAAAAACAACAAATTCGCGTGTGGTATCCATTAGTAGTATTGCCCATAGAGGCGGTTCCATCTTCTTTGATAATTTGGATGGCTCAAAAGGTTATAAGCCAATGGAATTTTATCGGCAAAGTAAATTAGCTAATTTATTATTTGCGAAAGAGTTGGATGCAAAGTTTAAACAGCATGGAATTAAAGCATTAAGCCTCGCCTGTCATCCCGGAGTTTCAACCACAAACCTTTTTAAACTAGGAAAAAGAGATGCTCCGGACTTTCTGAAAAAATTAGCAACCTTATTTTTACAATCTGCAGAAAAGGGAGCTCTTCCAACGATTTACGCGGCAACCGAAAAAAGTTTACTAGGCGGTGAATATATCGGACCAGACGGAAAAGAAAATCGAAAAGGGAAACCTACAATTGAAATCCCTGCTGAAGGAGTATACAATCCAGAAACGATGAAAAAACTTTGGGAGGTTTCGGAAATCTTAACAGGTGTAAAATATGATTTTTCGAAAATAGAAAGCTAAGAAAATATATTTGAAAATTCATAGATAAATAAGAAAGATGCCTGATTATCTGATCAGGCATCTTTCTTATTTATTGATTATTCAAGAAATCCAACACTTTTGAATTTACTAGATCACAGGCTTCAGTCGGATAGATATGTCCTGCACCTTTTACTGTAAGGAATTCTGCATTTGGAATTTTTTCAGCAAGAGTCGTACCATTTTCATACGGTACCAGCCGGTCTGCGTCTCCATGGATGACAAGTGTCGGCACTTTTATTTGATGAATTTCATCGTAGGTGTCATGGGCAAGGCAGGCCTGGAGCTGAAGAATATAGGCATATGGGAGAATAGGCATTTCAATTCTCTTTTCAATGTCTTCGGCGACTAGGTTTCTATGATTCTCAAGAAATTCTTGACTGTATATGATCGGTGCTGTTGCCCAGGCAACTTCTTCAGGCGTTGCTGTAGAGGAACCTCTTGAAGCCATGTGCATGGAAACTTCGAGACTTGGTTGTACATGTTTTTCACCGCCAGACGTTGTACAGCCTAAGATCAAGGATTTGACTCGTTCTGGATACTTGAGGGTTAATCTTTGGGCTATCATTCCGCCCATAGAAATACCATAAACATGGGCTGATTCAATTTCTGCGGCATCCAATACAGTTCTAGCATCCTCTGCCATAAGTTCGATGGAATAAGGGGTGTTCGGTTTTCCGCTTCTACCTACTCCGCGATTATCAAAAACGATTACTTTATACTGCTCACTTAGTGCAGGGATGGTTCTAAACCAAGATTTCGAATTGAGGGACAATCCCATAATTAATAGCAGTGGTTCACCTTCACCATGGACTTCATAATATAAGTCAATTCCATTAGCATTCGTGATGGGCATGCTAACATCTCCTTTTCTACTATATATTTATTCATTGTATGTTAATTTTCCTTTCGAAAGAACAATTAGATGATAAGCCTTTCCTCTAATAGAGTGCTGAGTTATAGGAAAATATTAATTTCTTAAAGTTGCATCTCTAGTAATGGTAATAAATGTATAATCATAATGATTTTTCCTGCAAAGCTCGCGGTGAATATTGTGAACTTTCAATAAATATTTCGACAACTTTCGATGATATTTTTTATCGAAATAAATATGTACTGCATATGAAAATGGATGATTCAAGAGTCAAAGTTAATAGGTTGGGACAGCTGTTATGAACCGAATTGGAATTTGCAGAATTTTGTCGACAAAGGGAGGTTTACAAAACAACATTTTATTACAATAATCAGAATTATATTGATATTTTTTTTACGGGAGTAAGGAATAAGTTTGGACACTCGTAAAAGGGAATATGAATAATTTTATTTAAAAAACTGAGGAGGCATCGTGTTTATGGTTTACGAGAGAAAGCCGTGGTTGAAATTTTATGATTCAAGAATTGAAGAGGATGTTCGAATCGAGCACCATTCACTTTATGATTTCTTGCAAAGTGCAGTAACCCGATATAGTGATAAAACTGCTTTTACTTTTTTTGGCAAGACAATCAGCTACAATGACACGAAATTTGTGACAGATCAGTTTGCAGCAGCCTTACATAATGATGGATTTAAAAAAGGCGATCGCTTGTCCATTATGCTTCCTAATTCCCCTCATTACGTCTTCACTTTGTTCGGGATTTTTCGCCTAGGCGGAATTGCTGTTCAAGTGAATCCAATGTATGTCGAAAGAGAAATTGAACATGTTTTGAATGATTCAGGCTCTGAGTACATAGTTGTTCTCGATGCACTATATCCAAGAATAAAAAAAGTACAGCCAAACACATCGGTAAAAAAGGTCATTGTCGTTAGCTTTGGAGGAGCTAGACCTGAATTAGCCGAAGGTGATCAATATTTTGATGATTTTCTAGCTAGTGATGTAAACATCCCTGAAGTAGAAATAGATCTAGTGAATGATGTAGCATTGCTTCAATATACTGGTGGGACTACTGGTCTCTCAAAGGGTGTTATGCTTACCCACAATAATCTATTGGCAAATTTCAATCAAGTTTGTGATTTTGCGTATAAAACCTGTGATCATAAACCGGATAATTTAAAGATGATAACCGTTTTGCCGATGTTCCATGTTTATGGCCTTTCTAGTGTGACTCTTTGCGGAATTAGAGAAGGTGCCAATCAAATAGTATTGCCAAAATTTGATCCTAAAGAAGTAATGGAAATTGTAAAAAGAGAAAAGCCATTCCAAATGTCCGGTGTGCCAACCATGTTTTTTGCCTTAAACAGCCAACCAGGATTAGAAGAGAGTGGGTTTGATAGCTTTTACTATGTAAGTTGCGGTGGAGCTCCACTACCTGTAGAAGCGGCGAAAGTATTTGAAAAAAGAACAGGAACAAAGCTGCTTGATGGGTACGGACTTTCAGAGGCAGCACCAACTGTCATTTTTAGCCCACCGTTCCTTCCAAGAAAATTTGGCAGTATCGGAATTCCAGTTCAAAGCACGATTGTAAGAATTGTTCATGAAACCGATGATGGTTATGTAGATGCACCAGTTGGCGAAGCAGGTGAATTAATCGTCAAAGGACCTCAAGTAATGAAGGGCTATTGGAATCGTCCAGAGGATACTGATTCGGTCTTGAAGGATGGATGGCTGTTTACAGGAGATATCGCGAAAATGGATGAAGATGGGTATTTTTATATTGTTGACCGGAAAAAGGATATGATTATTGCGAGCGGTTACAATGTTTATCCAAGTGAAATTGAAGAAGTGCTTTATATGCTAGAAGCGGTAGAAGAGGCACTTGTAATTGGTGTACCTGATCCATATCGTGGGGAAACCGTAAAGGCGTATGTAAAAGTGAAAGATGGATATTCCATTACTGCTGAGGAAATCAAGCAGTTTGGTAGAGAAAATCTTGCACCATACAAGGCACCAAAAGATGTAGAAATCCTTCCTGAGCTGCCAAAATCTACGGTTGGAAAACTACTAAGAAGAGTATTAAGAGATCAAGAGAAAGCGAAAGTAAATGCTTAATTGATAGGAGGAGTTAAACAATGAATATTCAAGAATTATTCAGCTTAAAAGGAAAAATCGCTATTGTAACAGGCGGTGGCCGTGGCTTAGGGCAACAAATTGCAGAAGCTTATGCAGAAGCAGGAGCGAACGTTGTTGTTTGTTCACGAAACCTTGGAGCATGTGAGGAAATTAGTAGAAGTTTAAATGAAAAAGGCGTGCGTTCTCTTGCTTTAAAATGTGATGTATCCAATCCTGAAGAAATTCAATATGTCGTGGATGAAACGCTGAAGGAGTTTGGCCGAATTGACATTTTAGTCAATAACAGTGGCATTAGCTGGGGGGCACCTGCTCTAGAAATGCCCGAAGACAAATGGGATAAAGTAATGGATATAAATTTAAAAGCCGTATTTTTATTTTCTCAGGCAGTCGGAAAAATCATGGTTGAACAGCGATCTGGCAAGATCATTAATATTGCTTCAATCGCGGGAATGGGCGGACAGGACCCAAAAGTAATGGATGCAATCGGATACTCCTCAAGTAAAGGGGCTGTCATTGCCTTTACAAAGGATTTAGCGGTGAAGCTAGCACCATATAATGTCCATGTGAATGCCATTGCTCCTGGATTTTTCCCAACTAAGATGGCTAAAATGGTTTTGGATTATTCTGGTGAAAAAATTCTCGAACGGACACCTGCTGGACGCTTTGGCTCGGATGATGATATGAAAGGCCCTGCACTTTTCTTAGCATCCAATGCCTCGGACTATGTTTTCGGACATGTGCTAACGGTGGATGGCGGTACTAGTGCCTCTATTCAATAGGTAAAAGTTATATTTTACCAGAAATAAGTTGATGTTGAAATGATATTTTGAATTGACTTAATACTCAAAATTCATTATTCTAAAATCAACATACCAACCGGTTAGATAAGAGGTATCTTATGGAATCCATGCACCATAATTCGAATGCTTTTTATAAGCAATTAGAAGAAGAACTCAATAAAAGAATCCATCAAAATACCAATTGTCCAGCCTTTACTAAAGCCTTTGGTAAATCAGTAGACAATCACGTTGACAAAGTTTTGTTTTCTAGAAGATTAATTGCAAATTGGTTGAAGCGAGTGGATGTTCCTACCAAGGATGAGTTTGCTGATATTTCAGTGAGATTAGTAGATTACGAGGAAAAGTTAGATGAGCTGGAAGATACCGTTTATCTGATGAACAAACAACAAAATAAGAATATCGGTCAAATTGAAGTGCTTAAGGAATCATTAGAAGCATTGCTCCATGAGGTAGGGAAGGAAGTTCGAGGTCTTCAGGCCAGAAAAATTGAATCACTTGAAAATGACTTAGCGGATTTAAAACAATTATTTAATAAATAGCCAAGAGGAGGAGAAGGACAATGGTAAATAATAAAGAGGTAGAAAATCAAGAAATCGAGGTTAGCCCAGAAGAACAGTTATCAAGCTATGAATTAATGTGGAAGGCAGCCTTTGCAGAATTAGATGCATGGTCTGAAAGATTAAACTACCGCGATGAAGTCTTTTTGACCGCTACGAAAACTTATGTTGATGCAGTTAAACGCAATCAAGAAAATCTTAAAGCTGTTACTGAGCAATTTAATAAAGAGCTTCGTGAGTGGGAAAAAGGTGCACGTGAAGAATTATTAATGACTACAACAACGATTCAACATTTCATCCCTATTAAATCCTATGAAGAAATTAATCATGTTGTCGATGATATTCAAAAAAGAACTTATTCACTATTAACAACTCCTATTCGTTCATTAACTGGTGGACAAGCACTGGATAAATATTTGGATATGGTAGAACAATATATTTCTTTTAGAAAAAGAGGAAGAGAGAAGTATATTGAAAGTGTGAAGAAAACAAGTAATGTTTTATATGAAAATCAGAAAATATTTGTAAATCTGTTTGCAAAGCAAGTTAAAAATGCGCTATTCCCATTTCAACAATATATGAAGAATGTAACGGAAACAACAACTAAATCCTAAAAGAAGAGGGAGAAGACCATGACAAGTAATAAAACATACGATCCATATGAAGCTTTTCATAAGTACAGCCAATTATGGGAAAAACAAATCAATGATTTTATTTATCTTTGGACCAATAATAATGAATTTGTCAAAATGTCCGGATTAGGATCTGAATTACATGCGCGTAATGTTGAAAGATTTAAAAAGAATCAGGAAACAGTTGCGAATTTATTCAATTTACCAACGAAAAGTGACGTTGAAAACGTAGCTGCCTTAACGATCCAAGCGGAAGATAAAATTGAAGCTCTTGAGGAGCAAATTTGGGAGCTGCAGGATGCAGTGAAATCTCAGAGTAAAGAGATCGAAACTGTAGTAGAGGTTTCTAAAGAAATTATTAAACTTACAAAACAACTAAAAACAGAATTAGTGAAAACCAAAAAAGAACAGTCTGAAACAAAGCATTTATCCCTTGAAATTCAAGAGCTGAAACAGGAATTGTATAAATTAAATAGTTTTAAAGATGAATTTGAGAACTTAAAAGTTCTGTTAGAAAAAGAAAAGACAGGAGAACCAGTATTAGCAGGTGCAGGTACTTCTAAATAAGAACGAGAGGAGGGAAAACAGTGTCAGTAGAATCACCATTAAAAAATATTATTCCGGATTATGAGAAAGAAATGAACCGCTGGGCACATATGTTTAAGCTGTTAAGTGAACCGGAACCAAAGATTGGACATACTCCAAGGAAAGAAATATGGAGAAAGAATAAATCGGTACTTTGGCATTACCCTGCCAAGGAGAAAAAGTATGAGATCCCATTATTTTTTGTCTATTCTCTGTTTAATAAACCATACATTTTAGATATTGCTCCAAAGGCTAGTGTCATTGAAAGATTAACAAACATGGGCTACGACGTGTATTTATTAGACTGGGGAGCACCTGGCTATGAAGACAAAAAAATTGGACTGGATACCTATATTGAAAAATATTTACGTACCGCTGTAAAGCGTGCGATTCGCCATTCTGGTGCAGAGGAAATAACCGTGATTGGATACTGTTTAGGTGGTACAATTGCTTCTATTTATGCCTCGATTGCTGACGAGCCTATCAAGAATTTAGTTGTTGCTACAGTTCCAATTGATTTTGGACCGTTTATGGGACCAGATAAATGGGCAGAAGGAATGAGAAATGGTGATGTGAATATTGATCGCTTTATTGATGCTTATGGAGTGGTACCTCCTCAAATAGTAGAGGGGATGTTCCGTGCAATTGGAGCGCCAATTTATTTTACCAATTACACGATGCTCTTAAGTCGAGCGCATGATCACCGTTATGTCGATAAGTGGCGTCGTATGAATAAATGGACACGGGATCAGGTTCCGTTTGCTGGTGAAGCCTATAGACAATTATCCAACGATCTTTTTAAAGAGAACAAGCTCGTTAAAGGGGAATTGATGATTGGAAATAAAAAGGCTGACCTAAAAAACATTAAGGCTAACCTTTTTGTTGTATCAGGCTCTAGAGATAATTTAATTTTAGAAGACCAAAGCAAGCCGATTATGGATTTGGTATCAAGTGAAGATAAAACCTATATCTGTGTAGAGGCAGGACATGTTGGTTTAGCTTTGTCAGGCATGTTTGCAGATATAGTAAACGGATGGGCTTCTAGCAGGTCCAATCCGCTGTAATATTATTTTGTAATAAAACGATTCACAGGAACATATATACTATGTATGGGCAAGGGGGGAGAGGAAGGAATGTTTCCTTCCCCTCTAACTTGCCATCTTATGTTTATTTAAAAAATTTCGCAGCACTTTGTTGAATGCTTCCTTAGCTTCAAGCTTTGCTATATGCCCTGTATTCTTAAAAATCACAAATTCAGAGTGACGAATCGCTTTGTGCATCAATAATTGAATCCAGACTGGTGTCACAGAGTCATATTGTCCACCGATAATTAATGTAGGGACTTTAATGGTTGGGAGCAGGCATACATTATTCACTCTAAGGCATGCTTTCATTGCTTTAACATAGTACTCACGATTTGGTTTGTAAAATTTACTAAATTCCTCAAAGTTTTCTTCGCTCCATGAGTAAAGGCAAACACGGGCAGCAATGTCTTTTTGAACATCTATTGGCAGTGACTCGGACCGCGCCTTACGGTATTTAATAAAAAGCTCACCAAGACGTTTAGGTGCATAGTGAAAGGTGCTTACTAGCATTAATGAACGGCATATTTGCGGCGCTTGACGGTAGATTTCTTGGGCAACCATTCCCCCCATCGACAATCCACAAATGTGGGCGCTTTCAATATTAAGATCCTTTAAAAGACTAATTACATCAAAAGCAAAGTTTTGAATAGATATCTCTCCAGGGGAATGATGAAATTCACCATGGCCTCGTAAATCTGGGATAATTAACTCATACTGATCTGCGAATTCAAACTGATTGGACCAACCTTCCTTTACCTCTCCAAGTCCATGAATAAAAACTAAGGGTTCACCAACACCAAGGCGTAAATAAGGCATTCCAGAGCGGCTTTTGAATCCTTCACTCAAAACGCATTCCTCCTAGTGATTTTTTATAAACTTTGTTTCCAATATAAGTAAGTGTTAAACATTTATAATATTCTGATTAACTTATTATATAAATGAGGTTGACAAATTATTACATGTAGGTGTAAATTACATATATAGACGAGCATGAATCTACATAAGTTCAATTAAGACATTAATGGAGATACTAGGAGGTTCCAAAATGACAAAAAAAGCAGTTGAGATGACGGAAGAGGAAAGTAAAGTTAACGCATTTGTAGACACACTATGGAATCAGTACGAGCAATCGTTAGATTGGTCTAGAAAACTGACTGAGAGCAGGGATGAAGCCTATTTAAAAGCTGTCAAAGAAGTGACAAGTCTAAATAAACAATATCGCAGCTCAGTGGCCAATTTTTATCAACAATCTAAAAAAACAAATGGTGACATTGTTAAAGGAGTATCAAGTACGATTATAAATCGAGGTGAAAAAGGGCCTGAGGTTGCAGGTCAAGTTCAAGAAGTTTCTGCCCGCATCGAAGATCTAGTGTTAACTCCATTTAAATTAACTTTTAATTTATTAGACCGCCTGGATAATAATCTTGTGGAAAATAGTGAGAACCTAGTAAACTATGCGAAAGTACGCCGTTCTGGCTGGCAAAATGTTACGAACGAGTATGTAAAAGCAGCAAGAAATAATCACAAAAAATTAGTAGGACGCTTTGAAGACAGCCTAAAGGTCCTTGTCAATTCAAAATAATTTTAAGGCAAAAGGAAAGAGACAATCGATTCTGATTGTCTCTTTCCTTTTCCTATACGGGATATCAAAGAAAATAATTAAAAAGAATTGAACGAAGTTCATGGGTAAATCGTATTAAGAATGATGAGTGTTTTAAGGGGGGATTATTTTGACGAATATCATTGAGGTTGATAAAGTAAGCAAACAGTTTAATGACCGTGAGATCTTGAATGATGTTACATTCAAGATAAAAAAAGGTAGTATTAACGGGCTTCTCGGTCCAAATGGTGCTGGGAAAACAACGATCATTCGGTTACTAAATGGTGTAATTGAAGCGACAAGTGGAGAAATGAAGGTACTGGATTTTAACCCAGGTATCCAGGGGGATGAAATCAGAAAAAAAGCTGGAATCGTTACGGAAAGCGCTAGTCTTTATCACGATATGACCGCTTGGGACAATCTTGTATTTTTTGCAAAAATCTATAATGCCTATGATCCAAAGAGAATTACATATTTACTTGAGCAGTTCGATATGCTTGGTCATAAAGATCAATTAGTGGGCAGTTTTTCAACAGGGATGAAAAAAAGGATTTCCTTAGCAAAGGCGTTAATACATAGACCTAGTTTACTATTTCTTGATGAGCCAACCAATGGTTTGGACCCGGAGGGAATCAATGAAGTGATTCACTATTTACGTAAAGTGAATCAAGAGGACGGGGTAACTATCTTGATTTGTTCCCATGTTCTCCACCAACTTGAAACCATATGTGATTCTTATTTATTTTTGAATAAGGGCAGGATCATCGAAAAAGGGTCAAGGAAAGAATTAGAGGATAAGTATTTAACCGAAGTAAAATTATTAGTTGAAACAGGATTAGAACTTGCTGAAGGTCAACTATACAACGGTTATCCATTTATCAGGAAAGGGATTAATCAATTGGAGTTTACCTTACGCTCTAAAGGAGAGATAACCCCGTTATTAGCAAAAATCATTAATGAATCGTGGGTCCATAACAGTGAAATTACCAATAGGAGCCTTGAGGCACTTTATTTTAAAATTAGGGGGGCTGATGGGATTGAATAAAAGTACCGTCCTTACCATTGCAAATAAAGATTTAAAAGCGACGTTTTCATCAAAAAAAGTCTGGGTGCCGATGATTATTGTTGCCGTGATATTATGTATTATTATTCCAGCCGGTATGGCGTATGCTGGGCTCCATTTTGATATGGTGGGAGAATCCAGCAAGGATATTGAAAAAACAATAAATTCTTTTATACAAAGCTTTCCTAATGAAGAAATGAGAAATACACTCGCGGGCTTGCCAACACTAAATTTTAAATTTGTCTATTTTTTCTTAACATTTATGTTAATCCCATTTTTTTTATTGGTTGCGATTATTAATTCCACGGTGACGGCTTCAAATAGTTTTGTCGGAGAAAAGGAAAGAAACACCCTAGAAACCTTGTTATTTGCACCAATCTCGATTAAAGACTTATTCTTAGGGAAAGTGCTAGCATCACTTATCCCGACTCTGGCCATCACTTTTACTGCTTATATCATTAATCTTATTTTAGTAAATATGATTACTTATCCTTATTTTGGTGAGGTATTATTCATCAACTCTACCTGGTTGATTTTAATGTTCTGGGTGATCCCAGCATTAGTACTGTTTACTATCATTTTAAGTGTCTTTATCTCAGCAAAGGTCAAATCATTTCAAGAAGCCCAACAATTTGGCGGAATCTTAGTACTGCCAATCATCGGCATCGTCATCAGCCAAGCAAGCGGACTTTTCTTCTTAAGCCCGCTCATCCTCTTCTTATTTGGAACAGGCCTGCTCATCGCAAATGGCATCCTACTGAAAATCATCACAAAATACAACCAGAGAAACGCACTATTCACAAGCCAAATCCACTAACACAAAAAGCTGCCATGCAATCGCATGGCAACTTTTTGTGTATTGAATGTCCACTGGAGACAGACAAATGTATTTTTGTGGTGACAGCACCAGATAAAAATAATTTGAAAAATGCGAAATAAACTATTTGAATTTTTAGAAAACTAACTGTATAATTAAAAAAAGCTTAAGGAGTTGATTTCCATGGAAAAGAGATTATTGAATTCACCACAACCAACAGATGAGAACAACGATTCTGTGATTGCTGAAATGTTTTTAAACAACGTCCTGCTTGATTTTCGAAGAGATGCGATCCGTAAGGAAATCGACCGTTCTTTATTAGAAAGAAATAAGGAAGCCTTTATCCAGTTGACTGAGGAATTGAAGAAGATTTCTTAATGTTATTAAACGATTAGATATTTTTCAAAAGTGGGAAGTCCTATTTCATATAGGGCTTCTTTTGTTTTTTAAATTTTAGTAAAATTCATATAGGATAAAATAAAGCAATTTGGTATGGGAGTGAAATAGTTGAATCAGCTTCATGTGTACAGCAAAAAAATCCCTTTTTCTTTTTCAAATTTTTTTACAAGGTATCGAGCTATCGCTAAAGACTTCAGCCATCACATGGTACTGGAAAGCGGGCGAGGTGGGCGATTTAGTATTGCGGCATTTGACCCTGAGACCATTATTACAGGAAAGAATGGCCAGGTAGAAATACAAAAGAGGAATGAAACTGAGTATCTTCAAGGGAATCCATTACATTTATTGAAAGAATGGATGAGTCAATTTCAGGTTGAGAAAATCGAAGGCCTTCCAGACTTCTTAGGTGGTGCATTAGGTTTTATCAGTTATGACTATGCTCGCTATATTGAAAGGCTGCCTGACTTAGCGGAAGACGATTTACAATTGCCAGAAATCTATTTTTTTATTGTAAAAGAATGGTTCATATTCGACCATCAAGAAGAAGTACTTTGGCTGTTATTTCTATCAGAGAATGGACAAGGTGTAGATGATAAAATGGAATACTGGGAAGAACTCTGGCTTGATGAGACCGAAATTCCATCTTCACAAGCAGCTGCTAGAATGGATACCACGCAACTAGAAGTCTCCATGAACGAAGCGCAATTTAAGGATGCAGTAAACAGAATTCAGCAGTATATTTCTCAAGGTGACGTGTTCCAAGTAAATTTATCGGTCCGTCAATCAAAACCCATCCATGTTGAGGCCATTGAGGTTTATGAACAATTACGTGTCTTAAATCCATCTCCCTATATGGGATATTTTCATACACCAGAGTTTCAGATTGTCAGCGGCTCACCCGAGCTTCTTGTCAAAAAGAAAGGAACCGAAGTAAGCACCAGGCCAATTGCAGGTACCCGTTCGAGAGGAAGGGACGAGGAAGAGGATATAAAGCTTGCTAATGAGCTGATTGAGAATGAAAAGGAACGCGCTGAACATGTGATGCTTGTTGACTTAGAACGGAATGATCTTGGCAGGGTTTGTACGTATGGCTCGGTTGAAGTGAATGAATTCATGGTCATCGAAAGATATTCCCATGTGATGCATATTGTTTCGAATGTACGAGGAGTTTTAGAAGAATATAAAACAAGCTTTGATATCATTGATGCTGTATTTCCCGGCGGAACGATTACTGGAGCACCAAAGGTAAGGACAATGGAAATTATCGAGGAGCTTGAACCTGTGCAAAGAGGGATATATACCGGCTCCATGGGGTGGATTGATTTTAGTGGTGACTTAGAAATGAACATTGTTATTCGTACAATGCTTGTGAAAGATGGTAAAGCACATGTACAAGCTGGGGCAGGGATTGTGATTGACTCCCATCCCATGCATGAATATAAGGAATCATTAAAAAAAGCAACCGCTTTATGGAAAGCCAAAGAGATGGCGGAAGGGATAGAGGGTGAATAGCAATGATTTTCATGATCGATAATTATGATTCTTTTACCTTTAACTTAGTACAATATTTAGGAGAGTTAGGTGAAGAATTAGTTGTAAAACGGAATGACCAAACGACAATTTCTGAAATAAGGGAAATGAAGCCGGATTTCTTAATGGTATCTCCAGGGCCGTGCAGCCCAAATGAAGCGGGAATCAGCCTTGATGCAATCAAGGCGTTCTCAGGTGAGATTCCGATTTTTGGAGTCTGTCTGGGGCATCAAACGATCGCACAAGCCTATGAAGCTGAGATAGTCCGTGCTGAACGGCTTATGCATGGGAAAACTTCGGAGATGTTTCATGATGGGAAAACCATCTTTCTGGGTCTGCCCAACCCGTTTCCAGCAACAAGATATCACTCACTGATTGTCAAGAAGGAGACATTACCTGATTGCTTTGAGGTAACGGCTTGGACGAGCGAGGGAGAAATTATGGCCATCCGTCATAAGGAACTCCCAATGGAGGGGGTTCAATTTCACCCCGAATCGATCATGACTTCCTGCGGAAAAGATTTGTTGAGAAATTTCATTCATTATTATGCAAAGACATTGAAAGGTTAGCCATACATGTATATTTATATAAATGGCCAATTTGTTAAGAAAGAGGAAGCGGTTATTTCTCCCTTTGATCATGGTTTTTTATACGGTATCGGTCTATTTGAGACCTTTCGGATCTATGGAGGGCACCCCTTTTTATTAGATGATCATTTAGAACGGCTAAATTTAGGCTTAAGAGAACTTGAAATCGAAGTAAACTTTAACCGGGAAGTCACAAACCTCATCCTCCAGCAATTACTGGAAATGAATCAATTATCCAATGCGTATATTCGCTTCAATGTATCTGCGGGAATCGGGGAGGTTGGATTGCAGACTGAACCATATTGTCAGCCTAATGTGATTATTTTTCCTAAACCATTACCATCCTCCGGTGAATTAGTCGAAAAGAGGGCGGTATTACTAAATTTGAAAAGAAATAGTCCTGAAGGTAAGGAAAGACTTAAGTCCCACCATTTCATGAATAATATTCTTGCAAAAAAAGAGATGGGTGACGCAATGGATCAAGAAGGAATTTTCTTATCACCTGATGGATATGTTGCTGAAGGAATTGTTTCGAATATTTTTTGGAAAAAAGGTAATAGCTTGTACACGCCGTCGATTTCGAATGGAATATTAAATGGTATTACTCGCCAGTTTATTCTTAAATTAGCGAAAGAAATGAAACTAGACATACATGAAGGATTTTTTCTACCAGAACAAGTAGAGCAGGCGGATGAAGTTTTTGTTACGAATTCTATCCAAGAAATCGTCCCTCTTTTTGATGTTTGGGGGAATCCTAAACCCGGGAAAAATGGAGTCTTTGTTCAGACCCTTTTTCAATCCTATCGAGAATTCAGTTCAACTCTTTGGACTAGAAATGAGATTATTAGGTAGCTTTGAAAAATATACCAGGTGCCAATTGTAGAGGCACCTGGTATCATGTCTTTTTCTCCTCTTTTTTATTAAGCTTATAGAATGTTAATGGCTGATCGGAGCCAGTCATTAAATTATATACATAGGAGGAAGTAAGTTTATATCCATCTTCCATTTTTTGAGCGAGATAATTCGTTCTTTCAAAAAGTATGGAACGTATATGATTTAACTGTCGTGATATTTTCTCAGTTAATGCCTCTTGTTGATCTAGGCGATTTAATACACCAACTTGAAACTCTTCTTGATTCGAAAATTTCTCGGATAGCTGCTTTTGGAGTTCCATTTGTGCACTTATTTGTAAAGAAAGTTCGAGATTCGCTGTTTGAAGCTGACTGTTTTTTTCATCAAGTACTTTGAGCCAACGAATCATCTGTTCTTCAAATTCTTTTTGACTTTGAGTATTCAACTTAAGATCGTTTAGCTGACTGTTTAATTCGCTCCATTGGTTGGATTGTATATCTTCCTGTTCGTAAAAACGGTGCTTCATCTCATTAAATGAATGGATTAGTGAAACATTTGCCCTTTGTTGCTCGTCTATATATTCTGAAATATAATCATGTTTCATATAGTCCTGATTGGGTGCATTTATTTTCTCGTTATTCTTAAAAACATCCGGGTGATCTTTTCTGTTGATAAATAATCCCATGTCACCACCTCTTTCTTCTGAATGTACTATTTTATGCGGAAAATCTTAAAAATGGGAAATTTTAATAAAAAAACAGGAAAAATGTGTATCTATGATGAATTTAATTTAGTAAATTATAATGAATAAGTGAAAACCATCATTTCCTGTTCAATAAGTCTCAGGTCTTAGTTAAAAATAATTCCTAGGGGTGTTTACCTAAATTAGGAAAATAGTATGATGATAGAAAGAAGAAAAAGGGGAATTATTAAAATGTGAATAGGGGTAAAAACAATCCCTTCTTTTAGAGAAAACGTAGGGGGAGTATATAATGAGGAAGGTTTACGTACTTCTGACTGATACTGGAACGGTCTTAACAAAAATGATTAAATTATATACAAAAAAGCCTCATAATCACGCATCTATTGCTTTAGATGATCAATTATGGGATGTATATAGTTTTGGAAGGAAGAGGCCTCGAAATCCTTTCATAGCTGGATTTGTACGGGAAAATATCCGGGGTGGTATATTTAGAAATGCAGATTGTGCGATTTACTGCTGTACTCTTACGGAAAGACAATATGAAACGATTCGCCAAAAAATTAAAGAAATTGAAGAGAATAAAGGTGATTATCGCTACAATCTATTAGGTTTATTTGCAGTCATGTTCAATATGGAGTATGACCGAAAAAATGCCTTTTTTTGTTCTCACTTTGTAGCAGCTCTTCTTAATGAATCAGGAATTGAAATTAATAAGGAAAAACCACTGTCGCTTGTAACACCAGATGATATTAAAGAAGCCTCTTCATTAGAATTGGTCTATGAAGGGAAATTAGCTGATTACTTTGGTGAAGCAAGTAGGAGAGAAATTTCAAGTTCCAGTTATTATCATGATTTTAATTCAGATCGAGTAGAGGTTATATAACCAAGTGAAAAAACATATATCTTTTAAAAAGACCTTCATCAACATGAAGGTCTTTTACTTTGATAACGAAAGAGGGAGTTTCATGCCAAGTGAGTTACAGCAACTTGAATTAGCAATACCCATAGAATACATTTGGAGCTTCATAAGGGATGCTGATAATTGGGCACCAATGGTACCGGGGTATATTTCCCACGAGAAAATAAGTAATCAGATCATCACATGGGAATTTAAAAGTGATCTTGGCATTGTGAAAAAAAAAGTTTTTCTCCAAATTGAAATTAAAGAATGGAATGAGCCCCATCGGGTCAGCTTTGAATTAAAGCGAAAGAATGAAAAGTACCTGGGGGAAGGTTATTTTGAAGCAAAGGCGATGAACAAAAATAAGACGTGCGTGACTGCATTTCTTGAAATCAATGCCAGTGGTGCTATGGGTACATTAGCCAATTCGCTATTTAAATCAGCTAAACCCATGTCCTCAGAGGAAATGGAAGAAATAATTTCCTCAAAATTAGAAGAATATAAAGCAGCAAGTACGAATCAGCAAACCAGGTGATCAACTGGTTTGTTTTTTTTATTAAAAATTTAAACAATTTGTTAAACATGAAGCCGAAAGTTGTGATATATTAATAATTAAAATTTTACTAAGTTAAATTAGTAAAGGGAAGGTGAGAGTATGGCAACAGAGTTAAAGGCAAATGACAGCAGTCTTCCACTGCGCCGTGATGTAAAATTATTAGGCCAAATGCTTGGAGAAATTCTTGTAAATCATGGTGGAACTGAACTGTTAGATAAAGTAGAAAAAATTAGGGCAATGAGTAAGTCTTTAAGAACCCAATTTAATAAAGAAATATATTCTGAATTAAAACATGAGATTTCCAATTTAACTACACCAATGCGTAAACAAGTTATTCGAGCTTTTTCTATGTATTTCCATTTAATTAATATTGCAGAACAAAACCATCGAATTCGCAGGAGAAGACAATATCATCTAGATGATGAAAATATTTTTCAGCCAAATTCGATTGAAAGTGCGATCCTGTCTTTAAAAGATAACCATATAAGTGAAGAAATGATTCTCGATGTTCTGGATAATATGTCACTTGAATTGGTCATTACAGCACATCCCACTGAGGCAACGAAACGTTCTATTCTCGAAATACAACAAAGAATTGCGGAAATTTTAAAGGAACTGGATCACCCTTTACTTACTCCAAGAGAGCGAAGGAAACTTAATGAAAGTTTATTTAATGAAGTTACCATCCTTTGGCAGACAGATGAACTTCGCCATTACAAGCCAACCGTGTTAGACGAGGTTCGTAATGGACTCTATTATTTTGATCAAACATTGTTTGATGTTCTTCCTGAAATCCATCAGGAGGTCGAGGATTGTCTGACAAAGAATTATATGAATACTAGTTGGAACGTACCGAATTTCCTGCGTTTCGGTTCATGGATTGGCGGCGATAGGGATGGCAATCCAAACGTAACTCCAGAGGTTACTTGGGAGACCTTACATATGCAGCGGAAGCTAGTCTTGAAGAAATATAAAAATGTTTTAATCGATTTAATGAAACGTTATAGTCATTCTACAACCCGAGTTGGAGTTAGTGAAGAACTGCTGCAAACATTAGTGCAAGAGGAAGAGTTATTTTTACCAGAAGAGAAAAAGTGGCCGATAGAAACTGAAGTTTATCGCAGAAAATTTGCGATCATTATTGAACGAGTTAAGCAGGTCGGAAAATCTGAACGGGGATACAATACTTCTGAGGAATTATTAGAGGATTTATTTATCGTGCAAAGAAGCTTGCAAAGCCATCACCCAGCTGCTCACGAGTTAAAGACGATCCAAAAGCTTATTCGTCAGGTGCAGCTTTTCGGTTTTCATTTAGCGACACTGGATATTCGCAATCATAGTGGGGAGCATGAGGCGGCCATATCAGAAATTCTAAGAAAAGTTAGAATTGCTGAAAATTACTCTGAACTTGATGAGGAGACAAAAATACAAGTTCTCCAGAATATTTTGCTCGATCCACGCCCGCTGTTACTCCTTAACGAGGATTACTCAGTTGAAACTCAGCAGATGATTAATGTTTTTCAGATGATAAAGAATGCACATAAAGAATTCGGGCTTCGTTCCATCTCAGTATATCTCGTCAGTATGACCAAATCTCCAAGTGATTTGCTAGAGGTGCTAGTGTTGGCAAAAGAAGCAGGTATTTATCGTCTTCATGCAGATGGATCAATCGAAAGCCAATTAAATGTGGCTCCATTGTTGGAAACGATCGATGATTTAACGGCAGGCCCTAAAATTATGGAAACCTTATTCCAAATGCCGGTTTACCGTAATCACTTAACACAAATGAATAATCAACAGGAAATAATGCTTGGTTACTCGGATGGAAGTAAGGATGGCGGGACATTAACGGCAAACTGGAAGCTGTACAAAGCTCAGTTAGAAATCCATGAGATGGCCAAAAAATATCAAGTTAGGCTGAAGTTCTTTCATGGCCGCGGCGGATCTTTAGGGCGTGGAGGCGGTCCATTAAACAAAAGCTTGTTATCTCAGCCGGCAGAAACCATCGGGGATGGAGTGAAAATTACCGAGCAAGGTGAAGTGCTATCGTCTCGCTACCTGCTTGAAGATATTGCTTATCGGAGCTTGGAGCAGGCAACTTCGACACTTCTGCAGGCTTCTGCTCGAGTTTCAAAAGAGGCTGAGAAGGGAAGAATCCGAGATGATCAATGGGAAAGGACTATTGAGGAAATCTCTAATACTGCTCTTACGAAATATCAATCTCTAGTTTTTGGGGATCCAGACTTCCTAACCTATTTTAATGAAGCAACGCCATTAAGGGAGCTTGGAGACCTAAACATCGGCTCAAGACCAATGAGCAGAAAAAACCGCGGCCGTTTTGAGGACCTGAGGGCAATCCCATGGGTATTTGCCTGGACCCAAAGCAGGCAATTGCTTCCAGCTTGGTATGCTGCAGGGACAGGATTAGAAAGCTTTGCTTCTAAAGGTAAGGAAAATTTACAGTTATTGCAGCAGATGTATGAGAGATGGCCATTTTTCCAGTCCACGATTGATAATTTGCAAATGGCATTAATGAAAGCTGACATAACAACTGCTAAGGAGTATTTAACATTAGTGGAAGATCATTCCATAGCTGAGAGGATTTTTGCAAATATTCTCGATGAATATGAAAGAACAAAAGAAATACTCCTCAAAATAACAGGCGATAATGAATTGCTTGATCATACACCAAATATTAAAGACTCTGTGTTCCGGCGTAATCCATATGTTGATCCATTAAACTTCTTGC
The DNA here is from genome assembly GCF_053749995.1 of Neobacillus sp. K501. NCBI lineage: Bacteria > Bacillati > Bacillota > Bacilli > Caryophanales > Bacillaceae > Neobacillus > Neobacillus sp. K501. Next base: position 603,716 of record NZ_JBSLYA010000001.1, on the reverse strand, counting down.
AAGTGGAGTTAATAAAGCAGTTACGAGGTCAGGACGAGCCCAATGAGGAGCTATTAACCGAGGTGCTATTAACAATTAGTGGAATCTCAGCAGGCCTTCGCAATACTGGTTGATTTATTGGAAGCTATAAACCCTTTCACGGGTTTATGGCTTTTTTCATGAACACTTAGTCCTGCTATTTTTTGAACATTTCGTGAATTTTTGAAAAATGAATGAATATTCATTCGTTTTTTTGCAAAATTCGACATTTATCTTCATATCGACCGTGATATATTTTAGCCAGAATTACATAATGCAAAGAAATTAGAGCTAAAAATCTATCATGAAAAGTTCATTTGATTTGGAGGGGTATGAAAATGGCAGTTGAAGAAAAGGTAGTTCAGGAGAAACAGAATGTAGCAGCAATGATTGATATTCTAGGAAGACATGCGGATAAGGCGTTACGTGAATTCCGTGGTTTCACTCAAGAAATGGTTGATAAAATCGTCAAGCAAATCGCGCTAACAGCACTTAATAATCACAAACATCTTGCAAAGCTTGCCGTAGAAGAAACACGAAGAGGTGTGTATGAAGATAAAATATTTAAAAATATGTTTGCAACAGAGTTCATCTACAACAATATCAGAGATTTAAAAACGGTTGGTGTCATCAATGTAAATGAGAATGAAGGTATGGTAGAAATTGCTGAGCCGGTTGGGGTTATTGCAGGTGTAATCCCCATTACCAATCCTACTTCCACCGTCATTTTCAAAACGCTGATATCGATAAAAACTAGAAACCCAATTATTTTTGCATTTCCGAAATATGCGCAAAAATGCTGCACGGAGACAGCGAAGCTTCTTAAAGAGGCAGCAGTCCGTGCAGGAGCGCCTGAGCATAGTATTCAATGGATTGAATCACCCTCACATGAAGCATTCCAAGTGTTAATGAAGCATCCGAAGGTGTCGCTTATCCTCGCTACCGGAGGACCAAATTTGGTGAAAGCTGCCTATAGCTCTGGAAAACCAGCACTAGGTGTGGGGGCTGGGAATGTACCTTGTTATATTGAGAAAACAGCCAATATTAAGCGTGCTGTCAATGACATCATTTTATCGAAAACATTTGATAACGGCATGATATGTGCATCCGAACAGGCATTGATTATCGACCAGGAAATTTATGACGAAGTGAAACTGGAAATGATTGCTCATAACTGTTATTTCCTTAATAGTCAGGAAAGACATATGCTCGAAAAGGTTGTCATTGACGAAAAGTCTGCGGGACTTAATCCAATGATAGTTGGATTACCTGCGTTTAGCATCGCAAAAATGGCTGGAATTAGCGTACCCGTAAATACCAAAATATTAATTGCTGAAATAGACGGTGTCGGTCCTGCGTATCCTCTCTCTTGTGAAAAGTTAAGCCCTATCCTTGCCTGCTACAAGGTTAATAGTTTCGCAGCAGGTCTGCTTAAAGCTGAAGAAACTCTTGAATATGGCGGGCTTGGACATTCGGCAGCGATTCATACAAGTGATCAAAATTTAATCGATACCTTTGCATTAAGAATGAAGGCAGGAAGAATCATGGCCAATACGCCATCTACTCATGGAGCAATTGGTGATATTTATAATACCTCATTACCATCGTTAACAATTGGATGTGGAACATATGGAGGGAACTCTGTGTCACAAAATGTGGGAGCAGAAAATTTAATTAATATTAAAAAGGTTGCCAAAAGAAGAACGATGACTCAATGGTTTAAAGTTCCATCACAAATTTTCTTTGAGCCAAACTCCATTGGAGTTCTAGCTTCAGTTCCGGGAATCTCAAAAGCATTCATCATTACAAGTTCAAGCCAAGTGAAAAATGGTTCGGTCGACCGGGTCCTTTATCAGTTGAAAAAAAATCCTGGAAACATCCAAGTCGAGGTTTTATATGATGTTGAGTCAGAACCATGTATAGAAACAGTTAAAAACGGTGCCGAAAGAATGGGAAAATTTCAACCGGATTGTCTTATTGCCCTTGGCGGAGGCTCCGTAATGGACGCAGCAAAAGCAATGTGGCTGTTTTATGAGCATCCTGATGCAGACTTTCATCAGTTAAGGCAGAAGTTCTTTGATCCGAGTAAAAGGGTAGTTAAGTTCCCACTCCTTCGAGGAAAAGCAAGGTTTATTGCCATTCCGACAACCTCTGGAACGGGATCTGAGGTAACTGCTTTTTCGGTTATCTCTGATAAACAGGCAAATATCAAATATCCACTAGCAGATTTTCAGCTTACACCAGATATAGCGATTGTTGATCCGCAATTTGTCATGACTGTGCCAAAGCATGTTACAGCAGACACTGGAATGGACGTGTTGACACATGCAATCGAGGCTTATGTATCCGTGCTCGCTAATGACTTTACTGATGGACTAGCATTAAAAGCTATCCAATTAGTATTTGAATATTTGCCACGTGCCTACCAGGATGGAATGGACGAACGTGCCCGTGAAAAAATGCATAATGCCTCCACAATTGCAGGTATGGCCTTTGGAAATTCATTCTTGGGAATTAATCATAGTCTTGCGCATGCCCTTGGTGCCGAATTCAATATCCCACATGGACGGGCGAATGCCATTATGCTACCGCATGTTATTCGCTATAATGCAGCAAAACCGAATAAATTCATGACCTATCCAAAATATGAACACTTTATTGCCGACCAGCGCTATGCGGAGATTTCAAGAATGCTGGGACTTCCAGCCAGCACAACAGAGGAGGGTGTAGATAGTTTAGTTCAAGCGATCATTAATTTGGCCAAAGAGTTAGAATTGCCAATGAGCATTGAAGAAGCGGGGATAAACAAAAGCAAGTTTGAAAGTAAAATTAATATTTTGGCAGAAAATGCCTTTGATGACCAGGATACAATCGCCAATCCGAAACAGCCACTAGTAACGGAGCTGGTTGAATTATACCGCCAAGCCTATGAAGGGAAATAGATGAATACCAGCCTCAAAAACACTAGGTAAATAATAGAAAACCTATATTAAAGTAGTTTGTAGATTGTAAATCATATGAGCTAATTCCGAATATTGTGTGAACAAGGATGAATGTTTCGACAAAAAACCTCTGTATTCTTCCCTTCTGATTCGTTTTTTTAAATGATTTGAATGTAGAAAAATCGTCATGGAATGAAAAATGCGTAATCTTGTCGATTTGGATACGTTTACAAAAATCGATTTAAAAACAATAATTTAAGTGGTTATAACTTCTTCCAACTTAAGAAGGTGAATTCGAAAGTGAATCATTTCAATAAATTGGGAGGGAAGAAAGAGGAGGAGACGTTAATGGTATATATGCAAAAGCCGTGGTTGAAATTTTATGACCCGAGGATCAGTAAGGAAGTGACCGTCGATTATCATTCATTATTTGACCTTCTGCAGCAAGCAGCAAATATTCATGGTGATAAACCAGCTCTTACCTTTTTTGGAAGGTCGTGGAGCTATAAAGAAACAAGAATGATTTCCGAAATGCTTGCTGCCTCATTATATCGAATTGGCTTTAATAAGGGTGATCGGCTAGCCATTATGCTTCCTAATTGTCCTCATTATATTTTTAGCTTATTTGCTGGATTTCGATTGGGTGGTATCGCAGTTCAGGTTAATCCAATGTATGTAGAGAGAGAAATAGAATACGTCCTTAATGATTCCGAAGCAGAATACATGATAGTCTTTGAAAATCTATATCGGAGAGTGAAACAGGTTCAGCCAATAACCTCTTTAAAAAAGATTATTGTAGTAGGTTTTGGTGGAGAAAGGACAGAACTAGCCGATGGCGATCTATACTTTGAAGATTTTTTAACTCATGATAACCTCATTCCTGAAGTTCCTATTAATATTAACGATGATGTAGCCATATTACAATATACAGGTGGAACAACAGGTGTTTCCAAAGGAGTAATGCTTACGCATCGCAATCTGCTCGCAAATATCATTCAGGTTTGTGATTTTACCTATAATGCAGTTGATGAAAAACCGGAAAACTTTAAAATTATCAGTGTGCTGCCAATGTTTCATGTTTATGGACTTTCATGCAATGCCCTTTCAGCGATTAGAATCGGTTGCAATCAACTAATTCTACCACGTTTTGATGTGAATGAATTGATAGAACTGGTCAACAGGGAAAAGCCATTTCAACTTACAGCTGTGCCGACGATGATTTTTGCTTTAAACGGCCATCCACATCTAGAAAAGAGTGCCATAGGAGAAATCTTTTATTTAAGCAGTGGCGGAGCCCCGCTGCCCGTTGAGCAAATTAAGTCATTTGAAAAAAAAGTAGGAGCAAGGCTCTCAGACGGCTATGGGCTATCCGAAACGGCGCCTTCAGCCATTTCCACTCCACCATTCCTGCCGCGAAAATTAGGTAGTGTCGGAATTCCGCTTCCTGGTACAGAGGCGAGAATAGTAAAAGAGACGGAGCATGGATTTGAAAATGTTCCTGTAGGTGAAGCAGGGGAGCTAATACTTCGTGGGCCACAGGTCATGAAAGGTTACTGGAAGCGACCAGGTGATACGGAAATGGTCATAAAGGATGGCTGGCTCTTTACAGGTGATATTGCCAAAATGGACGAGGATGGATATTTTTATATTTTAGACCGTAAAAAAGATATGATTATTGCGAGCGGCTACAATGTATATCCTCGTGAAATTGAAGAGGTTTTATATCAGCACGAGGCTGTTGAGGAAGCCATTGTTATCGGGGTTCCTGACTCTTATCGAGGAGAAACCGTCAAGGCGTTTGTTAAATTAAAAATGGGTGCATCCATTAAACCAGAAGAATTAATTGGATTTACCAAAGAATTCCTTGCACCATATAAAGTGCCAAAAGAGATCGAATTTCTTCAAGATCTCCCAAAATCATCCGTTGGCAAACTTTTAAGAAGAATGGTGCGCCAAGAAGAAGAGAAAAAACTTAAGATTTAGATTCAAGTAAATATGTTAGCGGGAAAGACCCCCATCTTTCCCGCCAATATTAAATTAAGCAGCAGCCTTATGCCGGTTTAAGAACTTACGTAGCAGAAAATTAAACCGGTCTGTTGCTTCTAGCTTTGTTAAATGCCCTGTATTTCTCAAAATAATAAATTGAGAATGAGGTATCCGCTTATGCATACAAAGTTGAATCCAAACTGGTAAAATAGAGTCATATTGTCCGCCAATAATAAGTGTTGGAACACTGATTTTAGGCAGTAATGTAATATTATTTACTTGAAGACAGGCTTTAAGTGATTTTAGAAAAATGTCGGGCTTTGGTTGGAAATAGGAGCTGAAAATTTCAATGTTTTTTTTATTCCAGGAATATAGAGCTAAATGAGCTGCGGTTTCTTTTTGCTTGCCTTCTTTCAGCAAGGATTCGAACTTCGATTTTCTGCTTTTAAATAACAATTTTCTAAGTCTCTTAGGGAAAAAGTGGAATGTACTAACCAAAATGAGAGATCTGCAGAGGTTGGGGGCTTGACGATAAACTTCTTGAGCGACTGCTCCACCCATCGATAAGCCTAAAATGTGAGCGTTTTCAATTTTTAATTCATTCAATAGACCAATAACATCAGCAGCGAAAGTGGGAATAGATATTCCATTTGTTTTGGTGCATTCACCGTGCCCACGCAAATCAGGAATGATTAACTCATACTGATCAGCTAGCTCATATTGACTATGCCAGCCTTCTTTCACTTCACCTAAACCATGGATGAGAACTAATGGTTCCCCACTGCCAAAATGTAAATAAGGAACCCCTGACCTACTAATTTTTACTATTACCATTTGACACCACCTTCATTGGAATTAATAAATTTATTTCCAAGTTATGAATATAATAAACGTGATGTTAGAATCTATAATAACATGTATTTGTCAACTTGACAAAATATTACTTATAGGTGTAAAATACATCTAGGTGAGGTGATATAAAAATGGTAAATCAAGACAATCAATCTGTCAACCCTTCAAAAAATTTTGTTCTGCCATTTGTTTTATTGCTTCTTAGCAGGGTGTCTCTCCATGGTTATGAATTAAGTCAGAAGTTGCAAGCATTTGGTTTTAAAACGATTGATCAGGGAAATCTGTACAGACTGTTGAGGCAACTAGAGAAAGACGAACTTGTTTCATCAGAATGGGATACAAATGGAACTGGTCCAGCAAAAAGAAGATACTCGATTACAAAAGCAGGTATTACATACTTAAATGGTTATGCGCATCAGCTTGAAACCTATCAATCGATGTTGGATCAATTTTTCAAAATGTATTCTAGTTTCCTAGAGCTCTATATTCCTTCTTTTCAAAAGAGGGATTCGATAGAGAAAGTATCTAGTAAAAAAAGGAGGAAGGACAATGGCACAGAAGAAGAGTGAAGCGGTTCAAGCTACAGTAGATAATATCATTCCAGTCGAAGAACCTAAAACTGAAAATGTATTTGTTGACACACTTTGGAATCAGTATGAGCATTCACTTGAACGAGCAAGACAATTGCGGGAAACTCGTGAGGACGCTTATATCAATGCATTAAAGGAAGTCATCAAGTTTAATAAGCAGTATAGAAAATCACTCGCCAACCTCTATGATCAAGCAAAAAAGACGAATAAAGAAGTGGTATCTGAACTTGTGCAAGAATTGAATGCCCGCAAGGAAGATATGTTGAAAGAAGAAGCAAAAGTTGAAGCGGAAATATTGACTGAACGGGAAGAGCTTAAAGCCCAGTTAAAAGAAGTGACTAAACAATTGGAAAACCTAGCTTTTACTCCGGTTAAATCTGTATTCCAAATCATCGACCAATTAGAAGATAACTTTGAAAAGAATACAGAGGCCAACATTGCTTATGCCCGTGAACGTAGAAATGCATGGCAGCAAGTAACGAATGAATATGTAAAGATGGCTAGAAAAGCTCATAATGAAATTGTTAATCGAACCACAAATAGCATGAAAGAGCTTGTTAAATCCTAGTTGCAGTTTTAATAGCATTTTTTAGCAGATCAAATTCCAATGGTCTGCTTTTTTATGTTAATTATTTAACAAATTGTAAAAAAATGGTCAAATAGGAATTTTGCAACAAAAACTTAATATTTTTATTACTAAATTGATATGTTTTAGTGTTACACTCTAGTTGCTATTAAAAGGATATGTAAACTAGGAAAGCAGGGAGTATATTTGAAAAAAAGGATTACGGCAATAAGTGCATTCATGATGCTCGGAATCGGAAGTCCAACAGTTACCCCCCTTGTTCATGCAGAGGAAAATGAAAGTTTAGATAACCAGCGTAGTAAAATCCAAATGGAGATCTTAGATGCAAATGTAGAACTTATGCAAGTGAAAAATGAGCTGGAAAGATTAAATGAACAAATAATCCGTGTAGAGCAGGCAATCCTAGATAATAACAAAATGATTGTGGAGACTGAAGAGAAAATAAAAGTTTCCCAAAAAGAAATAGAAGATCTTGAACAAGAAATTTCTATTTTAGAAGAGAAAGTTTTTAAGCGGAATGAAGTATTAAAAAAACGAGTTATTTCCTTTCAGGAATCTGGTGGGAAAGTTAGTTATCTTGACGCTTTGTTAGGGTCGGTAAGCTTTGCTGATTTTATTGACCGAATGGGTGCCGTCGCAACCATGGTGGAGGCAGACCAAAACCTGATAAAGATTCACGAAGAGGATATTCTGAACATTGAAAAAAAACACACAGAAGTAAAAACGAAATTGCTTGAGCAAAAAGAGATGATGACAGAGTTAGAGGGTATGAGTACGCAAATTTTAGAGCAAAAACAGCAAAATGAACAGCTAAAGGAAGAATTAAAAAATAGAGAACAAGAGACGCTATCTGAACAGGAGAATTTACAACAACAAGATCGTGAACTTGCTGTGAGCTTAGGTTTCGATGTGTCAGACTTGTTGAATGATCCACAACTATTTCGTAATGAAACCGTCCAAAAGGTAGTAACCGCAGGTTTTCGATATATTGGCAGTTCAGTCTATGTTTTCGGCGGTGGTCGATCAGAAGAAGATGTTGCAAATGGCAGATTTGATTGCTCGGGATTTGTTCATTGGGCTTTTTCTCAAGCTGATATACAAATTGGTGCCAGTACAGAAACATTAAAAAATGAAGGAACACCGGTAAAAGTGACTGAGATGCTCCCTGGTGACCTTGTCTTTTTTGATACTTATAAGAAAGATGGTCATGTTGGTATTTACCTAGGCAATGGCAAATTTATCGGCTCCCAAAGTTCAACAGGTATAGCGATTGCAGATATGACAAATGGTTATTGGCTGGAAACTTTTAATGGTCGGGTTAACCGAATAATAGCTGATAGTGAAAGCGAGGCTAATTAACCTCGCTTTTATCGTTTGATAAGGACCTTAATATTTTCTTTCTGTTTTTCATTTAAGTTATAGTAAAATATATTTGCTAATGAATATGGAAATTCAGTACAATAATTTAAGTCATCATTGTCCCTTATCATTGTAAAAGAAAAAGTTAGGAGAAGTTTACAAAATGGATTTTCTTTTGATTATTAAAGCAATTATTTTAGGATTAGTAGAAGGTCTAACAGAATTTGCCCCTGTATCATCTACAGGACATATGATCATTGTGGATGATATGTGGCTCAAATCGGAAGAATTTTTAGGTAAGTATAGTGCAAATACCTTTAAAGTTGTTATTCAGCTTGGTTCGATTTTAGCAGTGGTGGTAACTTTCTATCAAAGATTCATTGACCTATTAGGATTAGGTCGAATAATGAACAAGGTGTCGACTCAGGGCGGCAGCCGCTTAAAACTTACTCATGTCATTGTTGGTTTAATTCCTGCTGGGGTCTTAGGAGTTCTTTTTGAGGATTACATCGATGAGTACTTATTTTCAACTGAGACTGTATTAATTGGGTTAGTTATTGGCGCAGTATTCATGATTATCGCCGATCGTTTTGGGCCGAAGCAGCCTAATATCGAAACGGTTGACCAAATTACATATAAACAGGCATTAACAATTGGGCTTATTCAATGTTTCTCGTTATGGCCTGGATTTTCACGTTCCGGCTCAACAATCTCAGGTGGCGTTTTACTCGGCCTGAGTCACAGGGCGGCAGCTGACTTTACATTTATTATGGCTGTTCCGATTATGGCAGGTGCTAGCTTCTTGTCTTTGTTGAAGAATTGGGAGTACATAACTGCTGAAGCATTGCCGTTTTATATCGCTGGATTTATTAGTGCTTTTGTTTTTGCCTTAATCTCAATCCGCTTTTTCTTAAGACTAATAAATAAAATCAAACTTGTTCCATTTGCAATTTATAGAATTGTACTAGCTTTCATCATTTTTCTTGTTTATTTATAATTAGTAAGTTCTTCATAGGCAGCGCCAATAAGGCGACTGCCTATTTTTTATTTCATGGTTATAAGCCCATTAGAATAGGCTTAGTCTTTTTTCCAAAATTGGGTAATTTGGATATGTGTCTATCGCACATTTTTATCAGGATGAATAGGATATATGGAATTAAGAAAAGGAGGTAATGTTTATGTCTGGTTCACATGGCGGTTACGGCGGCGGCTTTGCTTTACTAGTTGTATTGTTCATTTTGTTAATTATTATCGGTGCTTCTTGGTGTGGAGGATACTATTAATATAATGAGGAGGTCATAAATATGCCATTTGGTTATGGATATGGTGGTTGTGGCTACGGCTATGGCGGTTGTGGTTATGGCGGCGGCTTTGCATTAATCGTTGTTCTTTTCATCCTATTAATCATTGTCGGAGCAGCTTGTTTTAGATATTAATTGATAAGAAAGAGACCCTCTTGATCAGTCAAGAGGGTCTTGTGTGTTCTTCTTTATCGGTTTTAAGCCAATACCAACTCTTCCGTAACTGCCTCAGCTTTTCCCCAGACAATTTCTTCAACCTCAAAGCCTTCAAGTGTTTCTTTCTTTAATAATGCGTCGACCAATTGCTGGTACTGTGTTGGGTGGTTTTTAATGAGGTTATCAGCTTTTGCTAATCCCTTATCAAATAATTCTCGCATTTTTGTTTCTTTTTCTTGTTTGTTAAAAGTAAGAGTAAAACCATCGTGGAGTATACCGTTTTCTACCATTTGTTCGATCATCTGTTTTGCCTGTTGGACGTCTCCGCTGACACCAATACTATGTTCACCAAGCAATATTCTTTCTGCAACACCGCCGGCCAATATCATTGCCACTCGGTCAAGGAGGTCACTTGCTGTCGACAATTCCAGTTCTTTCGGAATAGGTGCCACATAACCAAGTGCTTCACCACGAGGGATGATCGTGGCTTTTCGCACTGAACCTGGCTTCGTTAGTGAAGCAACCATCGCATGACCAGCTTCATGTATGGCAACTCGATGTTTTGTTTCTTTATCTTGTAACGCACGTGAAGTACTTCCTAAAATGGTACGGTCAAGGGCATAATCAATATCAATCTTTGTAATGACATCCTGCCCGTGTCGAACTGCGTGTCTACTGGCAGTATCAAATAGTGATTTCAGTTCAGCACCTGAAAAACCGGATGTACTTTCCGCTAATTGGTTTAAAGAGTCAAGAACGTCAGTGGTTAAGGATTTTCCATTAGTGTGAATATCAATGATTTCCCTTCTGCCTTTTTTATCTGGTAGCGGTACATGAAATGAGAAATCAATCCTTCCTGGACGAAGGAATGCTTCATCAAGCATATCCTTACGATTCGTGGCGGCAATAAATAATATTCCATCGTTGGCATGACCGCCATCCAATTGAACGAGCAACTCGGTTAATGTCTTTTCTCCTTCTTCCCCGCCATGGGCTTTCCTTCTTCCGGCAAGCGCATCTACTTCGTCAATAAATATTACTGCCGGACTTTGTTTCCTAGCTGATTGAAATAAAGAGCGGACTCGGCTTGCACCAACGCCTACAAATAATTCATTAAAGGCAGAACCGCTCGATGAAAAAAATGAAGCATTTAGTTCACGGGCAATTGCTTGTGCTAATAAGGTTTTTCCTGTTCCTGGCGGGCCGTATAACAGGATTCCTTTTGGTGGATTAATACCCAATTTAATCGCCCTTTCTGGCTCCTTTAACGTCGTAAGTGTTTGTAAAATTTCTTCCTTCATTTCTTCAGCAAGTCCGCCAATATCATCTAGACTAATGGTAGGGAGTGGACGCGCCTGTGAAACACTGTTTTTCATTGATTTCGTTAGACCTAAGCCGCCTTTTGATTTTTGAATGGCAAAAGCTGTTCCAGCTAGAGCAAGGACCACAACGGCCATCATCCATTTTCCATAGGGGCTGCTGTTTGAATAGGAATAATGGATCTTATATGTCTCAACAAGTTTCTCGATCATTTGACTGTTTGGCGGAACATTGGATACATATTCCTCACTTCCAGCTTTAAGTTGAATACTCCCATTTGAATGCTCTGTAAGTGATACTGCTTTTCCCTGTTGGTTTTGTATGATTTGCTCTACAGATGAAAAGGGTATCTCCATTTTTTTATTTGCAGTTTGGGTAAACCACACAATTCCTGCAATAATAAATATGAACGCTGTGATGAGCGGAATTATCTTTGAAACTAATTTTTTACTTTGATTCAAGTACTGTCATCTCCTTAAACAGAGTCTCACTCTATTATAAAAGGAATTATGCAAAAGAGGATGTGGGAATGGATGGGATTTTCCAAAAGAAAACCCTTCTGATTTCTCAGAAAGGGTAATAGATAGAAATACAGTTTATAAACTTCTTAAAGTCGGGATTAGTGGTGCAAGTACACTTTGAGCAAGTACACCATAACTGATACCAATACTCGATTGTTTAGGCCATTTAAAAACATGAATTTTTTCAGACTTTCCTTCAAACAAAAATAATAGCTGATCGCCCTCCACGGCAATTCCAATATTTTTATAAGCAATGTTATTTTCGGTTAATACAATTTCAAAAGCTCTTTGAATAAGGTTTAAAGTAGGTTGATCAATGGTCGTAATATTCATAGTTCCTCCTGTAATTCTATGGATTCATTGTGAACCTTCAGTTCAACAGATTTCTTTATTATCCTCTCTTTTATTATATTCTTAATAGATGATGGATAAAAGAAAAATCGAGGATTGCAAAGTTCGCGTTAGACATATAAGATTGAAGTTATGGGCAAAAATTTTGACTGTCAAAAGAGAGGAATAAAAAATGGGTAATAAATTTACAGACGAAGTATTATCGCGTCGGACTTTTGCGATTATCTCCCACCCGGATGCTGGGAAAACGACGTTAACTGAAAAGCTGCTCTTATTTGGTGGAGCAATTCGTGACGCTGGAACGGTAAAAGCGAAAAAAACAGGAAAATTTGCAACAAGTGACTGGATGGAAATTGAAAAACAACGGGGAATCTCTGTAACATCCAGTGTTATGCAATTTGATTATCATGATTTTCGGGTGAATATTTTGGATACTCCTGGACATCAGGACTTCAGTGAAGATACGTATCGTACGTTAATGGCAGTGGATAGTGCTGTCATGATCATTGATTCCGCTAAAGGGATTGAGGAACAAACATTAAAACTATTTAAAGTCTGCCGAATGCGGGGAATACCGATTTTCACATTCATAAATAAGCTTGATCGACAAGGGAAAATGCCTTTAGAATTACTTGCGGAATTAGAAGAGGTCCTTGGAATTGAGTCCTACCCTATGAATTGGCCGATTGGTATGGGTAAGGAGTTCCTAGGGATCTATGATCGTTATTATAATCGTGTCGAGCAGTTTCGGGTTGCTGAAGAGGATCGCTTCCTAGCTTTAAATGCTGACGGAGAAATAGAAGGCGACCACCCGATCAAAGCCTCTGGTCTTTATGAGCAAACACTTGAAGAAATTATGCTATTAAATGAAGCTGGAAACGAATTCTCAGCTGAAAAAGTAGCAGCTGGTAAAATTACTCCAGTTTTCTTTGGAAGCGCACTAACTACCTTTGGCGTTCAGACGTTCTTAGAGTCTTATTTGGAATTTGCTCCGCCGCCAAAAGCTCGGAATTCGTCGATAGGTGAAATTGATCCGCTTTCTGAACAGTTTTCAGGTTTTGTCTTTAAAATTCAGGCAAACATGAATCCTGCCCACCGCGACCGGATTGCCTTTGTTCGAATTTGCTCAGGTAAATTTGAGCGTGGAATGAACGTAAATATACCACGACTAGGGAAGCAAATTAAGCTTTCACAATCGACCTCGTTTATGGCTGAAGAGCGAAACACGGTAGATGAAGCGGTTAGTGGTGATATTATCGGTCTTTATGATACGGGAACTTATCAAATTGGTGATACGATTACGACTGGCAAAGAAAACTTTCAATTTGAGAGATTGCCGCAGTTTACCCCAGAACTATATGTTCGGGTATCCGCGAAAAATGTTATGAAACAAAAATCATTCTATAAGGGCATCCAACAGCTAGTTCAAGAAGGTGCGATTCAGCTGTTTAAAACCGTAAAAATGGATGAATATTTGTTAGGGGCAGTTGGTCAATTACAATTTGAAGTATTTGAACATCGAATGAAAAATGAATATAATGCTGAAGTTTTAATGGAACGTATGGGATCTAAGATTGCCAGATGGGTTGATAGTGATACGATAGATGAGAATCTTTCCAGTTCAAGAAGCTTACTTGTAAAAGATCGCTACGATCAATATGTCTTTTTATTTGAAAATGATTTTGCCCTTCGTTGGTTTCAAGAAAAAAATCCTGAGGTTAAACTGTATAATCCAATGGATCAGCATGAATAATCATAAAGGCGGGAGAAATCCCGTCTCTTTTTTTGTTGAATATACTGAAATTTCAGACTTTACTCCTATTGACGGAGAAATTTGAAGACGCTTACAATTAGGACAAATGTTTAGGGGAGGATGAAGGGGATGGAAAATGGGTATTTTTTCACAGGATTTCCTGGTTTTATTTGTAATCAGTTGATCAGGGAGGTAGTAAAAAAGAATCAAATTCAATTTGTCGTCTATGTTCTGGTAATTCAAGGGATGATGGATAAGGCAAGAAAAGAACGTCAGGAAATCATTACAGAGCTGGGTTTAAAGGAAGAGTCATTTATCATCATTGAAGGTGATATCACTGTACCTGGTCTGTTAATTTCAGAAGCAAATCATACCCTTCTTAAAGAAAAAGTTACCCATGTTTTTCATCTGGCTGCTATTTATGATTTAGCTGTTCCTCGCGAAATCGCCTTTAAAATTAATGTAAATGGAACGGACAATGTAAATCATTTCGTCAAAGGGCTTACCTCCTTAAAAAGATATGTTTATTTTAGTACAGCCTATGTAGTGGGGAAACGTGAAGGGATTCTATATGAAACAGAGCTCATTCGCCCAGAAAGCTTTAAAAATCATTATGAAGAAACTAAATATGAGGCAGAAGTTTTAGTTGAAAAGCTGAAAGCAGAAGTACCCATTACAATCATTCGCCCAGGGATTGTAAAAGGTCATTCCGAAACAGGTGAAACCATTAAGTTCGATGGACCATACTTTATGATGAATTTTTTAGAACGGCTTAAATTTCTACCTGTATTACCTAGAATTGGAAAAGGGGAAGCGAATGTAAATTTAGTTCCAATTGACTATATTATCAAAGCAACGACATATCTTAGTTTTTTTGAAAATAGTGCAGGGAAAACCTATCACTTAACTGATCCCAAGCCGTATCGTGCCTCAGAGATTTATCGTTTCTTTATGAAGGAATTGATGAACAGAAAACCGATAGGGATGATTCCGTTAGCAGTAGGAAAATGGCTGCTTTCCATTAAACCAATGAGGAAATATCTTGGGGTTGAGAAAGAAGCGCTAGATTATTTTTCATGGAAAGGAAATTTTGATTGTTCTCAAGCTGTGATGGATTTAAAGAATTCTGGAATAACCTGTCCCGATTTTACAGAAGGTATTAAAGTTATGACCTCTTTTTATTTAAAGCAAAAGGATAATCCCAACTATCAAATACCGATCCGATAATTAAAAAGAACGGAAAAATTATTTTGGATCTTCTGGTTATTTATTCCAATTGCGGAGAAGCTAAATAATAACAGCTTTCAAAGCTAAATAATCATATTAGAAACGGAATAGACTCATGAAGAAAATGACAAGATTTGAAGCCATATTGTGGAGTATTGCCTTTCCAGGTTTTAGCCAGCTATTAATGAGGGATTATATAAAGGGTATTTTATTTATCTCCCTTGAGTTCATTATTAATGCAAATAGCAAATTTAATAGTACGATCATGTATAGTTTCTTAGGTGAAATAGAAAAGGCAGAGGCAAATGTAAACTACCAATGGCTTATGTTTTATCCTTGTGTCTATATGTTTGCGATGTGGGATGCGTATCGTTCAGCAATGCCCCAGGAAGAAAAATACTCGTATTTACCGTTTGTATTTGGTGCTTATTTTGTTACTGTTGGGTTAATGGTTTCTCCAAGAGTAAATATTTTAAATATGCATCCGGGTCCTGTGTTTTTACCGATGCTGTTTTTAATCCCTGGTTTACTTATAGGATTTTTCTTTAAATGGTTGATCCAAACCCTAGTCGCAAGAAGATAGCAACGACTTCAAATCAGTATCATTCTGGTTTGATTTTTTTTTGTTATAAAAAATATTTTCGATTTGCCCCCACAATGACATTTTATTATTCGTAAATGTTTAGTGAAACAAAAGTTATCATGAAATGTTTTCTGGAATTTATATCCTTTTTTGGTTATTCTTTTCTTCCTTGTATTGCCCTCACAAAATCAATAATAATTTACGTATGTTATAATTGGTTTCATAGTGAGGTGAGGTAATGCTAGGTTTATTGTTCAGACCCGTGAAAAAGAAACAAACATTAGAACAAACGGTTTTGTTGATACAACAAGGAAACCGGACACTTTTAGACGAAATAATTGAAAACTATAAACCCTTTATTGCCAAAACTGTCTCCTCGGTATGTAAACGATATATATATGAAACCGATGATGAATTTAGTATTGGACTCATTGCATTTAATGAGGCAATTGAAAAATATTCTCCTGAAAAAGGAAGTTCACTATTAAGTTTTTCCGAAGTGTTAATAAAGAGAAGAGTTATTGATTATATTCGGAAACAGTCGAAAAATCAGCATGTCAGTTTGGATTTAACATACTCCTCTTTAGAGGAAGAATCACCGGGCACGATAATTGTGAATGAACTTTCACTAGAGGATTATAAAAAAAATTCGGATGCTGATTTAAGGAAAGAAGAAATCGTTCAATTTCAAACTTTATTGGCTTCGTTCGAATTAAGCTTTCATGATTTAGTAGAAAATTCTCCAAAGCACTCTGATGCCAGAACGAATGCAATTATGGTAGCGAAGGTATTAGTTGAAAATAGTGAGTTAAAAAACTTTTTATTGGAGAAAAAACGGCTTCCAATTAAGGATTTAGAAAAAATGGTTGATGTCAGCAGAAAAACGATTGAACGAAATCGAAAATATATTATTGCAATTGCTTTAATTTTATCTAGTGATTATTTGTATCTGAAGGACTATCTTAAGGGGGTGTTAGAGGAGTGAAAAAGGGTGTAATAATGGATATGAACGAGTCTTTTCTGACTTTGTTAACCCCCGAAGGAGAATTCCTACGAGCAAAAAAGCAGGATATAGCCTATTCTATTGGAGAAGAAATTTATTTTTTTCCAATTGTAGATAGTGAGAAGAGAAAATGGTTATTATCTATAAAAAATTCATTTAAACTTAAATCAATTTGGAAACCTGTTACTGCTCTAATTCTCTTTATTAGCGCCGTTTTCCCAATTTACCAAAGTAATCAAGCCTATGCATATATGTCAATTGATGCTGAATCGAGTATTGAACTTGGACTGAATAAAAAAATGCAGGTTGTTGAAATAAATGGTTTTAATGATGATACGGAAAAGATCATCGCGGAGCTTGAGGATTGGAAGAAATTAGATGTTGCCGAAATAACAAAAATTCTTTTAGCAGAATTGAAAGAAGAAGGAATTATTGCAGCAGAAGAACCTATTATCATTTCAACGGTGAAAACAAACCAATTAGATGAAAAGGTAGAAACTAGATTAGAGCAAAACATAGAAGAAATTAAACAAAGTGTTGTGGACCAGCAAATTAAAGTAAATGAATACACTACCACAAAAGATGAACTGGAAAAAGCACTTGCCTCAGGAGTATCAGTTGGCAAATATCATAAGCGGAAAAATGATTCAGAACAAAAACAGCAGCCTAAGGAAAGGGCAAATATGGACCGATTTGGAAAAAAACAAAATCAAAATGTCCCACCTGCGCCTTCAAATCCAGATGTTACGAATAAAGATGCTGGTAATAAAGATTGGGAATCTGATAATAAATCCAAAGGGAAACAGAAAGAAGAAAATATGGATATCCCGAATGTTCCTCAAGAGGGACATGAGATAAAAAGTCGGGATCAGTGGAGAGAAGATCGTCAAGAACAGAGGGAAGATAACCGACCAAATCAGAATCAAGTTCAACGACATGAACAGCGTCAGCAGGAAAACAGAGGACCGCAGGGCCAAAATAAGAATGAGCAGCAATCACGGGTAAACGAAAATAATAATAATAGTCAGCAGTGGCAGTCGAATGATAAAAACAAAAATAATAAAAATAAACATGATTAAGTCCGGCAGATGTGTGCCGGACTTTTGCCATTTATTCAATTATTGTTGTGGAGATTGACCAGACATTTGTGCTTGTGCTTGTTTGACCAATCTTTTTGTAATTTCGCCGCCAACAGAACCATTAGCACGTGAGACGGTATCTGAGCCGAGGTTTACGCCAAATTCTTGTGCAATTTCATATTTAACTTGATCAAGATACTGTTCAATTCCTGGAACTAATAACTTGTTGCTGCTGTTAGCCATTTTTTTCACTCCTTAAGATCTATACAGAGCAGGATTTTCATCTCTGTAATGGTATTTTGGATTGATTGGGCTATTTTCATAAGTGGTAATGTTTATCGGTAATGGAATACTTCTTTAAAATAAACAGAACGGCTCAGTACTTTTTACTTTTGTTGAACTGCTAGTAATAGTAAGTCAACGATGTGGATGCCGCGAATTTTTGCTGATAGACCTTCTCGTTCGATTCCGAGTTTCATTTGCAGTAGACAGCCTGGGTTTGCGGTTACAATAGTTGTTGCATTTGTATTCTTTGCATGGACCATTTTCTTATCCAGATATTGCATGGACATTTCTGATTCAACAATATTATAAATGCCTGCAGAGCCGCAGCAACGGTCAGAATCTTTCATTTCAATATACTCTATTCCCTTTATCGCTTTAAGTAGCGTACGAGGTGCCGATGCTGTTTTCATAACGTTTCGCAGGTGACAGGAATCCTGATAGGTAATAATTTGCGGTGGAAGTTCTAAGTTCACTTTTTCGTGAAAACGAACCCCCACTAACACCTCAGAAATATCTTTGATTTTTGAGGTGAATGCTTTTGCGCGGTAAATCCATTCCTGGTCATCTTTTAATAAGTGGTCATAATCAATCAAAAATGCCCCGCAACCTCCTGCATTTGTAATGATATAATCAACATTTAAATCTTCAAAGGCTTTAATATTCCGTTTTGCTAGATCTTTTGCTGATTCCTTTTCGCCACTATGCCCATGTAGAGCACCACAGCATGTTTGAGCAGGAGGAATAACGATTTCACAGCCTGCGAGCTGGAGTAATTTCATCGTTGCGTCATTGGTTTTCATAAACATAGTATCCATTAAACAACCGCTGAAAAAGGCAACACGGTTTGTCTTTGTTCCTAATGCCGGCAATTGTCTTGGACGATTTTTTAATTCCTTCATAGTTGGAACATTGGGAATGATTTTTTCCATTGTTACTAAACTCTCTGGTAAAAGACCTAAAAAACCAATTTTTCTCGCAATCGTTTGGATCCCTGAGCGTTGATAGAAACCGATTAGCCCCGTTAGCTTTCTCATTCGGTTTGGATGTGGAAATAAGCCTTCAAAAACGGTTTTCCGCACTACGAGAACAGGCAAAGAGTGTTTTTTATTTTGTTGAATAATATCCCGTGCCTCCTCAAGCAGGTGACCATAATTTACACCCGATGGACAAACGGGCTCACAAGCACGACAGCCAAGGCAAAGTTCAAGTGAACGTTCAAAGTCTTCATCAGGCTCAATAAGTCCATCCACAACGGCTTTCATGAGGGCTATCCTACCTCGAGGGGAGTGGGATTCCTTGTAGCCTGATTCTATATAGGTAGGGCAAGAGGGCAAGCAGAATCCACAACGCATACAATTCAATAGTTCATCTTGATCCATTCTTGCCTTAAATTGTTCTTGGATCTTAGTCTGTTCATATAATGTGGTCATTTTGATATCACCACACGCTTTCGGCTTTCTTTTGCAAATACTTTCCCAGGATTCATGATATTATTTGGATCTAAAGCTTGCTTGATTGCCATCATGGCAGCAATCCCTGCTTTACCAAGTTTTAATTCAAGAAAAGGAGCTTTCATGACACCGACACCATGCTCGCCTGTTATTGTTCCACCGAGTTCAATTGCCTTTTCAAAAATTTCTGCAAAAGCCATTTCAACTCTTTCCATTTCATCATGATTTCGCGAGTCAGTTGGACAAGTAGGATGAAGGTTTCCGTCTCCTGCATGACCAAAAGTGCAAATTTCTATGTCATATTTTTCGGCAATCTTGTTAATCGCATTCACCATATTGGCTATTTCGGATCTTGGAACAGTTGCATCCTCAAGTATAGTAGTTGGTTTCAATCGAGCAAGGGCTGAGAGCGCTGCTCGTCGTGCCGTCCTTAATGCATCTGCTTCTTGTTCAGAGGAGGCGATTTGAACCGAAATCGCTTGTTCCTGCTTACAAATTTCCGTCATTTTTATTAAATCACGCTCAACCACTTCTTGAGGGCCGTCTTGTTCGATTAAAAGTACTGCTTTAACATCTGTTGGCAAGCCAATTTGCGCAAATGCCTCTACTACTTTTAATGTAGGTTGATCCAAAAATTCAAGTGTTGTTGGAATGATTTTATTAGCAATGATCTTTGAAACGGATTTTGCCGCTGCCTCAATATCTTGATATAAGGCAAGCATTGTTTTTTTTGTATCAGGCATTGGGATGAGTTTTAATGTAGCTTCGGTGATGATGCCTAAGGTTCCTTCAGATCCCACCATCAACCGTGTTAAATCATAACCGGCAACATCTTTTGCCAATTTTCCACCCGTTCTGATAATCTCACCGTTTGCTAAGACAACCTCCAAACCAATCACATAATCTCGAGTAACACCATATTTAAGTCCACGGAGTCCACCAGAATTTTCATTAATATTACCGCCAATAGTAGAGATTTTCATGGAACTTGGGTCAGGTGGATAGAAAAGTCCGTGTGATTCAATCTCGTTGATCATATCCAAAGTAATCACACCAGGTTGCACAGTAATCGTTAAATTCTCATTATCAACTTCAAGGATTTTATTCATATGTTTAAATAAAAGGACTATCCCGCCTTCTGTTGGACAAGTTCCTGCACAAAGATTGGTTCCTGAACCGCGGGGGACAATAGGTATCTTATGCTCATTACATATTTTTACGATTGCAGCTATGTCATTTGCATTTCTTGGACTGACAACTGCATCAGGCATCGACTGAAAATTAGGTGTAGCATCATAGGAATAAACAAGTCTTTCTACTTTTGAATCATCATAATTTTCTTTTGAAACAATCGAAACAATTTTATCTTTTATTATGTTAGTTAGCATATATTTTCCCCCATTGTCACGCTTACACATTTTCTTAACGTAATTAACTATAATTAAGTATAAAAAAAACAGGCTTGGGCCTGCTATGGATTAAAATACAAAAAATGAATGATTTATCTTAAAATATTTGGATGTTTATCTAAAATGTGTAGGGCGATTTTAAGGGATAGAAGGTCATCAAGATTTTGATGGTTTAAACCGGTCATCTCCTCTAGTTTTTTTAACCGGTAGTGTAATGTATTAATATGGATATGTAATTTTTCTGCGGTATTTTTTAAGGAATGATTTTGATTTATTAGTTCTCTTAATGTTTCAAGTAACTCTTTATCCAATATAATAGAACCTATAGTCCGTTGGATAAATTCTAGTTTTGTGTTCGTACTGAGTTCGTCCATAATCATTTCAAAGGTTAAGTCTTCGTCAAAGACAATTTTTCTCATTTCATCCGCTGATTTTAATGCTCTTTCCGCATTTCTGTAAGAGTGTCCAAGTTCCTTAGCCGATGCTTTTTGACCGATTCCCGCGTAGGCGATGACGCCAATGGTGTTTTCCAAATAATATATGAAATCTCTTAGTTTCTTTTCAATGAGCTGGCGTGAAAGGTTTTTTTCACCGTCCAAAATAAGAAGCATTCGTTCACTCCCGAAGCGTGCAGCAATATCATTACTTAATGGGTTGAAATAGTTGAAAATCGAGGACCATTCATCTCTTGTAAGCCGCTGGGTATTTTGTTTAAACTGGATGATGGCCATTACTCGCTCAACATTTAGCTCAATATCGAACATCCTAGCTTTATTTAAGTAACTATCATCCCATTCCTTTAATTGGAGCCAATCCAAAATAAATGATTCGAGGGAGCGATAATGTGATTCAAATTGTTCGGTAAAATAATTTTCACTTATGAGCAATTCTGTCATTTTTCGAATGATTTCTCCAAATGGTGTTACCGTCAGCGGATTCCCTGTAATGCCAATGACTCCAATGACTTCGTGTTGGAAGAATATGGGCAAGTTTATTCCGGCTTTAACACCTTTAAGAGAAATGCTATCTTCCTCAGTTATGATGAACTTTCGTTTTTTCTCAAGTGTAATTAATGCTCCTTCATGTAAATTTCCGATTCTCTTTTCGTCTGTTCCAGCAATAATGATTCCATTGGTATTCACGACAATGATCTCTTCATCGATTAATTTCCGTACCTCTAAAACGATCTTGGCAGCAAGTTTTGGTAATAACAAAATTCACACCTCCGGCTTATCCGTGGTTTAATTATATAAAAAATCCGGGGAATTTCCCCGGATTTTATACATTAGATAAGAAGAATAACATTCGACTTTGAGAATTGTCTAGCTCCAGCACCTAGGGGCTTGGGTCATAAGCCGAGCCGTCAAAAAGGTTAAAGAGCAACCTTCTCGCCGGCTCGTCTTATGCCTGTCGCCCCTGGACAAGGCGCTTCCGCTTTTCTTTTAATCCGTACCTTTACTGACATCTTTAGTGGGATGCATAAATGGATAGCCCTTTGGTTTCTTTTTACTTTCAAGCAGTTCTCGATTTTCAGGTGTATTCCAGCCGATATCATTGGTAGGATGAACCCATTCATCACCAGACATAATCGCAGGGTCAGTATCTTCAGTCCAGTTTTCTAATGGTGAGTTAGGAGAGGAGTATAAGCTATCCCCAATAACAACTCCATGTTCGTTCACAAAAGGTTCTTCCATTTTAATTCCTGTGTCTTCAAAACTTGGAGCATTGATTTGATGGGGCATAGTCTCATTAATGCTTAATTTTTCTGGGACTGATTTCTTTTTTACCATTTCACTCACTCCTGTTTTTATTTATTTTCCGCTCCCAAAGTAAAAATATTTATGAAAAATAAGGAAGTGATTGATTAAAGACTTTTGATAAAAACTAAAGGGGAAACAAATATAAAAATTGGAGGTCCATTGAATGGCGAAAAGAAAAGCAGAATATAATGCAGTTGAAAAATACTCCAAGACACCGCATAAAAATGTACAAAACACTGAATTCACAGCAGAATTTGCAAATGATGATAATGCAATTCGTTTTGCTAACCGCAATTCGAAGCAGGGGAAAAAGGGAAGAAGCTAAGATGAAAAAGAAGCTTGATGTAAAGGTTCCTCGTGAGGAATTCAGCATTGAATTTGGTGATGTGAATGGCATTAAGTTATATGAAATTCTTCAATCAACGAGTGAAAATAAAAAGACCCACAAAAATAAAAAAAATAAGCCGGCACATTAAGCCGGCTTATTTGTATCCACTTGGAAAGAAAAAACAAGAGTTCGATTATGGGAAGGATCAAAGTAGGCAAATAAAATGGTAGGATTTCTCTCTAAAATCCCGTCTGAGAGATAAGTTCCAAGGTCAAAGGATAGATCTTCTGCCATCGTATGCTTAAACAAATCTTTTTCATCAAGCTGTAACTCGCAAAACTCCTGTCCTAATCTGGATGGCTTATCAATAATTTGATCGTATACATTCGTTCTCTTCTTTTTATCCATGCTATTTTCCCACCAAGGTTTTCTTGGCTTATATTTATGGTTTCGTAGATAATCATATTTCATTAGTCCAGCAATTATATCCAAATCTGCTACGTACTGACTTTCCAAAAAAGAATAAAGTCTGCGGAATAAATCTTCAAGCTGATGACCAATTCTTGACCAGCCTTGAGAATCCCAGTAGGTTCCAAATTCTTGGAAAAAGTCGAAAGGGGTTGAAAATACTTTTGTTACTAAGAATTCAACTGTATGGTCCATCCGATGATCGTTCCAGTATTTTTCTAATACATCCTCTACTTGTTTGATCCTGACGATGTCCTCGAACGAGAGGACATTATTTCCTAAGATCTCATAAGGCGAGTGGTCCATATAAATATAATCGTGATCTGCTGCCCGAAGTCGCAAACCAGTCCCTCTTAACATCTTTAAAAAGCCTAACTGCAGTTCCTCTGGCCGCATTTCGAAGACATCATTGAAAGTTTTGCGGAATGAGTGGTAGTCCTCTTCTGGAAGTCCGGCAATTAAATCAAGATGCTGGTCGATTTTCCCGCCTTCTTTTACCATCGTGACTGTCCGTGTCAGCTTTGCAAAATTTTGCTTACGCATGACAAGTTCATTCGTATAGTCATTGGTAGATTGCACTCCAATTTCAAAGCGGAACAATCCTTTTGGTGCCTCATTATTTAAAAATTCGATAACCTCAGGACGCATTATATCTGCGGTAATTTCAAATTGAAAGACAGTCCCAGGCAGATGTTCATCGATTAAGAAGCGGAACATTTCCATCGCATAGCTTCTGCTAATATTAAATGTTCGGTCCACGAATTTGATTGTCTTTGCTCCGTTTGCCATTAAATAGCGGATATCTTCTTTAATTTTTTCTCTGTCGAAATAACGGACACCTACTTCGATGGATGAAAGGCAGAATTGACAGCTAAAAGGACAGCCGCGGCTAGTTTCTATATAGGTAACTCGCTTTCCAAGATGGGAGATATCTTCAGGAAAACGGTACGGAGATGGCAGTTCTTTTAAATCAAGCTTATTCATTTGCGGGGTGAATTTCACTTTGCTATTTTCCCTAAAGGCAATTCCAGAAACCTTTTTGTAATTATGGGTAGATTTCATTTCTGTAAGTAATTGTTTGAAGGTTTGCTCTCCTTCACCCATAACGATAAAATCAATATTTGGATTTTTTTCCATCCATTCACCGGTATCATAGCTGACTTCTGGCCCACCTAATACGATCACGATGGAAGGGTTTATTTTCTTCAACATATTAATAACTTTTAATGTTTCTTCAATATTCCAGATGTAGCAGCTGAAGCCGATTACCGTAGGGTTTTGCTGGTAAAGGTCAGTAACAATATTCATAACAGGGTCTTTAATCGTGTATTCCTTAATTTGTATTTCATGCTCAGGGGCAGCATAGGATTTTAAATAACGAATGGCCAGGTTTGTATGGATATACTTGGCATTCAAGGTCGAACAAATAACATTCATAGTAAAACTCCTTTGTATAATTGAAAACGATATTTTATTATAGTTTATTTTATCGGAATTAGCTAGACAGGGACATAAACAAGGCTCACATCCAATACGGTGTGAGCCTTGCTATGCTAGGTTGGAGAGAGGTATTATTGTCTGTTGTACTACAGTTTTCCACCTGTTATATTTTCGTATTACTGTAAAATGATCAATTAAATAAAGGCTTCAAAGAAAAAATTTAATTGTGTTATAGGAAATTTTTGTTGATGTTTGATTTTTGTCACAGCGTAATATTCAAATTTCCCCTACAATAATTTTGAAAGTTTTATGTATTTAATTTGTATTTTATTTGTATTTTATTTGAACGAGCAGTAGTTTTGCTATCTATATGGGGAGGGATAGTATGTCGAAATTACCGAAAAAAAATGACCTTGGATTTTTTGAAATCCGCTTAGAATCCATTGGTGGCTTAGGAGCCAATCTGGCTGGAAAAATGCTTGCTGAAGCGGGAGTATTAGGTTTAGGACTAAACGGTTCTAATTTTTCGTCCTATGGATCTGAGAAAAAGGGATCACCGGTAAAGAGTTTTATTCGCTTTTGTGATGCAGATGTAGAAATAAGAGATCATAGCCCGATTGAGCAGCCGCATGTAATTGGCGTTTTTCATGAAGCACTCTATAAAACGGTAGATGTTGTAAGCGGTTTGAATGCGGATGGCATTGCATTGGTCAACTCTTCAAGAGAATTTGATGAAGTCAAGACCGATTTGCAGCTTGAATACGGTACACTTGCGATTGTCGATGCGTTAACAATTGCAGTTGAGGAAAAAACAAAGGTAAATACAGCGATGCTTGGTGCCTTATACCGAATTTGTGATTTTCTAGATCCGGATTCAATGCGAAATGTCATTCGCAAAACTTTTGAAAAGAAATACCCTCATCTAGTTGAACCAAATATTCGTACGTTTGACCGAGGTTACAATGAAGTTCAATTTAAAAGATACGAAGTTCCTGTAGATGCTGAGGGGAAAAGCTTCACAAGAACGGTACCACAATTAGGTTATTTAACCCAGGAAATTGGCGGAGTAATGACTGCACAGGCAAATAGTATTTTAAAAGATTTAAGTGGATCACGACAAGGATTCCTGCCAGAGTTCAGTCAAGAAAAATGTATTCATTGTGCGGCATGTGACAATGTATGTCCGGATTATTGTTTTGTTTGGGAAGAAGGCGAAGACAAGCGCGGAAGAAAGCAAATGTTTCTTAAGGGAATTGATTATCAATACTGTAAGGGTTGCTTAAAATGCGTTGAGGCATGTCCTACCGATGCGCTAGGAGATCTGCGTGAAATGATTGGGTATGCGGATGCGAACCGGGTAAAGCAAAACTTTCCTTATGTAACAGGAGGTAGTTTCTAATGGCTATTTTGGAAGATAAATTAACAAGTCAGAGAGTTGCTGAACAACTTTCAACCTTTGAATCCGGAAATGAAATGGCTGCGATGGCAGCTGCTCAAATTAATTATCATATCATGGGGTATTTTCCAATCACGCCATCTACGGAAGTTGCTCAATTTTTAGATCAAATGAAAGCACGTGGCGAGCATGATATAAAATTGATTCCGGCGGATGGAGAGCATGGCTCTGCAGGAATTTGCTACGGTGCAGCAGCAACTGGTGCCCGTGTATTTAACGCGACAAGCGCAAATGGTCTTTTATATATGATTGAACAGCTGCCAGTTCAAGCTGGAACTCGCTTTCCAATGGTTATGAACCTAGTTACCCGGGCTGTTAGTGGGCCGCTTGATATTAGAGGAGATCATTCTGACCTTTATTTTGCATTAAATACTGGGTGGGTTATTTTAACGGCAAGAACTCCTCAAGCTGTTTATGATATGAATATCATGGCATTGAAAATTGCCGAGCATTCAAAAGTGCGACTCCCAGTTATTGTTGCTTATGACGGGTTCTTTACTTCCCATCAAAAGCGGAGAGTAGAGTATTTCAAGGATCGCAGCATTGTTCAGCAATTTGTTGGTGAATGTCCAACCGATTACCATTTTGCTAGAGATCCGAAGAAACCTGTTACGATTGGCGCTCATATGAATGGTGACGATCTCATGAACAATCATTTTCAGCAGTCAGAAGCAATTTACGCAGCTGGTGAAGTATATAAAGAGGTTGCAGCAGAATATGCACGTATTTCAGGGCGTGAGTTTCCAGTACTTGATTTATATCAAATGGATGATGCTGAAGTCGCATTGTTCCTATTAAATTCTGCCGCTGAATCAGCTAAAGATGTAGTTGATCAGCTTCGGGCGAAAGGAATAAAAGCGGGGGTAATTAGTCCAAATATTATTCGTCCATTCCCTGCCAAGGAAATCCGTGAAGCTCTTAAAAATGTAAAAGCATTATTAGTGGGGGAACGTGCAGATTCTTATGGTGCAAATGGACCGAATTTAACACATGAAGTCAAATCAGCGCTTCAAGATGATCGTGAAAATCAAACAATCGTTTTAAGCCGCGTCTTTGGACTTGGCGGTAAGGACTTTTACGCAAGTGATGCACTAAACTTCTTTGAAATGGCGATCTCAGCAATGGATAAAGGCTGCGCTGATAAACCATTTGATTATTATGGCCATATACCAGGGAATCCGGACAACATTCTTAAACCGGTCATTACTCCACAACATGGCGATGTCTATAAATCGGGATTAATTGAAGTGAAAATGGATGAAGAAATGAACAGGTTAAAGGTAAAGATCCCGCCATTACGAGCACTCACAACTAAACCAAAGCGGATTGCCTCTGGACATGGTGCATGTCCTGGCTGCGGAATTTTTGCGGGATTGGAATTGTTCTTTAAAGGGATTGAGGGAGATATCGTTACACTATTTCAAACAGGCTGTGCTTATGTGACAACGACCTCTTACCCGCATAGTTCACATAAGCAAACGATGATTCACAACCTGTTTCAAAACGGTGCCGCTACTTTGTCAGGTACACTCGAAGCATTTCTTGAGCTGAAACGCCGTGGAGAAATTGAAGTATCGGATGATGCAACCTTTGTGATGATTACTGGCGATGGTGGAATGGATATCGGTATGGGTTCTGCGATTGGAACGGCTCTACGTGGACACAAATTGATCATGCTTGAGTATGATAATGAAGGTTACATGAATACGGGTTCGCAAATGTCCTATTCTACTCCACTCGGTCATATGACGAGTACATCTGGAGTAGGGAAAATGCAAAAAGGGAAGTCCTTCCATCATAAGGATACGGCACAAATAATGGCAGCTACCAATATTCCTTATGTCTTTACTGGAGCAGAAGCGTTCCCACAAGATTTAATTAAAAAAGGTGCAAAGGCACAATGGTATGCACAAAACGTTGGGACCGTCTATGGGAAAATTCTTATTACCTGCCCGTTAAACTGGAAGTCTGAGGATCGTTATGGTGCAACGATATTGGAGGCAGCTGTCAATTCCTGTTTCTTCCCGCTTTATGAGGTTGAACAAGGGGTAACGACGATTACCTATGATCCAGAGGCAAAGAACAAACGTATCCCTATTTCTGACTGGTTAAAATACATGGGTAAAACAAAACATCTTCTCAAGGAAGAAAATAAACCAATCCTAGAAGAATTTGAAGCAGAAGTAGAAAATAGATGGCAACGCCTTAAAGCAAAACATGAAAATCCATTTTTGTAATGTAAACAGGAAAAAAGCAATCATGATGATTGCTTTTTTCCTGTTTTATAGCAGACTTTTAATTGTATTCAAAAGAGTTTCAAGATCATTCAGCTTTTTTCTTTGTTTAATCAGTACTTTTCCAAGTTCAAGGGTTTTCTGCTTTGCAGCTAAGCGGAAACTATCGTCATCAATGTGGTCTAGATCTGCAACATGGGCAAGACCAATCGTTCGACGGATTAACTCGCAGCCCGCAAAGCCAACGGCATCTTCAAAATACTTAGACAGAACATGGTTTAAAAATAAATTGGATTTTGACAGTAAGTCCTTATTTTCTGACACCCAAAGGCTGGAGAATTGTTTTTCAAAAACAGTCCAGAAATTCTCAACATGATGGACAAATACCTCACTTTTTTCATGATTTACAATCACCTGAAAAAGAAGATTAGCAAATACTTGTCCAATGTCAAAACCTGCTGGTCCATAAAAAGCAAATTCTGGATCAATGACCTTTGTCTCTTGGTTATCGGCAAAAACACTACCAGTATGCAAATCACCATGTAGAAGGGCTTCCGCTTCTGTTAAAAAGCTCTTTCTTAAAACAGCAACATGAAACTTTAAATCTTCATCATGCCAAATCGCTTCGACATCTTGGCGTAATCCTTCTTCAAATTCATTTGTTTCTGCATCAAAATAAGGGTCCGAGAAAATTAAGTCCTCCGTAATATGGCATAGGTCTGGATTAATAAACTTTGCAACTTGCTCTTTTTTTAGTTCCGGACCTAATGCATAATCTGAGGTATAGAAAAGTACTTTGGCTAGAAACTCCCCTAGATCCTTTGAGAGTAATGGATAAGTCTCACCATTAATAAAACCTGTTCGTGCAATGGTTAAATGGGATAGATCTTCCATAATTGTAATCGCTAACACATCATTGGTGAAATACACTTCTGGAACAAGATCGGGAACAATATGACCAAACACCTTCAAGGCATCGGCTTCAATTTTTGCTCTTTTTAAAGTAAGAGGCCAGCTTTCTCCCACTACCTTTGCATATGGAAGTGCTTGTTTGATAATTATGCCTTTACCACTTTTGCTTTCGACGATATGAAAGACAAGATTGAGGTTTCCGTCGCCAATTTCAGTGCATGTAAGGTCTGGGTTTTCATCAAACAACTTTAACGATATTGCTAGCTGGATTGCATCGTTTTCCGTTAATGGTTTATAGATTTCTTGATTAAGTGTCTGCAACTGTATTCCTCCTTGGTATAGGGAGGCCTGTTTATGCTGTTTTGTTAGCATGAAAAAGCCTCTTTCTTAAATCTGAAAGAGGCTAGAAGACAAATGTACTTCGCACCTCTTATCTCTCAGAAAGAATTTCCTTCTGTTGGAATTAGCACCGTGCCTTAAAGGGTAACATCCCAGCGCCTATTTGTACGCGCCCCATTTCACAATGGAATTACGGTCGGTTGCTGGGCTTCAAAGGGCCAAATCCCTCAGCCAGCTCATGATAAGAGAAAATGTAATTTTCAATTTTTTCAGTATGATAAAAATGATAACAGGATGTTAAATAAACTGTCAATAATTTTAATGATTATTTATAAAATTCTGGTTTTCGATCGGCAAAAATAGGAATTTGCTTTCGAACATTTTTTACAAGTTCTAAGTTAAGCTCTGCTGATAATATTTCTTCGTTGCTCCCAGCTTCTGCGATTACTTCCCCCCATGGGTCAATGATCATAGAATGTCCAGCAAATATATTATTGGGATCTTTTCCGGCACGATTACATGCAATAACGAAACATTGATTTTCAATGGCGCGAGCAATTAGCAATGCACGCCAGTGTGCTAAACGTGATTTAGGCCATTCCGCTACAACAAAAAGAACCTCCGCTCCCTGTTCCGTATGGGCCCGAATCCATTCCGGAAAGCGAATATCATAACAGATGACTCCCGCAAAAAGATGATTCTCTAATTCGAACAAGCCTTTTTCCGTTCCTGCTTCAAGGTATAGATGTTCATCCATCAGTTTAAAGAGATGTAGTTTACTATATTGATGGATTAGCTCTCCTTTTTTGTTGATGATAAGGAGGGTATTTTTTACCCCGTTTTCACCTCTGTTAGCTATGGACCCACCAACAAAATGTACCTGATATTTTTGTGCTAAACGTTTTAAAAAAGTGATAGAGTCCTGTCCATCCTTATCAGCAATTTCATCCAGTCGTGTTAAATCGTATCCTGTTGTCCATAATTCGGGCAGCACAATAATATCTGGAGTTTCCATCATGGCTCGGTCAATCAAACGTTCTGCTAATTGATAATTCTTACTTGGTTCACCAAAGCAAATATCCATTTGCAGGCAGGTTATTTTTAATTTCAAAAATGTTCACCCCATTGTAAATTTTGAGAAATTTTTCTTTACAAGCTTTTATAAAAGTTATATCATTTGTGACTAGAATTTCAACATAAAAAAATGAATGGGGTGAGACCATGAAACAATATCCACCATCAGAGCGATTAAAAAGTCTTCCAGACCAGTTTTTTGCTTCACTCGTGAAAAATGTGGGTCAATCGATTGCTGCAGGTCATGATGTGATTAATTTAGGACAAGGTAATCCTGATCAGCCTACTCCGGAACATATCGTGAGAAAATTGCAAGAGGCTGCAACTAATCCCGTTAATCATAAATATTCACCGTTTCAAGGACATCATTATTTAAAACAAGCTATTGCCGATTTTTATTTTAGAGAATACGGTGTTAACCTGGATCCCCATACAGAAGTGGCGATTTTATTTGGCGGTAAAGCTGGATTAGTAGAAATTCCTCAATGCTTATTAAATCCTGGTGATACTATTCTCGTCCCAGATCCAGGATATCCAGATTATTTATCAGGTGTTGCCCTAGCAAAAGCTGAGATGGTAACAATGCCGCTGCGAGAAAATAATCATTTTTTACCCGATTATAACGAAATACCAATAGATGACTTAGAAAAGGCAAAATTAATGTTCCTTAACTATCCAAATAATCCAACAGGGGCAACGGCGACGAAGGAATTTTTTGAAGAAACGGTTCTGCTTGCCAGCAAAAATAATCTTTGTGTGGTCCATGATTTTGCATATGGGGCAATTGGTTTCGATGATAAAAAACCACTGAGCTTTTTGCAAATTGAAGGAGCAAAAGAGGTTGGGATTGAAATCTACACCTTATCAAAAACCTACAATATGGCAGGATGGCGAGTTGGATTTGCTTTAGGGAATGAAAGTGTCATCTCGGCAATTGAGCTTTTGCAAGACCATCTTTATTGCAGTCTTTTTGGGGGAATCCAAGAGGCTGCTGCCGCGGCACTAAACGGTCCACAGAGATGTGTCAATGAATTAAATGAGTTATATGAGCGAAGAAGAAATGTGTTGATACAAGGTCTTCGATCCTTAGGATGGGATGTTAAGGCGCCAAAAGGATCATTTTTTGCTTGGCTAAAGGTTCCTGAGGAATTTTCCTCGGCTGAATTTGCTGATCTTCTTCTTAAGGAAGCACATATAGCGGTTGCACCTGGCATTGGCTTCGGGGAATTGGGTGAAGGCTATGTCCGAGTTGGACTCCTAACATCCGAAGAAAGACTTGAAGAAGCAGTCAGAAGAATCGGCACTTTAAAAATTTTTAAAAAATAGATTGACAAACATTTTATTCTTGGAATAATCTTAAATAAAGTTTAACAACATGGAAATGTATAATATACGATCGTTTTCTTATCAAGAGCAGGCGGAGGGAAAAGCCCTATGAAGCCCGGCAACCGACTTAATTTTTGTGTTAAGCACGGTGCTAATTCTTGCAGCGATGATGCTGAAAGATGAGAAGATGTTAGTAAGTGACACTAACCTCTTCTTTTTTGAAGAGGTTTTTTTATACGTTAAGAAGGTATAAAATTTTAGCAAAGAAGATATTTCGACGTAGTTAAAATTTTTAGGAATTAAGTATAAGTGCAACTAGGCAATCGCCTGCGCCTTACGGCTTGGCGCTAGCCAAGTTTTCTTTACGTTTTTGGAAAAAGGAAGTGTTTGAATGACGGAACTAATTGCAACTTATGTGGTAAATGACGAAAAATATCCGGAAAAAAAAGCAGAGGAAATTGCTTTAGGTTTAACTGTTGGTTCGTGGACGAACTTACCTGAGCTTGAGCAAAGTCAACTTCGGAAGCATAAAGGCCGGGTGGTTTCCATTGAAGGAAATACATCTGAATTGGGAGAACAATCGCTAATTCGAATTGCCTACCCAACAATCAATTTTTCAAATGATTTACCTGCTATTTTAACAACTGTATTTGGAAAGCTGT
Source organism: Neobacillus sp. K501 (assembly GCF_053749995.1). Taxonomy (NCBI): domain Bacteria; kingdom Bacillati; phylum Bacillota; class Bacilli; order Caryophanales; family Bacillaceae; genus Neobacillus; species Neobacillus sp. K501. Next base: position 570,945 of record NZ_JBSLYA010000001.1, on the reverse strand, counting down.
CATTGGATGGGAAAATCAAATTATTAGATTTGAAGTTTGAGCAGGAATTAAAAAGCCATTTACCTGGTCCTAGATTTGGTATCGAGGGACTGAGGGAGAAAATTGGTGTATTTAATCGACCGCTGTTAATGAGTATTTTTAAAGGGATTCTTGGGAAGGATCTTTCTTTCTTAACCGAGCAGCTTAAGCAACAAGCCCTCGGTGGTGTTGATTTTGTAAAAGATGATGAAATTCTCTTTGAAAATGAATTGACTCCATTTGAAAAAAGAATTTCTGCCGGAAAAATAGTTCTTGAAGAAGTATTTGAGCAAACTGGACAGCGCACTTTATATGCAGTCAACCTAACCGGAAGAACATCACAGCTGAAGGAGAAAGCTAAACGTGCTGCGGAGCTTGGTGCTGATTTACTATTATTCAATGTTTTTTCATATGGATTGGATGTTCTGCAAGAATTGCGAGAGGAGGATGAAATCAGTCTGCCAATTATGGCCCATCCCGCAGTTAGTGGGGCTTTAACCTCATCCTCTCAGTACGGATTATCTCATTCGTTATTACTCGGGAAGCTACTCCGTTATGCAGGTGCTGATTTATCGTTATTCCCATCCCCATACGGAACTGTAGCATTAGAGAAAGCACAAGCTTTGTCAATTGCCAAGGAATTAACAAGAGAAGATGTCTTTAAAAGGGCATTTCCAGTTCCGTCTGCAGGTATACATCCCGGATTAGTCTCATTATTAATACGTGATTTTGGGGTGGATTCTGTCATAAATGCAGGTGGAGGGGTACATGGCCACCCAGATGGTGCTCGCGGTGGCGGTCTTGCCTTCCGTCAAGCAATTGATGTAAGTCTTCAAGGGAAAAGCTTAGCCAGCGGAGCTGAAAGTTATTCCGAACTTAATAAAGCTCTTCAGTTGTGGGGCAATGCTGAGGTGACAATCTAAATGAGTAAGCCTGTCATTTACTGTGATTTTGATGGAACCATCACAGAAAGCGATAATATCATTGCCATAATGAAAAAATTTGCACCCCCAAATTGGGAAGAAATCAAGGATCGAATCCTTGCCCGAGAAATTTCAATTAGTGAAGGAGTAGGGCAGCTTTTTGCGGCATTACCAAGCAGCAAAAGAGATGAAATCACAAGCTTTGTGATTGAAAATGCCAAAATTCGTGAAGGATTTGCGGAGTTTGTTGATTTTGTTCGGTCCGAACAGATTCCACTTTATATTGTCAGCGGAGGAATTGATTTCTTTGTTTATCCCATTCTTGAGAGATATGGTCCGTTTGAAGGGATTTACTGTAATGAAGCCGATTTTTCAGGAGAAACCATCAAGATTCTTTGGCCGTATGATTGTGACTCAGGCTGCGAAAATAAATGCGGCTGCTGCAAACCAAGTATTATTCGAAATTTATCTCAGAATGAAGACCATTATAAAATAGTCATCGGTGATTCCGTAACAGATCTGGAGGCAGCTCGTCTAGCAGACTTTGTCTTAGCAAGAGATTTACTCGAGGAAAAATGTGCGGAGTGGGAAATAAACTATCAGGGATTTACAAGCTTTTTTGAATGTATAGAAGCGATAAAAACTAGGATTGGGGTGAAGAAGCTATCATGTTAAAGGAGAAATGGCTAGAATTAGCGGATGTTAAGGATGAATTATCTGAACGGGATTGGTTCATGGGAACGAGCGGAAATCTAGCAATTAAAGTAAGTGATGCACCGATTCAATTTCTTGTGACAGCGAGTGGCAAGGATAAGCGTAAACGAACCAATGAGGATTTTGTCTTGGTGGACGAGTTTGGGCATGCCGTTGAAGAAAGTAATCTGAAGCCTTCTGCAGAAACGCTTCTTCACGTTGAAATTTACCGTAAGACCAATGCCGGCTGCAGTCTCCATGTCCATACAATTGATAATAATGTCATTTCAGAGGTATATGGTGATCATGGTGAAGTCACCTTTAAAGGACAAGAGCTAATAAAAGCATTTGATAAGTGGGAAGAAGACGCGGTGCTCACGATTCCTATCATCAAAAATTATGCTCATATTCCGACTCTTGCAAGTGCTTTTTCAGAACATATAAAAGGTGATACAGGAGCTGTTTTAATTCGCAATCATGGAATTACCGTTTGGGGCAGAAATGCTTTTGAAGCGAAAAAAATCCTAGAGGCCTCGGAGTTTTTATTCCGGTACCAGTTACGCCTTCTAGAGCATAAACCATATCAATTATTTAAAGTAGTATAATAATCAAAGGAGAGAAGACTCATATGGCCAATATTACATTTCAAACTAGGAAAGAACAAATCAATAATCAAGAAGCGGTAGTAAGTTTTTTAAACAGTCAAGAAGTCATCTATGAAAAATGGGATATCACTAAATTGCCGCAGGAATTGGTAGAAAAGTATCTTTTAAGTGACGAGGAAAAACAGGCTATCTTAAATGCCTTCAAAGTGGAAATCGCTAATATTTCCGAAAGACGGGGCTATAAAGCTCAAGATGTGATTTCATTATCTGAAAACACTCCCAATCTAGATGTTTTACTGACCAATTTCAAAAATGAGCACCACCATACAGATGATGAAGTTCGATTCATTGTAAGCGGACACGGTGTATTTGTCATTCAAGGGAAAGATGGCGAATTCTTTGAAGTGCATCTTGAACCAGGTGATTTAATTTCTGTTCCAGAAAACACTAGGCACTATTTTACACTTGAGGAAGATCGAAAGGTTGTTGCTGTCCGGATTTTTGTTACGACAGAGGGCTGGGTACCAATTTACGAAAAAGAAGAAGTAACACCATAACGAAGAAAACTGGCTGCAAAAGTGCAAGCCAGTTTTTTGTGTTACTTAGAAAATAGAATAGGAAGAAGTAGAGATGATATACAAGAAAAATGTCGAAAAATGCTTGTTTTGTCTACTTTTGCGAAAGTATTTACTTTTACCTAAAATCTTGTCATAATTCTTCAAGTAATCTATTTTTTAGTAATTTAATGTAAAAGAGTAAGGAGTAGGTGGAGAAAATTGGATACGTATGGTAATAATCCTTTTGAAATGCTAGAGGCAATTAAAGTCAAAAGGGAAATGATGATTGAATGTGCGAACCTTAATGGTTTCACTTGTGAAGAAACTATCAAATACAGTCAGGAACTTGATGTTTTAATAAATGAATACCAAAAAGCTTCAAAAGAATTTACCAAATCAAAAGAAGAAGTGAAAATTGCATTTAAGCAAATGATCCTGATTTGGCCAAAGGTATGTGTATAAACCTAAGTAGAATTCCATTGCACAAGTTATCGTCGCTAAGATGAAGGCCTTAAAATTACTCTATTTACCTCATAAAAAGTGCTGCTAAAAGGCCTTCTAAGCATATTTTGAAAGACCCTTCCCCTGTGAAAGAGCAGAAAGAACACTCCTAACTTTTACCACAATTATATCAGTCCTAACACTTCTTAAATTAACAGTCCTAATATATCTACAAGTTTAGACAGATACTGTGATTTTTATCATTGTATATATTTGAATATTTCATATAGTTGAATTAGTGCTGCAACATGGAATATTCTCTCTCTTAACTAAAACCACGACAACCTCTTCTACTTCTAGAGTAACATCCTTATTAAATTTATCAATTATAACAGAAAACGATCAATGTTTGGTCATATGCTTGTGTTGCGATTCATATATCGTAATAAAAAGCATTTTTAATAACCAAGTAAAGAAAGCGTTTTACCTTTTTACTTAAAAAATCTGGAGGAGGGAAAGTCCTACATGCACATTGTCGTATGTGTCAAACAAGTTCCCGATACAAAAATTATTAAAATCAATCCAAAAACAAACACACTCGACCGTCGCAGCGCACCTGCCATTTTGAATCCTTACGATGCGCATGCCGTCCAGGAAGCTGTAAAGATTAAAGAAAAAACCGGCGGTACTATTTCCGTATTATCAATGGGGCCGCCACAGGCTACAGCGGTAATTAAGAAGAGCGTTGAGATTGGTGCTGACAGAGGCTATTTAATTACGGATCGTGCCTTTGCTGGAGCAGATACGCTTGCAACAAGCTATGCCCTATCGAAGGCATTGGAGAGAATCAACAAGGAGCTTCCTGTTGATATGATAATTTGTGGGAAACACGCGATTGACGGTGATACTGGACAGGTTGGACCAGGAATCGCCAGGAGGATGGATATTCCCCCAGTTACCAATGTTATTGATGTATCAGAAGTGAATTTAGAAGAGAAGACAGTGTTAATAAAACGTAAATTATCCAATGGTTATGAATTGATTCAAGCCGAAATGCCATGTTTATTAACGGTCGAAAAAGAAATAAATGCGATCGAGTACTCACCAATGCCAAATATGATTAAAGCCGCAAGGTATGAACCCGTCATTTGGGCTGTCAGCGATCTTGAAAATGTTGATCGCACTCAGCTAGGACTCAAAGGGTCGCCGACCATTGTCGGAAAGATGTTTACACCGCCGCGTCCAGAAGGCGGGAAAAAAATAGAGGGATCGGCGGATGAGCAAGTTAAACAGCTGATGGAAATCCTGATGGAGAAAAAAGACGTATTAGCCATTCAAACATCTAACCAATAAAGAACATACCTTTTGACGTGGGGAGGGGTTTACATGAATTTTGAAGAATACCGTGGAGTCTGGGTTTTCATCGAACAAAATAACGGAAAAGTTGAAGGAGTATCACTTGAGCTTTTGGGTGCAGGCCGGAAGCTAGCAGATAAACTACAAGTTCCTTTAGCAGGATTTTTATTAGGAAGCGAAATAAAACCATTAGCCAATCAAGTGATTGCTTATGGTGCTGATGAAGTTTATTTAGTGGATCACCCCGTTTTAAAACTATATCGGACAGAGTCCTATATGAAGGGCGTTATGAAGCTTGTTGAAACCTATAAACCGGAAATTATTTTATATGGAGCAACACCGAATGGAAAAGACTTAGCGAGTGCCGTTGCTACTGACTTAGCAACAGGTTTAACAGCGGATACAACGATGCTTGATGTGGACTTGGATAAACGATTGCTAGAAGCGAGCCGCCCAGCTTTTGGTGGTAATATCATGGCGACCATCCTTTGTAAAAAACATCGTCCACAAATGGCAACGGTTCGACCAAAGGTAATGAAAGCTCTTGAACCTGATGCGGGTAGAAGTGGGAAGATTATTGAAGAAAGCATTGATTTAAAGGAAGAAGATATGCGGACAAAAGTGCTGCAAATTGTGAATGACGTAACAAAAAAGGCAAATTTAGCTGATGCCCATGTTATCGTGTGTGGCGGCAAAGGCATGGGGGATGTCCAAAACTTTGAAATTCTTTATGAACTAGCGGATTGTATAGGTGCAACAGTTGGCGGAACACGGGATGTTGTCGAAGCGGGCTGGCTCCCGCATGAGCTCCAAATTGGCCAGACTGGTGAAACCGTTACTCCAAAAATTTATTTCGCAATCGCCTTATCAGGAGCCATCCAACATGTAGTAGGAATGAAAAACTCAGAGTTAATCATCGCCATTAATAAGGATCCTAACGCACCAATCTTTGATGTTGCAACATATGGAATTGTAGGGGATGCAATGGAAATTGTCCCGAAGTTAATCGAGCAATTTAAGCAGCTGCGAAACGAAAAAGGCGGTGAAGTAAGCTATGCGAGAAAAATTTGATGTAATTGTCGTTGGAGCAGGTCCAGCAGGCACAGCCTGTGCGCTCGTTTGTGCTCAAAGCGGCTTAAATGTATTGCTGATTGAAAGAGGCGAGTATCCAGGAAGTAAAAACGTTATGGGTGGTGTTTTGTACCGCAAACAAATGGAAGAACTGATTCCTGAATTTTGGAAGGAAGCACCACTTGAGCGACCTGTTATTGAACAACGGTTCTGGATGATGGACAAAGAATCTGTCCTTCAATTTGGTTATAAAGGACTTGAATGGGGAGTAGAGCCTTATAATAACTTTACCGTTTTAAGGGCACAGTTTGACCAATGGTTTGCGCAAAAAGCAGTAGCAGCTGGTGCTTTGCTTATTAACGAAACGGTGGTTACGGAGTGTATAGTGGAGAATGGCAAGGTTGTTGGTGTTCGGACCGATCGTCCAGATGGTGAAGTGTATGCAGATGTCGTGGTTCTAGCCGATGGAGTAAACTCGCTGCTTTCCAAGCAATTAGGCTTTCATAAGGAATTCCGTCCGGATGAGGTAGCCCTAACCGTAATGGAAGTTATTAATCTTCCAAAAGAGAAAATAAATGACCGCTTTAACTTGGAAGAAAATCAAGGCTGTACGATAGAAATCTTTGGAGATTCCACAAAAGGGAATCTTGGAACTGCGTTTCTTTATACGAATAAAGATAGCTTGAATATTGGGGTAGGCACAACCCTTTCTAGTATGATTAATGCGAAGATGAAGCCGTATGAGCTTTTGGATTATTTAAAAACTCATCCAATGGTTCGCCCCCTTATCGCAGGCGGTGAATCGGCTGAATATCTTGCCCACCTCATTCCAGAAGGGGGTTACAGGTCTGTGCCAAAGGTTGCCGGGAACGGTGTTGTTGTCGTCGGAGACGCAGCCCAGTTAGTTAATGCGATTCATCGAGAGGGATCAAACATGGCGATGGCATCAGGCAAAATGGCCGCAGAAACCGTTATTGAGGCTAAGTTCCGCGGGGATTTTTCTGAATCTAGTTTAAATCTCTACCGGGAGAAGTTATATGATAGCTTTATTATTAAAGATTTAGAGAAATATAAAGATGCGGCGCACACATTTGAAAAATATCCACAATATTTTAAGGAATATGTTCCGATGATGAACAAAGCGGCCAGCAAGTTCTTTACGGTTGATGGAACCCCAAAACGTGATAAGCAGAAGCAAATTATGAAGAGTGTAACAGCTGAACGAGGAACGATTAAAGTATTGCAAGATATTTATCGTGCTTGGAAGGCGGTGAAATAATGTCAACGAAGAATATCGAAGAAAAACAGTATCTTCTTCGCTTTAAGGCAGACACGAAGTCACATTTAACGGTAATGGACCATGATATTTGTATGACAAAATGCCCTGATAAAATTTGTACGGTGTTCTGTCCCGCTGAGGTTTATAAATGGGAAGGCCTAAGAATGCAGGTTGGTTATGAAGGCTGCCATGAATGCGGCAGCTGCCGCATTGGATGTCCCTATCAGAATATCAAATGGGAATATCCAAAAGGAGGTCATGGAATTGTCTTTAGATTAGCATAAGAAAAGGTGCTGTTGCAAAATAAGCAACAGCATCTTTTTCTTTTATATATAACGACATATGTATGTTATTTCACAAGTGAGAATAAAAAGAAGGTGAAGCGGAAGGTAAGTATATTTTGGGGATTAGCTTATTTTCTCTTGTAGGCTTAATGAGGAAAGGTTATCAAGTTTGCTTGATTTCACGAACGAACTAGCTAAATGATTGGCAGAATCCATGGACTCCATTGCTTGAGAACAATAGAATGGTCTTCGCCAATTAAAATCACCTTCGCAATCGGCAGGATAAATACTCACTTTCCAGTGGTAATAGATTTTTGGCTGAGGGAGCTGTACCCCTTCGACGGCAATTAGCCAATGCGTCGGTGAATCATAGTGAAAAAGCTCGGATTCCTGAAGTGATGCTAGGTCATTTACACCAATAGGAATTAGTGCCTTTTGATAAAAATCGTGATAATTAGGGGTTTTCATAATTTTTAGCCCTCCCTTATTACTTCTATCTATATTATATGAAAGTTTCTTAGTTTTTTTGAGTATAAATGTTAAAATTTTTTGAAAATTTTAACAAGCTATTTTGTCTTGTTGATAAAATGCCTTTTTTCTTGCAATATGTGACTGGTGTCACAACAAAAGAGAAACTTAACTTTTATACTAATAACAACAATAAACACAAAGAGGTGTAGTTAGAGATGAGTGGTTGCATGAGTGCTTTTGGAGGTATGCCTCCAGCAGACCTTTGTAAAGGATTGAAGCAATTAAAGGAAGAACATCCGCCATTATTAGTCCAATTAGATGGACTATATAAATTAACGCAGGAAATTGAACAACATGATGAGGTGGAAAGAAGTTTTGCTGAATTAATCATTCAGGTGACAAAATTTAAGGATGATCTTGACCCACATTCTGACAGGGAAGAGGGGGTTCTTTTTCCAATGATGGGAGTATATATTGGAACAACTTCTGGTCCGATTGCCGTAATGGAATACGAACATGACCAAGCGAAATCCCATATTGGAGAATTCTTGTCAAAGGCTGACAGCAGTCAAGCGATAGAAGAAATGAAAAATTTAGCTGTATTAATTAAAAATGCCTACTTCATTCTAACTGAGCATTTTGCTAAAGAAGAAAATGTGCTTTTCCCGATGGCAGAAAGAATGCTTTCAGATGAAGAGAAGGAAGAATTATATCAAAAAATTCAAGAGATAAAGTAAAGGATGGGATGCCCCATCCTTTTAATTATTCCATTCCCTTAATTTTTGGTCACTTGGTAACAGGTAGGCGGTTAATCCCAGTAATGGCAGGAATCCAAGTAACGATACCATTGAGGATAAACCAATTAAGTCAGCTATGTAACCGAGTCCAACGGAACCAATGGCGCCCATACCAAAGGCAAGTCCGACCGTTAATCCTGACATGGTTCCAATTTTTCCAGGAACAAGCTCTTGTGCATAGACAACGGTAACCGAAAAACTTGTCATCAAAATAAAACCGGTTAATGTAAGAAGAATAAATGTGACCATTGCCGGTACAAATGGAATGAGGATTGAAAAAGGGACCGTTAATAGCATCGAAATGAAAATAACCTTTTTCTTCCCAAAACGATCGGCAAGAGGACCACCAAAAAAGGTCCCTACCGCACCGGCTACTAAAAAGGCAAATAAGAAAAGCTGTGATTCTTTAATAGAAAGCGAATATTCTTTAATGCCATAAAAAGCATAGAAATTAGTCATTCCTGAAATATACCATGATCGAGCGAATATAAGGAGCAAGATTAACCATAATGTTTGCTTTACTTTTTTTGAAAGGACATTTTTTTGTTTTTGGTTCACACTCTCTTTTTTCTTTAGTAACAATCCATCTGGTGCTTTTAGTCTCTTATTATACCAATTTGCGATATAAATTAATAATATTACTGCCAGTGCAGCAACAATAGAAAACCAAGAAGCACCCCTTTGTCCTAGAGGGACAAGAATGAGTGCGGTAATCAGTGGAGCAAGTGCCTGACCCGTGTTACCGCCAACTTGATAGATTGATTGGGCCAGCCCTCTTCTTGTACCCGCCGCCATATAGGCCACTCTTGAACCTTCTGGGTGAAAGACAGCTGATCCAAGCCCAATAAAGAGCACTGAGATAACAATGAACTCAAAGCTTGGAGCAAAGGCTAAGCCTAGAACCCCGCCCAGCGTGAAGGTAAGGCCTATGGGCAAGGCATAGGGCATTGGTTTTTTATCTGTGATAATACCTATTACCGGCTGCATGACCGAGGATACAATATTTAAGGAGAAGGCAATCATACCAAGCTGGGTGAAGGAAAGTCCCATTGATTTTTCTAATACCGGAAACATTGCAGGAATGACTGATTGAATGGCATCATTGAGTAGATGACATATCCCTATGATGAAGAGTATATTGTACATCGTTGTTTCCGATGTGTTTTTTAGCTTCGCAGCTAAAACAGCAGGTTGACTCAAAATCCTCACCTCATGTATTTTTGGATATAATTTGTGAATAGTCACAATTATATCACTATTCCTAGCTGGTGGAAAAAAATACTGTTTTCATATGTAAATTGACACAAAACTAAAAGAGATTTATAATAATCTTGAAGCTGAGATAATTTTATAAAGGATGTAGTTTTTATGGATAATGAGTCATTGTCTCAATCATTGAAGTTATTTATTGTCCTCTCAAGGGCTTACAAAGCGATTAATGAGCATGTTAATAAAGTTATTCAGACAAGTGGGTTAAATCCAACAGAATTTGCTGTTTTAGAGCTTCTATACCACAAAGGCGACCAACCAATGCAGCAAATTGGCGGAAAAATCTTGCTTGCAAGCGGCAGTATCACGTACGTGGTAGATAAACTTGAACAAAAAGGCTTGCTAATAAGAATTGCTTGTCCAAACGACAGACGTGTTACGTATGCTCAAATTACGGATAAAGGGAAAAGTTTTATTCAAGAAATTTTTCCGGAACATGCCCAGCAAATCCATCGTTTAATGTCGAGCTTAACAGATGAGGAAAAACTGGAAGCGATTGAATTATTAAAAAAATTAGGATTGCCAGCAGGAAAATTTTAATACGGCTTTTTGCCGTATTTTTTTTGTGTAAAAGGAATATGAATCACTAGTGTAGAAATCATATAATTGGTAATCAAGAAAAGGGGGCTAATCTGATGAGTTTTGAAAATTTTACATACGTACGTCCAGAGTTAGAAGAAGTAAAGAAAAACTTCGAGGCTGTTCTGGGCCGATTTGAGAGTGCAGCATCAGTAGAGGAACAGAGTCTTGCCATGAATGAAATAAATGAAATCAGGAACAATCTGGGGACAATGTTCAATCTATGTTATATACGTCATTCTATTGACACAAATGATGAGTTCTACAAAGCTGAACAAGACTATATGGACGAACTCCAGCCAGAGGTTGAAGGCTTAGTGACAAAGTATTATCAAGCACTTGTTAATTCTAAGTTTCGCTACCAATTAGAAACAAGGTGGGGCAAGCAACTATTTGCCCTTGCAGAAGGTCAAATTAAGACATTTAAACCAGAGATTGTTCCATTGCTTCAAAAGGAAAATCGCTTATCCACAGAATACACAAAGCTGATCGCTTCTGCCAAAATTGACTTTGAAGGCGAAGAAAGAACTTTAGCTCAATTAGAGCCGTTCACTGAATCGACCGATAGAAATATGAGAAAAAGAGCAAATGAAGTAAAGTTTGCTTTTTTAGCTGAGCATGAAACTGAGCTTGATCGCATTTATGATGAGCTTGTAAAAGTTAGAACAAAAATTGCGCAAACACTTGGGTATAAAAACTTTGTTGAACTCGGCTATTATCGGATGATGAGAACAGATTATAATGCCGAAATGGTTGCAAAATTTCGTCAGCAGGTGAAGGATTTCATCGTCCCGATTGCGACAAAGCTAAAGAAGCGTCAACAAGAACGAATTGGTGTTCAACAATTAAAGTATTATGATGAAGGCTTCAATTATCAAACAGGTAATGCTGCTCCGAAAGGCAGTCCAGAATGGATCATTGAAAATGGACAAAAGATGTATGAAGACCTTTCAACAGAAACGGGCGAATTTTTCAAGTTTATGCAAGAAAATAACTTAATGGACCTTGTTGCGAAAAAAGGGAAAGCAGGCGGTGGATATTGTACGTACATTGAGGATTTCAAAGCCCCATTTATTTTTTCTAACTTCAATGGAACATCTGGCGATATTGATGTACTGACACACGAAGCAGGCCATGCTTTCCAAGTTTATTCGAGCCGTCATTTTGAAATTCCAGAGTATTATTGGCCAACGTACGAAGCGTGCGAAATACATTCGATGAGTATGGAATTCTTTACATGGCCATGGATGGAGCTTTTCTTCAAGGAAGATACCGATAAATACAAGTTTTCTCATTTAAGCGATGCTCTATTATTCCTTCCTTATGGAGTTTCCGTCGATGAATTCCAGCACTGGGTTTATGAAAATCCTGAAGCGACTCCAGAAGAGAGAAAATCGCAGTGGCGTAAAATTGAGAAAAAGTATTTGCCGCATAAAGATTACGATGGAAACTCGTATTTGGAAAAGGGCGGATTCTGGCAGCGCCAAGGTCATATTTATAATTCACCTTTCTATTATATCGACTACACACTAGCTCAAATTTGTGCTTTCCAATTTTGGAAACGCGGAAGAGAGAATCAAGAAGAAGCATGGGCCGATTATGTAAAGCTTTGTAAACTAGGTGGCAGTATGTCATTCACAAACCTCGTGAAAGCTGCTAATTTAATTTCACCATTTGAGGATGGCTGTGTTGAATCAGTTGTCGGTGAAATTGAAGCATGGCTAAACTCAGTTGAAGATCAAAAATTATAAAGTAATAAAAGCGAAGCTTAAGAGCTTCGCTTTTATTAATAGATTTAATTAACATTGATTCTTTCAGCGGATACGGTTATTTGGCCGTTTTCGATTGTGACAGCTAACTGAGCAGCATTTGGGTCTTCGAGGATAGTATCAGCAATCTTATCTTCTAATTGTTCTTGTATCACCCTGCGGAGCGGGCGTGCACCAAAGGATGGATGGTAGCCAAGCTCAGTTAACTTTTCCTTAGCCTCAGTTGTTATAGTCATTTTAAGCTTTTGTTCTTTTAACGTTTCTTGTAATTCGGCAAGCATTAAATCCACAATCTGTATTAGATGTTCTTTCTCTAGTGATTGGAATTCAATAATACTGTCAAAACGATTTAGGAACTCTGGCTTAAAGAAGCTGCCTAATGAATCTAATATGCTTGCTTCCTCAATGGCTTCAGTCGTTCCAAACCCGACATGAACCGTTTTATGTCCGACTCCAGCATTGCTTGTCATAATAATAACAGTATCTTTAAAGCTAACAGTTCTTCCTTGACTGTCAGTTAGACGCCCATCTTCAAGAATTTGTAGGAACATATGTTGAACATCGGGATGAGCTTTTTCAATTTCATCCAAAAGAATGATGCTATATGGGTTTCTTCGGACTTTTTCAGTTAATTGTCCAGCTTCTTCATGTCCAACATAACCTGGTGGTGAACCAATTAATTTAGAAATACTGTGTTTTTCCATAAATTCACTCAAATCTAAACGAATCATAGAATCTTTTGTTCCAAATAATTCTTCTGCAAGCGTTTTGGTTAACTCGGTTTTACCAACACCTGTTGGACCTACAAATAAGAAAGATCCAATTGGGCGATTTTTAGGCTTCAAACCAGCTCTGCTGCGTCTAATCGCTTTTGCAACTTTATCAACCGCTTTTTCTTGACCGATTACCTTATTATTTAAATGTTCTTTCAGATTTTTTATCTTTAACTGCTCATCCTGCTGCAGTTTGCCGACCGGAATGCCAGTTTTTTGCTCAATGATTTTTTGAATATCTTCAACTGTCACTATCGGTCTTTCAAGATTTCTTTCAGTATTTAAGGCCTTTTCAAGTTTTGCTTCTTCATCCCGAAGACTAGCTGCCCTTTCATACTCCTCATTTTTAAGAGCTTTTTCCTTCTTTGCTGCTATTTCATTCAGACGATTTTCAATTTGTTCATGGCTAGTAGAATCTGTATTAAGATTTAATTTTGATCCTGCCTCATCAAGTAAATCAATCGCCTTATCTGGTAAGAAGCGGTCTTGAATATATCGCTGTGATAAATGTACACAGGCTTCAATAGCGTCATTAGAATAGCTTACTTCATGGAAATCCTCATATTTCTTTTGGATTCCTTTTAAGATTTCGATGGCTGCTTCTGTAGTAGGCTCTAACACGTGAACTGGTTGGAAGCGTCGTTCTAGAGCAGAATCTTTTTCAATTTGTCGATACTCTTTTAAGGTTGTGGCTCCAACTACTTGCAATTCTCCACGGGCTAGTGCAGGTTTTAATATGTTTCCTGCATCCATAGAACCTTCAGCAGAACCAGCACCAATTAATAAGTGAATCTCATCAATAAATAAAATAATATTCTTTCGTTCTTGCAGGTCAGCAATCAATTGCTTCATCCGTTCCTCAAACTGGCCGCGAATACCAGTATTTGCTACAAGCGATGCAACGTCAAGGAGATAAACCTCTTTGTTACGTAATTTACTTGGTACATCTCCTTCTGAAATTTTAATCGCTAGACCTTCCGCAATCGCGGTTTTACCTACACCGGGTTCACCAATTAACACCGGATTATTTTTATTTCTTCTATTTAATATCTCGATCACGCGCTTAACTTCATCATTTCGGCCAATAACAGGATCAAGCAGACCTGCTTTGGCTATTTGAGTTAAATTACGACCAAATTGATCAATAAAGCTGCCGCTATTTCGATGCATTTTTTGAGTGGGTTGGGGGCCATTTTCTTTTTGTTCGTAAGAATTCTTTGAGAAAAATAAGTCTTCAAATGAAAAACCTGGTAAAGCATTCATTGCTGGTCCAATTTTTCCTCCCATTGCAGACTTTTCTTTTACATAACAATCATGACAAAGTTTGATATCCTTACGTTGTCCATTGATGTTCAAGTTAAGTTGAACGTTAGCATGATTTTGTTGACATATTTGACAAAGCATTTAATATAACCTCCTCAATGATTGTAATTGTTTTGACTTTGACTATATTTGACCTTATGACCACAGTATACTCTGACCTTTTTTGACTTTCAAGTGATTTGTTCAGGGATTTTTTACCACAACTTTGAAAAAAATAAATAGCTCGTCTTTGTTTGTCTCTTTCCTCATATATTGATGGGAGAGGGGGAGATGAGGTGAAAAAGAATTGGTCAGCAGCTTTTCAAATCGCCGCGGTTTATGTGGGTACTGTTGTTGGCGCGGGATTTGCAACTGGAAGAGAAATCGTGGAGTTTTTTTCACGCTTTGGCTTCATCGGCTTTATCAGTATATTACTAAGCGGCTATCTCTTAATTGTGTTAGGTTCAAAATTAATGAGAATTGCAGCTCAAATAAATGCAGTCTCTTATCAGGAATTAAATACACACTTGTTTGGCAAGTGGGCAGGCCGGGGTATTAATATTATCATGTTGTTTATGCTTCTTGGAGTTAGCGCGGTAATGCTTGCTGGGGCCGGGGCAGTATTTGAAGAGCAACTAGGTCTATCAAAAAATTTAGGTGTGTTTATCACAATATTTTTATCCTTCCTCGTAATGATGATTGGAACAAGGGGATTATTTGCTGTAAATTCTTTTGTAGTCCCAATCATGATTTGCTTTAGTTTAATGTTAATGACGTTTTCCGTTAAGCAGGCTGATTTTATTGATCATTTATTATTCATACCCAACGCTCTAGATGGTTGGAAAGGGATATTAGCACCATTTTCATATACTGCATTAAACTTAGCGCTAGCCCAAGCAGTCCTTGTGCCGATAGCGAATGAGATTAAGGATGACTGGACGATCAAGTGGGGAGGTTTTTTGGGTGGGGCTGCATTGACAATCATACTTATTTCTAGCCATTTCACTCTAATCATGCTTCCTAATTTAGAGCTGTATGATATTCCAATGGCTATCATTATGAAACAAATGGCACCTTTTTTTTATTGGGTTTTTGTCCTTGTTATTTATGGAGAAATATTTACTTCCGTTATTGGTAATGTGTTTGGACTAGATCGCCAGTTAAAGCAATTTATGAACATCCCTACTCTCATTTCGATTTCAGCGATATTTTTTGTTTCGTACTTTATCAGCCTAGTTAATTATAGTGAATTGTTAGCTGTGCTGTACCCATTGTTCGGTTATATTAGTCTGGGCTTTTTTTTCCTATTATGGATAAAGCCAATGGACCGGCCTGTAAAATAATCAAAAGAAAAAGCATCAGTTCAGCGAGAACTGATGCTCTTTTATTTCAGCGGGATGATAAGAAAAATTAATATATCAAAAATAATATGTGAAACAATGACCAAGGGCATGCTCTTTTTCCATAAATAAAGGGCTCCCCAGATTGAACCCGAAATAAAGGCTGCAAGCATTAAGATAAAAGTACCAGAATAGATGTGGGCAGATGCATAGAGGATTGATCCACCGAAAATACTAGCCACTGGTCCAAGATAGCGCATCAGCCTCTTTTGAATAAAGCCGCGCCAAAACAATTCCTCTCCCGGTGCAGCTACTAAAATGAGGGCAAGATAGTGCCAAAATTGAGAGGGGGCAAACCATCGATATAGTTTGTTTATGGTTTTTTCAAACGGGAGATTAAATATTTCAATAACTTGAAAACCGAGCCAAAACAGCAAATATATCAATAAACCCGAGATTACGCCAAGTGATATGTATTTGAATAAGGCTGCTTCATCATCAACAGCTTCTTGAAACATCGCGAAGGTAATTAACACAAGGATTGACCCGGAAAAGATATACCAAAAAATCGCACGATCATGAAAAGTGAAATACATAAGGATATGTGCAATAACCAAACCCGCAATGAGGCGGAGGTCAAAAAAACGGTTCTGCAATTCAGTACCTCCTTTCTAAACATTAAAATTTATTTTAGCAAAAAAGCTTAATGGAAGGAAATCATTACATCACAGTTTAGACGGTTTTTAATAATAAGTTTGAAGAAAATGAAAAAAATATATAAATGGAAGGAGGATGATTAAAAATGAGTAAATCTCAACGTCAGTATGAACGAGAATGGACTGTTCGTAAACAAGACCAAAACCCTCACGGAAAAGTAAAATCTTTTAAGCAGCTTTCAAATGAAACGAAAAAAGATGAATGACGGCTTTCACGAACAGTTTTGCCAAAAGATAACTTTTTTTACTCAAAAAGAAAAGACAGTTCAGTGGCTGTCTTTTCTTGTACTCTATTAAATTAATAAGCGCTTTCTTTTATAATCTTATAATTTTTATGGTTAACAACTGTTCGCTGATCTAACTCTAAGTCACGGTAATTGTCCATATACGTTAGGTCGACTATGACGGAATTTTCATTTACTTTCTCAACAATCCCTAGTAAGCCACCGCGGAATTCAATAATATTCCCTACCTCTGCTTTTTTCAAATTAGTCTCACTCCCTTGACAAACTATTAATATCCATGTAAATAACAGTTTGCACTAATTTTCTAGATTCGTAAAGCCTTTTATATGACAATTAAGTTAATTCTTTATAAAAATTATCAAAAAAATGGAATCGTTTTCTTTTTTCTTTAAATATTAGACAGAAGCCAGGTCATTATTATACTTTATAATAATAAGCTATTAAGAGAGGTGCTCATTGGTGCAAGAACAATATGTAAATGAAATCTTAGATAAATTAATGAACGGAGAGCTTTCAGAGTATTACGTTAAGAATGAGGAGTTTATGGTATTTCGCCAAGTGTTGGTCAAGAGAACAGACTTTAAGCATTTTCGTGGAATTGCCCAGCGGAGTGGTGACGTCCTATATAAATACTTAAAAGAAGCAAGAAGCTAGGGATAATTTCGGGATAATTCGACTTTTTTATGAACTTTTTTATCAAAAATTTATTTCTTTGATTTTAATGCGCTTACATAAGTGTTTTTCAGTTGTCTGTAGTGTTTGAAAATGGTATCCTAGCAATTGTATAAAATTCAAATTATGCAATATTTCTTGTCTTTTTTACATACTCCACAGCTTTCGGGAAAAAATAACAATTAGTTCAGCCGTACTTTTTTCCTGATAAAAAGTTGTTTGGTAAATAAGTAAATAGTGACAAGTAACCCATTTAAACTAGAAGGAGTTTGATTATCATGGCGGTAAAACAATTTAAGGTAACAGCAGATACAGGGATTCATGCAAGACCAGCAACTCTATTAGTACAAACGGCTAGTAAATTTGATTCTGAAATCAACTTAGAATATAAAGGCAAAAAAGTGAATTTAAAATCTATTATGGGTGTTATGTCTTTAGGAATCGGACAAGGTGCTGATATTTCCATTTCTGCAGAAGGCAGTGACAGCGAAGAGGCATTAAGAAGCCTTGAAGAATTATTGAAAAAAGAAGGATTGGCAGAGTAATGACATTTTTACAGGGAATAGCGGCTTCAAATGGCATTGCCATTGCAAAAGCATATCGTTTAGTTGAACCAAATTTATCTTTTGAAAAGAAAACGATTGAAGATTCAGCTTCTGAGGTTGACCGTTTTCGTCGTGCAATGGAAACCTCGAAGTCAGAGCTAGAAGCAATCCGTGACCGGGCAAATACTGAGCTGGGAGCAGATAAAGCAGCAATCTTTGAAGCACATCTTCTAGTTTTAAGTGATCCTGAATTAACTGGGCCAATTGAAGATAAAATTCAATCTGAGAAAGTAAATGCAGAATCAGCCCTGAATGAAATTGCAGATATGTTTATCACGATGTTTGAGCAAATGGACAATGAATATATGAAAGAACGCGCAGCTGACATCCGTGATGTGACAAAACGTGTTCTAGCCCATTTGTTAAATGTTCAGTTAGTAAATCCCAGTATGATTGCCGAAGAGGTTATCATTGTTGCTGAGGACTTAACACCATCAGACACAGCACAGCTTAACCGTCAATTCGTAAAAGGTTTTACAACTGATATTGGTGGACGGACATCGCATTCTGCCATCATGGCACGTTCAATGGAAATTCCGGCAGTAGTAGGAACCAAGACTGCTACTGAAGAAATTAACAATGGTGACTTTGTCATTGTCGATGGGATTAAAGGTGAAGTCCATATTAATCCGACACCAGAACTCGTTGAACAATATCGAAAAACACATCAGGAATTTGAAGCTCAAAAAGCGGAATGGGCAAAGTTAGTCAATGAAAAAACGGTTTCTGCTGATGGTCATCATGTAGAGCTAGCAGCGAATATCGGTACTCCTAATGATTTAAAGGGTGTAATTGAAAATGGCGGCGAAGCAGTGGGTCTTTATAGAACAGAATTCCTCTATATGGGCCGCGACCAGCTCCCAACTGAGGAAGAACAATTCGATGCTTATAAAGCTGTTTTAGAAGGTATGAAGGGGAAACCAGTTGTTGTCCGCACATTAGATATTGGCGGCGACAAAGAACTTCCATATCTTCAACTGCCTAAAGAGCTTAACCCATTTTTAGGTTTCCGTGCGATTCGATTATGTTTAGAAGAACAAGAAATCTTCCGTACACAGCTTCGTGCACTCCTTAGAGCAAGCAGCTACGGTAATTTAAAAATTATGTTCCCAATGATTGCAACTTTAGATGAATTTAGAGAAGCGAAGGCCATTCTAGAGGATGAAAAACAAAAGCTTGTTTCTGAAGGGAATAAAATTTCTGACAAAATCGAATTAGGAATTATGGTAGAGATTCCATCAACTGCCGTATTAGCAGATCAATTTGCTAAAGAAGTAGATTTCTTTAGTATTGGAACCAACGACTTAATTCAATATACAATGGCTGCTGACCGTATGAATCAGCGTGTATCTTATCTCTATCAGCCTTATAGCCCATCGATTTTACGATTAGTCAAAATGGTGATTGATGCTGCCCACGCAGAGGGTAAATGGGCAGGTATGTGCGGAGAAATGGCTGGAGATGAAACGGCGATTCCTCTTCTTCTCGGACTTGGTTTAGACGAATTCTCAATGAGTGCCACGTCAATTTTAAAAGCACGTTCACAAATTAAGAATTTGAAGAAATCTGATATGGAGAAGCTTGCAGCACAAGTACTCAATATGCAAACAACGGAACAAGTAATTGAAGCCGTTAAAGAAGCAACTAAATAACACTTCTATGTAAAGAGACAGAATGAAACTTTCTGTCTCTTTTTTATATCTTTGGCTACGTTTATTACCAGAATTTTTTGGTTATGGTAGAAGCATAAAGGAGTGTTCGATATGCAGAGGAAGACAAGGTGGATTGTAATATGTGTCAGCGTAATCATTTTAATGTCGTCTATCACTGGATGTGGATTCCCAATTTCAAAGGAATTGATTGTCAATCGTTATGCAGACGCCTTATTAACCAAAAATAATGAACTTCAATTTCGCTTTCGGATTAATAACGAATTTTTGGAAAACTATGACCTGTATAAAGTGAAAGTTACGATTCATGATGATAAGTTAGCTGCTGCGATGGGGAAAAGAGAAATTATTTATGGAGAAGAACAGGTTCTTAACGGAGAATATGTAGAGGTAGAAGAGAAAAGTGAGAAATATATCTTTATGGAGCCAATCCGCTTAGTAGAGGATTTACACATCCATGAACTTCAAGAGATGATAGAAAAAAATAATGCTGTCTCAATTGAAATCTATAATGATCAAGAGGTTTTTGGAAGAGTGTATTTAACAAATTTTTCTTCTGAACTCTAATAATTATAGCATTTACTGGACATGCTAAAAAGGTGCATAAATTGGAGATTGAGCACAAACCCGGAATGCTATTGGTTCCGGTTTTTTTGTGTTTTGGATTATAATGAGAGACAAATAGGTAAAGGTGGATTGATTCGGTTGCTTACTCCAGAAAATACAATAATTGGCTTTATTGGGACAGGCGTAATGGGAAAAAGTATGGCAGGTCATTTAATGAAGGCGGGATTTCCTTTGATCATCTACACAAGAACAAAGGAAAAAGCTTCGGAACTAATAGACAATGGGGCTCAATGGGCGGAGACTCTTGAAGAATTAGCGGCAAAGGCAAATGTTATTTTTACTATGGTTGGTTACCCCGAGGATGTGAAACAAATTTACTTGGGAGCAAATGGAATCCTTGAAACCGTAAAAGCAGGAAGCTATGTTATTGATATGACAACTTCTGCTCCAACGCTAGCAGAGAAAATATTTGAAATTGCGAAGGAGAAGGGTATTCATGCAATTGATGCACCTGTTTCAGGTGGAGATATTGGGGCAAGAGATGCGAAACTATCTATTATGGTTGGAGGTGTAGAGGAAGACTTTGATAGAGTAAAACCGCTTCTTGAAAGGCTAGGAACAAATATTGTTTTTCAAGGAAAGGCAGGAAGTGGTCAGCATACGAAAATGTGTAATCAAATTGCCATCGCTTCCAATATGATTGGTGTTTGTGAGGCCATTGTCTACGCTGAAAAGGCCGGATTAAATCCGAATACAGTTTTAAAAAGCATTACATCAGGTGCAGCAGGAAGCTGGTCTTTGAGCAATCTTGCTCCTAGAATGTTAGCAGAAAACTTTGAACCGGGATTTTACATTAAACATTTTATTAAGGATATGAAAATTGCCTTAGATGAGGCAGAAAATATGCAAATGGAAGTGCCTGGTCTGGCTCTGGCAAAATCCCTTTATGAACAGCTGGCTGAAAAGGGAGAAGAGGATAGCGGCACCCAAGCGCTTTATAAATACTGGAAGGATTAATATATACCTTGAATAAATTTCTTTTCAATTCAAAAACTAGTGAAGAAATTGAATTGGGAGGAATTTTAATGGCAAAACGGACCAAAAAGAACGATCCACAGCAAAAAAACAAAAAGGGATTTGATTCTTCGAAACTAAATGAAGAATTTGCTCATGAAATGGGATCGGCTGCAACGAATAAAATTCATAAAGATAAAGCAAAAAAAGAAAAGGCGCCGAAAAATAACGGTCAATATAATGGTCAATAAACGGTCACCCTCACTTTTAGCAGTGAGGGTGACTGTCATTTTGAAAATAATGTTCCATGCGGTTTAGTCCTAATGTTAAGGTTTCCATAGAGCAAGCAAAGGATAGGCGGAAATAACCTTCACCGTAGTCTGAAAAGGCACTACCCGGTACGACAGCCACTTTTGCTTGATGCACTAAATCTAGTGCAAAATCAAAACTATTCGATGGGAAGGATGGAGGGATTTTTACAAAGAAATAAAAGGCTCCGTCAGGCTTCACTACATCTAATCCCATTGAAGTTAAACGCTGAAAGACATATTCGCGTCTTAATTGATATTCTCGTTTCATCGGAAGAGCATCATCGATCCCGCTGGTTAATGCCTCTAAAGCGGCATATTGGGCAATCGAATTTGCACATGAAACATTGTATTGATGCACTTTAATAATATGTTTAGAAATGTTCTCAGGTGCAAATAACAAACCAATACGCCAGCCTGTCATGGAATGAGATTTAGATAAACCATTAATGACGATCGTTTTCTCTTTAATGAAGGATGCAATCGACACATGTGGTTGGTCATAAAGTAACTCACTGTATATTTCATCTGCAAGAATAAAAATATCTTTGTTCTTTAGGTAATTTGCGATTTCCTTCAACTCTTGTTCTGTCAGACTTACCCCAGTCGGGTTCGAAGGATAGGGCAGAACAATACAACGGGTATTTTCTGTTATGTAAGGTTGTATCGTTTCCAGTGTAAAACGGAATTGATTTTCTCTTATATCCACATAAACGGGTTTTGCACCACACATTCGGATAATCGGCTCATAGCCTGGATAAATCGGCCCTGGTAGAATGACTTCCGTTCCAGGTGCCAGGATTGTTCGAAAAGCAATATCAATCGCTTCGCTTGCCCCCACCGTTACAATTACTTCTGTCTCTGGATTATAATTAAGATTATATTTTTGAGCGACAAATTGACTGGCAGCCTTTCGAAGTTCGATGGTGCCAGCATTATGAGTATAGGTAGTTAAATTTTTCTCAATTGCCTCAATTCCTGCTTGTTTGACATGGTCAGGTGTCGGGAAATCAGGCTGTCCGATTGTCAAGGAAATGACATCCTCGATATGTGAAACCATATTATAAAATCTTCTAATTCCTGAAACCTCTATGTCTGTTACCGTTTTATTCACTAGGTGTTCCACGCTTTTCATCCCTCCATAATACTGATTATATACAGAACTTTATAAAGATAAAAGCCGGATAGTCCGGCTTTGTTACAGGAAAAGAAAGAAATCTAGACTTCGAGAATTGTCCAGCTCCACAAGAGTAAGCTTCGAAAGCGGTACCTCGCACGAAATAAAAGCGTTAGCTTTTATGAGGAGCGCCTAGGGGCTCGGGTCATAAGCCAAACCGTCAAGAAGGTTAAAAAGCAACCTTCTCGCCGGCTCGTCTTATGCCTGTCGCCCCTGACCAAGGCGCTTCCGCTTTTCTACGTATATCTTTCTCCAAGTTTTTTGAAAATTGGCTTTTGATAAGCACGCTGATTTCTTCGATTATTTGAGGGGGGGTTTTCGAATTCAGAAATCCCTGTATAGGCTTGTAAAACCATTTTAGCATGATTGAGTGAAAACGAGGATTTAGGATTTCTCATACTTCCATCCAATTTCCCCAAATGAGGAAGTTCTTCGAAATCAAGCTTTGTTGGTGGAATATGAAAAGTATACCGCCCGCATTCGACAAGAACATCGGATTGCTGCTGGCTATTTCGAGGATTTTGAGAAAAATGGAGTCCAATTTTTTTCGCTTTTCCTTCTGCAATTAAATTTTTTAATGATTCATGCTTTAATTTATATAGGTATTTGGGGTTGGTTGCTGTTTTGGCATGGCGATTCACAATAAAGAGAGCTTGTGAGAGGTTATCAATTGTTAGCTTTCCGTGTATGTGGGGAGGTTTTCGATCGTGATTCAAAATATGTTCTCCTTTCTCTGGTTAAACATCAAAAGGTATATAAATATTTTCCTTTAGATGCTCTAGGTAATAAAATTATTTTGTAGTAAGATAGTAAATAGAGATATTTTAGTGAAATAATCATTATTTTCTATAAATTCTTTTTCTTTCTTATTATATAATTGTAAAATAGAAATACAAGAAAGTAAAAACATTATTGTAAAAAAAGAGAATTTTTTACGTTTAAAGGATGATAACATGGAGCATTTCAATAGTGTTCTAGCTAATGAACTGACAGTAGGACAAGTTAGCAGTAAGATTCAGAAAATTATTTTTGATATTATTTTCCAACATGTTCAAGATATGGTCTATGTTATGAAGGTAGAAAAAGGGCCAACTTTTCGATATTTATTTGCTAATGAGGCGGGTTTTAAAAAAGCAAATCTTTCTTTGGATGCCATTGGAAAAACAATGGATGAGGTACTGCCTTATGATTTTGCCGTTAATTTAAAAAAGAACTATGAAAAATTATTGAAGAAAAGAGAAATTATTTCTTTTGATGATGTTTTCTATTTTGATGATGGTAGAAAAGTTTATGGTGAGTCAATATTAACTCCTATATTTAGCGGTAATAATTCTATTCGCTATGTAGTAGCCATCACGAGGGATGTTACACAATGGT
The DNA here is from genome assembly GCF_053749995.1 of Neobacillus sp. K501. Taxonomy (NCBI): domain Bacteria; kingdom Bacillati; phylum Bacillota; class Bacilli; order Caryophanales; family Bacillaceae; genus Neobacillus; species Neobacillus sp. K501. The sequence continues at coordinate 547,067 of NZ_JBSLYA010000001.1, read as the reverse complement.
CGTTAGAAAAGAATAGGATTATTGAAAGCGAACAGCGTTATCGCTCCATTGTGAATAATAATTTAGATGCCATCCTCTCGATAAGTCTTGATGGGAAAATACTCGAAGCCAATCCTGCAGCTGCCTTGATGACAGGCTATTCTGAAAAGCAGATGATAAACCGGTCTATTTATGACTTGATTAATGATTATGAATTAGAAGATTTTAAAAATCAAATAGAAAAAACATGCACTGGTTATGCTTTAGAAACACTGGATTGTAAAATTATACATAGCAAGGGGCAACTGCTCACTGTTCATTTAAAAACCATCCCGATTGTAATCCATGGTGAAATAACAGGGGTCTATGTAATAGGTAAGGATCTTTCCGAACAAGCTAAAAATATGGAAACAATAAAATTTATGGCATTTCATGATCAATTAACAGGATTGTTAAATAGAAGGGCATTGCTAGAACACTTAAATGAACAGATTAATAAGCCTGTTGAAAATGAGTTTGCATTGATTTCCATTGATCTTGATCGTTTTAAATATTTAAATGACACACTGGGGCACCTAGCTGGCGATGAAATACTTAAGCGAGTTGCTGATCGCTTAAGTCAATTCCAAACAGAAAATTGTCTTGTTTATCGCCAAGGCGGGGATGAATTTACTATTCTTCTGTTTAATGCGAATCGTGAGGGGACAGTGAAATTTGTCCAAAAGATATACTCACAGTTTGTTCAATCATTTTATTTTAACTCCCAAGAGTATTATATTTCACCTAGCATTGGAATTAGCATGTATCCAAATGATGGTAAGGATGCGGAAATGCTGATAAAAAATGCGGATGAGGCTTTATTTAGGGTTAAAGAAAAAGGAAAAGCACATTATCAATTTTATAGGTCTGACATGAACCCTGTGTTAAGTAATGTTGTTACATTAGAAACACATCTTCGTAAAGCAATTGACCGTAATGAATTTATTCTATATTTTCAGCCGCAAATAAATATAAAAAATGAAGAAGCAAAAAGCTTTGAGGCACTTCTTCGCTGGAAAAATAACGAATTGGGTTTTATCACTCCAAGTGTTTTCATCCCACTCGCTGAAGATACTGGATTAATTATCTCAATCGGAAATTGGGTAATAGAAAAGACTTGTGAACAGATTAGAAAATGGAATCAACAAGGTTATAAAGAAATTCGAATTGCTATTAACATCTCTCAAAAACAATTTCAACAGCATAATCTTGTAGATTTTATCAGATCTATGATTGAAAAATACCAGATTTCGCCAACCTCTTTAGAAATTGAAATAACGGAAGGTTCGATGCATGATGCTAAGGAAACGCTGCCAATTCTAAAAAAACTAAAAGAATTAGGAATTACGATTTCAGTAGATGATTTTGGTACAGGATATTCCTCGCTGAATTATCTAAAACAATTTCCAATTGATGTGTTAAAAGTGGACCGTTCCTTTATTAGAGATATTTTAGTGGATGAAAAGGCAGCTGCTATTACCTCTACGATTATTCATTTGGGGAAAAGTCTAGGTTTAGAAGTCATTGCTGAGGGAGTAGAGAATAAGAGTCAGGTTGAATTTCTGTTAAAAGCAAACTGTCATAAAATCCAGGGTTATTATTATTCTCAACCTATTCCAGCCGAGGAATTAGAGAAAAGGTATTTTTCATAGGGCAATAAAAAAATCCTTATCATTTTATGATAAGGATTTTTTTAATTTAAGGCCACTTGTTTCAAGGTAAATACCGTTAATTCAGGTTTTGCCATAAAGCGGAAGGGGAGACGAGTGGTTCCGATCCCCCTATTTACATATAGAGACAGGGGGTTATTTTCACCAATTGAATATAGTCCTTCAGGATAGTTTTGAGCATATGGAGGAATGACGAGTGCACCTACAAATGGAATTTTCACCTGGCCGCCATGGCTATGTCCACTAAGCTGCCACTGGATTTGATAGGTAAATGCCTCATCAGCCACATCTGGGGCATGGGACAGGAGCATTTTAAATGCTTCGCTTGGTACTTGTTTTTGAGCTAGATCAAGGTTGGGCCTTCCAAGCATGTGATCGTCAATTCCAATTAAGTAAATCTTGCTGCCATCATTTTGGATGATTGGACGGGATTCGTTTAATAGTACGGTAAAATTTGAAAGTTCCATAAGATTTCTATAAATGTCAGAACCATAGCCGCCGTGGTCATGATTGCCGAAAACGCAATATTTTCCTAATGGGGGATTTAACTCCTGCAGAATTGGGACAATTTTATGAATCTCTGCAAATTTATTTGGCTCGTCCATCAAGTCGCCTGTAAAAAAAATTAAATCAGGCTGAAGCTGGTTAATCTTCTTAATCAAGGTTTTAAACTGCTTTACGGTATAGTGGAACCCGAGATGGGTATCGCTGAACTGGACAATTTTTATTCCATCAAAGCTAAGGGGAATAGAGGGGTGCCTAATATCAAGTGCATTAATTTCAAGTAGTGAAGGTTCGATTCGATTGGCGTATAAGTATCCTCCTGAGCTAAGCCCGAGGATGGTAAGAATTGAACCAAAGGCAGTTTTCAGAAACGTTCTCCTTTTTATTGTTTTAGGCATTATTATTCTACCAACCTTTTTTTAAATGTTTTTTATATTCACTGGTATTTTCTTTAAAAATGATCGATAAAGCAAGTGATAACCTTTTTTGGATTTTTTACAAGCTCTTAATAGTTATTATTCAAAGGTTGGTCGTTTCATGCAAAAAAGAACAGCACTGTGGCTGTTCTTTGTATCAGCGATAGCTTACTGCTCTGCTTTGCAAAGCTTTCCAAGATGCGATAAATCTTTCCTTTTCTACTTTAACTTGTTTTCTCCCTGAGAGTGGATCATTTAAATAGACAAAATTTGCGTCATAACCTACGAGAACTACCGCGTGTAAATCAAGTGGAGTCTTTATCAACTGCTGGCCGTGTGACCAAGACTCCCAGCGGTCCGGAAGGCGATAATCACCTGTTGTCCAAACAACTACTGGATATCCTGCGGAAACATGTTCTAAAACGCGTTCAAAGGGTTGGTTCGTTAAATTTATAGCACGGCCAGGGAGTTTTTGATTTATCAGCTCAATCATTGGCCCATCAAACACAGCATAACCTGCTTGCCTTCCTGTCATGTCTCCTACAAAGCCATCAGCTGGATTTCCCCAGCTGATAATATCGCCGTTTGCGGCTCTGCTAATTGGGTCTTGGTCTTTTTTTATTAATTGGTACAGCTCCATTTTATTGGTATTGGCACCGGCATAATTCAATACCATCGCAAGGCTCGTCACTTCGCACCCATATTTCAATTCGGGGTTTTGTCTAATTAAGATTACATCTAGCATGGCTGAATCCTTTTTGGCAATAACGGTTTCTTGACTAGTCTTGTTTAATGACTCAGCTTGAGGTTTATTGAGGGTTTTTGTAATTTTAGGCTTCGGTACTTGCTCATACGTTTCTAAATAGCTTGTTCTATTTTGATTTTGGTGCTTAGTTAGCACCTCAGTATCATTAGAACTACATCCAAACAGTGGAAGGATTGAAGCTAATAAGCAAAGTTTGTTCAAAACTCTTCCTCCTAACATATGGACTTGAAGATAGTATTCATTTGTTTGAAAAGCACTATAATGGTATTCTTTTGCCAAAGAACAAGTAATGCAAGTTGAACGTATTGTATATTAGGGTATGGTATAATGAGGAAAAATCTTTCTGGAGGGTACTTGAATGGATGCATTGGATATCCTAACGGATCTTGAAAATGTCATTCCTTATTTTCAACCAATTATTAGTGCAGATGAACAGCGCGTCATTGCCTATGAGGTATTGGGAAGATATAGGTCAGCAGGCAATATTATTAGTCTTGGCCCATTTTTTCATGATGATCAAATTCCTGATGAATATAAGTATGAAGTGGATCAGTTATTAGTACAAAAAGCATTGGAAAAAGCATTCGATCTTGAAGAGGATGTAAGCATTTATTTGAATCGCGATGCAAATTTGCTCATGTATCGGCACGGAGAGCCATTTTTACAAGAACTATTGGCTTTTGAAAAGCGTGGCATGAATTTAAGTCGGATTGTCTTAGAAATCTCTGAGGGAAATTATCAGGGTGATTTTGATCAACTAGATCACTTATTGCAATACTATCGGACATATGGTTTAAAAGTAGCGATTGCAAGTATTGATAGTGAGACAAATTTTTTTGAACGAATTGGTCAGCTAAAACCAGAAATCATAAAGATTAATTTACAAACATTAAAATCAAATGGAAATGGGAATAACTTCACGGATGTTTTATTCTCACTCTCACTGTTAGCAAGAAAAATTGGTGCCACACTCCTATTTGAAAATATTGAAATGAGCTATCAACTCCAATTTGCCTGGAAAAATGGCGGTAGATATTATCAAGGGTTTTATCTCCATAAGCCGGCACCGGAGTTTATTAACAGGCAATTATTAATGGAACGCTTAAAGGGAAAATTTCATGAATTTATTGCTTATGAGAAGAAAAAACTTGAAGCCATTTACACGGCAGCTGAATTTTTTCAAACGAAAGTACAGGATATTGTTGTGAAGAACCGAAAAGCTGACTACGAAGAACTTTTACTGTCTTTGGCCAAAGAGATGGATCAAATTGCCTTTCGGATGTATGTTTGTGACGAAGATGGTTTTCAAAAGTCAGCGAATATTTTTAAAGGGAAAAATGGCTGGCAAACACAAGAAGAATACATCGATAAAAATTGGAGCTGGCGTCCTTATTTCTTAGAAAATATTATCAAGATGAGGAATGAGCGCAAAGGAATATTGTCTGATTTATATAGCGATATCGAAACGGGAGAAACAATCCGAACATTTTCATTTCCTTTAAACGGCAACGATTATTTATTTATGGATATCTCGTACCAGTATTTATTTGATCATGACCAGTTGTTATAACTTCAATTGTATAGAATGGTTCCTGAAGTGGAAATTTAATAAAAAACTTCGTTAAAGGAGAATTCACGGATGAACCTGCTTGTTAATGTCCTTTCCATTGTTATTTTTGGAATTTTAGCGGTTTCGCTTATCTCAACTTGGTCTCTTGCCAGAAAACAAAAAGCGGTTGAGGGGGAAATTGATACACAAATCCCTAAGCATGTTCAGGAACATGTCTACATGAGAAATCCAATTTTTTTAGCTTATATCATTTTTTTTGCCTTAGTTTTATTTATCATCCTTTTTGTAGCTATTACTTTTTATTAATAGGTCTCAACTTTAGGCCTATTTTTACGGAAAAAATGGCTTTGAAAGAAAAAAGTTGCCATTTTCTTCATTTTTGCTTGGACAAATGCGTTCGGTTATTTTATTCTTTTAATATTGGCATATTCCGAACGGAAGAGTTTCTGGAAAAAATCCATGTGGATAGAAATATGCCAAAAGAGAAACATAATAGTAGAAAGTTTGCTTGTGTTTGAAAGGAGACGGAGCATATGTCACAGCTTCAAGGTATATTAACCCGGTTAAAAAACCTTCAGGAACAATCTAATGGAGGAGAACCGGCACAACGCTATTTCGAAGTAAATGGCGAAAGAAAATGTCAGGTAACATTTCATCCAAAAACCGAAACATTTGAATTGGAAATATATAATGAAAAGGAAAAGCCAAAGCGTTACCAATTTGACAACGTAGATATGATAACAATTGAAATTTTTGATTTAATTCAATAGGGACCTTCTCAGGTTCCTTTTTTTCATCAATTCGATTTGTTTAATAAACCAGTTCACCGAAAACTATGATAGAATATACATGTGTTAAAACAAAATTGAGGAGTTTTCGGCGATGATTAGTCTTCACAATGATGAATTTTTGCAAATAGATATTCGTAAATTGATGATTCCATCTGAGCGGGTTGCACATGTACAAATTGGAAATAATTTAGAACACGCTTTGTTGGTGTTAACTAAAAGCGGTTACACGGCTATCCCGGTTTTAGACCCAAATTATAAATTACATGGGTTAATAAGTACGCCAATTATTATGGACTCCATTCTTGGGTTAGAGAGAATTGAATTCGAAAAGCTGGAAATGAAGCGCGTTGAGGAAGTAATGAATAAATCAGTCCCACGTGTGAAAATTACTGCTTCTTTGGATACCTGCCTAAAGCTCCTGGTGAACCATCCGTTTCTATGTGTTGATACAGAGGAAGGATATTTTGAAGGTATATTGCCCCGAAGTACTTTGCTTAGGCAGTTAAATAAAGTTATTAGCACAATAAGTAATATTGATCGTTAAGGCTCCCTAATTGGGGGCTGTATTATTTTTATTTGAGGATAGTAGAAGGTGTAATTATGGATGTTGTGATAAATAGTAAGCAAACTAAGCAAACAAAAAGGCCATTTGTTCTGGCGGCAGTTATGCTTGCCATGTTTATGGGGGCGATCGAAGCAACGATTGTTTCCACTGCGATGCCAGCGATTGTTGCAGATTTAGGAGGGTTCACTCTATATAGCTGGGTGTTTTCAGCCTATTTATTAATGAATGCGGTAACGGTTTTAATTTATGGAAAGCTTTCGGATTTGTTCGGGAGAAAACCGGTCCTCCTTTTTGGTATAACCGTTTTTTTAATAGGATCGATACTATGTGGGTTTGCAACCTCAATGAAGACCCTCATCATTTTTCGATTAATTCAAGGCTTTGGTGCCGGAGCTGTCATGCCGATTGCAACGACCATTGTGGGAGATATTTACTCTGCCGAGGAAAGAGCAAAAGTTCAAGGCTATTTATCAAGTGTATGGGGCATATCTGCTATCACGGGACCAGCGGTGGGGGGGTTACTTGTTCAGTATGTTAGCTGGAAATATGTGTTTTGGATTAATATTCCGCTTGGGATATTCTCTATGATTGGTCTCATTCTTTATCTACATGAAAATATTGAAAAGAAAAAGCATGAAATTGATTACATTGGAGCGCTATTATTAACGGTATCCATCTCCTCCTTAATGTTCGTCCTCGTTGAAGGGGGAGGAAGATGGTCTTGGGGTTCCTGGCAGGTATTCTCCTTATTTGCCTTGTTTACCATTACGATAATTGGATTTGTCTTTCAAGAGGGACGGGCCAAGGAACCGGTTATGCCCTTTAATATATGGAAAGAACGCTCGATATTTATCGCAAATATAACTTCATTAACTACTGGGATTATGTTAATTGGTATATCTAGCTTTCTTCCAACCTTCGTTCAAGGGGTTATGGAACAATCCCCGATTATTGCCGGGTTTACATTAACAACGATGTCCATCGGTTGGCCGATTGCATCAACAATGTCTGGGAAGATGCTGATATCGGTGGGATACCGCAAAACCCTGCTGATTGGTGGAGTTGCCTTAATTCTTGGAAGTATTGTTTTTACGACGATGTCAGCCACTTCTGGGCCCCTCTGGGCAGCAGTTGGTTCATTTATTGTAGGGATTGGTATGGGATTAACGTCCACAGCCTTTATTGTCTCTATCCAAGCTACTGTTAGCTGGGAGCAAAGGGGGATTGCAACAGCCGCTAATATGTTTATGCGCAATCTCGGGAACACGATTGGAGCGGCTTTGCTAGGTGGTATCCTTAATAATCGTCTAGCGGGCTATTTAGATGAACATTCCGGACAAGCGACTCAAAAGCTTACCATTGATTCAGCCAATCTATTATTAAATGAGGATGAACGGGCAAATCTTCCCGAATTAGTAAGAGGTATCCTCCAGGATGGATTGACGATGTCCCTACATTGGGTCTATTACGGTGTCCTTGTTTTTTCAATTGTAAGTTTGGTCCTGATCTATTTTACCCCTAAGAAAGAAACTGGCTCTGCATAAAAGCAGAGCTATTTCTGTGTTTTTTAATGAAATAATTCAATCTTCTCTATATAATAAAAAGGAAATTGAAAAACATAAAAAGGTGGATGCTTTTGTCTTCATTGTCAGAATTTCAGTTACTCTCTGTATTAGCTCAGGAAATGAATATGCGCAAAGCATCAGAAAGGCTTTTTGTATCTCAGCCAGCACTGTCCCAACGGCTTCAAACCATTGAAAAAGACTGGGGAACAAAATTATTCATTCGTTCTCAAAAAGGATTGGCGCTGACTCCGGCTGGAGAGCTGGTCATTCAATTTGTTAATGACATACTTACGAAAGAGGAAAAGGTGAGAGAAGCCATTCACTCCCAGCAAGCAGGTGTGTCAGGGACCTTAAAAATTGCTGTTGCATCCATTGTTGGTCAAAATTGGCTTCCAAAAGTATTAAAAAAGTATATTGATACATACCCACAAGCGAAAATCTCACTCGTCACAGGTTGGAGCAGTGATATATTAAAAAGTCTATATGATGACCAGGTTCATATCGGGATTATTCGAGGTGCTCCTGATTGGAAAGGAGTAAAATTAAAACTTTTCAGTGATCCGCTATTTCTTGTAGACAGAGTTATTACAAGTCCAGAGCAGGTGCTAATTACCGACCGTCCCTTTATTCAATTTAGGAGCGATTCGAATTATTATCAAGAAATCCAAGATTGGTGGATGCGACAGTTTAAGACGTCACCGAAAAGAACAATCGTAGTGGATCAAATTGAAACATGTAAGCAAATGACCTTTAATGGCTTAGGCTATTCGATTCTACCGGGTATTACCCTAAATAATACTGAAAAGGAAATCTATAAGATTCCATTACTAGATGAACATGGAACCCCATTGAAACGTGATACTTGGCTTTTGGGTTATGAGTCTTCATTTCAGCTAAAGCAGGTACAAGCGTTTGTAGACTTAATTAAAGAACATAGCGGAGAATAATCTATTTTTCTTGTTTTCAGAACCTTTGTTTGATAAAGTAAATTTTAATTACAAAGTTATGGAGGTACATAATATTATGACAATGATGGATGCAAATGAAATTATTTCTTTTATTCAAAATGCCAAAAAATCAACTCCTGTAAAGGTATATGTTAAAGGAGATTTAGAGGGAATAAATTTTGGTGAAAATGCTAAGACCTTTATTAATGGAAACACAGGCGTTGTTTTCGGGGAATGGTCCGAAATTAATCCTGCCATAGAAGCAAACCAAGGAAAAATTGAAGATTATGTGATTGAAAATGATAGACGTAATTCTGCTATTCCTTTGTTAAATACGAAAAATATTAATGCGCGAATTGAACCAGGCGTCATTATTCGTGACCAAGTTGAAATTGGTGATAATGCCGTTATTATGATGGGAGCAGTTATCAATATTGGTGCGGTAATCGGAGAAAAAACCATGATCGATATGGGTGTTGTTCTTGGAGGAAGAGCAACTGTCGGGAAGAATTGTCATATTGGGGCTGGTACTGTGTTGGCAGGAGTTATCGAACCGCCATCCGCAAAGCCTGTTATCGTGGAAGATGATGTTGTAATTGGTGCAAATGCTGTAGTGCTTGAGGGAGTTACCGTTGGAGAAGGGGCAGTCGTTGCAGCAGGTGCGGTTGTCATTGACGATGTTGCTCCATATACAGTTGTTGCGGGAACACCGGCCAGAAAAATTAAAGATATTGACGAGAAGACAAAATCAAAAACAGAAATTAAGCAAGAACTTCGACAGCTATAAATATATGGAGGAAGCGTAGGGACATTCCTGCGCTTCCTTTTTAGAAAAGGAGTCTATCGATGAACCCTTATGTGAAAATCCGTCGTGATCTTCATCAAATACCTGAATTAGGATTTCAGGAATATAAAACCCAAGCCTATTTATTATCCTATCTTGAAACATTGCCACAAAATCGTCTCACAATCAAAAAATGGAAAACAGGTTTGTTTGTTAAAATTCATGGGACAAATCCAAGGAAAACAATTGGATATCGTTCCGATATTGATGGCCTGCCTATTTCAGAAGAAACAGGATTGGACTTTCCGTCGACACATCCGAATCAAATGCATGCTTGCGGCCATGATTTTCATATGAGTATTGCCCTAGGGGTCATTACACATTTCATTAATAATCCGATTTGTGATAACCTTTTATTTTTATTTCAACCAGCTGAAGAAGGTCCAGGTGGGGCAGAACCAATGTTGAAAACAGATATCATGAAGGAATGGAAACCTGATGAAATATACTCACTCCATATTGCACCGGAATATCCTGTAGGAACAATCGCCCTTAAAGAAGGATTGCTTTTTGCCAATACATCAGAACTTTTTATTGATTTAAAAGGGAAGGGTGGACATGCTGCGTACCCTCATCAAACAAATGATATGGTCATTGCAGCATGTACACTTGTCAATCAATTACAGACCATTGTTTCGCGCAATGTCGATCCGCTCGATAGTGCTGTTATCACCATTGGGAAAATTACTGGAGGAACGGTACAAAACATTATTGCAGAAAGAGCTAGACTAGAAGGGACGATCCGCTCACTTTCAGCAGAATCAATGAAAAAGGTAAAACATCGAATTGAGTGTTTAGCAAAAGGAATCGAGGCTGGTTTTGAATGTGAAGTCATGATTGATTATGGTTCGATGTATCATCAAGTGTACAATGATTCGCAAATAACGAGAGAATTTATTCAATATGTCGAGACAGAAGCAATTGTGAATGTAGTAGAATGTAAAGAAGCGATGACCGGGGAAGATTTTGGTTATATGCTTAAGGAAATTCCTGGCTTGATGTTTTGGCTTGGAGTGGATTCATCTTATGGACTGCATCACGCGAAATTAAATCCAAAAGAAGAGGCCATTGAAGTAGCCATCAATCTTCTTACTAGTTACTTGACTAATCGGGGGAATATCGGATGAAATTACGTGAACCAATGCCAGAATTGGCTGGTGCAACGGAATGGCTAAATGGTGAAGTGAGAAAAGAGGATCTAGTAGGCAATAAACCGACTTTGATTCATTTCTGGTCAGTCAGCTGCTATTTATGTAAAAAAGCAATGCCTCAGGTCAATCAATTCCGTGATGACTATAAAGATAAATTAAATGTGATTGCTGTTCATATGCCAAGGACAGAAGAAGATTTAAATCTTGAGCAGATTAAAAAAGATGCAATAGAGTATGGAATTATTCAGCCCATTTTTGTGGACAGTGAGCACAAATTAACAGAAGCCTTTGAAAATCAATATGTACCTGCATACTATATATTTGATCGTGAAGGTAAACTGCGTCACTTCCAAGCAGGTGGCAGTGGAATGAAAATGCTTGAAAAGCGTGTTAACCGTGTCCTAGAAGAAAAAGTAGAATAAAAAACGAGAAAAGACTGTTCGTATTTATTTACGAGCAGTTTTTTTGTGGGATTGTAACCATCTTCCAATGGTATCGTCAATATAATTATAGGGGTAAAAATTAAAAGGGGTGTCGATAGTGAAGAAATTTGTTAAGATATTTGTTCCTCTCATGATGGTTGCAATATTATTTTTGATATCGGCTTGTAGTTCGAATAGTAATACTGAAAATGCAAAAATGAGTGCTGATAAGAGTACGGAAATGAATTCTGCATCATCAGGTGGACAAGATAGCAAAGCTTCTCTTTCAAATGAAGCGGCAAAAACGGAACAAAGGAGTGCAACAGATATAAAGATACCGAATCAAATGGTCATTTATCAAGCAGATTTACAATTACGCGTGAAAAAGTTTGAACAAACCTTACAAAAAATAGAGGAGCAAGTACTTAAGTATGGCGGTTATATTGCACAGTCTAATGTAATAAAGGAAGGGAAAGAACAGGTGAGTGGTACAATTACGATCCGTGTTCCCCAAACTCATTTCCAGGCCTTTCTATATGATGCAGAAGGCCAAGCTGCTGAAGTTCTCGGGCGGAATATAAATGGGACAGACGTTACCGAAGAATATGTTGATCTTGAATCAAGAATAAAGTCAAAAAGGGTGGTGGAAGAGCGACTTACTTCATTTATGCAATCAGCCACGAAAACAGAAGACTTATTAAAGATTTCTTCCGACCTTGCAGCTGTCCAGGAGGAAATTGAAATGATTCAAGGAAGAATGAAGTATTTAGAAAATCAAACCTCCTTATCGACGATAACGATTACCTTATATGAAAATAAGGTCATCGTTCCAGAGCTTGAAGAGGATGACCTAAATACATGGGAAAAGACGAAAAAGCAGTTCATGAAAAGTACAAATATGCTGTTAGCTGCCCTCTCCGGAATTGTCGTGTTTGTTTTAGGTAATTTACCAATTATCATAATAATAGCTGTTATAGCCGTTGGCATATATTTTTATCTAAGAAAATTTCGAAATAGAAATAGTGGTGAATAAACAGGCTATTTGCAACTATATTGGATATGCTAAAATGAAAATGGTTAATTGATTATCCTGGGGGAATTGTAGTGAAAAAGAATTTTGCAGTAATTGGACTTGGCCGGTTTGGCGGCAGTATTTGCCGCACGTTATCTGAAGAAGGATTTGAAGTACTGGCTATTGATAAAAATGAAGAAAGAGTAAATGAGTTTGCAATGATTGCATCCCACGCTGCTGTGGGAGATACAACGGATGAGGCTGTTTTAAAAAGCCTTGGAATTCGCAATTTTGACCATGTCATTGTCGCTATCGGTGATGATATCCAATCTAGTATATTAACAACGCTAATTCTAAAGGAGCTCGGTGTCACTCATATTACCGTTAAGGCACAAAATGATTACCATGAAAAAGTCCTCTTGAAAATTGGGGCGGATAAGGTAGTTCACCCTGAAAGAGATATGGGAAGAAGAATTGCTCATAATATGTCTTCTAGCAGTGTTCTCGATTATTTAGAGCTTTCAGATGAACATAGTATCGTAGAAATTGTTGCCAATGGAAAAATTGGAGGACACACGATCATTGATTTAGACATTCGAAAGAAATATGGATTAAACATAGTAGCAATCAAAAGAGGCTTGGATATCATAGTTTCTCCTAAACCAAATGAGGAGCTGCGAGCAAATGATGTGTTAATTGTCATTGGTACAGACGATGATATCGATCGCTTCGAGAAAAAGGTTATGCAATAAGAAAAAGAGGAAGCGCCATCAACGAGACGCTTCCTCTTTTCATTATTAGACTTCCATAATTATCGGCAGAATCATTGGTCTGCGCTTTGTTTTTTCGTAAAGGAATGGTGCTAACGTATCAGTAATTTCATTTTTAATTTCTGACCATTGGCTAGTTTTTCTTTCCATCACTTTATTTAAATGCTTGGTGATAAGGTTTTGAGCATCATTGATTAAATCACCAGATTCCCTCATGTAAACAAAGCCTCTTGAAATAAGATCAGGACCAGATGCTATTTTGAAGTCTTTCATATTAATACTTACAACGACAACGACTAAGCCTTCTTCAGAAAGGATTCGACGGTCACGTAAAACGATATTTCCGATATCACCAACACCACTTCCGTCAATATACACTGAACCAGAAGGGATTTTCCCAGCTACTTGCGCACTGTTTTCAGAAAGAGCTAAAACTTCACCATTATCCATGATAAAACAATTTTCTTCTTCGACACCACAGTCTACTGCAAGCTTTGCATGCATTCTTTGCATCCTGTATTCACCGTGAATTGGCATGAAGAACTTAGGTTTGATTAAACGAAGCATAAGCTTTTGTTCTTCTTGTCCACCATGACCAGAGGTATGAATATTACTTAGTTTACCGTGAATGACTTCCGCACCCGCTCTAAACAGCATATTGATTGTGCGGCTTACACTAATGGTGTTCCCAGGAATAGGGGATGAAGAAAACACAACCGTATCACCAGGGATAATTTGAATTTGTCTATGTGTACCATTGGCAATTCTTGATAAAGCGGCCATCGGTTCGCCTTGACTGCCTGTACAAAGTATCGTAACTTTGTCAGCAGGTAGACGGTTAATTTGATTTGCTTCAATAAACGTTTCTTTTGGTGCGGTAATATAGCCTAACTCTAAGCCAATATTTATTGCAGCTTCCATGCTTCGGCCAAAAACGGCAACCTTTCTTCCGTTGGCTACTGCAGCCTCAACCACTTGTTGAAGCCTGTGAATATTAGAGGCAAACGTCGCAAAAATAATGCGGCCATCCACTTTTCGGAAAATATCATCAATGCTTTCACCGACACGGCGCTCTGACATTGTAAATTCAGGCATTTCACTATTTGTACTATCAGAAAGTAAACATAGAACGCCTTCTTTTCCGATTTCTGCCATCTTTGTTAAGTTTGCAGGTTCTCCTACTGGAGTAAAGTCAAATTTAAAGTCACCTGTATGAACAACTTGTCCAGGAGGCGTCTTGACAACAATTCCATAGGAATCTGGAATACTATGGGTGGTTCTAAAGAAACTTACAGATGTTTTACGGAATTTAATGATATCATCTTCTTTAATCTCAATAAGCTTCGCAGTTCGTAATAAGCCGTGTTCTTCCAGCTTGTTTTTAATAAGTCCTAAGGCAAGCTTACCGCCATAAATCGGAATATTAATCTCACGTAACAAATAAGGAATACCACCAATATGATCTTCATGACCGTGAGTGATAAATAATCCTTTAATCTTTTCTTCATTTTTTACTAAATAGGTGTAATCAGGAATAACATAATCTATCCCTAATAGTTCGTCCTCAGGGAATTTTATCCCCGCATCAATTAGGATGATCTCATCCTGAAATTGAACTGCATACGTGTTTTTGCCGATTTCGCCTAAACCGCCAAGGGCGAACACTGCAGTTTGATCATTTTTAACAAATTTCATAAATTATCCAATCTCCAATACTTTAAAGTCTTCATTTTGCTGTTCATATTCTAAATAATCGCCTTTTACTGCCTGAACAAATTCAACATTATATCCTTTATCCGCTATTTTTTTACGAACCTCTCTTACCGATTCACCCTCAATATAAAGAGTTTTTGTTTTCTCTCTAACAGGGACTTCTTTGATGCTCTCTTGATAATATACCTTAAATACCATTACTATATCGCTCCTTAAACAATCATAACTTTTTTATTATATAGAAATATTACATCTTTTTCATTTATTTTCTATTTTCGCCTATAAAGGCAACTTTTGGACAATTAGAGAAAAATATGTAAAGTGGATCTTTATAATTAATTTACAATAAGGAAGGAGCCCTTCTCAAGTTTGAAGGGCTCGAAACAATGTTTTAAGCAATCGATTTTTTTCGCAGTAAACCATTCCACTGTTTTAAAAGCTTCTTTCTTAGCTTCTTTAACATAGTGGATCATCTCCTTACTTCTTATTTTAAACGATCCTTGTCCAATGTAAAGCAAGCCACGATAGATTATTGAAGATTTTTTTAAAATTAGTGTTTTTTTACTATTATTATATGGTGAAAACGCTGATTCTTTCATGGATAAACATGGAATTATTCTTGAATAAAAATAAAAGCGGTCGCAGTTAACAGCGCTTCCGCCTTTTGGTTCTTATCGTTCGATAGCAATGGCACCTTCAATTGGTTTAAATGGATCCTGCTTGTCAATATAATCATAAAACATAATTCCATTTAAATGATCAATCTCATGTTGAAAGCAAATCGCAGGAAGTCCTTTTAAGCGAAGCTTTACTTCATTTCCGTCAATAGTTGTACCTTTTAAGGTAATACGAGCAAATCGAGAAACGTAGCCAGGAATATTCTCATCTACAGACAAGCAGCCTTCACCAGAGGTTAAATATGATTTTTCTACTGAATGGCTGATGATTTTCGGATTAAACAAAGCATAACTGTAGAGATTTCCTTTTTCGTCATGAAGATGAACGGCAATCATCCTTTTAGAAACATTTATTTGCGGTGCTGCTAGCCCGATGCCTGGCCTCAAGCCATATGTAGAGGCAATTTCTTCATTTTGGCTATTTATTACATATTCTAATAATTTTTTTAAGGTATTTTTATCTTCTTCTGTAGGCGGCATTGGTACATCTTCTGCTACTTTTCTAAGAGTAGGATGGCCGTCCCGAATAATATCATCCATCATTAACATGATCCTTTTCACTCCTGTTAGTTAACTAAAATTATTGATATTCATTAGTCTAACAGACTATACCTGAAAAGTTAATTAGCTGAGACAATTTAGTATCGGAAAGACAAGGAGGCTCCTACATTACTGTGTAATAATTTATTGAGGAGAGATTGTCAATAATAAGCTCGGAGGATATAGTAAGGAATGTAATTACATTGGGAGGGTGGGGACTGTGATTATAAGAAAATACTTGACCGTTTTTTCTATTTTGGTCTTTGTTTTCATCTTAAGTGGTTGTATAAGTGAACAGTCATCAGCAGAAAAATTATATAAAGCATTAGAAAAAGTCGCTGCAGCTGAAAAGCAATTCGAGGAGCAACAAGAGCCACTTACTGTTCTCGAAAAGCAAGAAAGAGATATTTACAACAAGATTATGGCACTTGGCATGAAACAACATGATGAAATTGTTAAATTGGCCGATGAAGCGCTGGTAATGGTTGAGAAAAGAGAAGACCATTTAATAAAGGAAACAGAAAGTATCAAAAAATCTGAAGAAGAGTTTAAAAAAGTTGGGGAAATTAAGGAGCAACTGGAAGAACCTAAGCAAAAGCAAAAGGCTGATGAGTTATTTGATATTATGCTGAAGCGTTATCAAGCGCACAGTCAATTGGCAAAAGATTATTCTGAGGCGCTAGTTAAAGATAAAGAATTATACACTTTGCTTAAAAATAAAAATATTTCCTTTCAGGAACTTGAAAAGCAAGTAACCACTTTAAATGAAACTTATCAAAAAGTGTTAAAAGTAAATGAAGAATTCAATACCCTAACAGTTCAATATAATGCAAAAAAACTTGAGTTTTATCAAGTATCAGGATTAGAAATAGCGGAAGAATAGAAATCGGTAGAAAAACTACCGATTTTCTTATGTATTTAAGTGAAAATATATCAATATAACAGTGTGTGCTATTGAGTGGTACAGAGGATTTTGTGGAGAGGATATTTTTTTATACATCCATGATGTAAAATTATAAAACATAGTATTTGACGAGGTGCAATAGATATTGTAAACTCAATATGGAATCAATTATTGTACCATTATTTTTAAAAAAAATTATGATACAGGGTTAATTGGAGATGGCAGATAGAATTTCACGTTTATGTTGTAAAAGTTTTTTGGGTAATCTAACAAGAGTGGATTAATATCTTTACATTATTGTTATCAAAAGAAAGGAAGATGTGACAAAATGGCTTCTAAACTTAAGAATGCCCAGCTCGATGCAAGGAAAGCACTCGATGCAGCAGCAGATCAATTTCAAACGTTTCAAATTTTAAATGAAGAGGGCGAAGTTGTAAATGAAACAGCTATGCCTGACTTAACTGATGAGCAGCTTCAAGAATTAATGCGCCGTATGGTGTATACACGTATTCTTGACCAGCGTTCAATTTCTTTAAATCGCCAAGGTCGTCTTGGTTTCTATGCTCCAACAGCTGGCCAAGAAGCATCTCAATTAGCTTCACAATTCGCTCTTGAAAAAGAAGATTTTATCCTGCCTGGATATCGTGATGTTCCACAATTAATCTGGCATGGTCTACCATTATATCAAGCTTTCTTGTTCTCGCGTGGACATTTCCAAGGAAACCAGATTCCAGAAGGTGTTAATGTTATTTCACCACAAATTATTATTGGTGCTCAATACATTCAAGCAGCAGGTGTTGCTTTAGGATTTAAAAAGAGTGGTGCAAAAGCTGTTGCAATTACATATACAGGTGACGGTGGAGCATCTCAAGGTGATTTCTATGAAGGGATAAACTTTGCAGGTGCATTTAAAGCGCCGGCGATCTTTATCGTTCAAAATAACCGTTTTGCAATTTCTACTCCAGTAGAAAAGCAATCCGCTGCTAAAACAATCGCTCAAAAAGCAGTTGCTGCAGGAATTCCTGGTATTCAAGTAGATGGAATGGATCCACTAGCGGTATATGCGGCAACTCGCGATGCCCGTGAACGTGCGATTAATGGAGAAGGCCCAACATTAATTGAAACCTTAACATATCGATATGGCCCACATACAATGGCTGGTGACGATCCAACTCGCTATCGTACATCTGATCTTGATAATGAATGGGAAAAGAAAGATCCACTTGTCCGTTTCCGTAAATTCCTTGAAAAGAAAGGAATTTGGAGCGAAGAGAAAGAAAACGAAGTAATTGAACAAGCAAAAGAAGATATTAAAGAGGCAATTAAGAAGGCAGATGCTGCACCAAAACAAAAGGTGACTGATCTAATGTCTATTATGTTTGAAGATATGCCTTATAACTTAAAAGAACAATTTGAAATTTATAAAGCAAAGGAGTCGAAGTAAGTCATGGCTCAAATGACAATGATCCAAGCTATCACGGATGCACTGCGCACAGAATTGCGCAACGATCCTAAAACATTATTATTCGGAGAAGATGTTGGTGTGAATGGCGGTGTATTCCGTGCGACTGAAGGTCTTCTTAAGGAATTTGGAGAAGATCGTGTATTTGATACTCCACTTGCTGAATCAGGAATCGGCGGTTTAGCTGTTGGTCTATCATTAACAGGCTTCCGTCCTATCCCTGAAATTCAATTCTTTGGATTTGTATTTGAAGTAATGGACTCCATTGCAGGACAAATGTCTCGGATGCGTTACCGTTCAGGTGGCCGCTACAATATGCCAGTTACAGTCCGTTCTCCTTTTGGCGGTGGTGTACATACACCAGAGCTACACTCAGATAGCTTAGAAGGTTTAATGGCTCAAACTCCAGGATTAAAAGTAGTTGTTCCTTCAACTCCATATGACGCAAAAGGATTATTAATTTCAGCGATTCGTGATAATGACCCTGTTATATTCCTTGAGCATTTAAAATTATATCGCGCTTTCCGTCAGGAAGTTCCTGAAGAAGAATATACAATCCCACTTGGAAAAGCGGATGTAAAACGTGAAGGTACGGATTTATCTATCATCACTTACGGAGCAATGGTTCATGAGTCATTAAAAGCTGCGGAAGAATTAGCAAAAGAAGGATTTTCTGCAGAAGTTATCGATTTACGTACTATCAGCCCGCTTGATATTGAAACAATCATTGCCTCTGTTGAAAAAACAGGTCGTGCAATCGTTGTTCAAGAAGCTCAAAAACAAGCTGGTATTGCAGCGAATGTAGTGGCAGAAATCAATGATCGTGCTATTCTAAGCCTTGAAGCACCTGTTCTAAGAGTGGCAGCGGCAGATACAATTTATCCTTTCTCTCAAGCAGAAACAGTATGGCTTCCAAACTATAAAGATGTCATTGAAACAGCAAAGAAAGTTTTAAATTTCTAATTGTCGGTGGGAAATAGGAAAGCTGTTTCCCTACTTTTACTAATGATAGCTGATTAATATAAATAGGAGGATGAATCCCAGTGAGCGCAACCGCAACCACATTCCAATTTAAAATGCCTGACATCGGTGAAGGTATTCACGAGGGCGAGATTGTCAAATGGTTTATTAAGTCTGGCGATAAAGTCCAAGAAGATGATGTACTTTGCGAAATACAAAATGATAAAGCTGTTGTAGAAATTCCTTCGCCTGTCGAAGGTACTGTTCTTGAAGTTTTAGTTTCTGAGGGAACTGTTGCAACGGTTGGACAAGTTTTAGTTACTTTTGATGCACCAGGTTATGAGAACTTACAATTTAAAGGTGACGATCATGGTGATGAAGCACCGGCATCTGCTCCTGCGGCGGCACCAGCTCCAGCTGCATCAGAAACGAAACAGGAAGCACCTGTGGCAGCAGCACCAGCACCAGCACCAGTTCAAACTCAAGCTGAAGTAGATCCTAATCGTCGTATCATTGCAATGCCAAGCGTTCGTAAATATGCTCGTGAAAAAGGTGTTCAAATTGCACTTGTAGCTGGCAGCGGTGAAAATGGTCGTATTCTTAAAAATGATATTGATGCATTCTTAAGCGGTGGAGCAGCTCCACAAGCGCAAGTGGAAACTCAAGTTCCTGCTGGTGAAGCACAAGCTGCTGCACCTAAGGCAGCACCAATTCCAGAAGGTGAGTATCCTGAAACCCGCGAAAAAATGAGCGGTATTCGCAAAGCGATTGCAAAAGCAATGGTCAATTCAAAACATACTGCACCACATGTAACTCTTATGGATGAAATAGATGTGACTAAGCTTGTAGCACATCGTAAGAAATTCAAAGAAGTTGCTGCAGGTAAAGGTATTAAGCTTACATTCCTGCCTTATATTGTTAAAGCATTGACAAGTGCTTTACGCGAATTCCCAGCGTTGAACACATCACTAGATGATGCAACGAGTGAAATTATTCATAAACATTACTACAATATCGGTATCGCAGCTGATACTGAAAAAGGTTTATTAGTACCTGTCGTGAAAGATGCGGATCGTAAATCAGTGTTTACTATTTCCAACGAAATCAATGAATTAGCTGGAAAAGCACGTGATGGCAAGCTAGCTCCAAATGAGATGAAGGGTGCTTCTTGTACGATTTCAAATATTGGCTCTGCAGGTGGACAATGGTTTACTCCAGTCATTAATCACCCTGAAGTAGCAATTTTAGGTGTGGGCCGAATTGCTGAAAAACCAATCGTTAGAGACGGTGAAATTGTTGCTGCTCCAGTATTGGCACTTTCATTAAGCTTCGATCACAGAATGATTGATGGTGCAACGGCACAAAATGCATTGAACCATATTAAACGTTTACTGAACGATCCAGAACTATTGTTAATGGAGGCGTAACAAATGGTAGTAGGAGATTTCCCAATTGAAACAGATACTATAGTCATTGGTTCCGGTCCTGGAGGATATGTTGCAGCTATCCGTGCAGCCCAATTAGGACAAAAAGTGACAATTATTGAAAAAGAATATATCGGCGGTGTTTGTTTAAACGTAGGCTGTATCCCATCGAAAGCTGTTATTGCAGCCGGTCATCGCTACGAGGTTGCTAAGCATTCGGATGCATTTGGTATTACTGCAGAAAACGTCAAGGTTGATTTTACAAAGGTTCAGGAATTTAAATCTGGAATTGTAAAAAAATTAACTGGCGGTGTTGAAGGTTTATTAAAAGGTAACAAGGTTGACATCGTTCGTGGAGAAGCATACTTTGTTGATGGCAATTCATTGCGCGTCATTGGTGAAAATTCTGCACAAACATACACATTTAAAAATGCGATCATTGCAACAGGATCTCGTCCAATCGAGTTACCTACCTTTAAATATTCTAAACGTGTTCTAAATTCAACAGGTGCACTCAATCTTCAAGAAATTCCAGAGAAAATCGTTGTAATTGGCGGCGGTGTAATTGGAATTGAGCTTGGTGGTGCTTATGCAAGCTTCGGTACTCAAGTAACGATTTTAGAAGGTGCAGATGAAATTCTTGGACTAGGTGTATTTGATAAACAAATGGCTGCCCTTGTAAAGAAAACCATGAAGAAAAAGGGTGCAGAATTCTATACAAAAGCATTAGCTAAAGGTGTAGAAGAAACCGAAAACGGTGTTGTTGTAACGTTTGAAACTAAAGGTGAAGAGAAGAAAATTGAGGCTGACTATGTATTTGTAATGGTTGGACGCCGACCTAATACAGATGAAATGGGACTTGATCAAATTGGTGTGAAGCTAACGGATCGAGGACTTATTGAAATTGATAAGCAATGCCGTACAAGTGTTGGAAATATTTACGCCATTGGTGATGTCGTTCAAGGTCCACAATTAGCACACAAAGCATCCTATGAAGGGAAAATCGCGGCAGAGGCTATTGCAGGACATTCCTCTGAAATTGATTATTTAGCGATCCCTGCAGTTGTCTTCTCAGAACCAGAATTAGCAAGTGTTGGTTATACAGAAGAGCAAGCGAAAAAAGAAGGAATCACAGTAAATGCGGCTAAATTCCCATTTGCTGCAAATGGCCGTGCATTATCGCTTGATAGTGCAGATGGTTTTGTTAAGCTTGTGACTCGTAAAGAGGATGGCCTTGTTATCGGTGCACAGATTGCCGGTGCAAGTGCATCTGATATGATTGCTGAATTAGGTTTAGCTATTGAGGCTGGTATGACTGCAGAAGATTTAGCAATGACCATTCATGCTCACCCAACATTAGGGGAAATTACAATGGAAGCTGCTGAAGTAGTGCTTGGAACACCAATCCACATTCTAAAATAATGATACATCCAAGTCCTTTTCGTTTCATAACGGAAAGGACTTTCCCATTTTTTAGCGAATATCAAATATATCTCCCTGTTTTCATTCATATATATTACTTAACAACAGAACGATATTTCTATTAAGACGTATGTTTAAAGTGGTGATGAATATGAGGGTTTATATTGTCGTAATTCTGCAGTTTTTCATTTGGAGCAGTTTCACCTTGATTGAATGGCTGTCCAAGCATGACCAGCTCATGTATAAAGTCTTAATGTTTTTTGTTTTCTTTTATATAGCATTTTTAATTGGAAATTCTGTGACAAAATCGAAAGAAAAAACTTTCTTTATTACTTCACTCAGCCTCGTGATTTATACTTCCATCCATTACACACTTTCATTAATTACACATTAAAAAACTCCCTATTAGGGAGTTTAAGCATTTATTTCCTTGGATAGTAGTACATGACTCTTTCATTAAAAAGATGCAATTCTGCTTTTAATTTCTTAGCAAGGAATTTACAGAATTCATTTGCCTTTCCTTTATCACCAAAGGTTGATTGTTCCGGTAATGTGACCTGTATGTAGGTTTGTTCACTTTCATTACCCTCTTCATCTCGAATGGTTTCTTGATCAATGCCAATTAAAATCGCGTAATAACGTTCGTTGTTTGAGTGTAAATAAAACCATTTCCCTTTTCCATCCTCTGTTTCTTTTATTTCATACGGAAAAGCAGATTCGCCATATTGCCAATTTAATTGATCTCCCGTTTTAACGGTGATATTTTTATAATATTGGAAAAGATCCTTTAGCTCATCAACCGTTACGGTTTGCTGTGCAGATGAAGGCACAAGCTTAATGAATGCGTTTTCAGCCATCATCATTCCCCCCTAGCCCATTTATGTCACCTCTATTCTAGCACTGAAAAAACCTGGATGACAACTGTTAGTGATAAATGAGGTTGTTAATTACCAAAAAATGAATTATAATAATATTCTGAATGTTAATATAAAGGAGGCTTCATATGGAATTATTCGATAAACTCTATGATGAGCATGAGAATGTAAATGTGAGATTTATTGGATTTACAACCGAACATACACGGTATGATTTCGGGATCATTTTCACTAATATGTTTTTTGGAAAGCCCCTTGTTGTCTGCATGCAAACTGGCCGTTCAACTCTCCTCGACCCAAACGAAATTAAAGACATTGAATACCTTCAAAATGTTTTTCGGATTCCTGATAAGCAACAAGCCGCTGATTTAGCCGAATTCTTCAGCTTAACCCTTCCACAAATTCCTTTTGTAACCGAATATGAGTAATTTTAAATGAAAAAGGCCTGTTCGAGGGTCTTTTTTTATTATAAAAAAATAAATGTGACATACAATTTAGGCTTGAAATTTTAAATGTGTTATATTATTATAGATTTAAGGATGTTAAAACGCTTTCAATAAACATTTCATTATGAAAAGGGGATTGAAAAAAATGGGTACAATCGTATGCCAGGCTTGTGATTCAACTATTGATCATTTTGAAGATGAAAAAGTAACAGTTCTCTATTCAAAATGTAATTGCTGTGATGAACATCATTCAGAAGAATAATTTAAAACCTACTTTTTAAAATAGAAACAGGATTCCAAATTGGAATCCTGTATTTTTGTGTATTAACGAATAGCTTTATATTCTTTTATAACACGAATGGTTTTGATTTCATCATCTTCAGGACCTTGAACAGGTAATCCAGCCTCAAGATTTTTCTGGATGTAATGTAGGTTTTCTTTTGTGATAATTTCACCTGGAATGAAAATTGGAATTCCAGGAGGATAGACCATGATGAACTCCGCAATAATTCTACCTTCTGATTCTTCAAATGGAATGACTTCCGTGTCTGCATAGAAAGCGTCTCTAGGCGTTAATGCAAGCACAGGGATGTCTGGCAACAATACTTGTAATGGATTATGCGTACTCCCGAGATCTTCGCGTTCCATGGCTAGTTCTTTTAAGGCATTTACTAACAGGTCTGCTTCATAATCTGTATCCCCAAGGGTGATAATACAAAGGATATTGTATAAATCGGACATTTCAACTTCAATATTATGTTTCTCTCTTAACCATTTTTCGACCTCATAACCGGTTAATCCCAATTCTTTTACGGAAATAATTAACTTTGTTGGATCATAATCAAATGTGGCCTTAGAGCCTAATATTTCTTCACCAATACAATGCAAATGATCAATTTCGTTGATTCTTTTTCGTATTGTTTGTGCAAGGACGATCGTTTTGTCGATTAATTCCTTACCTCTGGTTGCCAATTGTTTCCGTGCAACATCTAGAGAAGCAAGTAATAAATACGATGTGGAAGTGGTTGTAAGCATGCTTAGTATTGCTTGGACATGCTTAGCAGAAACTAAACCTTCTTTTACGTTCAAAATTGAGCTTTGTGTCATCGACCCTCCGAGCTTATGAACGCTAGTGGCAGCCATGTCCGCACCTGCCTGCATGGCAGAAAGAGGTAATTCATCGTGAAAGTGAATATGAACCCCATGCGCTTCATCAACAAGTACCGGAACATTATGAGAGTGGGCGATTTCAACAATCTTTTTTAAGTCCGCAGAAATTCCAAAATACGTTGGATTAATCACCAGAACTGCTTTAGCGTCTGGGTGCTGAAGAAGTGCTTTCTCCACAGAATCGGTGGTAATTCCATGTGATATACCTAGTTCTTCATCAATTTCTGGATGAATAAATACAGGGATAGCTCCCGAGAAGACTATGGCTGACATCACAGATTTATGCACATTTCTTGGAACGATAATTTTATCATCAGGTCCGCAAACAGCCATAATCATGGCAATTATGGCACCGCTAGTTCCTTGAACAGAGAAGAATGTACGATCTGCACCAAATGCTTCCGCTGCTAAATCTTGAGCCTGTTTAATCATTCCTTTAGGGCTGTGAAGATCATCTAAAGGTCCGATATTTATTAAATCAATGGATAGGGCATTGTCCCCAATAAAATGGCGGAAATCAGGATCAATTCCTGCTCCTTTTTTATGTCCCGGTATATGGAATTGGACCGGATTATTTTTTGCATGTTCTAATAAACCGCTAAATAACGGTGTTTGATTTTGCGACAATTTAGTTCCACACCTCTTTATTTAAAAAGTACATTGTATATAAATACATAAAACAAATGAAATTATAGCACTATTACTTATGCTTGCATAGAGATATATGTTTCACTTAGCTACTTTTATTTCGTACGCCTTGTGCTTTTCTGTTTTAGTGTCCCTTCAAAAAAGGATATTTACCCTTTAAGAAAGAAATATGTTAGTAACATTATTAGGAGGGATTGTATTGAATTGGCAAACACGTGTAACGGACATTTTAAATATCAAATATCCGATTATTCAGGGGGGGCTTGCTTATCTTGCTTATTCTGAACTGGCGGCCGCCGTTTCGAATGCTGGCGGACTTGGGCAAATTACCGCGATGTCACTAGCGAACCCAGACCAGCTTCGTGAGGAAATAAGGAAAGTGAAAAAGCTGACGAATAAACCTTTTGGTGTCAACTATGCAATAGGTCAGCACGGTAGACCGTTTGCGGATATGCTACAAGTAGCCATTGATGAAGATGTTCCGGTTATTTCGATGACTGGAGGCAACCCAGCCCCTATTTTTGAACAATTAAAAGGGACAGACATCAAAAAGCTGGTCTTAGTAGCAGCAAAAAGACAGGCTCAGAAGGCGGAGCAGCTTGGTGCAGATGCCGTGATGGTTGTTGGACAAGAAGGAGGAGGACATCTGGGTAGGGATGATATTGGAACAATGGTTCTTATTCCACAAGTGGTGGACGCTGTTTCTATTCCGGTTATTGCTTCCGGAGGAATAGGGGATGGAAGAGGATTTATGGCGGCCTTAAGCCTAGGAGCAGAAGGAATTGAAATGGGAACGAGATTTATTGCTACGAAGGAATGTGTCCATGCAAATGAGCTTTATAAACAGAGGTTAGTCGAAGGAACAGAAGCTGATACTGTTATTATTAAACGCACTCTAGGGATGCCAGCGCGGGCGATTGCTAATTATTGGACTGAGAAAATCCTTGAGGTAGAAAAAGAAAACGGGGATTACGAACAACTGAAAGATCTAATTAGTGGCAAGGCGAATAAACGCTACATATACAATGGGGCGGAAAATGAAGGTTTTGCTTGGGCTGGTCAGGTAATGGGACTAATAAAAGATGTTCCTTCGGTAGCTGAACTTTTTAGCCGCATGATTAAAGATGCAGAAAAAATTCGTGAAAAATGGACAAAATAACGATAATATAAGGTTATGTAAAAATAGTGAGCAGGTGAAATTTTGGAATATCAGTACCCAATTGATTATCATTGGTCAACCGATGAAATCGTTGATGTCATTAAATACTATGAAGCAATTGAAAAAGCCTATGAAAAAGGCATCGATCGTGATGAACTAATGAACATCTATCGCCGTTTTAAAGAAATTGTTCCAAGCAAAGCAGAAGAAAAAACAATTTGTGGCGAATTTGAAGAAATTAGTGGTTATTCCTCCTATAGGGCAATAAAAAAAGCAAAAGAAACTGCCTCTGGTGAGAAGATCATAATGAAGTAGAAAAAAGCTCCAGGTTCTCTGGAGCTTTTTTCTATTTGATATTTAAAGCCATTTTGTATAGAGGTGCTACTTTATTAAATACCTCATTTATTTGTTGAAGCAAATCGTCTGCACTCATCTCTAATACTTTTTCCCGACTTATTTCATATCCGCACAATAACTCTGCTTTCTTTACTTTTTCCAATCGCTCTAACATGCTTTTAAGATCCTCTTTTTTTAGCTGCCCATGTTGATAGGATTCTGTCTTAGTGTGGTCAAGAGACCAAGCAAATTCCTTTGGTATTTCTTTATAAATTTTTGATATTTTTTTTGAGAGCCGTACCGCAATCTCTTGTTTTTGCGGTGCCTCATAAATAACAGCAAACCAGATAAATAGATGAGTTTCCCAAAGTCCAATTTGGAAATGGGGCATCATTTTGTAACCCCTTGGATTATTTGCAAACGCAACCCAAGTATCTTTTGGTGGATTAATGGTTCTTCTCGCATGTTTAGCCACATGAACAAACATTTCATCGCCGGTCAAGGTCGATAAAGTGGGGGCAAAATATTCCCCAAGGCTTTCTAGTTTTGGGCGAATCCTTTCTTTTAACGCATCCATTCTTGGTTCTAAACCATCTATTTGAAAAACTTCGAAATCAATATTGGTGAATCCTTGAAATTCCATAAAAAGTCCTCCTGCCGAACATTTTTATTTATTGTAGCATATTGTCGGAATTTGAATAAGTTTAATGCCTATCTAGGTTAACACACAAATTTGTTGCAACCTTACATAGTGGCTCATATTATATCAGTAAAAATAGTCTGAAAAATAAGTTAATAACGATTGAAAGGAGAGCGTAAAATGAAACAAGTCATGAATACGTCCTTAAAAAAAGTTGGCGAGAAAGAAAGAAAGGCAGTCTTAAGATTAGAAATGGATTATGAATTAGCAACGCTATTTGAGGCGATCGAAGAAAAAAATGAAAAGAAAATGAAGGAATGTAAACAAAAATTAGAGAAAATTCGCCTAGAATTAGTGCGATTAAAGGCTCTTTAGAAATAATCTTCAAAGGTGATACTTTTGGGAATGATACGAAATAGATTATTTTATGAGATAATATAGAACGAACTCTGGAAATATTGGAGAGAGTTCGTTTATTATTTTATTTAGATACATAAAATGGATGATTATAGAAAATATTGGAGGGAAATTATGGACTGGGAATACATTGAACTTCTTGCAAAGCAATGGGTAATTGAGGCAGGGGAGAAAATCCGAAGTTCGTTTCATCAAACCTTAAATATTCAGACAAAATCAAATCCAAATGATCTAGTTACGAATATTGATAAGGAAATTGAACAGTTTTTTATTAATAAAATTAGAACCACTTTTCCAGCCCATAAAATATTAGGGGAAGAGGGATTAGGCGATGAACTAGAGGATCTTGACGGCATTGTTTGGATCATTGATCCGATTGATGGGACCATGAATTTCGTTCATCAACAGCGGAACTTTGCAATTTCCCTTGGTATTTATGAAGAAGGGAAAGGTAAAATTGGAATCATATATGATGTAGCCCACAACGAATTATACCATGCCATTAAAGATAAAGGGGCTTTTATGAATGATGTTAGGCTTCCTATATTAAAGGAAACTACGGTAAAAGAATCGATTATAGCTTTGAATGCAACTTGGGTGATGGAAAATCATCGTATTGATCACAATTTGATGATCCCGTTAGTTAAAGAAGCAAGGGGAACTAGATCTTATGGGTCGGCCGCACTTGAAATGGTGTTTGTAGCAACTGGCCGGGTAGATGCGTATATCTCGATGCGGTTATCACCATGGGATTATGCGGGAGGTGCTGTTATTATTGAGGAATTAGGAGGGGTAACCTCGAACTTAAGAGGTGAAAAGCTCGACTATATATCGAAAGATTCACTTCTCGTTGCCAAACCTGGCTTACACCAAACAATCATGAAGGATTATTTAAAAGATGGGAAATGGTAAGAAGCCTGATTGTCTCAGGCTTCTTTTAAGTATGATTTATAATTCTCCGTTCGCTCGCATTTTTGCTTTTGTTTTAAAACCCATTCCCATCACAACGATAACGGCAAGGATACAACCGATAATCCCGGTAACACTCTTTTCTCCAATTGCTACACCAATTCCCATAATTCCACAGGCTGCAAGAATCGAATAGACAACGAAAATCCACTTGATTTGATTCTTCAGATAAATCCCCTCCCCGAGAAAACAAATATAATAATTTCATTCTATATAAAAACCTTATAGGTTTCCACTTTAATTATGGTATAATGTTTTAGTTGTAAATGGGAAACTATATATAGCTTGAATTTTTTTAAATAGAGGTAGGAGTGAATCTTTTGAAGATAAGAGAAGATATTCGCAATATTGCAATCATCGCCCACGTAGACCATGGAAAAACTACTTTGGTCGACCAATTATTGAAACAGTCAGGAACTTTCCGTTCAAATGAGCATGTTGAAGAACGTGCAATGGATTCAAATGACCTAGAGAGAGAACGTGGAATTACGATTCTTGCAAAGAACACAGCGATTCAATATAAAGATACAAGAATCAACATTTTAGACACACCAGGACACGCTGATTTCGGCGGTGAAGTGGAACGGATTATGAAAATGGTTGATGGTGTTTTACTTGTCGTTGATGCCTATGAGGGTACAATGCCACAAACACGTTTTGTTCTAAAGAAGGCACTAGAGCAAAATTTAACTCCGATTGTCGTTGTCAATAAAATTGACCGGGACTTTGCACGTCCAGCAGAAGTCATTGATGAGGTCATTGATTTGTTTATTGAGCTGGATGCAACAGAAGATCAGCTTGAATTTCCTGTCATTTATGCTTCTGCTATCAATGGTACTGCAAGTGTTGATGCTGAAAAGCAGGATGAAAACATGCAATGTTTATATGATGCGATTGTAGAGCACATCCCAGCACCAGTTGATAACCATGAGGAGCCACTTCAATTCCAGGTTGCCTTACTTGATTATAATGATTATGTTGGTAGAATTGGGATTGGAAGGGTATTCCGGGGCACAATGAAGGTTGGCCAGCAGGTTGCCTTGATGAAACTGGATGGTTCTGTTAAACAATTCCGTGTTACCAAAATTTTTGGCTTCTTCGGATTAAAGCGCCAAGAAATTCAGGAAGCAAAAGCAGGAGATTTGATTGCCGTTTCAGGAATGGAAGATATCAACGTCGGTGAAACCGTTTGTCCAGTTGAGCATCAAGAGGCACTGCCTGTTCTAAGAATTGATGAACCAACCCTGCAAATGACTTTCGCTGTAAACAATAGCCCGTTTGCAGGTAGAGAAGGAAAATATTTAACTTCAAGAAAAATTGAAGAAAGATTACATGCACAATTACAAACAGATGTAAGCTTGCGAGTTGATAATACTGATTCGCCTGACGCTTGGATTGTTTCAGGGCGTGGTGAATTACATTTATCCATCTTAATTGAAAATATGCGTCGTGAAGGCTACGAGCTTCAAGTGTCAAAACCAGAAGTAATTGTAAAAGAGGTTGACGGTATTCGCTGTGAACCAGTAGAAAGAGTTCAAATTGATGTTCCTGAAGAACATACTGGTGCGGTAATGGAATCTATTGGTGCCCGTAAAGGTGAAATGATTGATATGATCAACAATGGTTCTGGTCAAGTTCGCTTAATCTTTAATGTTCCAGCAAGGGGATTAATTGGCTATACGACTGAGTTCTTAACGATGACGCGAGGGTATGGAATTATCAACCATACATTCGATAGTTATCAGCCAATGCTTCAAGGCCAAGTAGGTGGAAGACGTCAAGGTGTCCTTGTTTCTATGGAATCAGGTAAAGCATCTACTTACGGGATTATGCAGGTTGAAGATCGCGGAACCATTTTCGTTGATCCGGGAACTGAAATTTATGAAGGCATGATTGTTGGTGAACACACTCGTGAAAATGATATCACCGTTAATATTACCAAAGTAAAACAGGCAACCAATATCCGTTCAGCAAACAAAGACCAAACCTCGGTTATTAAAAAGCCAAGAATAATGACTTTAGAGGAGTCTTTAGAGTATCTTAACGATGATGAGTTCTGTGAAGTAACACCTGAATCCATTCGTTTGCGTAAGAAAATCCTTGATAAAAATGAACGAGAAAGACAAGCGAAAAAGAAAAAATATGCAGAATTGAGCTAAGCTCTCGTGAGAGGAGGTTTTGCTAAGTGAATGTAGCGGAACGGCTTTCGTTTTTCCCTGCTCTGTATAATGTAACCGAACAGCCAAAATTAGGAATGTGGCTTCTCTATTTAACCATCGTCGCATTATCGATTTTGGTATATAAACTTGGTTTTGCAAAAAAGCTGCCACTTGGAAAAACGATTATTATTTACATTTTTTTAGCGGCTGGCAGTACAATCCTTACTTTATTAGGTATCTTTTTGCCGATTGCAGAGGGACTTGTTGTAGCTGCTTTAATCTTAATCATTTATAAAATTCGCTTACACCAATCGAAGAAACAGCAGGCTGAAGCAAAGTAACGGGGGATACAGAAATGAAATCGGTACAGGATGCACTTTATAATTGGCTTTCGATAAAGGTTGTATGTGATGCTCGTCCTGAGGATACGGCAGCGAGAGAAACGTTAGATCTGTTTGATGATATGATCATGAACGAATACCGTTTGACGAATATTGAAGTGACAACCGATGAGATGATGTACTATGTTTCATATATTCAGGGTGGAGAAACGAAAAAGACACGCTTTCCTCGTGAACTGATAGAGGTTATGCTCAACCAAATCAACGAAGAGCCTGATAAATATTGTAACTTCCCATTTGAAGACTAAGAAAAGCGGAAGCGCCCTGGTCAGCGGCGTATGGCCTCCTCGAAAAAGAAAAACGCTTTTCCTTCGTGCGATGCCAATGCTTACGATGCCTTCCTTTATGGAGCGCTCCAACTGAGATAAAGGAAACGCGAAGAGCGATAGCGCATTCGTGCTTGACTTATCGTAGGGCGGAGAGCGAAGGACACTAGCCGCTAGGGCGCTGGAGCTGGACAATTCTCAAATTTGAATTTTATACTTTCTTATCATAGAAAAGACCCGCATGTCATAAAAACATGCGGGTCTTTTGTTTAAGTAGCTGTTCTCTTACCAATTATCATCTTCAGAACGAGCGCGGTATAATCTAAAATTTCCACTGTCAAGTCTTGCCTTTGTTTTTTCAGATATTCGATTACTGCAGTCATGACACATATATGTATGGATTGGACGATTTCGAAGACGTTTTGCCTCCAAGGATTCATCTTCAATTGATTCAATTTTATCGCAGATCACGCATTTTACTCTCATCATACACCTCGAGTCCATTCTTTTACAGTTATATTATAGTATAACATTCTCTTCTGTGGAAGGTAACCAAATGTGTTTAAGTTGATGAAAAAAACAGATAATAGTAATATGAGAATATCTGTTTTTAAAATAGCATCATGGAAATGATTAAAGGGGTTGTATGGAATGGCAAATCAGGTTGAACCAAAGCTTATTCAGCCATTATTTGAAGAGCTGCAAAAGGAAAGGTTCGTTACATTAGCAACAATTGATTTTGAAACAGGAGGCCCAAATGTAAGTGCAATTTCTTGGGTATTAGCAAAAGATGAAGATACAATCTATTTTGCAGTAGATAATCGGTCAAGAATTATTCAGAATATTAATCAAAACAACAAAGTTGTATTAAATTTAATTGCTAATGAATCTACATACTCCATTCAAGGCGATGCCGCTCTTAAAGAAGAGAGACTAAAAGATGTACCACTAAAACTGGCGTTGATCGAGATTAGGATTAACGAGGTTAGAGATGTAATGTTCTATGGTTCTAAAATTGTCACAGAGCCACAGTACGACAAAACCTATGACAAGGCGGCAGCCGCAAGATTAGATACTCAAGTAATGGAAGCCATGAAAAAAGCTTAGTCGTTTGACTAAGCTTTTTTGGCTAGCTCCAGCGCCTAGGGTCATAAGCCCCTAGGCGCTGGAGCTTCCGCTTTTCTTTCTATTGTGGTTTTTTGTGCATATGCTCTTTTGATTCTTCTTCTTGTTTACGATCTAATGTCTTTTCTTCTTGTTGATTAAGCTGTTTCTTTGGTTCTTCGGGTGCTTTTGTTGGATTCGGGTCGATAATTTTAGCTGGAATTTCCGGCATTAATCGTCCGGCAACATCGGCTAACTCCTCCATGATTCCACGTATTGGTCTTCCCTTTTGAATATCAGCTGATATTTCCTTTAAGCGCTGATTAGTATCTGCATCAGCAATGACCACTGCCCTGGCACCATAGGGGTCGTTTTTCAAGCTTTCAGCGACTGAGTACTTAATCGAACCCACCTGTGAACGATCTACCTTGGAATTGACATCAATTCCAACGATTGCATACCTTCCGAGGACGACTGCCGTCGCATCGTTTACCTCTGGAATACTAGTTGCGAGTTCAACAAGACGTTTGGAAACCTGCTGACCGGTTTTACGATCGACATTTTCAATTTCGCTGTTCTTTACGTTTATTAAATTTTGCTTTTGATCATTTTGGGCAGTATTGGTGTTATTACATCCAATTAAAACTAAAATTAAGCCAATAATCATAAAAAACTTCTTCATTTAATATCCTCCTCCACAAAGAGTTGAAATAAACGAATAAAAAAGATTGTTATTTGTAATAGTCAACTTACATTTATTGTGCGGAAAACCTTCTATCTTTATTCGAATAAACATATATTTTACCAAAGTCGTTTCTAGCAAATAGGTTTGTCATCTATTCGGGGTACAAACCTAACAACTAGAAATAGTGGAGGCGTCGCTTTGAGTAAAATATACGTGTTAGATACAAACGTCTTATTACAAGACCCGTATTCCATATTCTCTTTCGAAGATAATGAAGTTGTCATACCAGCAGTTGTCCTAGAAGAAGTGGACTCAAAGAAAAGGTATATGGATGAAATAGGAAGAAATGCCCGGCATGTTTCAAGATTAATTGATGGCATGAGAGCCGCAGGAAAACTTCATGAGAAAATTCCGCTTGAAAATGGTGGAACCATTCGGATTGAGTTGAACCATCGAGCATTTCACGATTTACAGGACATTTTTATTGAAAAAACAAATGATAATCGAATTCTCGCAGTTGCAAAGAACTTATCTTCAGAGGAACTAATGAAGGAAAATGGTAAGCCTGTTATCTTAGTGAGCAAGGATGCTCTCGTGAGAGTGAAGGCTGATGCCATTGGATTAACAGCTGAGGACTTTTTAAGCGATCGAGTCGTCGAGGTTGATCATATTTACACAGGCTTTGTGGAGGTATTTCTCTCAGTAGAATTACTAGGGCGCTTTTATGAAAAAGGTGAACTGCTTCTATCGGAAATTTCAACACATTCATTTAATCCGAATCAATATTTAATCATGAAGGATTCACTTGGCGGTTCATCTTCAGCGTTAGGAATGGTGGACAAAACCAGGAAAAAAGTAAAGAAACTTGCCATCAATCAAGAACATGTTTGGGGAATTCATTCCAGAAATGTTCAGCAAACAATGGCCATTGAATTATTGCTGCGTAAAGATATTCCACTTGTCACCTTGATTGGGAAAGCTGGAACTGGAAAAACCCTACTTGCACTTGCAGCTGGTTTAATGTTGACTGAGGACTTTAGAGAATTTAAAAAACTTCTCGTGGCACGGCCAATTGTACCAGTAGGAAAAGATCTCGGTTTTTTACCTGGAGAAAAACAAGAAAAACTTAGACCATGGATGCAGCCGATTTATGATAATCTTGAATATTTATTTAATACAAAAAAGCCAGGGGAGTTAGATGCCATCCTTGCGGGTATGGGGTCGATCGAGGTTGAGGCCCTAACCTATATTCGCGGTAGGAGCTTACCAAAGCAATTTATCATCATTGATGAGGCACAAAATTTAACGAAGCATGAAGTAAAGACCATCTTAACCCGGGTGGGTGAGGGAAGTAAAATAGTCTTAATGGGGGATCCAGAGCAAATTGACCATCCATATCTTGATGCCTATAATAATGGTCTTACTTATGTAGTTGAGCGGTTTAAGGATCAGCTTGTTTCCGGACATGTTAAATTATTGAAGGGGGAAAGGTCTGGATTAGCAAGACTTGCAGCTGAGCTTCTCTAGCGGTAAGAAAGCAATGCGATAGCATTTAATAGGAAACGGGTACCAAAAGGGCACCCGTTGTCTTACTTTACGATGAACTCTCTCACGTTCTTTATCGGATTTCCTTTGTTTGAGCCATCTCCGAAATAAACATGAATAGGTCCGTCGCTAGTTAGAGGTTTTCCTGCATCAGAGAAAGCGAGAATAAGTTCTTTCGCTATATCGAGTGATATTTCATGTTCCTCATTAACCGTTTTTACAATCACTTTCTTTGCGTTTTGTTTAGGCTCAGCGTTTGTTAAGAATGGCTTAAAAGGAATTCCAAATGTGCCAGTTAAAACCTTTTCTTTTTCATATTTTTTTTCGGTCTTTAAAGTTGGCGGAAAAACGGCACCTTCAGTTATTTCACGATCCCAATGTTTTGAAACAGACCTTGTATAGGCTTCCAGCTCATCGGTTACTTCTTGTTGCTTAGAAAAAAAGGTAGTTAACTCAATTTTACGGTCATCGAAAATCCAAACACCTGGGTCAAGTGTAATGGAAAATTTCGTTTCTCCAGAAATTATTATGATGCTCTCCATCTTCCATTCCTCCAATTCTACACAATAAAAGTATAACCTGTATGATGGGGAATGTCATATTTGGACAATCATGGTATTCATTGCGTTAATGTTCTTGCAATTTTCACTAGTAAAAGGTAAAATTTATAGATAGATTGGTAATCGCTCTGAAATGGGGGGATCAATGTTGGCGTCTGAAATGGTTGTGAATCATCACGAAAAAGCATATGCCTTATTGCAGGCTGACGCTGAAAAGATATTAAAGCTTATTAAAGTGCAAATGGATAATCTCACGATGCCTCAATGCCCTCTTTATGAAGAGGTATTGGACACGCAAATGTTTGGGTTATCTAGAGAGATTGAATTTGCGGTTAGATTGGGCTTAATTGACGTCAAGGATGGCAAAGCGATCTTAGATAAATTAGAAAGAGAATTATCAGCGCTTCACGATGCATCCATAAGAAAATAACTAAAAAACTCAAACAATGTATCAGGGAGTTGTTTGAGTTTTTTATTATATTCCTTTTTCGGAATATTCTCTATTTAAAATCTTGATGTACAGTAACTTTTCCTCAAGAAATTCGTAGGATTTTCTATTATAATAGTAATAACGACAATTTTGAAATCGAGGAAGTTATTATATGATTAAGAAAATATTTAAGTCCTATGATTATTCGATCATCATTTCCATTATACTTTTAGCCCTATTTGGTATGGTCATGGTCTATAGTGCCAGCATAGCATCGTCTGTCCAAAGATATGATGTTCCAAGTGATTATTTTTACCAGAAACAAAAACTATATCTATTAGTTTCTGCGATTATTTTTGGTGTGACAGCATTATTCCCTTATAAAATAATGAAAAGTACGAAATTCTTACTACCAATGGTTGGTTTTTCTATCATTGCTCTCCTAGGACTTTTTGTTTTCGGACAAGTTAGAGGGAATGCCCAAAGTTGGTATGACTTAGGCTTTATTAGTATTCAACCCGCTGAATTTGTAAAAATTTCATTAATTATTTATCTATCTGCAGTTTATGCCAAAAAACAAGAATATATTAATAAATTTAATCATGGCGTCCTTCCTCCGTTAGCATACCTAGTAATTGTCTGTGGATTAATTGCTTTTCAACCAGACTTTGGGACAGCCATTATTATTTGCTTAATAGCTGGTACGATTATTCTTTCGTCAGGAATGAACTTCAAAAATATAATCAAGTTAATTTTACTTGGATTGATATTGATGTCACCAGTCATCCTTGCATTACAGGATGAAATTTTTTCCGATAAACGTAAGGACAGATTTTCCGTATTAAGTGATCCTTTTGCCGATGAACTAGGTTCAGGTTTTCATCTAGCAAACTCTTATATTGCCATCGGTTCTGGTGGAGTAAATGGGCTAGGACTAGGGAAGAGTGTTCAAAAGCTAGGTTATTTACCAGAGTCACATACGGACTTTATCATGGCAGTAATCGCCGAAGAACTTGGAGTTTGGGGAGTTAGTTTTGTCATTCTTACGCTAGGGTACATTGTCTTGCGAGGGATCTATCTTGGCTTGCGCTGTAAAGACCCTTTTGGCAGTTTATTAGCGATTGGAATCTCTAGTATGATTGGAATTCAGTCATTTATTAATCTTGCAGGTGTTTCGGGAATCATTCCGCTTACTGGTGTAACATTGCCATTTGTAAGTTATGGTGGATCATCGCTTCTTCAATTAGCAATTGCTTCAGGAATTCTCGTGAATGTTTCTATGTTTGTGAAATATGAAAGTAAATACAAAACAAAGCAGTCTGAGAAGGAAAAAAAGATAACCCTGCAAGAAGGAAATGTATATAAATTGCGTTGATAACGCGGGGAACAAAAATTCCCTGCGTTTTTTATAAAATAATAGAGAGAATGAGGTGCTTCTATTGGGGAAACAAATCAAAAAGGTTTTGGTAGCAAACAGAGGGGAAATTGCGATCCGTGTTTTTCGTGCTTGTACGGAGTTAAATATACGTACGGTAGCAATATATTCAAGAGAAGATTCAGGCTCTTATCACCGCTACAAAGCTGATGAAGCTTATTTAGTTGGAGAAGGAAAAAAACCTATAGATGCTTATTTAGATATAGATGGAATCATTGAAATCGCTAAATTCAGCGGTGCAGATGCCATTCATCCAGGCTATGGCTTCTTATCGGAAAATATTCATTTTGCAAGAAGATGTGAAGAAGAAGGAATTATTTTTATCGGACCGAAATCTAAACATTTAGATATGTTTGGTGACAAAGTTAAGGCAAGAAAGCAGGCAGAACTTGCCGGTATTCCAGTTATTCCGGGAAGTGATGGTCCAGTAAACGATTTAAGTGACGTACTAAATTTCGTCGAAACTCATAGCTTTCCAATAATTATTAAGGCTGCACTAGGCGGCGGCGGTCGAGGGATGAGAATTGTCAAAACGGAAGAGGAACTGAAAGAAGCTTTTGAACGGGCTAAATCGGAAGCAAAAGCAGCTTTTGGCAGTGATGAGGTTTATTTAGAAAAGCTTATTGAAAAACCTAAGCATATTGAGGTTCAAATTATTGGTGATGCTCATAAAAATATCGTTCATTTATTTGATAGGGATTGTTCCGTTCAACGACGACACCAAAAAGTTGTTGAAGTGGCGCCAAGCGTTTCAATTTCGGAGCAATTACGCGAGGAAATTTGTGCTGCTGCAGTTAAATTAATGGCAAATGTAGAATACCTAAATGCGGGAACAGTTGAGTTTCTTGTTTCAGGAAATGACTTTTACTTCATTGAAGTAAACCCGAGGATCCAGGTAGAGCATACTGTCACGGAAATGATCACAGGGATTGATATTGTACATACTCAGATATTAGTTGCTGAGGGTCAAGAACTTCATAGTCCGATTATCGGGATTCCAGCACAGGAAGATATCCGAATCAATGGCTTTGCGATTCAGTCACGTGTTACAACCGAAGATCCATTAAATAATTTTATGCCTGATACCGGTAAGATTATGGCTTATCGCTCCGGTGGGGGATTTGGAGTTCGTCTTGACGCTGGAAACGGATTCCAAGGAGCAGTTATTACCCCGTATTATGATTCTTTACTTGTGAAGCTTTCAACATGGGCATTAACATTTGAGCAAGCTGCATCCAAAATGGTCAGAAATTTACGAGAGTTTAGAATTCGTGGAATAAAAACAAATATCCCGTTTCTAGAGAATGTCGTTAAACACGAAAAGTTTCGAAAAGGAGAATATGATACCTCCTTTATTGATACAACACCGGAGCTATTCGTTTTTCCAGTTAGTAAAGATAGGGGCACGAAGATGCTCTCCTATATTGGAACGGTAACTGTGAATGGATTCCCTGGTATTGAAAAAAAGAAGCGACCAGTATTTACAAAACCTAGAATACCAAAATTAAAATATGACACGCCTTATCAATTTGGAACAAAACAAATTCTTGATCAAACCGGTCCTGATGGACTTGTGAGATGGATTAAAGAGCAAAGCCAGGTGTTGTTAACAGACACGACTTTTAGAGACGCCCATCAATCATTATTAGCTACAAGAGTAAGATCAACAGACATCTTGCATATTGCTGAGCCGACAGCCAAGCTTTTACCTGAATTATTTTCGTTTGAAATGTGGGGAGGAGCAACATTTGATGTCGCCTACCGCTTTTTAAAAGAGGATCCATGGGAAAGGCTGCGAATGCTTCGGAAAAAAATTCCGAATGTTCTGTTTCAAATGTTGATTCGTGGTTCAAATGCGGTTGGTTATAAAAATTACCCTGATAATCTTATTCGAGAATTTGTCGATCAATCAGCTAAAGAAGGAATTGATGTATTTAGAATCTTTGATAGTTTAAACTGGGTAAAAGGAATGGAAGTGGCGATTGATGCTGTTCGTTCTTCCGGGAAAATTGCTGAGGCTTCTATCTGTTATACGGGAGATATTCTTGATACCACAAAAACAAAATATGATTTAACGTACTATAAATCCTTGGCTAAAGAGCTTGAAAATCAAGGTGCTCATATATTAGGGATTAAGGACATGGCAGGACTATTAAAACCAGAAGCGGCTTACCGTCTCATTTCAGAACTTAAAGAGTCGATTAATATACCAATCCATCTGCATACCCATGATACAAGCGGAAATGGAATCTTTACTTATTCACGTGCGATCGACGGTGGGGTAGATATTGTAGATGTAGCATTAAGTACAATGGCGGGACTTACCTCACAACCAAGTGCAAATTCACTTTACTATGCTCTTGATGGGAAGAGTAGGAGACCAAATATTAAAATTGACTCATTAGAGCAGCTCTCCTATTACTGGGAAGATGTCCGAAAATATTATCATGATTTTGAGTCAGGAATGATTGCTCCTCATTCTGAAGTATACCAGCACGAAATGCCAGGGGGACAATATAGTAATCTTCAGCAGCAGGCGAAGGGTGTAGGTCTTGGTGAGGACTGGGAACAGGTAAAAGAAATGTATGGACGAGTCAATCAAATGTTTGGCGATATAGTTAAGGTAACTCCTTCTTCAAAGGTAGTAGGCGATATGGCGCTATTTATGGTTCAAAATAACTTAACCGAAGCAGATGTGCTGGCAAGAGGTGAATCTCTAGACTTTCCAGACTCTGTTGTTGAAATGTTCCAAGGTTATTTAGGGCAGCCGTATCAAGGGTTCCCAGAAGAATTACAAAAAGTGATATTAAAAGGTAAAAAAGCTTTAGAAGTCCGGCCAGGTGAACTGCTAGAAGAGGTTAATTTCGATGGTTTAAGGAATGAACTCGAAAAAGAACTAGGGCGAAAGGTTACAAACTTAGAAATACTTTCCTATGCTCTTTATCCCAAGGTTTTTCAAGAGTATATAAATACGGTAGAACAGTTTGGAAATATTTCCTTCCTCGATACTCCAACATTCCTTTATGGATTAAGGCTCGGAGAAGAAATTGAAGTGGAAATTGAAACGGGGAAAACTCTTATAGTGAAGTTAGTTTCGATTGGTCAGCCACAAGCAGATGGGACACGTGTCGTTTATTTTGAATTAAACGGACAACCCCGTGAAGTTAATATTAAAGATGAAAGTATCAAATCAGCTGTAACAGCAAGATTAAAGGCTGATGCTAAAAATGAGCAGCATATCGCCGCGACAATGCCAGGTACTGTTGTTAAAGTTTTAGCTGAAAAAGGTGAAAAGATTGAACGAGGTGATCATTTAATGATTACAGAGGCAATGAAAATGGAAACAACTGTCCAAGCACCTTACTCAGGGATAGTTAAAGATATTCATGTAACGAGTGGGGATTCCATCCAAACTGGGGACCTGCTAATAGAACTTGAAAAGTAATATAAAAAAAGTTGCCGGATATTCGGCAACTTTTTTTAGCTTTGTTTATTTTTTCTTGATCTTGATAGTAACAATAGAAAATAACTAAGCATTCCAAAAAGACAAGTAATAAACAATGCATGGAACAGGGCGATATACAGATTTAAACGGGTGATAATAACAAATGCACCGGACATTACCTGTAATGAAACAAGTAAAAAAGCGACGATCCAGCCCCAATAGATAACTTTTTGATGTTTATAATGCTTGACCGCCAAATATGCAATATAGGCAATCCAAATAAATATGACCCCTGCTGCAGTACGATGGCCCATTTGTACCCACTCAAATAAATTACTTGGCAGTGCGAATGAGTCATTAATACATAACGGCCAATCTCGGCATATTAAGCTTGATTCCGTATGACGAACAAGTGCCCCGGTATAAATCACAAAATAACTAAAAATGGATACGGAAGTGATATGAAACCCCATTCGTTTGTCAATGATGAGTTTATCTGCTTCAAACTTTTTATCAATCTCAAAAATTAATAAGGTTAATAAAAACACAGCGGCAAAAGATATGAGAGAAATACCAAAATGCAGGGCAAGAACAAAATCAGATTGCTCCCAGATAACTGCAGCAGCCCCAATTAAACCTTGTAAAACTAAAAAGAAAAATGACAAAAATGAGAGGAATTTTGTTTCCCGGATATGCCCGATTACTTTCCAACTCCAAATAGATAGAATCAGAACCATGAAACCAACTGAACCAGAGACAAGCCTGTGGGCCAATTCGATTACTAGTTCTGGAGTTATCTCTGTAGGCATAAATTGTCCGTTACATAGGGGCCAGGATCTGCCACACCCCATTCCAGATTCCGTTTTTGTAACAAGTGCTCCACCTAACAAAACAAATATCATCCCAATAGTAGTGGCTACAGCTAGCCACTTTAAAGAGCGACGCAAGAAAATCACCTACTTAAATAATAAGTTCAATAATTTGTCAAAGAATATTCTTGACAGTATAATTAATAAAAAATGTTGGAACGGAATAAGCCCTTATCCATCATAACGAATTACTTTAAAAAAGAACAGAATTTATCCTTGGAAAAAAGGAAAGATGATAAAAAATAAGGGTGAATAAATAATTTTTGGTTTCCACTATTATTATAGTGAAAACGATTGAGGTTTAAAGGGAAATCTGTTAGAACTATAATTGGAGTCTTTTTCTCTCATCCATTATCTTCAAAAATTTGAGCCGTATCAATGTTTTTTTGTTTTTTAACTAGAATTTTAGGAAAAAATGTATTGTTTTTGGTGTCGGATTATGTTGGACACAATTTAGTCAAAAATTATTCGAAAAAAATTCACAAAAATGTTCGAAAGTGTGATTTAATATACAGAGAAAGTGTTATCTGAATCACGCCTTTTTTATTTAATTATGAGAATTTATCTAATAATGATAAACAATATTTAGTACGGTTTTTAGGAGATTGAAAATGGTTTTTAGGAGGGGAATAGATGTCCAATTCAAAGGTAATTGGTGATCCGTCAATTGAGAATGGGGCCTCAAGTCTCAATTCAACTTTAGAAAAAAGTTCAGTTTGGAAAGATTTCACAGCACTTATTAAAATTGGGATTGTGAATTCTAATATTATTACCACCTTTACAGGTATATGGCTAGCACTTCATTTCACTGGTCAAAGTTTTCTTGGTAATTTAGATATTGTTCTCCTTACCGTTGTTGGGTCATCCTTAATTATTGCGGGTTCCTGCAGTATTAATAATTATATTGATCGTGATATTGATCCTTTAATGGAAAGAACAAAAGCTAGGCCTACAGTAACAGGGAGAATCGAACCCTCTAAAGTACTTCTATTAGGTATTTTACTGATTGGTCTGGGTACAATGTGTTTATTGTTTACAACAATGACTGCAACGGTGATAGGACTGCTTGGAGTTTTTAGTTATGTCGTCCTCTATTCACTATGGTCGAAGCGGCAATTAGTTTCAAATACAATCATTGGCAGTGTATCCGGGGCTGTCCCACCGTTAATCGGCTGGGCAGCAGTAGATGGAAATCTTGATATGATTGCTTGGGCATTGTTCATTATCATGTTTATATGGCAGCCCCCGCATTTTTATGCCTTAGCGATGAGAA
Organism: Neobacillus sp. K501; assembly: GCF_053749995.1. Lineage (NCBI taxonomy): Bacteria > Bacillati > Bacillota > Bacilli > Caryophanales > Bacillaceae > Neobacillus > Neobacillus sp. K501. Next base: position 504,122 of record NZ_JBSLYA010000001.1, on the reverse strand, counting down.
GGGTAGAAGAATATCGCGCAGCAGGTATTCCAATGCTCCCTGTTGTGAAAGGGTTTAAAACAACGAAGAAACACATTTTAATCTGGGTAGCACTTTTGTTGCCAACACCATTCTTACTTACTTCTTTAGGAATCCCATTTCTAATTCTGGCAACTGTTTTAAATATCGGTTGGCTCGTTTTAGGGATTTATGGATATAAGATCAAAGATGATATAAAGTGGGCAAAGTTAATGTTTGTGTACTCATTGCAATATTTAACTATTATTTTTGTAGCAATGGTTATTGTTACATTAGTTTAGCTTTGTCTGGATGTTCTTTCTTTGTTAAGGGGATTCTCTAATAAAGAAAGAACAATTCTACATACATTTTTGATCAAAACATAATTTAGAAATCAATATGCGAAAGAGGGGTTTGATTAAGCATGAAAAGGCTTGCAAAATGGCAGATGTTCTCGATGTTTGCTATTCTTATGCTCGTTCTATCAGGATGTGGTAAAGAGTACTTGTCGACGTTACAACCTGCTGGTGAAGTTGCAGACATGCAATACGATTTAATGAAATTAAGTACTTTTATTATGGTAGGAGTCATTTTAGTTGTTTCTATTATCTTTATTCTAGTACTTGTTAAGTTCAGAAGAAAAGATGATTCTATTCCAAAGCAAGTAGAAGGAAGCCACAAACTTGAAATTATTTGGACAACAATTCCTATCTTATTACTACTTATTCTTGCCGTTCCTACGGTTGCTGCTACCTTTAAACTTGCAGATGTAAAAGAAATGGATAAGAAGAATTCTGATGCACTTGTTATTAATGTACGCTCCAATCTATATTGGTGGGAATTTGAATATCCTAAGCAAGGAATTGTGACGGGTCAGGATTTAGTTGTACCTACAGATGAAAGAGTTTACTTTAGTTTGAAGTCTTCGGATGTAAAACACTCTTTCTGGGTTCCAGCAGTAGGTGGAAAGCTTGATACAAATACTGATAATGTTAATAAGTTCTGGCTGGAATTTGACAGCAAGAAGGCAGAAGAGGCCGGTGATTTATTCTATGGTAAGTGTGCTGAGCTATGTGGTCCTTCCCATGCGTTAATGGACTTTAAAGTTAAAACGATGAGTCGCGATAATTTTGATAATTGGGTTACAGCTATGAAGGATGTCAAAGAGCCGAAACAAGCTGAAACGGATTTGGCTCGTGAAGGTCAAGAAATCTTTAATCAAAGCTGTGTGAGCTGTCACGCTGTCACACCTTCAAATGAAACACCTGAGGCAGCCAGGATTGCTCCGAACTTAACGACCTTTGGTGAGCGTTCACGAATTGCTGGTGTTTTAGATCATAATGAAGAAGAATTAAAAAATTGGTTACGTACGCCTGAAAAATACAAACCAGGCAACTTAATGACCGGTAAGTATCCAGAGTTATCTGAAGATCAGCTTGATGCTTTAACAGAATACTTAATGGGCTTAAAAGTTCAGGAATAATAGGGGATATAGTTGAAAGGGAGGTAAAACGCGTGAGTACCTACGCTCAAAAAAAGGGATTTGGCGCAACAATATGGGATTATCTAACAACTGTTGACCATAAAAAAATCGCCATCCTATATCTTATTGCAGGTGGATTTTTCTTCGTAGTAGGCGGACTTGAAGCAGTCTTCATCCGCATCCAGCTTGCAGTGCCAAACAATGACTTTGTAAGTGCGGGTTTATTTAATGAAATTATTACAATGCATGGAACAACAATGATATTCCTTGCAGCGATGCCGCTTGTATTCGCCTTTATGAATGCGGTAATGCCATTACAGATTGGTGCACGTGATGTTGCGTTTCCATTTGTTAACGCATTAGGATTTTGGTTGTTCTTCTTCGGGGGAGTATTCTTAAATCTTTCATGGTTTTTTGATGGGGCACCTGATGCAGGTTGGACATCCTATGCATCACTAGCAATGGAATCGAAAGGTCACGGTGTCGATTTCTATGTCCTAGGTCTCCAGATTTCCGGTATAGGAACACTTATTGGTGGTATTAATTTCCTTGTCACGATCATAAATATGCGTGCACCTGGAATGACTTATATGAGAATGCCGTTATTTACTTGGTCAACTTTTGTTACTTCGGCACTAATTTTATTTGCTTTTCCACCATTAACAGTAGGTCTTGTATTAATGATGTTTGATCGTATGTTTGGTTCAAACTTCTTTGTTACAACAATGGGAGGAAACACCGTAATCTGGGAGCACTTATTCTGGATTTTTGGACACCCAGAAGTATACATTTTAGTACTTCCTGCCTTCGGTATTTTCTCAGAAATCTTTGCAATGTTCTCAAGAAAACGTCTATTCGGTTACTCTTCAATGGTATTTGCAACCGTATTAATTGGTTTCTTAGGATTCATGGTTTGGGCACACCATATGTTTACAACAGGACTAGGACCAGTTGCGAACGCCATTTTCGCTGTAGCTACAATGGCAATTGGTGTACCAACAGGAATTAAGATTTTTAACTGGTTATTAACGATGTGGGGTGGAAGTGTTAAATTTACAACTCCAATGCTCTATGCATTAGCTTTTATTCCATCTTTTATTGCTGGTGGAGTTACTGGTGTAATGCTTGCTTCTGCAGCAGCAGACTATCAATATCATGATACTTATTTTGTTGTAGCGCATTTCCATTACGTTATTGTCGGCGGTGTAGTTTTCGCAATTCTTGCAGGCACACATTTATATTGGCCGAAAATGTTTGGAACGATGTTAAATGATACTTTAGGAAAGATTACTTTCTGGTTATTCTTTATTGGTTTCCATATGACATTCTTTATCCAGCACTTCCTTGGTCTTTGGGGGATGCCGCGTCGTGTATTCACATACTTACCAGGTCAAGGGTTTGAGACGTCTAATTTAATTAGTTCCCTTGGTGCGGTATTTATGTCATTAGCAGTTATCGTCCTTCTTTACAATATTATTATGACATCTGTGAAAAATGTTAGAGTAGGCAACGACCCTTGGGGCGATGGCAGAACTCTTGAATGGTCGCTTCCATCACCACCACCATTCTACAACTTTAAGCAACTTCCGCTTGTTCGTGGATTAGATGCTTATTGGTTAGAAAAGATGGATGGTAAAAAAGGAATGACTCCAGCTGAGCCACTTGGAGATATTCATATGCCAAACGCATCATTTTTACCATTTGTGATTGCATTCGGTTTATTTGTAGCTGCTTTTGGTGCACTATTTAACATGGATGATAAAGCTTGGTCATTGCCAGTGATAATCATTGGATTATTAATTACCTTTGGGGCAATGTTCATGCGCTCTGTTAAGGATGACCATGGCTTCCATATCCATAAGGAAGAGTTAATGGATGAAGAGGATAAGGGGGTAAAGGCATAATGCACGCAGAAGAAAAATTTACTGTAGAGACATGGCCTGCTGAGCCTGAAAAAGCATCCCTTGAGGCAAAAAATAAATTTTTAGGCTTTTGGTTCTTCTTAGGGGGAGAGACAGTACTATTCGCTTCCCTATTTGCAACCTACCTTGCCTTAAAAGACAAGGTGCCTGATTCAACACATAAACTAGCAGCAGATTTATTTGATTTACCACTTACATTTGTAGCTACGATGCTGTTATTAACGAGCTCTTTAACAAGCGTATACGCTATGTATCATATGAAGAACTTCAATTTTAAGAAAATGATGACATGGTTAGGCATCACACTTGTTTTAGGTGCAGGTTTCTTAGGACTAGAGGTTTATGAATTTAACCACTATGTTCATGAATATCATCATACCTTTACTAGCAGTGCTTTCGGATCCGCTTTTTACACATTGGTTGGATTCCACGGAGGTCACGTTGCATTTGGTCTTGCATGGATTCTAACGTTAATGATTCGTAATTCAAAACGCGGATTGGACCTTTACAATGCTCCTAAGTTCTATGTAGCAAGCCTTTACTGGCACTTTATCGACGTTGTTTGGGTATTCATCTTTACTGTTGTATATTTAATGGGAATGGTGGGATAAACTGATGGCAAATACACAATTAAATTCAGGTAACCCAAGAGTTGACATTGAATATCGTCGCAAGAAAAATGCTGAAGAAATGAGACACCAAGTAATTACTTTTACCTTGATGATTTTCTTAACTTTAATTGCATTTGCGGCAGTAGCTGTAAAAGGTTTTACCTCGTGGTTTACAGTGCCTTTTATCTTCTTGTTAGCAGTAGTTCAGGTTGTATTTCAGCTTTACTATTTCATGCATATGAAACATAAAGGGCATGAAGCACCATCATTATTTTTATATTCAGGTTTACTAGTGGGATTAGTAACGATTCTTGCATTCGTTACAATCATTTGGTGGTAATCTAAATGAAAGAAAATCGGCTCGAAGCCGATTTTCTTTTTTAGGAAAGAATTTCATTTCTTTGCGTCGCGGATTGGCAAAGGTTATAATGACTATATGATTTATCTATTATTTTGAGGTGATATGCGGTGCTTACATTAGATATTTTTGGCTTTAAAGCACTTTGGAGCCCGTACTTCCTATTAACACTTATCGCATTAACAGTTGTCTATTTTTTAGTAACAGTTAAGTATCGTACCAGGTTTGCTGATAGTGAGACATTAACGAAGAAACAAGCTGGATTATTTATTCTAGCAATGATTCTAATCTATGCGATCAAAGGGTCGCCTCTTGATTTAATGGCTCATCTTATGTTCTATGTCCATATGACTCAAATGGCATTACTCGTGTTGGTAATTCCGCCTATTTTTATTTTTGGAATACCGGTTTGGATCTGGAGGAAAATCTTTAATCATAAATGGATCGAATCTTCATTCAAATTCTTAACCAAACCACTGATAGCCTTAATTGTTTTTAATGGTTTATTTTCCTTTTATCACATTCCGATGATATTTGACAGCGTAATGCAGAATTTTTGGTTGCATGCAGGCTATTCATTCTTACTATTTATTGTCGCTGTATTAATGTGGTGGCCGCTTATAAATCCTGTACCAGAACATCAAAGACTAAGTGGGCTTAAAAAAGTTGGATATATTTTTGCAGACGGAATCTTAATTACGCCAGCATGTGCCTTAATTATCTTTGCTCCAGATTCTATTTATGCCACTTATTCAAATCCTGAAATATGGGCAAATGTTATGAGCTTATGTGTTGGACCGGCTACGTTTGCAGGCTTAAACATATCAGGACCGGAGTTGTTTAGTTCAATGTCATTGGTTCACGACCAACAACTGGGTGGTGTATTAATGAAAATTATCCAGGAAATTGTCTATGGCGTTGTTTTAGGACATGTATTCTTTGAATGGTATCGTAAAGACCAGGCAGAAACAGAAAAAGAAATGAAACAAACGCTTAAGCCGACTCTGGTAAAATAATCTCCCATCCAAATGGGAGATTTTCTTTTAATTGAAATTGCAGTAAAAGTAAATTAAGATTATCATAGAATATTATTGAAGAGAGGATTTTTTTAATGAATTCCTTACCGATTTTACCAACAATAAGTACAACCTTCATTGCTTTAAGTGCCATTACGGTAGCGATTGGTTGGTGGCAGATCAAGCAAAGAAAAATTGAAGCACATAAAAAGACAATGTTCCTTGCTGCTATTTTTGCCCTGTTATTCTTTATTATTTATGCCTCAAGAACTGTTTTTATAGGGAATACGGCTTTTGGCGGCCCGGAGGATATAAAAATCTATTACACTTTATTTTTGATTTTTCATATTACATTAGCTACAACTGGGGCAATTTTTGGTATCGTTACTTTGTATACTGGCTATAAAAATAGTTTAAAAAGGCATAAAAAGCTTGGTCCGATTACAAGTGTTATCTGGTTTTTTACTGCTATTACTGGTATAGCTGTTTATTTATTATTGTATGTATTCTACCGTGGTGGAGAAACTACTTCTGTAATAAAAGCCATTTTAGGATTCTAAATGAAAAAAAACAAAGGCGTATGAAAATTAATTCATCCGCCTTTGTTTTGCTTTAAATTGCAAATTTTTCTACTTCTGTCTTAACTTCTTCAAGAATTTTCTTGCATTGATTTACTAATGAAGTAGGGAAGTTTTCGCCTTCACCGTATTCAACACCATGTGGATAGTAGTGTTTACCTAATAGTGGGGTCATCAGCTGGATGACAGCTTTATTTGCACCAACATCACCTTCAACAGCGTAGCCGCGTAGACGTAAGTAAAATACCCCTTCTTTTAACTCAAACTTACGATCATATGTAACTCGTTCATAGTCGCCTTGTTCTCCGCGATATAAACCTTGATCAAGCATCACTTCATCTAAACGGTTTAAATCAGCTTTAAATTTTTCAATTCCGATATTCTCGAATTTCACACTTAGTCCCTCCTATGAAAAATGCCTTACCCCTTATGTTTTTTACTGCAGGTTAGCAAGTTAAGTCAATTTAATAATAGTTGAAAATGTTTAAACTTGCAATGAATAGATGAGCGAATAAATTAAACCGAGATGGAAAACCTAAATTATTGTAAAAGACTATTCTATGTAGGGGGCGACTTAGTGGAAAAAATACGCGATATTATGACTGATGATGTTGAATGTTGTACTTTGTTGGATAATATATATGAAGTTGCGCTAAAAATGAAGGAATTAAATGTTGGTGCGATACCGATTGTAGATCAGGAAAAGATTGTTGGTATGATTACAGACCGCGATATTGTTATTAGAGGTGTAGCAGAAAAACATCCAGGATCAACTAAAGTAGAAGATATTATGAGCAGCAAATTGATTACGATTTCAGCTGATGCTTCAACGAAAGAAGCAGCTAAGCTAATGGCTGAGCACCAAATTCGCCGTTTACCAGTGGTTGAGGGTGATAAGCTTGTTGGTATCGTCTCACTTGGTGACTTTGCAATTAGAGAATTGACTGATGATCAAGCAAAAACGGCTCTTACCGAAATTTCAGAACCAAACTATAACGGAGTTCAACATTAACAAACAACAAAACAGATACAAATTGTATCTGTTTTGTTGTTTTAATATTACTGTTAAAAATAATATTCTTTATTACTACGAATGCTATAGGTGATATAATTATTTTATCTATAATATAAACATAGAAATAGTAATAGAGAGGGTGAAAGCCTCTGCGTTCTCTCATCAGAATTCTCATTTTATCAGCAGTTTTTGTAACCATTGGGTTTTACGCCACCGTAAACGAAAAGGATGATAGTGGTATCTTAATTAAAGATGACGCTGGATTAGAAATGAATCAATCGTTATCTCAGAAACAGAATAATAATATTCAAGGAGCCACACCTAATGAGCGGCCAAAAGAGGGTTTGGGTTTATTAATTGGCCAAGACGTTTCTATGTTAAAAAATGAATTTGGTGAGCCACAAAGAATTGATGCATCCTTTTATGGGTATCAATGGTATATATATAATCTCGATTATTCTCGTTATATTCAAGTTGGCGTCGATCATAATAATCAAATCGTAACACTATTTGCTGTTGGAGAGCAGATGAATGTAATGCCATTTAAAATTGGCCAGCCGGTTGAAGAAATCTTTAATAGTACTGATATTGAGATGAATATTGACATTGATCTTAATGGCAATTCCTATCGTTTTGAATTAAATGAGGCAGATTTTAATATGCGGCCGCTAGTCCGCCTCGGTGATGTCTATGTTCAGCTATACATCGATAAATTTACTGGTACGCTATCGAGCCTTCGTTTTTTGAATGCAGAGACCTTAATAAAACAACGTCCATACGAGCTCGTTTATAGGGGGAATCTGTTGGAGCCAGATGAGCCAAACGAAGAATTGTGGCGTAATATTGAGGAAGGTACAGAAAAAGAGATTCTCGATATTACGAACGTTTTAAGAATAAGGCATAATTTGGATCCATTGATTTGGGATGAGGAGACCTCCCAGGTTGCTCTTGGCCACAGTAAAGATATGTTTGAGAGTAAGGACTTTTCTCATACCTCAAAGAAATTTGGAAACCTCTCTGATCGCCTTGAGGCAGGAAAAGTGGTGTTTAAAGCGGCAGGAGAAAATATTGCAGCCAATTATACCGATGCTCCTGCTGCTGTAGAAGGATGGCTGAATAGTAATGGGCACAGGGAATCGTTGCTAAATGATGATTTTACCCACTTAGGTGTTGGTGTATATCAAAAGTATTATACTCAAAATTTCATACGGAAAGAAGAATAAAAAAGGAGACAATTATGTCTCCTTTTCATTTTAGCCCATTTTCGTGTTTATTTGTTGGTATTGATTAAAGTGGAAGTTGCTTCCTTCCCAATGACCATATATTCTAATGACATCCCCAATCGTAAATAAATCCATTTGGGTATTCTTTTGCAGTGGTGTAATTTTTTTTGCTTTTATTAACTTTGTTTCTGTCTGCAATTTTATTTCTTGAACAAATATATACCGGTGGTAATAAAAGCGTTGTCTTTCTTCCGTTATACTTTTAATCTCACCTGTGAGAATGGCATCTTCTCTTACTTCAGCGACTGCGAGCCATTTGTGATCATTTTCTCGCATCTCTTTTTTCGTCAACCAATAGAAATAAAGACATATGATCGGGATTAAAATCGCGGTAACCATTTTATTTCATTCCCCTAACTATTTTTGAATGATAAAAAAAGTACCAGTTGCATGGGCGATTTTTTTTCCGTCGCTGCGATAAGCTTCACCTGTGACGACGACTGTTTTTGAACCTTGATGAATGAGTTCCGCTGTACAGCGCATATGCTCCCCAATTCCTGGTGCAATATAATGGATATTAAGCTGATTCGTTACAGCACCATGACCTTCCGGGAGAATCATATTTGCGACTGTCCCCATTACTGAATCAAGAACCGTTGCCGTTATCCCTCCATGGACAATGTTTAAGGAATTATCTAATAATGGATTTAAGGGTATCGTTATTTCACATGTTTTCTTCTCTTTATCCATTTTTCTTTCCATATGTAATAAACCATCAATATATTGCAATTTTGGTTTTTTTACTTTTTTCTGAATCCCTTCTAAAGCGTGGACAAGGGCGCTAATATCCTTTTCTGTTCCTTGTTCGAGGCATTGGTCTAAAAGTTGGTGTAAATAGTCCTTCATTCTTAACTTCCTCTCTAAATATATGTCTGAGGACATCTTATCACATAAAATAACTATTTTCATAAGTTCAGGAGAGTTTTCACAAATCTCAAGATGCTACATATCGTATTAATAGGCGGTTGATTTGGGCAGGAGTGAAGTAAAATGCAAAAAAAATTACATCCTTCCGTGATTGAGTTCAAAGAATTTGTACGTAACAACCCAAATTTAATACGAGAAGTTCGAAGTGGTAAATCAACGTGGCAGGAATTATATGAAGACTGGTATCTTTTGGGGGATGAGGACACCCGCTGGGAAGCAATCGGGAAGGAAAAAAGTTCAAAACAAGAATCAAATAAGGAAAATGATTCTAAATCAGATTCCAATAAAGATAAAAAAGGTGACTGGGCGTCGCAAATACTTGGATCCGTACAGAAAATGGATCCAGAGCAGATTCAGTATTATCTAAATAATTTAAGTCAAGCTCTTGGGGCCATTCAAGGGGTGATTTCCCAATTTAAAGGAAGTCATCAAGGGAAGCTTGTAAAAGCACAACCGGAACATAAGCATCCTTTTTTATTTCGGAAAGATTAACAGAAGGGATTAATGCTCATGAGAAGAGATGTTTTAGAATATTTGAATAATCAAAAGGAGCTAAAAAAATTTATTCGCGAACAACCGCTATGGTACCGAAAGCTTTCAAGAAATCCATATGATTTGCAGTCACTGCAGATTGAATCACTCCATTATTATAAAAAGACGATACCGCATCAGGTGGAGAAGTTTTCTAATAATGTGCAAATGGCTTCTATGATGTTTTATATGCTTCAGTCAATGAAAGAGCAAAATTAATCTTTGACCACTTTACGGAGTGGTCCTTTTCTTGTTTTTTGAGTAAAAAATACAAAGGAGGCGAACAATACACACAAAGGAGTGATTGGTTTGAATAAGTTGAAAGAAATTTCCTTGCTATCATTAGTGATGATGATACCCATTCTTTCTGGATGTCATCACGATATTCCAAAGCCAGAATCCGTAGTAAAAGCAGAGCAAATAAAAACAACTGCCATTCCTGTTAATCAAGAAACGATCAAACAAAATTCGACCCGATCCCTGTTTGTGCAGCATAAAATTAAGGGTAGTCATGTCTTTGTGGAATGTATCTTAACGGGAATTAGCTTTCGTGAACAGGACAATGCTGGACAAGAAGTAGGAAAGCTAGTGGTATCGGTTGATGGAAAGAAAACAGATGAGGTTACATCTGCTGCGTTTATTTTGAAAAACCTTCCTCCTGGAGAGCATAAAATTAAGCTTGAGGTTGTAAATTTGAAGGATGAGCCTTATGGAATTACTAAGGAATTCTTGGTAAATATCCCTAAGTGATTGTTTACTTCACTATCGCTATACATTCATGGTAAAATGGTGAATGGAGGTGGGCGCAGGATGCTTGCTACGTCAGAAAGAATAGAATTACTTGATCATGCTGAGCAATTAGCAAAAATGGTATTAGAATATGATATTGTTGAACAATATCATATTTGTTTATATAAAATGCAAAATAACAGAGAAACACAAGGGAGAATCCGTCGTTTTGCAAAATTAAAAGACGAATATGATGAGGTCCAGCGTTTCGGTAAGTACCACCCTGATTATAAAAGGGTAATGAGCCAAATCCGTGAATACAAACGAGAAATGGATCTTGATCCACTTGTTGCTGAATTCAAATTAGCGGAAAACGATTTACAAAATCTTTTAGATGAAATCAGCATATTAGTAGGTGGAGCTGTTTCCCAACATATTAAAGTTCCTACAGGAAATCCATTTTTTCATACAGGTTCACACGGTGGAGGCTGTGGCAGCGGTGGAAGCTGTGGCTGCTCAGCTTAAAAATCAGCTATTTTTCAGCTGATTTTTTTTATTAATTAATCATGTACAATTGAAATAAACCGTTTAACTATGCTAGACTAATGTAAAATGATGGTTTGTTGAAGGGGAAAAATGTATGTTTGTTCAAAGACAGGGGCTTGTGGTTTGGCTATACTCATTAAAACAGGCTAAAATGTTAAGACGTTTTGGCAATGTTCATTTCGTCTCAAAAAAATTAAAATATGTCGTCCTATATTGTAATCAAGAGGACCTTGAAGGAATTATGGAAAAAATAAATTCCTTTTCATTTGTTAAAAAAGTCGAACCATCTTATAAACCATTTTTAAAAATGGAATTTGAGAATTCTCAGCCAGATAAAGCAAAGGAATACGATTATAAAATGGGTATTTAAAATAGAAAAGCGGAAGCCTAGGAGCTGAAGCTAGAAAAAAAGGTGAGGAAAAGGTCCTCACCTTTTTTTGTTACTCTAATGGTTTGATATAGTGGTTTAATCTTAAAATCGCAATCAAATGCTGATAATATAACTCTTTTTCATGGAAAATAGTTGATGGTTTTACTGAAAGCTCAATCACCTGTTTTTCAAGTTCCTGAGCGGTCTGATTAAAAAGGTCAAATCTTTTATTTGGGATGAACTTTGGATTTGGAATACCTTCTCGACAAATATATAGTGGCTGGAATTTGCCAGGATTGGTAGGCGCTAAAACAACGACTAGTGATGAAACTTGTTTGTCCTTTACGAATGTATGAAAAGCCATCATATGCATGAGTCGATGTTTATTTGCTTTTGCAAGTTCTAGCAACTCATATAAGTCTGAATAACCCTCTCCTAATTCAATAAAACGCTGTATCAAATAAAACTCCCCTTTATTAAAACAAATTCATTCATAAGATATCATATTTGCACAAAAGAAAAAACCCTGCAGAAAAACACTGCAGGGTCCTTCTACATCCTTATTCAGGATAGAAGGCAAAGGGAGAGGAGAAACCGGAGGAAGAACTTATGGGGAAACGTAAGTCTTCTCCGCGGTTGGCAACAACATCCTCGAATTGATGTTGTTAATTACATTATCTCCACATGCTGAAAGGTTATACGTGTTTTAGATAATTTTTCAACATAGTCTATTTGTTCATTATGGTTAGTTGGCTAGTTATGTCAATTATGATAGGATTATGTAGAAATATGATTTTTGAAAAAATTGTGGTGATGATATTTTGAGAGTAGTTTCAGGTGTTTGTAAAGGCAGACCGTTAAAAGCAGTTCCAGGAACTTCAACAAGGCCAACAACGGATAAAGTAAAAGAAGCTTTGTTTAATATGATCGGTCCCTATTTTGATGGTGGAATCGGATTGGACCTTTTCGCTGGGAGCGGCGGATTAGGGTTAGAAGGACTAAGCAGGGGATTAGAAAAGGTTATTTTTATTGACCGGGATCCGAAAGCAATTCAAGTAATCCATGAGAATATTCATGCTTGTAAAATGGAGGATTTTGCAGAAGTTTATCGAAATGATTCAGAGCGGGCGCTAAAAGCCCTAATAAAAAGAGAGATTAGCTTTGACTACATATTTTTAGACCCGCCATATAAGAAACAGCAATTAATACAGTTAATGGAAAAGATCGCTGAACATCATCTGTTAAATAGTGGTGGGATCATTGTTTGTGAACACAGTCATGACGTAGAATTACCAAAAGAAGTGGGAGGATATTCTCAATATAAGCACGAAAAATATGGGATTATTGCCATTACCATCTATTCTTAAATTTAACATTATAGGAGGAGTTCTATTTGGCGAGCATTGCGGTTTGTCCAGGAAGTTTTGATCCAATCACATTTGGTCATCTAGATATCATTCGAAGAGGCGCTAAAGTTTTTGACATGGTCTATGTAAGTGTTATGAACAACTCTTCGAAAAATCCGCTATTCAGTGTAGAAGAACGAATTAACTTAATTAAAGAAGTAACGAAGGACCTACCGAATGTAAAGGTTGACGAACATTCTGGTCTCCTTGTGGAATATGCCAAGGCAGTCAATGCCAATGCCATAATCCGTGGCCTGCGTGCAGTTTCAGACTTTGAATATGAAATGCAAATTACTTCAATGAACAGGGTGTTAAATGAAGAAATTGAAACCTTTTTTATCATGACGAACAATCAATATTCATTCTTAAGCTCCAGTATTGTTAAAGAAGTCGCGAAGTACAATGGCAATATCTCTGAGCTTGTACCACCAATTGTTGCAAAAGCATTGCATGAAAAATTTAATCGATAATCATCACAAGCCGAAAAGCCTTTGAAGTAATTCCAAAGGCTTTTTAATTTTTTCGTAATCTTAAATAAAGCAGGAAAACGTAAATAGCTAATGAAAAGATGGTGATAATAGGGCCATATTCAATTAGTTTATGGTAATAGCTATGAAGCCATGCCCCCTCTTCAAAAAAACCAACAGGAATTGCATTAGAAGGTTGCTCAGTTTGGAAAAAGCGTAGATAAACCGGCTTCCACAAGAATAAAGTAAACAAACTGGCAAGAATTCCATGAATGATTCTCGCAATAAAGAACGGCTTAAAGCGAATATCTGTTTGAGCGAGAATGCTTGCTACTTGTGCTTGAATACTAAAGCCGCTAAAAGCTAAGATAAAGCTTGTAATGATAGCTTGCTGTAATAGTGTTGCATCTTGAACTTGGCTGGTTAATTGACTTCCAAGAGTAATTTCAAATAAACCAGAGATAAATGGAATGCTTAGCATGGTTGGTAATGAAAGTGAGGCAAATAGGAGATCAAAAACTTTTGCAATGGCAGCCGTAATATGTAAATGAAATAGAAGCTTATTTATCACCGAAAAAATAATGATAAAACCCCCGATCATTAGCAAAGTTTGAATGGAAGAATTGACCGCATCCCCTAGGAGCTTACCAATTGGCCTTTGGTCATTTAATCTTGTTCGGTGTAAAGTTGACAGGGCTGTTCTAATTTTAGAACCCTTCCGTCTATTCTTTTCCTTATCTGGTGTTTCATTACCGTAAAATCGCATAATAATCCCAACACAAATATTCCCTAAATAATGAGCTAAAGCTAAAATAACACCTAAATGTGGATTATAAAAAAAGCCGACTGAAACAGCACCAAAGATAAATAATGGATTAGAGGAGTTAGAAAAGGATACTAGTCTTTCCGCTTCAATCTGTGTTAACTGACCTTCCTGCCGAAGTCTTGCCGTAAACTTAGCTCCAGCAGGATAACCTGAGGCCATTCCCATTGCCCAAACAAACCCTCCAACACCTGGAACTTTAAATAGCGGTCTCATCAATGGTTCTAATAAAACCCCAATAAATTTCACAACACCAAAACCAATCAACATTTCGGCTATGATAAAAAAAGGTAAAAGGGAAGGAAAAACTATCTCCCACCACATATTTAAACCTCGTATCGAGGCATCTAAAGCCTCCTGAGGATAAGTGATTAGCGAAACAGCTAAAATGATTACTGAAATAGATAAGAAAATCGTTTTTAGTTTTGAACGAAACAAGGAAAAGGCCTCCTTTCCGATAGTTTTGTTATACGCTATAAAAAATTAATGTTAAAATAAGGATTATTCATTAGCTCGTTAAAAGTCCCAACTTGTCCCCATATAACACAAATATACTCATTGAAAGTTAATTTAGACCATAAGTTTCATCAGATTTCATCAGCCTTACAGAATGAATAATTCTCTACCCTTAATGCTCTATGAGAAGGAGGGAACATGATGGACCATCCTAAAATCGGATTAGCGCTTGGTTCTGGTGGTGCACGTGGTTTTGCCCATTTAGGTGTTATTAAGGTCTTAAAAGATGCCGGGATCCCTATTCATCTTATTGCAGGTAGCAGTATGGGTGCTCTTGTTGCCAGCTTTTATGGGGCGGGTATCGAAATGGATCGTTTATATAAACTTTCTACTGCATTTAAACGTAAGTACTTTCTAGATTTCACTGTGCCTAAAATGGGGTTTATTGCGGGGAAGCGGGTGAAAGAATTCATCAGGGTTTTCACTCATGGAAAGAACATTGAAGAATTATCCATCCCATTAGGGATTGTCACCACAGATTTATTAACGGGTGAGAAAGTGGTCTTTAAACAAGGACCAATTGCGGAAGCGGTTAGAGCTAGCATTTCAATCCCAGGAATTTTTGTACCTGAAAAGTATAATGGGAGAATCTTAGTAGACGGTGGTGTTTCCGACCGCGTTCCCGTATCGGTGGCAAAGGAAATGGGAGCAGATATTGTAATTGCTGTTGATGTTTCCAGTGTAAAACGGAATGCAGAAATTACATCGATCTATGACGTCATCATGCAGAGCATTGATATTATGCAAACGGAAATAATCATTAATCGAGAGATTGCTACAGATGTCATGATTCGTCCACCCGTTGAACTTTATAGTTCTCGTGCATTTACCAACATTGATGAGATTATCTCCATCGGAGAAGAAGAAACCAAAAAACAGCTTGGATTGATAAAAAATGTGATAGAGAACTGGAAGGGGTAACAATGCATGCGCAAAAAGATATTGATCGGTTCCTTAATTCTTGTAGCCATTATGATGATGGGAGCCGTATTTTATCCATTGCCTTTTTATGTCTCGAAGCCTGGAATGGCAAAAGTATTGGAGCCTATTGTCCAGGTTGAAGATGGAACAAAGGCAAAGGGCAGTTATATGCTGACAACTGTAAGAATGGGAAAAGCGAATATATATTCCTATATAGAAGCAAAACTGTTTGATTATGTTGAAATCTATCCAGAGAATGCAATCTTACGGGAATCAGAAACACAAGAGGAATATAATGCACGTCAGCTCCATTTAATGGCAGGTTCAAAGTTAAATGCGATTGAAGTAGCCTACCGAAAAGCTGGTTTTCCAGTTGATTATAAATATAAAGGAGTCTATGTGGTTCAGGTATTACCGGGCATGCCTGCAGAGGGGAAACTCCTTGCTGGTGATCGCGTCATCGAAGTGGATTCTCAGGAATTTTCATCTTCTGAAAGTTTCATCGAGTATGTTGGGAAGAAAAAAGCTGGGGATCAATTGATTTTAACGATCAGAAGAAACAAAGAGACGAAAACAATCAAAATCAATGTTCAGCCCTTTAAAGAGGACCCAAATAAGGTTGGAATTGGAATTTCTCTTGTGGATGATAAAGAAATTATTGTTCAGCCAAAAGTTACAGTCAATACCGACGAGATTGGTGGCCCTTCTGCAGGACTAATGTTTTCGTTAGAAATCTATGATCAGTTAATGGAAGATGACTTTACCAGAGGCTATAAAATTGCCGGGACTGGTACAATAGATCCAGAAGGAAATGTGGGACCAATCGGAGGAATTGATCAGAAAGTGGTTGCTGCTGACAAAGCTGGAGCTGAAATCTTTTTTGCCCCAAATGAGAAGGGAAGCAGTGAGTCTAATTATCGAGTTGCAGTGAATACGGCACGTGAAATCAATTCCAAAATGAAAATCGTACCGGTAGATTTAATTGATGATGCAATAAATTATTTACAAAAACTTTCCAATAAGTAAAAAAGATGGTGCAGAGCATCATCTTTTTTACTCAATATAAAGAGGCGGCTGTTTAAACTCTAGGTTGAAGGGTTTGGCTGTAGAGGGTCCGCTAGTCCCTAATGTATAAATTCGTGCAGCTTTGATGTCCAGTAAAATCTCGTTACTTTTAAAGGCAGATAGTTTAGCAATGAGAGGAAGACTTAGATGTGTTTTCTGCTTATTTAAGTATTCTTTCCCATCTCGGGTCATTCCCAGCAATCTTAAATAGGAGGCTTTTTCTGAGAACCGCTGCATTTCTATTTTTTTCGTATTCGTCAGGACATGGACACATAATCTCTGAAGTCTTGTCCATGTATAACGTTTTGTTTTGATTTTTTTCATGAAATCCTGAAAACTGGAAGCCTCTAGGGCTGCAGCTATTAATCTGTGCTCAAGTCCTTCTTCGACCTCATATATTTCTTTCAATTCCTGGGGCTGACATTGGAGCAGACGAAATTGTAAATATGGCCAATAATTTTCCCATTCGTGAAAAGTACCATATTCGTTTATATATTCCTTCAACAATTGGCTGGTTGGTGCTGGTACATATTGTTCAATCGTTGCTGCATCCTGACTAGTGGAAAATAGGGCTTTCCGAATACTAGTTGCACTTGCGATGGTTTCCGTAGCGAAGTGTTCGTCATGGTAATTCGCATTTTTTCTTTTTACTGTAAAAGGTTTAACAGAACTACTTTGTTGTTGAAGCGCTTTTATATAATGATAACCTAGAATATTATTTGGTTTTGCTAAATTCACATTTTTTTCGGTGCTAGACAGTGCCTGAAAGGATATGGATAATGCTTTAGGATAGCTGATTCCTGTTTTTATATTATTTTTAATATGAAGATCTAATTGCTCTTTTTGCTTATCAAAAAAGTCGATTGTTTCTAGAAAAGAAGAAAGATCCCCGCTTTCGCTGCCAAAACAAAGGGAATCACAGCCGATTGCATCTAAGATTGAAACAGCGCCGTTAGCGAATGTTTCTGCTTTTTGTGTTGCAAACTGGTACGGTAGTTCAATTACGATATCGACTCCATTTAAAAGGGCCATCTTTGTTCGATACCATTTCGAAACAAGTGCAGGCTCGCCACGTTGGAGAAAATTCCCGCTCATGACTGCGATGACGATATCAGCACCCGTCGCATCTCTGGCAGCTTGTAAATGGAAAGCATGTCCATTATGAAAAGGGTTATATTCTACAATTACACCAACAGCTTTCATAAATATAAAATCTCCTTCTATTTTCATAGTGATCTATGTTATTATCTTAAAGTACTGTTATTATAGCAAAAATTCCAATAATAGGATAATTCAGCGTTAGTTTAGAGATGAAGGGATTGTAAATGAACTTTCATGGATAAACTATGGAATGGAACAATAATACGGTTCAAAAATGAAATAAAACTCGCCTTTAGGGTGTAAAGAAAAAACATTGACAAAAAATTAATCGAAGGCTATAATTACCTTTGTTGCCTTGGGGTGATTCAAATGAAATGGACATTAAGCCAATTACAAAAATATCGAAACAAGGATTTTCAGATTGATGATATTATTCGAGTAGATGAGATTAAGGAAACGGATCCATCCATTCGCGAAGTCTCACCGATGCATATTACAGGCCGGGGAGATATTGATTCAACAAAAGTGACATTCCATATAAAAGTTGAAGGTCATTTAATCCTGCCTTGTTCTCGAACTTTAGTGGATGTAAAACTCCCGATTAATGTCGAAACAACTGAAACTTTCCTCTTAAATGGTTCTGAATATGAAACTGAAGAGGAAGTCTATCAAGTAAAAGGTGATGTGATTGATTTAATGCCTGTCATTAGAGAAATTCTTTTACTTGAAGTTCCGATGCAGGTTTTCTGTGAAGATGTCAATTCTGAAGATGCTGCTCCTCAATCAGGTAAGGATTGGGAAGTTGTTCGTGAAGAAGATCGTTCTCAAAAGATTGATCCAAGACTAGCAGGGCTTGCGAAGTTTTTTGATGAAAACAAATCATCTTCCGACTCATAATCGGCAAAACAAGAAGCAAAATGAAGATTCAGAATTCCTGTTCTTCATTACACTTAATCAACTTTGAAAATTGTCTAGCTCCAGTCGCCATCGGCTCGATGTCACAGCCGGTAAATAGGCGCCTTACGCTTTTCTTATAAGGAGGTGGGAAGAATGGCTGTACCTTTTAGAAGAACATCTAAAACTGCAAAAAGAAAACGTCGTACACATTTTAAATTAAACGTACCTGGTATGGTAAGTTGCCCAAACTGTGGTGAAATGAAACTTGCTCACCGCGTATGTAAAGCTTGCGGAACATACAAAGGAAAAGACGTTGTTAACGACTAATTTCCATGATTGTAAAAAGCACAAGGGTGATGAAACCCTTGTGCTTTTGTCTTTTTACATAAATAGTAGTTTTATGGAGGGAGGAGAAAACAGTGTCATACACAATTGAGAAACGTGAAAAGGGTTATTTATTATTCACCATCACAAGAAATGAAAAAAGAAATGCTATTAATTATGATGTGATGGATGGTTTAGTAGAAGCTGTTTCGCGGGCAAAAGAATCTGATGTTAAAGCACTAGTACTCACTGGTGAAGGTCATTCTGCATTTTGTTCAGGTGGAGATTTATCCGTTTTTCATTTATTACAAACAGAAGAAGAGGCCTATTCAATGCTTTCAAAAATGGCAGGAATTCTATATTCTCTGCTTACTTTACCTAAGCCAACCATTGCTTTAATGAATGGAACGGCTATTGGCGGGGGATGTGAACTAGCGACTGCCTGCGATTTTCGCTTGGCAAGACAGGGTATAAAAGCAGGTTTTGTGCAAGGAAAACAAGCGATAACGACTGGCTGGGGTGGCGGATCCATTTTAATGGAGAAATTTCCAGCTCCAATTGCCATGAAACTATTAATGGAAGCAGAAATCCTAACTGCTGGATACCTCCATACTGTTGGCTATATTAATGAACTGTATGATGATCAAGATGCAATCGTTGCATGTGAAGCATATTTAGAGAACATTTTGTCTATTGATGTTTCCGTCCTAGAAGCCTATAAAAAGATGTTAATTCGAAAATGGGAGGAAAGCAAGCTTCGAGAAAGAATAGAAAAAGAGGTTCGCTTATGCTCTGTCCTATGGGAAAGTGATGCCCATCATGAATATGTCCAAAAATTTATTCAAAAAAAAACACATAATCAGGAATAAAAGACAAACTGTAATCAGTCTATCTTTTCTAGTAGATGCATATGTATGAATAAAAACACTAGGAGGGATTTTCTGATGTCACCAACTCGCCAAGATGCATGGTCACAAGATGAAGATTTATTGCTTGCAGAAGTTGTGTTAAGACATATTCGCGAAGGCGGGACACAACTGCAAGCGTTTGAGGAGGTTGGCAAACAGCTATCGCGTACGTCTGCGGCATGTGGTTTCCGTTGGAACTCATTTGTAAGAAAGCAATATAAGTCTGGGATTGAACTAGCAAAAAAGCAACGGAAAGAAATGAAAAAACAAAATAATGTGAAAGAACTGAGCCAAGATCTTGCTCATGTGGAATCTCCAGCATCACCATCAGTTCCTAGTGATACGGTATCCTTTCAATCAGTTATTCAGTTTTTAGAGGGGCTTCATAAAAAAGCGGAGGTATCCGCAAAAAATGAGGCAGCTAGGGATAAGTCAAGTGAGAAAATAAAAGAATTGGAAAAGAAAGCTTTTACTCTTGCGGCGGAAAACGAGAGACTTACAAAAAATTTAAAAGCTATTGAAGAGGATTATCGTTCCTTAATTGAGATTATGGAGCGGGCACGTAAAATGGTTGTCTTACAGGAAGAAGACCGCCAGCAAAAAGTAAAGTTTCAAATGGATAAGAACGGAAATTTGGAAAGAGTAGAAAAATAAGAAAAAGCGGACGTAATGTCCGCTTTTCTAATTAGAGAATATACTTTGTACTTTGTTTACTGTCTAGCTCGAGCCCCTAGGGGCTCGGGGTCATAAGCCCCTGGGCAAGGCGCTTCCGCTTTTCTAATTATGCTGTGCCTCTACGCCTTCTGGATACCAGACAATTGGGTTCTCACCACGGTCGCGTTCCATATCATAATCAACGGCAATGAATCCCATCTTTTCCCAAAACTCTGCAGATCTTACTCTTGGATTCGTTTTTATTGGCTGACCGAATGTTTTGGCAAATTCTACAAGCGTTTTTCCATAACCTTTACCCTGATAATCTGGAAGTACTTCTAGCTTAAATAATTCTAGATATTTTTGTGGCGGGTAAAAATAGCGGTCGAATTTTGCGTCAATTTGATAAAGACTCATCCGAGCAACTAATTTGTCCCCGAAGTAGATCCCGTAGAAAGGAGATTCACTATCATTATCAACCATATTCGCTTCAAGATCCTCAAGCATTGACAGTTCTTGAATCCCATATTCTTTGAATTTTTTAAATTCCTCTAGTGTTTTAAAGTTAACTTTAAGCTTCTCTACCTTCAACCGCATATTTGAACCTCCTAAAAGTGATAACCAACTTTAATTGTATATTTACTTTAATAACTGAATAAGATGGAGATGAAATAATTTTGGCATAATTCAAAATGAATTACTTTCATTATATAACAAAATAACAAAAAATTCTTTACTTAATTTTCGAAAGCGTTTTCAAAATTTGCAGGAAATTTAGATAATCATGTAGAAATATAATACCGGAGCGTAAAAGGGTAGGAAAGGGGTAAAAATGTGCAAAAAATCTTAATTGCTAATAGAGGTGAAATTGCCCTTCGGATTATAAAAACATGCGGGCAAATGGGAATAGAAACGATTGCTATTTATTCTGAGGCAGATAAAGACCTGCCATTTGTTAAAGCGGCGACAAAAGCAGTTTGTGTGGGAGAAGCTCCTGTAAGTAAATCCTATTTGATGACAGAGAAAATTTTAGAAGTTGCAAAAAATGAAAAGGTTGATGCAATCCACCCTGGCTATGGCTTTCTCTCTGAAAATGCTGCATTCGCCAAGCTAGTAAGTAACGAGGGGATTGTATTTATAGGACCTAAACCTGAGACGATTGAATTAATGGGGGATAAAATCGTTTCAAGGCAAACGATGGAGCGGGCAGGCGTTCCGATCGTTCCAGGTAGTGGTAAGGGATTAAAAACAGTAGAAGAAGCATGCAGTTTAGCTACAACCATTAACTACCCGGTCATGTTAAAAGCGAGCAGCGGTGGCGGCGGAATCGGTATGGTGCTGTGTGAAGATGAGCAAGCGCTCGTTAAGTCTTTTGCTTCGACAAAAACAAGGGCTTTATCATATTTTGGTTCAGATGAAGTCTTTATCGAAAAATATATTCCCGATGCACGACATATAGAGGTTCAAATATTTGGAGATACTCATGGAAATCTTGTCCATCTATTTGAAAGGGATTGTTCCATTCAGAGAAGACATCAAAAGGTTGTTGAAGAATCTCCATCTCCATTTTTATCAAACGAAACTCGTCAAAAGATCTATGATACTGCTGTCAAAGCAGCAGAATCTGTTGGCTACATCAACGCTGGTACGATTGAATTTATTGTCGATGAGAAAGAGAATTTTTACTTTTTAGAAATGAACACCCGTTTGCAGGTCGAACATCCCGTTACGGAAATGGTTACTAGCTTGGACCTGGTAAAGTGGCAGATACTTGTGGCACGTGGTGAAAAATTACCACTTTTGCAATCGGAAATAAAGTCGTTTGGTCATGCGATTGAATTCCGTCTCTATGCAGAGGATCCTGTCCGTTTCCTTCCTTCACCAGGAAAGATAACTACATTGTCTTGGAATGAAACAAAAGGAGTTCGAATTGATGCAGGTTACCAAGAAGGGAATACGGTAACTCCTTATTATGACCCGATGATTGCAAAATGTATTTTTTATGGTGACAACCGTCAGGAAACCATATCAGCAGCGGAGAATTTTATTAACAATATTAAAATCGAAGGTATAAAAACAAATTCTCCACTATTTTTAACAATCCTCGCTGCAGAGGACTTCCGAAAAGGCAACTATACAACCAACTTTTTAACAAAAAAATTAGTGAAATAAGGAGCGGAAATAATATGAAAGAAATAACAGCATCCATGGCAGGAACAGTATTAAATGTGTTTGTAGCGAATGGTGATAGTATCAACTCAGGACAAGAGGTTATGATGCTCGAATCGATGAAAATGGAGATTCCGATCGAAAGCGAGGAATCTGGGGTTGTAAAGGAACTTCGAGTTGCGATTGGCGACTTTGTTAATGAAGGCGACGTATTGCTTGTACTAGAATAGGAGTTTAGAAGGAGGATTAGCATGGCAACAACGAATACATTAAATGAACAATTAATGGAAAAAAGAAAAGTCATTGAAGCTGGTGGTCATCCCAAATATCACGAGAAATTAAAACAGCAAAATAAGCTTTTCGTTCGCGATCGTCTTGCTTTGTTATTTGATGACGGCAAGTTTGAAGAGGATGGGAAATTTGCCAATGCCGAAGCTTTGGATTTGCCAGCAGATGGTGTTGTCACTGGAATTGGAAAAATTAATGGTCAAACCGTATGCGTGATGGCAAATGATTCAACGATAAAAGCAGGCTCCTGGGGGGCAAGAACGGTAGAAAAAATTATTCGTATTCAAGAGACTGCTGAAAAGCTGAGAGTTCCATTATTTTATCTCGTTGATTCCGCTGGTGCACGTATTACCGATCAATTAGAGATGTTTCCAAACCGAAGAGGAGCGGGGAGGATTTTTTATAATCAAGTTAAGCTCTCTGGGATGATTCCACAAGTTTGTCTATTATTTGGTCCTTCTGCAGCAGGTGGTGCTTACATTCCAGCTTTTTGTGATATTGTCATCATGGTCGATCAAAATGCATCGATGTATCTTGGCTCGCCGCGAATGGCAGAAAAAGTTATTGGCGAAAAAGTTACCCTCGAAGAAATGGGCGGAGCCCGAATGCATTGCACTGTCAGCGGCTGTGGAGATGTCTTGGCATATAGTGAGGAAGAGGCGATTGAGTCCGCTAAGAAGTACATAAGTTACTTCCCGGCAAGTTTCAAAGAAAAGCCGAAAATGGTCAATGGTGTGGAGACGAAGGATGGCCGCGAATTAGAAGCGATTATTCCAGAAAATCAAAATGCTCCATTCGATATGTATGAAGCGATTGAACGCTTAATTGACAAAGATAGCTTTTTTGAAATAAAAAAATTATTTGCCCCAGAATTAATTACTGGGTTTGCTAGATTAAATGGTAGAGTGGTTGGTATCATAGCAAACCAGCCGAAAGTAAAGGGTGGAGTCCTGTTTGTTGATTCTGCAGATAAAGGGGCGAAATTTATCCAACTTTGCGATGCCTTTCATATTCCATTGCTGTTTCTTACTGATGTACCAGGGTTTATGATTGGTACAAAGGTAGAAAGAGCAGGAATCATCCGTCACGGTGCGAAGCTAATTGCTGCGATGAGCTCTGCTACTGTACCGAAAATTTCTGTTATCGTAAGAAAAGCTTATGGTGCCGGTCTTTATGCAATGGCGGGTCCCGCGTTTGAACCTGATTGCTGTATTGCCTTACCTACAGCTCAAATTGCTGTAATGGGGCCAGAAGCAGCAGTAAACGCAGTTTATTCCAATAAAATTAATGAGATCACAGACCCGAAAGAACGGATTGCCTATGTGCAGGCAAAGCATCAGGAGTACAAAGAGCATATCGATATTTATAAATTAGCATCAGAGTTAATTGTGGATGAAATTGTGGCTGCTTCGGAACTGCGAAATGTCCTTATTCAACGTTTTGCCTATTATGAAACAAAAGAAATGAACTTTAGTGTTCGTAAGCATCCAGTGTATCCTGTTTAGGTGGTTAGCAAATAATAAATCCCGTGCCGAGTGCTCTCGAAACGGGATTTTTCTATTTATTATCTAACTATGAAGCTGCGTATTCTGCTAAAATATGATTAAAAAATAGAGTAAAATGAGGGAGTTTTCATGAATATTGGGATTATCGGTGCGGGTTCTATCGGGTTATTATTTGCTGCATACTTGAACAATGCTTTTAACATAACCATTTATTCAAAAACAACTGAACAAGCAAATTTGTTAAATCAGCGAGGACTAACGCTCCAAAAAAGAGGAACAGAAGTAAATGTTAAAGTTCAGGCGGTTCCAATCTCGGAGTGGACTGGAAAAGATGACCTTACCATTGTTGCGGTCAAACAATATCAATTGGATTCTGTCATAACCAAATTAAATAATCAACCTGTTATGCCGAAACAATTATTGTTTTTACAAAATGGAATGGGTCATTTAAAGCTGTTAGAAAATGTGGAAGCAAATCAAATTTTTCTCGCATCTGTTGAGCATGGAGCGTTGAAAATAAACGCAACCACTGTTCGCCACAATGGAGAAGGAGCAATATATGCAGCGGTATATAAAGGGGATCAAGAAAAACTACAAGCTTTTTCTCAGGCCTCTCCAGCAGAATTCCCAATTTTCTTGAAAGATCATTATGTTGAAATGCTTGTAAATAAATTAATTGCAAATGCTGTGATCAATCCCTTAACAGCCATCCTACAGGTGGAAAATGGTGAACTCATTGACAATTTTTATTATTTCACTGTATTAAAAAAGCTTTTTTCTGAATTATCCTTTGTCCTTAACCTGGATGACCCTGACCGACATATAAAAAATATTATTACTATTTGCAAAAACACAGCAACAAATCGATCTTCCATGCTTAAAGATTTGGATACAAAGCAAATAACAGAGGTTGATGCAATTTTAGGATTTGTTATAGAGGAAGCGAAAAAACAAGGAAAGGATGCTCCGCTGATAGAAAGTTATTATAATATGTTAAAAGGGAAAGAAAGAGAGTGGGGGGATAATAGTTGAGTTCATTCATTTCCGCGGTTATGACGATTTTTTTTATGATACCATTACTGGGATTCATAATTATCTATTTATTGTATAAAATGATTACAAAAAACTCGCTCAAATCTTTTCATGTAGCTTTAGATTTATCAACGATTCTATTTATACTATCTGTACATTTTCTTACCATGACCATTTGGGGAGAATCATTTTTCTGGTTGATCGTAATCTTATTATTGCTTATTGCGATGGTTTTCGTTATTATCCATTGGAAAATCAAGGGGGAAATAGAGTTCAATAAGGTATTCAAGGGGTTTTGGAGATTTAACTTTCTTATCTTTTTTTTCGCCTATATTACCTTAACGCTCTATGGCTTACTTCACCGTGCCCTTACTTTTACTTTTTCGTAAGCAAAGATTTTTTGAAATTTAATGGTTAATGCTATACTCGTATGGAGTGAATATGGTTGAGTAGAAAGGAAGTACTTAAATGGAGATTTTAAATCTCTCTTTGCCAGCAACGAATCGATTTGCCTCAAATTATCTAGAGCAATCTGATGATATCCAGCCTTTTTTTCATTATCGATTTAACCACAAAACGGATGATGTCAAAAGGTTGGATGAGCTAAGTAATCGACATTTCCCTCGTGAGGAAGTTGCGGCATATATTGAGAAATTTATGGAGCGTTTTCCATCCTCAGAAGCTGTTAAAGCATCGCTAATTAAATTTAGTCAGGCGAATAGTGTTGTTGTCATTGGTGGTCAACAAGCAGGAATTCTAACGGGACCTCTTTATTCGATACATAAAATAATTTCGATTATTAAATTAGCGGAACAAAAGGAGAAGCAGCTGGGGATACCGGTAGTTCCTGTTTTCTGGATTGCTGGTGAAGATCATGATTTCCATGAGGTTAATCATGTGTATGTCCCATCAAATCAAAAAATAAGCAAATGGACGTATCCTGAAAAAGTGGTTCAAAAGAAAATGGTATCGGATATTGTTTTGGATAAGGATATTTGCCTGAATTGGGTTGAACAAATCATTGAGAATTTTGGTGAAACGAACCATACAAAACAGTTGCTTTCATTTGCGCAAGAACAACTAAAGAAATCCAATACGTTTGTCGACTTTTTTGCAAACTTGGTTATGGAGCTTTTTAAAGACCATGGACTGCTAATTGTTGATTCTGGAGATAATCAATTCCGTCTTTTACAAAAGGAATTCTTTACAAAACAAATTACCTATCATGATGCGATAACCAGCCATTTACTTGAACAGCAAAGTATCATTAGTAAAACAGGATACCCACTAACAATTGACACACATGAACGGGCGGCCAATCTATTTTATTACAATAAAAGATTGAATGAACGAATACTTCTTGAATTTGATTTGGAAAATAATAAATTTGTGGGGAAAAGTGGAGTGGTTTCGTTTACTAAAGATGAGTTGGTGGGGATTGCGATGGATGATCCTGCAAAACTTAGTAATAACGTGGTGACGCGGCCATTAATGCAAGAATGGCTATTTCCAACCCTCGCTTTTATTGCTGGTCCGGGAGAAATCGCCTATTGGGCAGAACTAAAGTTGGTATTTGAACATTTTGGGATCAAAATGCCCCCGATTGTGCCAAGAATAAATATCACTTTATTAGATCGTGGAGTTGAAGCGGATCTTTTGGAGCTGCAATTAGAATTAGCGGCAGTTTTAAGCAACGGCACGAAGGCAGTAGAAGAACAATTCCTAGAGAAAATTAAGGATCAAGAAGTGGAGGAGTTGTTCTCGGAGACAAAGACGCAGCTATTGCTCCAATACGATCGAATAGAAGCAAAAACAGAAAAGCTTGACCCGGCATTAATACCTTTGTTAAAGAAAAATGAAGAGTTTTTACTCAAGCAAATCAGCTTTATGGAAAAAAAGCTGGAAGATTCAGTAAAACAAAAGCATGAAGTGATGATTAATAAATTTCGCAGAATTGATCTTTCATTAAGGCCGGACGGTTTTCCACAAGAACGAATTTGGAATATATTCTATTATTTCAATCAATACGGGACTGAATTAATAAGAGATCTAATGGTGCTTGATTATGATTTCGATGGTCGTCATAAGGTAATAAAAATGTAGAGAAACTTTACTTAATCGTAAAGTTTCTTTTTTTTGTGTTGTTGTAAGGGTATTCAATATTGAGGAATTCTCTGGATAAAAAAGGATTTTTGGAAAAAGGGGAGAATATTAAAAAATAAGTGGAGGAAAGTGGGGGAATGTGGTACATTTTAAATAGAAAGTGGGGGTAGCGGGTATGTTCATGGGTGAATACCATCATAGCATTGATAATAAAGGTCGAATGATTGTGCCCTCCAAATTCCGTGATGAACTTGGTGAGATGTTTATCATCACACGCGGTTTGGATCAATGTTTATTTGGTTACCCATTATCTGAGTGGGCGGTTATTGAAGAAAAATTGAAAGGCCTGCCGCTGACAAAAAAAGATGCCCGTGCATTTACTCGATTCTTCTTCTCTGGAGCGACAGAGAGTGAGCTTGATAAACAAGGAAGAATCAATATTCCAGCCCCATTGCTGCAATATGCAAAATTAGAAAAAGAATGTGTCATTCTTGGCGTTTCCAATCGAATTGAAATCTGGAGCAAACAGATTTGGGAGGACTATTTCTCACAATCCGAGGAATCTTTTGCTGAAATTGCAGAAAATATGATTGGATTTGATATATAATGGAAAAGTTATATTAAAATAATTCTGTTATATAATCAGATCTTTTGATTGGAAAAGGTGATTAAAAAATGTTTGAACATACAACTGTGTTACTAGATGAAGCTGTTGAAGGATTAAATATCAAACCGGACGGCATTTATGTTGATTGTACATTAGGTGGAGCCGGGCATAGTTCCCTCATTCTTTCAAAACTTGGAGAACATGGAAAATTAATCGCATTTGATCAAGATGAAACAGCGATTGTGAATGCAAAGGAAAAATTGGCGGCATACAGTGAGCAGCTTACTATAGTAAAAAGTAATTTCACCTATTTAAAAGAAGAGTTAGAGAAACTGGGAATTGAAAAGGTTGATGGGGTTCTTTATGACCTCGGTGTTTCCTCTCCGCAATTAGACACTCCTGAAAGAGGCTTTAGTTATCATCATGATGCACCGCTTGACATGAGAATGGATAACGAAGCAAGCGTTTCAGCCTATGATGTCATTAATCATTGGTCCTTCGAGGATTTAGTTCGAATCTTTTTTCGCTATGGTGAGGAGAAGTTCTCTAAACAAATTGCCCGCAAAATAGAAGCAAGAAGGGCAATCAAACCGATTGAAACTACCTTTGAGTTGGTTGAGCTTATTAAAGAGGGCATACCAGCTCCGGCGAGAAGAAAAGGTGGACATCCTGCAAAGCGAATTTTTCAAGCAGTTAGAATTGCGGTTAATGATGAATTAGGGGTGTTTGAAAGATCATTACAACAAGCAATTGAACTTTTAAAACTTGAAGGAAGAATTAGCGTTATTACTTTTCATTCATTAGAGGATCGAATTTGTAAAGCAACGTTTAAAAAAGCAAGTGAAACACCAAATCTTCCACCAGGCTTGCCGGTAATACCTGATGAATTTAAGCCAGTATTAAAGTTAATTACGCGAAAGCCTATTGTTCCTTCTGATGAGGAATTAGAACATAATAATCGTGCACGCTCTGCAAAGCTAAGGGTTGCAGAAAAACAAAAGATTTAGAAGATAAATAAATAAAAATGGAGGGGAAAGAATGAGTAATCTTGCCAGGAAATTTCAGCAACAGCAACAAGCGGAAGGGACAGTTCAAAACAAGAATCAAGTAAAAACCAAGAAGCACTGGCTTACGCCAGGTGAGAAAATTATCGGTTTGGTGTTTACAGGATGGGTTTGTTTTGGCGCTGTCCACATCATTTCGAATCAAGCGGAAATTTACCAGGTCAATAAGGATATCCAAGAGGTACAGACTACCATAAAGGAACAGGAAAAAGTAAATAATGATCTTGAAGTTCAAGTAAGTGAGTTAAGCACGTACGAACGGATATGGGAAAAGGCAAAACAAATGGGGCTAGTTTTAAATGAAAATAACGTCAAGGTTGTGCACGAGAGATGAACAAAAAACAGCCATATATGAATTTCGGAGCAGCTGGATTATTTATATTTTTCAGCCTGCTCTTTTTTGTCTTAGTTTTTAGATATTTTTCGATCCAACTTACCGGTGAGGTTGGAAATCATGCATTAGCGGCTAAGGCTGAGCAAAAATACAGCAAGGAAGGGACCCTTGAGGCAGCAAGAGGTGTGATTTATGATCGCAAGGGTGAAGTAATTGCTGAAGATACGACAGCCTATACCTTAATCGCCATTCTTGATAAAAAAATGACGACTAATCCTAAAAAACCGAATCACGTCGAAGACCCCGAAAAGACAGCGCGAGAGCTGGCAAAAATTATAGATATGGAAGAGTCAGAGATTTATAGCAGATTAACGAAAAATCAATTTCAGGTGGAGTTTGGGAAAGCGGGCAGAGATATTTCCCACCAAACAAAGCAGGAAATTGAAGCGTTGAAACTCCCAGGTATTACTTTTAAACGTGATTCTAAACGTTTTTATCCAAATGGGATATTTGCTTCCCACTTAGTCGGCTATGCAGAGCGAGACGAGGAGCAGGAAGGATCTTATGTTGGACAAATGGGGATTGAGAAAACATTAAATGATCAATTAACCGGAACGAACGGCAAAATAAATTATGAAAGTGATCTATGGGGATATATCCTTCCTGATGGCAAGGAAAAAATTACTCCGGCAGAAAATGGTAATGATGTTTATTTAACCATCGATAAAAAGATACAAACGTTTTTAGAGGATGCCATGAACAAAGTAGTAAAAGAATATAAGCCGAAAAAAATTATCGCGATTGTGGCTGACCCAAAAACAGGGGAGATTCTAGCAATGGGTCAAAGACCCTCCTTCCATCCAAAAACGAAGGAAGGGATTAATAATAGCTGGCATAATGAAGTGATAGAAACATCCTTTGAACCAGGTTCAACGATGAAGATTTTTACGCTGGCAGCAGCGATTGAGGAAAATAAGTTTAATCCAAATGAACTGTATCAGTCGGGTTCATATAAAGTGACAGACAAAGACGTTCCGATTCATGACCATAAACGCTCTGGCTGGGGAACGATTACCTATCTTGAAGGTGTGCAGCGTTCATCCAATGTAGCATTTGCGAAAATTGCAAATGAAAAATTAGGCTTTGAAAAATTCCGAGAATATTTAACGAAATTTGGTTTTGACAAAACGACTGGTATTGACCTGCCGTTTGAAACTTCGGGGAAAATTCAATATCAATGGCCGATTGAAAAGGCAACAACAGCTTATGGACAAGGGACAGCGATCACACCCATTCAACAAATCCAAGCTGCTACGGCGATTGCAAATGGCGGTAAAATGATGAAACCACAGGTTGTTGATAAGATTGTTAACCATGATACAGGGGAAGTTGTGAAAGAATTAAACCCTGAAGTTGTTGGTTCACCAATTTCAGAAAAAACGGCAAAGGAAGTACGTGATATTCTCGAAACGGTAGTTACAAACACTGAAACAGGTACAGGAACTCGTTATCAAATTGAAGGATATAGTGTTGCGGGGAAAACCGGAACTGCTAGTATTCCAGATCCCAAAGGTGGGTATTTAAATGATAAGCCTGGAGATTATATATTTTCATTCTTAGGGATGGCACCAAAAGATGATCCAAAGCTGATTGTTTATGTTGCCGTTCAACAACCTGAAATAGAAGGTCATTATTCTTTAGGCTCCATTCCTGTTTCAATGATTTTTAATCCTGTTATGAAAAATAGTTTACAGTATTTGAATATTCAGCCTTCCCAACAGGAAAAAGCATCAACTATAAAATTAGCTGATTTCCATGATCAATCCATTAACAATGTAACGAAAAGCCTTCAAGACCAAGGGCTGAATGTAGTAGTTCTTGGAAATGGAACGAAAGTGATTGGGCAAGTTCCAGCAGCAAATACGACCATTCTCGAAGGTACAAAAGTCATGCTCCAAACAGATGGTGATTTAATCGCACCGGAAATGGAAGGGTGGTCACTCCGTGATGTGATGAAGGTTGCTAAGTTAGCGGGTATGAAACTCAATTCAACTGGTAGTGGTTATGTCTTCAAACAAAATATTAAAGCCGGAGCCATCCTGCAAAAAGGTGATTACTTAATTGTTGATCTAAAAACTCCTGAGGAAATAATAAAAATTGACGAGAATTTAGAGGACACATCGGGTATTGAAACCGAACAAACGGGTGGGGAGCAAGAGAATCTCCCGCAAGAGTAAGAACGAATAGGAGTGATCTTTGTCCAACCCCCGTTCTAATCAAATAGGTACAAGCATATAAATGAACGACCAGTAATGAAGGAGGCTCGTTCATTTTATGCGTGTTTCAAATGTAACTGTCCGTAAACGGTTAATGATTGCTATGTTCGCAGGTATTCTCATCTTTTTAATTATTGATGTACGACTTGGTTATGTTCAGTTTTTTCTGGGTGATATGTTAACAGGTAAAGCGAAGGATTCATGGAGCCGGGATATACCTTTTGAGCCTAAACGTGGTGAGATCGTTGATCGCAATGGTGTTGCGCTTGCGACCAATATTAGTGCTCCAACAGTATATGTGGTGCCTAGACAAGTAAAAGAGCCAGCTGTAACAGCTGAAAAACTTTCCTCTGTTTTGGGGATGACGAAAGAAAAGGCCTATCAACAAATTACGCAAAAGAAAAGTATTGTCCGAATAAATGAGGGTAGAAAAATTTCTCATGAAAAGGCTAAGGAAATTCGAGCCCTTGGGCTCGAAGGAGTCTATATTGGTGGAGATTCTAAACGTCATTATCCATATGGAAGCTATTTATCCCATGTTCTTGGTTTTACGGGCATTGATAATCAAGGTTTAATGGGACTGGAACAATATTATGATAAAGAGTTGAGCGGCGACCGCGGCTCCGTTAAGTTTTATGCCAATGCCAAGGGAGAAAGAATGAACGATATGGCAGATGATTATGAGGAACCGATTGATGGTCTCGATCTTAAACTAACCATTGATACGAAAATTCAAACCATTGTCGAAAGAGAGCTGGATATTGCCGAAGCAACCTATAATCCTGATGGGATTATTGCAATCGCCATGAATCCCAATAATGGTGAAATTTTAGCAATGTCAAGCCGTCCAACCTTTGATCCAGCTAATTTCCGAAATGTCCCACAGGAAGTGTATAACCGTAATCTTCCCGTTTGGTCTACGTATGAGCCAGGGTCGACTTTTAAAATAATCACCTTAGCTGCAGCGTTGGAAGAAGGAAAGGTTGACTTAGAAAAGGATCATTTTCATGATCCGGGTTCGGTCGAAGTAGGAGGGGCTAGATTAAAATGTTGGAAAAGAGGCGGACATGGCAGTCAATCCTTTCTTGAAGTTGTCCAAAACTCCTGTAACCCTGGATTCGTCGAATTAGGACAAAGATTAGGAAAAGATACACTATTTAAATATGTTAAAGATTTTGGTTTCGGCCAAAAGACCGGGATTGATTTAGCAGGAGAAGGGACGGGAATCTTGTTCAATTTAGATCGTGTTGGACCAGTGGAGTTAGCTACAACCGCATTCGGGCAGGGAGTGTCGGTGACCCCAATCCAACAGGTTGCCGCTGTGGCTGCTGCTGTAAATGGGGGGATCTTATATAAGCCATTTATTGCAAAAGAACTAATCGATCCCTTAACAAAAGAAATTGTGATGCGGAATACCCCTGTTGAAAAAAGGAGAGTAGTTTCTGAGGAGACATCCAAAGAAATCCGCCATGCTCTTGAAAGTGTCGTTGCTCAAGGTACAGGCGGTAAGGCGTTTGTTGATTCATATCGTGTTGGCGGCAAAACAGGTACGGCACAAAAAGCACAAGGCGGCAGATATCTTGAAAATAACTTTATTGTTTCCTTTATAGGCTTTGCTCCAGCTGATGATCCGCAAATCGTTGTCTATGTAGCGGTTGATAATCCAAAAGGAGCACTTGCCTTTGGGGGACTCGTTACGGCTCCTATCGTGGGTAGTATTATGAAGGATGGCTTAACGGCTATGGGAGTCGAACCAAGAAAAGATCAAATAGAAAAAGAATTAAAATGGCCTGACACTCCGCTAATAACTCTCCCTGATTTAACGGGATTAACCAAAATTGAAATTACGGAGCAGTTATTAAATCTTAAAATTGATCCTAGCGGTGAAGGGAATGTTGTCGTGAGGCAATCACCGGAACCTGGTACAAAAGTAAAAGAAGGATCTACGATAAGACTTTATTTTGATAAAGAAGAATAAATATAGGATATTATAGGCGGCCGGAAAATTTTCCGCCGCCTGTTTTTTCGAATGATAAATAGCAATATAGAATGTTTTGCTGTAAAATAAGGTGAATTATGTGTATGTGAACGTATTGAGAGGATTTGAGACAATGAAACTACAGGATTTACTAGATCATTTGCATCTGCTCGTTCCTTATCAAGGAATTAATCCAGAAATTACATCCATTGAAAATGACAATCGTAAGGTGCAAAAGGGAAGTTTATTTATTTGTATTAAAGGATATACGGTTGATGGGCATGACTTTGCAGAATCAGCGGTAAAAATGGGAGCAGCAGCCGTCGTTGCTGAGCGACCACTTGCACTTGCAGTGCCTGTTATCGTCGTTAACGATACAACTAGGGCAATGGCTGTTCTTGCAGATGCTTTTTATCAGCAGCCAAGCAAAAAATTTCATTTAATCGGTATTACCGGAACAAACGGAAAGACCACAACTAGTCATATTATTGAGAAGATATTTTCCGATATTAATCACCGTACAGGTTTAATTGGAACGATGTATACGAAAATCGGGGAGCAAATAATTGAAACGAAAAACACTACCCCAGAAAGCTTAGTCCTTCAAAAAGGTTTTCAGCAAATGGTTGAGGCTAAAGTGGACACAGTTATTATGGAAGTTTCTTCGCATGCCTTACATATGGGAAGGGTTCACGGCTGTGACTATGATGTGGCGGTATTTACGAACCTCACCCAAGACCATCTTGATTATCATAAAACAATGGAAGAGTATCAGCATGCCAAAAGTCTATTATTTTCTCAACTAGGAAATACATTCAATAACGATAAACCAAAATTCGCTATTTTGAATACGGATGACGCTGCCTCGGAAATGTTTCATAAAGCAACAGCAGCCCATGTCGTGACATATGGAATTGACAAGGAGGCAGATTTCCGGGCTAAGAATATTCGGATGACAGCTTCAGGTACTGACTTTGAGTTGATTTTTAAAGAAGAAAAATATCCCATACATCTACAATTGCTAGGTAAGTTCAGTGTTTATAATGTATTAGCCAGTATTGCAGCAGCGTTTGTTTCCAACATACCGTTGAAAGACATTATTACATCGATTGAGAGCATTAAAGGGGTTTCTGGACGATTCGAGCTTGTGGATGGGGGGCAGGATTTCACTGTTATCGTTGATTATGCCCATACACCTGACAGCCTCGAAAATGTATTAAAAACCATTCAGCATTTCGCTGAGAAAAGGGTTTTTGTCATTGTTGGCTGTGGCGGCGATCGAGATCGGACGAAGCGTCCGTTAATGGCGGAGATTGCTTGCAGACTTGCCACTGACCCAATCTTTACATCTGATAATCCTAGAAGTGAAGATCCTATAGCCATCTTAAAGGATATGGAAGCAGGTGTTCAGGGGAATACCTATAAGACAATACCAGATAGAAAAGAAGCGATCACAGCTGCAATCGAGCAGGCTTCTCCGGGTGATGTTGTTTTGATCGCGGGTAAAGGCCACGAAACTTATCAAATCATCGGAAGCAATGTATATGATTTTGATGATCGAGTGGTTGCTTTGGAAGCAATTAAGGGGAGATAGGAATGTATTTAGCGTTTAATGATTTAGTTGAAATGTTTGAAAAATTCAAAGGTGTGCAAGAAGCCGATCACTGGTACTATACTGTAACAGACAGTGCCAAAATGCCGCAGCCAAGGGGATTATTCCTGCCTATTAGTGATGATTCAGGGGACCTTTTAGAGGCGATTGCCAACGGAGCGATAGCAGCTGTATGGGATAGTAAGAAACAGGTTCCACATTATACACCAAATCACTTTCCTGTTTTTTATACGGATGAACCTGTGGCTGCCCTTCGACATGTACTAAAAATGCTATTAGAAAAACTAGATGGAGAAATAGAAGAGAAAATGATTAAGACAAATTTCGTAATTTTAAATAAAGAACTTCTCAAAGAAAATAAACAAACATATGATATTGCTGTAATGCTCGAAAAAATAGCTGAACGTAAATCTGAGAGGGGGGAATAAAATGCTGGAGCAAGTTATTTTTTTCACAATCCTGATGGGCTTTCTTATTACTGTCCTTCTATCTCCTATATTTATTCCCTTCTTGAGAAGGTTGAAATTTGGACAAAGCATTCGAGAGGAAGGACCAAAATCGCATCAAGTGAAAACGGGGACTCCAACGATGGGCGGCATTATGATTTTGTTCTCCATCATTATTACAACTCTTATCATGACAGGTAAGTTTTCGGAGCCAACGGTTAAAACCTATTTATTATTACTTGTAACAATCGGTTTTGGTTTACTGGGCTTTTTAGATGACTTTATCAAAGTGGCTTTAAAGCGTAATTTAGGTTTAACCTCAAAGCAAAAACTTTTAGGTCAAATCATCATATCCGTTATTTTTTATCTCGTTTATAAACAAAATGGATTTCCTACTGAAATCAGTCTCCCGATTAGCGGATACTCGATTGATTTAGGATGGTTCTTTGTAATTTTTATTGTTTTTTGGCAAGTAGGTTTTTCGAATGCTGTTAACCTCACTGATGGTCTTGATGGATTATTGTCTGGTACAGCGGCCATTGCATTTGGTGCTTATGCGGTTCTTGCCTGGAATCAATCACAAGTGGAAGTTGCGATCTTTTCAGTGGCTGTTGTAGGAGCTGTATTAGGATTCCTAGTTTTTAACGCTCATCCTGCAAAGGTATTTATGGGTGATACAGGGTCACTTGCACTCGGTGGGGCTATTGCCACCATTGCGATCTTAACGAAGCTTGAGTTATTGCTGGTTATTATCGGTGGAGTATTTGTGATTGAAACGTTGTCCGTTATTTTGCAGGTTATCTCGTTTAAAACAACAGGAAAGAGAATCTTCAGGATGAGTCCTCTCCACCACCATTATGAGTTGATAGGCTGGTCAGAGTGGAGAGTTGTTGTTACGTTTTGGAGTGTAGGGTTAATCTTAGCGATACTAGGTATCTATATTGAGGTGTGGTTATAATTGAAGCAGATTAATACGTATCTTCATAAAAAAATATTAGTACTCGGCTTGGCTAAAAGCGGGGTAACGGCTGCTGCTCTTTTACATAAGCTGGGAGCATTTGTTACAGTAAACGATAAAAAACCTTTATCAGAAAATCCTGAGGCACAAGGGCTCTTAGAGCAAGGAATTAAAGTGATTTGTGGTGAGCATCCTGTCGAACTGCTGGATGAAGGCTTTGAATTGATTGTCAAAAATCCGGGAATTCCCTATCAGAATCCAATCATCGAAGGTGCGATTGAAAAAGGAATCCCAGTTTTAACTGAGGTTGAGCTGGCATATCAAATCTCAGAAGCTCCTTTCATCGGTATTACTGGAACAAATGGAAAAACCACGACAACAACGCTTGTTTATGAAATGTTGAATGAAGGACATAAAAATCCACTCATTGCAGGTAATATTGGAACGGTTGCATCAGGCGTCGCTCAGGAAGCAACGGAAGAAAATCAAATTGTCATTGAGTTATCCTCTTTTCAATTAATGGGGATTGATACTTTTAAACCGAAGATTGCCATTATCACTAACCTTTATGATGCTCATTTAGATTATCATGGGACTCGAATGGAGTATGTCAAGGCGAAAGCAAATATTGCAAAAAACCAGACCAAGGCCGATTATCTCATTGTAAACGCCGATCAAGAGGAGGTCTTAGAGATTGCTCGTCAATCGAAGGCTTCAATCATCCCTTTTTCAACCAAGAAGGTACTGGATAAAGGTGCATACATTAAGGATGGCTGGATTAGTTTCAATGGTGAAAATGTGATGTTGGTCAAGGATATCGCCTTGCCAGGTGTCCATAACCTTGAAAATATTCTATCGGCAATGGCAGCTGCAAAGTTAACTGGGGTCGATAATGAAGCGATAATCCAGGTGCTTAAGACTTTCACTGGGGTAAAACACCGATTACAATACGTTGCTGAATTGGACGGAAGAAAATTCTATAATGATTCAAAAGCAACCAATACCTTAGCAACGATGAATGCATTGAAGGCATTTCAGGCACCTATTATTCTTCTAGCGGGTGGACTTGATCGTGGTAATGAATTCGATGAATTGATACCATATTTGAAACAGGTAAAAGCGTTGATTACCTTTGGTCAGACCGCAGCAAAAATTGAACGAGTTGGCAGAGATGCGGGAATAAAACGGATACTTCGAGTCGATAATGTGGAAAAAGCCGTGCCTGCTGCTTATGATTATTCCGAAGCAGGCGATGTAATCTTGTTATCTCCTGCATGTGCCAGCTGGGACCAATATAAAACTTTTGAGGTCAGGGGAGACATTTTTATCAAAGCGGTGCATAAGCTTAATTAAGGGCTTGTCCACTTAGAGTTGTTTTAAAAACTCGGCATAGCCCAAATCTTGTTACCCGAGGTGTGTGTGGTGCCGACTAAGAGAACGACTCCTGACTTTATTTTATTAATTGTAACATTTACGCTACTGGCAGTTGGACTAATCATGGTATACAGTGCTAGCGCTGTATGGGCAGAATATAAATTTGAGGACTCTTTCTTTTTTGCCAAGAGGCAAACTTTGTTTGCTGGTGTCGGAATTGCTGCCATGTTCTTTATTATGAATGTTAACTATTGGACATGGAGAACTTGGTCAAAAATGATATTAATTGTCTGTTTCATATTGTTATTACTCGTTCTCATCCCAGGGATAGGAAATGTTAGAAATGGATCACGAAGCTGGATCGGAGTTGGAGCTTTTTCTATCCAGCCATCCGAATTTATGAAGCTAGCGATGATTGCTTTTTTAGCAAAGTTCCTTTCTGAACGCCAGAAATTGATTACATCGTTCCGAAAAGGACTTGTCCCATCATTAGGTCTTGTGTTTATTGCATTTGCGTTAATTATGCTTCAGCCGGACTTAGGTACGGGAACCGTTATGATAGGAACCTGTGTTGTCATGATTTTCATTGCAGGGGCAAAGGTGGGACATTTTGCATTACTAGGGTTATTAGGTTTAGCTGGTTTTGTTGGTCTGATTGCTTCAGCCCCTTATAGGATGAAAAGGATAACTTCGTTTCTTGATCCATGGGAGGATCCTCTGGGAAGTGGATTTCAAATGATTCAATCACTATATGCGATTGGACCGGGTGGTTTGTTTGGTCTAGGTCTTGGTGAAAGCAGACAAAAGTTTTTTTACTTACCTGAACCACAAACGGATTTTATATTTGCAATCCTTTCAGAGGAACTTGGATTTATTGGCGGTTCGTTCATCATTCTGTTATTTGCTCTGTTACTATGGCGAGGAATCCGAATTGCTCTTGGAGCACCGGATTTATATGGGAGCTTTCTCGCAGTTGGAATTATCTCCATGGTTGCGATACAAGTAATGATAAATATCGGCGTTGTAACAGGATTAATGCCTGTAACCGGGATTACATTGCCGTTCTTAAGCTATGGCGGTTCA
This sequence comes from Neobacillus sp. K501, assembly GCF_053749995.1. Lineage (NCBI taxonomy): Bacteria > Bacillati > Bacillota > Bacilli > Caryophanales > Bacillaceae > Neobacillus > Neobacillus sp. K501. The sequence goes on along the minus strand of NZ_JBSLYA010000001.1, from coordinate 464,845 downwards.
TCCTTAACTCTTATGTTAATGGCAATTGGCGTTTTATTAAACATCAGCCGCTATGCCAGATATTAAAACACCCTGTTTTAAGACAGGGTTCTTTTTATTTTAATGTTTTATTAATTTACAATTAGATAACATTCTATTTTCAATTACTATCTTGCGCAGATTTTATAGTAAGATAAGATGAGAATTTAGATAAGCCAAATTTTTATTGAGGTGGAACCTACCATGAGAATAGTAGTAAGTGGTGGCGGGACAGGTGGACATATTTATCCTGCTCTTGCATTAATACGGGAAATTCAAAAAGAGACAAAGGATGCAGAATTCTTATACATAGGTACGAAGAACGGTTTAGAAAGCACGATAGTTCCAAGGGAGAATATCCCTTTTAAATCAATCCATATTACTGGGTTTAAAAGAAAACTATCTTTGGATAATATTAAAACGGTTCTGAGATTTTTAAAGGGCGTTAGGGATAGCAAAAAAATGCTCAAAGAATTCCGGCCAGACATTGTGATTGGAACTGGTGGGTATGTTTGTGGCCCGGTCGTCTATGCAGCTTCAAAAATGGGTGTCCCTACAATCATACATGAACAAAATAGTGTTCCAGGGTTAACAAATAAATTTTTAAGCCGATATGTAAATAAGATAGCTGTATGTTTTGATGAGGCGAAAGACTACTTTCCTGAGAATAAAGTAGTCTTTACAGGCAACCCTCGTGCTTCTGAAGTTATCGGCAAGGATGGAATTCAGGGACGGTTGTCGGCAGGATTAAGCACGACGATGCCGGCTGTATTAATATTTGGCGGGAGCCGCGGAGCAAGGCCAATTAACGATGCCGTTGTGAAGGCACTTTCGGAATTGGGGGAAAAACCCTACCAAGTTCTTTACATTACTGGTGATGTCCATTTTGAAGATGTAAAAAATGAAGTGGAGTTAGTGGGAAACCCCAAAAATGTGATTATAAAACCATTTATTCATAATATGCCGGAAGTGCTCTCAGGAATGGATTTAGTTGTTTCTAGAGCTGGAGCTTCTACACTTGCAGAGATTACTTCACTTGGAATACCAAGTATCCTTGTACCAAGTCCATATGTAACGAATAATCATCAAGAAAAGAATGCAAGATCACTTAGTGATCATGGTGCAGCAGAATTACTATTAGAAAAGGATCTTAACAATAAAAGTCTTGTTCAGCATATTGACAGGATATTATTAAATGAAGACATTCGCGATGAGATGCAAATAAAAGCAAAAAAATTAGGGGTTCCGGATTCTGCAAACAGGCTTTTTGAACTGATGAAACAGCTTGTAAACGGGAGACAAAAGTAGCCCAAAAGATTTTTTAGCATACACTGATATTACACGTTTGTTTAAAGATAGGGTGATAGGAATGAACGGATTATTAACGGAATTACAAAATTTAAATATTGGAAAAGTAAAAAGTAATGAACCACTTTCCCAGCATACAACGATGAAAATTGGCGGACCTGCTGATTTGTTAATTGAACCTTCTTCAATAGAAAACATAAACAAAGTCATGAATGTAATTAAGGAGAAGCAGCTGCCTTGGAGAGCGATAGGCAGAGGATCCAATCTTCTTGTCTCTGATAAAGGGATAGAGGGGATTGTAATCAAATTAGCTAATGGATTAGGTCACTTAATCATGAATGGTTCGACGATTATCGCAGGCGGTGGTCATTCCTTAGTCAGCTTATCAACGATGATATCGAAAAAGGGTCTATCCGGTTTGGAATTTGCCAGCGGTATCCCTGGTTCTGTTGGTGGAGCGGTATATATGAACGCTGGTGCACATGGGTCTGATATCAGCAAAATTTTAACAAGAGCACATATCTTATTCGAGGATGGAACGATGGAGTGGCTTTCGAATGACCAAATGGAGTTCACCTATAGAACGTCTGTACTGCAAAAGAAGCGTCCCGGAATCGTTCTGGAAGCTGAATTTAAGCTTATTGAAGGAGATCGCGCAGCAATAGTGGCACAGATGCAGAAAAATAAGGATTATCGAAAAGAAACACAGCCATGGAATTTTCCATGCGCAGGCAGTATTTTTCGAAATCCACTGCCACAATATGCAGGTAAGCTAATTGAAGAAGCAGGTTTAAAAGGCTATCAAATTGGCGGTGCAAAAATATCAGAGATGCATGGGAATTTTATCGTAAATGCAGGTAATGCAACTGCGAATGATGTTTTAGCATTAATTCAGCATGTAAAGGATACAATCGACCAATTATTTGGTGTGAAAATGGAAACGGAAGTAGAAATAATTGGACGAAAATAGAAAATAAAATGATCGGCTAATGACAAATTTTGTGATATAATATCTCATTATAAATATAGGAAAAATCTAAGAAAATGATGACGGCATGATTTTTCGTGCCGTTGTTTTAGGTTTTAGGAAACTCATGATTTGCTCTTTTTGAGGTTTTCTTTCAGACATGCTGGGCATGTTTCTTAATGGAGGGAAGTGTATGGATAAAGGTAAGATTGTTGCTCTTGAGGATCGCATCCCAAAGCTAAAAGAGCAACGGCGGCGAAAAGCGAATAAAAGGCTTATTTTACTGCTTTTCTTATTTTTTACAATGATTGCCGTAGTTGCTTATGTACAATCGCCATTAAGTCATGTTAAAAAGATAACAATTAAGGGTAATGAGATGCTATCAACCGATGAAATAATTAGTGAAACAGGGATAAAGAAAGAAGAAACAAACATTTGGAGCATCAAGAAAAAGGAAATAACGAAAGAACTGCAAGGGTTAAGTGAAATAAATAAAGCAGAAGTAATGATGCAATGGCCAAACTCAATTATTATTAACATTCAAGAGCGAAAAAAAGTAGCATATGTGGAAAACGAAAATTCCTATTTTCCAGTTATGGAGAATGGAAAAGTTTTAAAGGATAGGCAATTAACTGAAATCCCCGTAAATGCACCGATTTTATTTAAATTTAACGAAGGGGCTATCCTTAATGAAATGATCGCAGAATTAGACAAACTGCCCGATGAAATTCTAAATTCCATTTCCGAAATCCATTATTCCCCGAAAAAAACGGACGACTACCATATTTCCTTATTTATGAATGATGGTTTTGAGGTTAGTGCAACGATGAGGAGTTTTTCTGATAAGATGGTTCACTATCCTTCCATCATTAGCCAATTAGATCCTAGCCAAAAAGGAATTATCGATTTAGAAGTAGGTTCGTTTTTTAAGGCCTATGAAACGGAAGTGGAGGAGTCAGAGGGTGAAAATGATAAAGGTGAAGGGTAAGCATGTAATTCTATCCCTTGTTTGCCTTGTTCTAGGGTATATGATTGCATTCTCCTATCATTTTACCCAAAAGGAAATGAATGAAGAGCGCTCCAATTTGTCAGGGAAACAATGGGAGAAAACCCTTGATTTAAGAAACCAGCTTAATGAACAAAAGGAACTCAATCGTAAATTAGAAAAAGAACTTCACGAGAAGCAAGCAAAGGTTCTCGAAAACGAAAAGGATCTTTCAAAAGAGGCGCAGGTTTATTTAAATCTTGCCGAAGATGCAGAGAAATTCAGAATGTTTCTAGGGAAGGTAAAGGTAAAGGGGAAAGGCGTTACTGTAAACCTTGCAGACGGTGCCTATGATCCAACAGAGAAGAATATTAATAATTACCTTGTCCACGAATACCATGTATTTAAAGTAATTAATGAATTGTACATTTCAGGGGCGGCCGCAATTGCCATCAATGGGCAGAGATTAACTAGCCACTCCTATATTATTTGTAATGGGCCTGTTATTACCGTTGACGGTATTCAACATCCAGCACCATTTGAAATTACCGCAATTGGGGATCCTGAGGTTTTATCTTCTGCTCTGAATCTAACAGGAGGAGTAAAGGATCAGCTCGTAAATGATAATATTGTCGTTTCAATAGAAAAAAAGAATGACATTATTTTCAATCCCATACTAGGAAACTCATAAGAAAACAATCCGTGTCCACGTTAATTATTTTTAAAAGGTTAGGTGAAAAAAGTGGACAAGCATAGAAAAAACATTCGATTTACTTTAATATCTATCCTCATCGGCTTTATGATTGCGATCCAATATCAGACCATGCAAAAACCAGAAGAGCGGGATACACGTGATAATTGGCAGCTTAGAGAAGCGTTATTAATTGAAAAAGAATTACAATCCAATTTATTAAGTGAAATGGGTTCGATTGAAGAAAAATTATTGGCATATGAATCCAAGCAAAAACAAAGCAAAGAACAGGCTTTGCGGGATACTCTACAAGAATTAAAAATGGAAGCTGGTTTGACAGAAGTGAATGCTCCAGGCATCATTTTGAAAATCGAACCGATTCTTGAGGAAATTCAACTTGGTGCTCCAATTTCTTCAAGTGTTTCGCCGGATCTTTTAAAAAGATTATTGAATGAATTGAACATGTATGAAGCAAAATACGTAGCCATTGATGGGCAGAGAATTATTAATACAACGGTAATAAGAGATATTAATAACGAAACTAAAATAGATGGACATTCATTAACCAGCCTGCCTATTGAAGTAAAGGTAGCTGTTGATAATACTGTCATTGCTGAAAAGCTGTACAATCGGATGAAAGCTTCTAAGGCTGCAGAGGAATTCTTCATTGATAACCTTAAGTTAACCGTTTCTGAACCAGTGTCAGAACTTAAAATTCCTGCTTATGAACATCCGATAAGGGTTCGCTATTTAGAGTCGATGAAAGTGAATGAAGGAGGCAGTTCATAATGTGGCTTCCGGTACTAGGGTTGATTGTGGGTGTAATCCTCGGTTTACTGACAGATATAAAAATACCTGAAGAATATTCTAATTACTTGTCGATTGCTGTATTAGCAGCACTAGATACTTTATTTGGGGGAATAAGGGCACACTTGCAAAATATATATGATGAAAAAGTATTTGTTTCTGGTTTCTTTTTTAATATATTACTAGCTGCAAGTTTAGCTTTTCTAGGCGTACATCTTGGTGTAGACTTGTATTTAGCAGCAGTTTTTGCCTTTGGTGTACGCTTATTTCAAAATATTGCTGTCATTCGACGGATTTTATTGACAAAATGGTCAAATTCAAAAGAAAAATTAGAAAAAAATTGATTTTTTTAAAGGGAATCATTTAGTTGTGACGAATATTTTTATAGAATATAAGGTGTTAATTCATTTATTACTATTTTATAAAAAGTTGTTGTTCGACTGAAGGAATGCTAAAGGAGGTGCCAAAGAATGAACAGCAATGAAATATATGTAAGTCTTGACATCGGTACATCCAGTGTAAAAGTTATCATTGGTGAAATGGTCAATGACTCGTTAAATATTATTGGTGTGGGCAATGTAAAGTCTGAAGGACTAAGAAAGGGTTCAATCATTGATATAAACGATACCGTTCATTCTATTAAAAAGGCGATTGAAGAAGCTGAAAGAATGATTGGAATGGAGATTCGACAAGTGATTGTCGGAATTACGGGGAATCACGTGATGCTACAGCCTTGTAGAGGAGTAGTAGCTGTATCAAGTCAAAATCGTGAGATTACGAATGAAGACGTTACTCGAGTGATGGAAGCAGCACAAGTGATGTCTATCCCTCCAGATCGTGAAATTATTGGAGTGGTTCCTAAACAATATATTCTTGATGGTAAGGATGAAATTCATGACCCGCGCGGAATGATAGGTGTCCGCTTAGAAATGGACGGGGTTCTCATTACCGGTTCAAAATCCATTATTATTAATACATTGCGATGTGTTGAACGTGCTGGACTTGATATACTTGACATTGTATTACAGCCGCTTGCAGCTGGTGAATATGCATTGTCAAAGGATGAAAAAAATCTTGGAGTAGCTTTGATAGATCTTGGTGGTGGTTCGACAACCATTGCCGTTTTTGAACAAGGTTTCTTGGCTGCAACAAGTGTTATTCCTGTTGGTGGAGATCATATTACTAAGGACCTATCAATTGGACTTCGTACTTCAACAGAAGATGCAGAAAAGATCAAAATAAAATATGGACATGCTTTTTATGATGATGCTTCAGAAGATGAAGTGTTCAGTGTTCCGATTATCGGCAGTGATCAACATCAACAATTCAATCAATTGGAAGTTTCTGATATTATTGAAGCAAGATTAGAAGAAATCTTTGATTTGGTCGTTAACGAGATGAAGCGTTTAGGTTATAGTGATTTACCAGGCGGATATGTTTTAACCGGTGGAATTGCAAATATGCAGGGTGTGCTCGAACTAGCCCAGGTAATTTTGCAAAATAGAGTCCGCAATGCCGTACCTGACTATATTGGAGTAAGAGAACCTCAATATACAACAGCTGTTGGTTTAATAAAATATGCATATAAGAATGCCAGCTCACCAGGTGGAAACTTTGTAGCCGCAGCGCCTGTGTCTGAACCAATCGAAAAGAGAAGTCCAAAACAACAACAGCCAAAAGCAAAAGCAGAAAAACATCCGGAAGATAAGATGTCATCAAAAGTAAAAAAATTCCTTGGTCTCTTTTTCGAGTAGAATACGAAAAGGAATATCGACGAATTAGGAGGATTTGTCATGTTAGAGTTTGATACAAATTTAGATTCTCTTGCTACAATAAAAGTTATTGGTGTTGGCGGCGGCGGAAATAACGCGGTAAATCGTATGATTGAACACGGTGTTCAAGGTGTAGAATTTATTGCGGTTAATACCGATGCCCAAGCATTAAACCTTTCAAAAGCAGAAGTAAAAATGCAAATTGGTGCAAAGCTAACTCGAGGACTTGGTGCAGGAGCTAACCCAGAAGTTGGAAAGAAAGCGGCTGAAGAAAGTAAAGAGCAGCTTGAAGATGCATTGCGCGGTGCAGATATGGTGTTTGTAACTGCAGGTATGGGCGGTGGAACAGGAACTGGTGCAGCACCAGTTATTGCGCAGATAGCTCGTGACCTAGGCGCATTAACGGTTGGTGTTGTAACACGTCCATTTACTTTCGAAGGTAGAAAGCGTTCAAATCAAGCTTCTGGTGGAATTGGAGCAATGAAAGAGGCGGTAGATACACTAATTGTCATTCCAAATGACCGACTTCTTGAAATTGTTGATAAAAGTACGCCAATGCTTGAGGCATTCCGTGAAGCAGATAATGTTCTCCGTCAAGGTGTCCAAGGTATTTCAGACTTAATCGCCACTCCAGGTCTGATTAACTTAGACTTTGCTGATGTTAAGACGATTATGTCTAATAAAGGATCTGCATTAATGGGAATTGGGGTTGCAGCAGGTGAAAACCGGGCAACAGAAGCAGCAAAGAAAGCCATTAATTCACCATTACTAGAAACTTCTATTGATGGGGCACAAGGCGTTTTAATGAACATTACTGGTGGAAGCAATTTAAGCTTGTATGAAGTTCAAGAAGCTGCTGATATTGTAGCTACAGCGACTGATCAAGAAGTGAATATGATTTTCGGTTCCGTTATTAACGAGAATCTTAAAGATGAAATTATCGTTACTGTCATCGCGACAGGATTTAATGAAGAGGCAATTCAACCAAAATCGACTCGTCCAGCATTTGGACAAGCCAAACCGCAAATCACGCCTGTTAAAAAAGAATCAAAGCGTGAAGAGATTCAGCACGAACCAGTTCGTAGCAACAGCGGATCTCAAGAGGATGCACTAGACATCCCAACATTCCTACGCAACCGTAACCGCAGACGTTAATAAAAAAATTTAAAGACATGATCCAAAATGGATCATGTCTTTCTTTTTTACTTCATAAGAAAGTGTAAAACTCGACTTTGAGAATTGTCCAGCTCCAGCGCCTAGGGGCTCGGGTCATAAGCTTGTCTAGTTCCGGCTCCTTGGGACTCGAGTCGTAAGCCGCCCACTGAATGAAGGCAAAAAGCGCCTTCTTTCAGTGTTCGTCTTACGCCTGCGTCCCAGGGCAGTCGCCTCCACTTTTCGGTCAATCCGTCAAGAAGGTTAAAAAGCAACCTTCTCGCCGGCTCGTCTTATGCCTATCGCCCCTAGACAAGGCGCTTGCGCTTTTCTTTATCATAAAAACCAATTAGACAAAATACGTTTTTAATAGTGGAAATTTCTGATTTTTTGATTACAGAAAGTGACACACTTCCAACCATTACCTAAGTTATACTTTTTCGTAACCAGAATAATAGATATAAGCATGCAAATATCCATAGGGTCGGAGAAATCAAAGGGGGAGACTGCTTGACCGTATATTTAGATGTAATTTGGGCTCTTAACCTACTATTTGATAGCCTGCTTCTCTATTTATCCTCCATTTTTTTAAAAAGACAAACACCTATTTGGAGGTTAGTTGCTGGAGGTTTTATCGGTTCTCTAATTATATTATTATCGTTTACCCCTTTACATTCTTTCACGAACCATCCAATTACCAAACTATTTTTTTCCGTCGTAATGGTGTTGATCGCATTTGGATATAAACGTCTAACTTTTTTTATAAAAGCATTAATGACGCTTTATGTAACCACGTTTCTTATTGGCGGAGCATTAATAGGTGCACATTATTTTGTTCAATTCGATTCACAGATGTCATCCAAGGTGATGATGGCTAGTATTACAGGGTTTGGTGATCCAATCAGTTGGCTTTTTGTAGTTTTGGGATTTCCAATAGCATGGCATTTCTCGAAAAAGAATATTGAAGGTATGGAGATGACCAAAATTCAGTTTGATCAAATCGTAAATGTCACAGTGAATATAGCTGAGGAAACTCTGACGGTCAAAGGATTAGTAGACAGCGGTAATCAACTTTATGACCCTTTGTCAAAGCTGCCTGTCATGTTTGTTTCAATAAAACACCAAATAGAGCAGATGGCTGAACCTATACAAAAAACGGCAATTGATCCTGATGGGATTATCAACGGGAATCAAGAATTCCCCATCGAATGGCAAAATAGGCTGAGAATTGTACCTTGTCGGGTGGTTGGACAAGAGCATCAACTAATCGTGGCCTTAAAGCCTGATTCCATAAAAATTGTCTCAAATGGAGTCCAATATTTATGCAAGGAGGGACTTGTGTCGTTTACAATACAGCAGCTTTCAGCCGATGATGCCTTTCAATGCATCGTTCATCCGAAAATGCTAACCGGACAAAAACAGAATGCCGACTCAGTGAAAGTAAGTTAATAATACTATACTCTGAAAAATAATTTTTAGAAGGAGGAACATGCATGAAAAAATGGAGACTTCGCTTATCCTATTACTGGTATAAATTATTAATGAAATTAGGGCTTAAAACAGACGAAGTATTTTATATAGGCGGCAGCGAAGCCCTGCCGCCTCCTCTGAGTAAGGATGAAGAAGAAATGCTGTTAAATAAGCTCCCTGGGGGTGATAAGGCAGCAAGATCCATACTAATTGAGCGAAACCTAAGGTTGGTTGTTTACATTGCAAGAAAATTTGAAAATACAGGAATCAACATCGAAGATTTAATTAGTATTGGGACGATTGGATTGATTAAGGCTGTAAATACCTTTAATCCAGAAAAGAAAATTAAACTGGCTACATATGCATCAAGATGTATTGAAAATGAAATTCTCATGTATTTACGTAGAAATAATAAAATAAGATCAGAAGTTTCATTTGATGAACCATTAAATATTGATTGGGATGGTAATGAATTATTATTGTCTGATGTTCTTGGAACAGACGACGATATCATTACGAAGGATCTTGAAGCGAACGTTGATCGGAAGCTGCTGACAAAGGCGCTTCACCAGTTATCAGACAGAGAAAAGCAAATCATGGAGCTTCGCTTCGGCCTCACGAATGGAGAAGAAAAAACACAGAAAGACGTAGCGGATATGCTGGGAATATCTCAATCCTATATCTCTAGATTAGAAAAAAGGATCATCAAAAGACTGCGCAAAGAATTTAATAAGATGGTATAAAAAAATAAATTTTTTTCCTCTTAAAAAATCCAGTAAAATAAATGAGTTAGTCGTATTTTTCGACAATCGAAAGTGATTCCTTCTCGCTGACATGTGCATATTTTTCCTTCTCAAGGAGATACTGTTTTTTGTACAGCAACTCCTATGAGGAGGGAAAAGGGATTGACTCGAAATAAGGTTGAAATTTGCGGCGTAGATACATCAAAACTTCCTGTATTAAAAAATGAAGAAATGAGATTACTCTTCAAGCAAATGCAAGATGGTGACATTACAGCCCGAGAAAAACTCGTCAATGGAAATTTACGACTCGTTCTAAGTGTAATCCAGCGCTTTAATAACCGAGGCGAATTTGTTGATGATTTGTTTCAGGTAGGCTGTATTGGACTTATGAAATCAATCGATAACTTTGATTTAGGTCAAAACGTAAAGTTTTCCACTTATGCCGTACCAATGATTATAGGCGAAATACGTAGGTACCTGCGTGATAATAATCCTATACGCGTTTCGAGGTCCCTAAGAGATATCGCATATAAGGCTCTCCAAGTCAGGGAACGATTAATGAGTGAAACTTCACGGGAACCGACGGCAGAGGAGATTGCAAGGGTATTAGAAGTGCCACATGAAGAAATTGTATTCGCCCTAGACGCCATTCAAGACCCAGTTTCTTTATTTGAGCCGATTTATAATGACGGAGGGGATCCTATTTTCGTCATGGATCAACTTAGTGATGAGCGAAATAAAGATATTCATTGGATTGAAGAGATAGCCTTAAAAGAAGGCATGCGGCGTTTAAATGAACGTGAAAAATTAATTTTAAGAAAGCGATTCTTCCAAGGGAAAACCCAGATGGAAGTAGCAGATGAAATTGGTATATCTCAAGCCCAAGTTTCAAGGCTTGAAAAAGCAGCAATTAAACAAATGAATAAAAATATTCAAAGCTAAAGCTGCCCTTTGGGCAGCTTTATTTTTGTATTTAAAGATAAATTGCTGACGCCAATCATATATTTTAATAGTAAAGATGGCAGGAGTGTGAATGGGATGGTTAAGATTTCTGAATTCCAAATAAAGGATGTTGTAAATGTATCTGATGGTAAAAAGCTTGGAAACATAGGTGATATAGAAATAAACTTAAGCACCGGGAAGATTGAAGCGGTTGTCATATCTGGTAATGGCAAGGTTCTTGGCTTTTTTGGAAGAGATGAGGATATTATTATTCCGTGGAAAAATATAATAAAAATTGGTCAAGATGTAATTCTGGTTAGGTATAAGGGGATGGAGGAAAGAATATCAGAAGAATTGGAAGCTTAATATGTCCCACGTACGGTGACCATTTTCCCTTTTCATGGTAAACTAGAAAAAAACAAAAGAGGATTGTATATGGAACCGTTTGTATTAAACAATCAATCATTTTTTTTGCTTGAAAACTGGATGGAACAGTTCCCTGGACTCGTTGCTGGAATCACTAGCAAAAATGGTGGATCAAGCGTTGGGATGTATGATAATCTAAACCTTGGTTTTCATGTCGGGGATCATCTTGATTCTGTTTGTGCCAATCGATATAAGGTGGCCGATTTGCTCGAATTTCCGCTTTCCCATTGGGTCGGTGCTGAGCAAACTCATGCCATTCAAATTAAGAATGTCACTCGTGATGATCGTGGTAGAGGGGCAGAAGATTATAATAGCTCATTTAAGGAAACCGATGGTTTTTATACCAATGAAGAGGGAATTTTATTAACTCTTGTGTTTGCTGATTGTGTCCCTCTTTTCTTTATTTCTCCTGAGCGTCGGATGATTGGTGCAGCACATGCTGGCTGGAAAGGGACCGTTAACGATATTGCAGGACGAATGATCGATACTTGGACGAATGAAGGAATTGAGCCAAGTCAAATTTTTGTAGCGATAGGACCGTCTATATGTGAAAAATGTTATATTGTTAATGATAATGTCATTAACTTCGTTGAAAATATACTGGATGATGTCGAAAAAAAACCATATAATCTAATAAAAGAGGGTCAATATCAATTAGATTTACGAGAAGTTAATAAATTACTCCTCCTTAAGGCCGGTGTGCCAGAAAAGAACATTCTTATTACGGGTTATTGTTCTAGCTGTAATGATGCTGAGTTTTTTTCACACCGCCGGGACAAAGGGAAAACAGGAAGAATGTTAAGCTTTATAGGCTGGAAGGAGGCCGCTAAATGAAGGTAGCAGATAACCTTGCACAAATACAAAAACAAATAAATGATGCTTGCCTAAAGGGAAATAGGACTCCTGATGATGTAAAGTTGATTGCTGTGACCAAATATGTAAGTACTGAAAGAGCAAATGAGGCACTCGAAGCAGGAATCACGGATTTAGGTGAAAATCGAGATGATGGTTTACTTGCTAAGTCGGAGGTTTTAGGGGACAAGCCTACCTGGCATTTTATTGGCACATTGCAAACCCGCAAAGTTAAAAACATAATAGAAAAAGTCGAATATATTCATTCTTTAGACCGTATTTCACTTGCTGAGGAAATTAATAAAAGAGCTAGTCATAAAGTGAAATGTCTTGTTCAGGTTAATGTATCACAAGAAGAATCAAAGCATGGTCTTAGAGAAGAGCAGGTTATAGAATTTGTTAAAAGCCTTCAGCCATTTGATAATATCATTGTTTCGGGGTTGATGACGATGGCTCCTAATACCGTTGATGAAACTATATTACGTGACTGTTTCCGTAAGTTAAGCAGGCTGCGAGACAATGTCAGAGCATGCCAGCTGGACTATGCCCCGTGTACAGAGCTTTCCATGGGGATGTCGAATGATTTTACCATTGCGATTGAAGAAGGGGCTACAATGGTGAGAATTGGAACGGCCCTTGTCGGTGAAGATGGGTAGGAGGAAAAAAGAAGATGACGATTAAATCAAAATTAAAAACATTTTTCTTTTTAGATGATGACTATGATGAAAATGAAGTTGAAAATGTAAAGGTAGAGCCGGTTAAACCTTTAAAACAACAGCATTCCGTTAAAACACAAAATGTTGTGAGCTTGCAAAGTGTACAAAAATCAGCAAGTAAAGTAATTTTAGTTGAGCCCCGCGTTTATGCAGAGGCTCAAGATATCACCGATCATCTGAAAAACCGACGCTCCGTCGTAGTAAATCTTCAACGTATTGGACGTGAGGAAGGCAGACAAATCGTTGATTTCCTAAGCGGAGCTGTTTATGCCCTAGGTGGTGACATTCAAAAAGTAGGCTCTAGCATTTTTTTATGCACTCCTGATAATGTTGAGATTTCAGGGAATATCTCTGAATTAATCCAAGGACAAGAATATCACGATACGAGGTGGTAGAAGAAATGGATATGATTTTTACTATTTTGATTCAATTAATTGGAATATACAAATGGATGCTCATTATTTATATTTTACTCTCATGGTTCCCAAATATGAGAGAGTCACAAATTGGAGCAATCCTTGGTCGCCTTTGTGAGCCATTTTTAGAGCCTTTTAGGAAGATTATCCCGCCAATTGGAATGATGGACCTCTCACCTCTAGCTGCGTTTTTCGTCTTATCTTTTGCACCGGCTGGTTTACAAGTCATACACCGTTTAATTTCCTAAAAACACCAGGTTTATTCTGTAGACAATTGAGGAGTAAATTATGAACATCTACCAGCATTTCCGGCAGGAAGAGCGGGAGTTTATTGATCAAGTGTTAAGCTGGAAGGACTATGTGGAAACTTCCTATTCGCCAAAATTGACAGATTTTTTAGATCCTCGGGAACAGCATATCGTTAAGACCCTGATTGGAGAAAACGGAGCAGTGCAGCACCAGTTATTTGGAGGCACAGCTGAAAGTGAGCGAAAAAGAGCGCTTCTTGTCCCTGATTATTGGACACCAAATAAAGCAGATTTTCAAATTAATCTGTTTGAAATTGATTATCCGATGAAATTTGTTACGATTGAGCACCCACAAGTGTTAGGTTCACTAATGTCGTTAGGACTGAAACGGGGGAAATTCGGTGACATCCTAATGAGAGATGGGCGTGTTCAATTTTTTATCGCAGCAGAAGTAAATGACTACATGAAAATGAATCTTGAATCAATTGGCCGGGCATCCATTCGTCTAAAAGAAATAGAGTTGGAAAGGGCCATAGAGATGAAGGATTTATGGATTGAACAGGATTTTACTGTGTCTTCATTACGTCTCGATACGGTCATTTCAGGTATTCATCATGTTTCCCGGCAGAAATCGTTAACTTTTATCCAACATGGTCTAGTGAAAGTAAACTGGACTTTATCTGAGAATCCTTCGTTTGAATGTGCTGAAGGTGATTTATTGTCAGTAAGAGGTCATGGCAGAGTGAAAATTTTGTCAGTTGAAGGAAAAACAAAAAAAGATAAATGGCGGATTGTTGTCGGGAGACAAAAATAATTTTTTGTTCTCTTGCAGGAAATTAAGAGAACATTGTCGAATCTTAGCCTATACATATTAATATAGAGAAATTCTTGGAGGTGGCATCATGCCGTTAACGCCGTTAGATATTCACAATAAAGAATTTAATAAAGGATTTCGTGGATATGATGAAGATGAAGTAAATGAATTCCTTGATCAGGTGATAAAGGATTATGAATTAGTTCTACGTGAAAAAAAGGAAATGGAAGAGCGCTTGAATGAAATGAAAGAGCGTCTTGGTCATTTTGTAAATATTGAAGAAACCTTAAATAAATCGATTGTCATTGCACAAGAGGCTGGGGAAGAAGTAAGACGTAATGCCCAAAAGGAAGCCAAGCTTATTATTAAGGAAGCAGAAAAAAATGCTGACCGAATTGTGAATGAGTCGCTGTCTAAAGCTAGAAAGATTGCTCTTGAAATCGAGGATTTAAAGAAACAGTCAAAAGTATTCCGTACACGATTTAAGATGTTAATTGAAGCTCAGCTTGATATGCTGAACACGGATGACTGGGATCATTTATTAGAATATGAAATTGATGCAACCGAATTAAAAATTCATGAGGAAGAGGATTCCTTAGCTTGACGAGAAAGTAATACTTAGCATATAATTTCTTAACAGGTTAGAATAGAATCGACATTGACAATGATGGGGACAGTACAATTTTTAGTGAACTTTTCTTAGCGAGTCGGGGACGGTGTAAGCCCGATAAAAGCGAAAAATTGGAAGATCACCCTTGAGTCCCAGGCTGAAACTCTCAGGTAGAGACGAGTAGGTTGTGGCGGGTTATTCTCGTTACGAATTTTTAAGAGGAATGTAAGTTTTGAACTTAACATTCTATCAGGGTGGTACCGCGGGAACAAAACCTTCTCGTCCCTATTTTGGGATGAGAGGGTTTTTTTATTTGGAAAAATGGCAATTCTGTTCTATAAAGAACCACAGGAGGAAGTAAAAAATGGAGTATAAAGATACGTTATTAATGCCAAAAACGGAATTTCCGATGCGTGGCAATCTTCCACAAAGAGAACCTGAACTTCAGGGAAAATGGGAAGAAATGAATATTTATCAAAAGGTACAAGAGCGGACGAAGGGCCGGCCAATGTTTGTCCTCCATGACGGACCTCCATATGCGAATGGAGATATTCATATGGGCCATGCTCTCAACAAAATTTTGAAAGATTTTATTGTCCGCTATAAATCAATGAGCGGCTTCAATGCCCCGTATGTCCCTGGCTGGGATACACACGGTCTCCCGATCGAACAGGCACTGACAAATAAGGGTGTTAAACGTAAAGAAATGACAGTTGCTGAGTTTCGACAACTGTGTACAAAATATGCTCTTGAGCAAATTGATAACCAGCGGGAACAATTTAAACGACTAGGTGTCCGCGGTGATTGGGAAAACCCATACATCACCCTTAAGCCAGAGTATGAAGCACAACAGATTAAAGTATTCGGTGAGATGGCTAAAAAAGGTTATATTTATAAGGGGCTTAAGCCTGTGTATTGGTCACCTTCGAGTGAATCTGCACTAGCGGAAGCAGAAATTGAGTATCAAGACAAACGTTCAGCATCTATCTATGTTGGCTTTAAAGTAAAAGACGGAAAAGGAGTTCTTGATACCGATACGGAAATTGTTATCTGGACGACTACTCCGTGGACGATTCCAGCTAATCTTGGTATTTCTGTCCATGCTGATTTAAACTATGCTGTAGTTGCTGTAAACGAAAAGAAATACGTAGTAGCTGAGGCTCTTTTAGAATCCTTAACAAAAGAATTTAGCTGGGAAGAAGCCGTTATTGAGAAGAAGGTTAAAGGGAGCGAGCTAGAGTATATCGTAGCGGTCCATCCTCTTTACGGTCGTGATTCATTAGTCATGCTAGGTGATCATGTTACAACCGATGCAGGAACAGGCTGTGTTCACACAGCACCTGGTCATGGTGAAGATGACTTCTATGTGGGACAAAAATATGGACTTGATGTTCTCTGTCCAGTCGACGATAAAGGTGTTATGACTAGCGAAGCACCAGGTTTTGAAGGATTATTCTATGATGCTGCTAATAAACCGATCACGACTGCACTCGAAGAGGCCGGGGCACTATTGAAGTTGGATTTCTTTACTCATTCTTATCCGCATGATTGGAGAACAAAAAAGCCTGTTATATATCGTGCTACTGCACAATGGTTTGCATCTATTAAAGATTTCCGTAATGAACTTCTTGAAGCCGTTAAAGAAACAAAGTGGGTTCCTGCTTGGGGAGAAACACGATTATTTAATATGGTACGTGACCGTGGTGACTGGTGTATTTCCCGTCAGCGTGTATGGGGAGTTCCAATCCCAGTTTTTTATGCGGAGAATGGTCAAGAAATTATTACGGATGAAACCATTGATCATGTTTCAGCGTTATTCCGAGAATTTGGATCTAATATTTGGTTTGAGCGTGAAGCGAAAGACCTTCTTCCGGAGGGCTTCACACATCCGGGCAGTCCGAATGGTTTGTTCACGAAGGAATCAGATATCATGGATGTATGGTTTGATTCGGGTTCTTCTCATCAAGCTGTTCTTCACGAGAGAGAGGATTTGGTTCGACCTGCCGACTTGTATTTAGAAGGTTCTGACCAATACCGCGGCTGGTTTAACTCTTCCTTATCAACGGGAGTTGCTGTAACAGGTAAGGCTCCATATAAAGGTGTTTTAAGCCATGGCTTTGCTCTTGATGGTGAAGGTCGTAAGATGAGTAAGTCAATCGGTAATGTCGTTGTTCCGGCAAAAGTAATGAATCAATTAGGTGCGGATATATTGCGTCTTTGGGTTGCTTCTGTTGATTATCAGGCGGATGTCCGTGTATCTGATGCAATCTTGAAGCAAGTTGCCGAGGTTTACCGAAAAATTCGTAATACTTTCCGCTTCTTATTAGGAAACTTAGCTGATTTTAATCCTGATACAGATACGGTTGCCTTTGAAAACCTGCGTGAAGTGGATCAATTCATGCTTGTAAAACTGAATAAATTGATTAAATATGTCCGCAATGCTTATGACAATTATGAATTCGCTGGCATTTACCATGCGATTAATAATTTCTGTACATTAGATTTAAGTGCTTTCTACTTAGATTTTTCCAAGGATGTTCTGTACATTGAATCTGTTAATCAACATGATCGTCGAGCGATCCAAACAGTTCTATATCAATCCTTGTTGTCATTAACAAAGCTGGTATCACCAATTCTTTCTCATACGGCTGACGAGGTCTGGAAGCACATTCCTGCTGTTTCCGAAGAAAGTGTGCAGTTAACGGATCTTCCGGAATATGAGGAGCTTGATAATGCAGTAGCATTAGAAGAGAAATGGACTGCATTTATGAATCTTCGCGATGATGTTTTAAAAGCTCTTGAAGAGGCAAGGAATGAAAAAGTTATTGGTAAATCATTGACTGCTAAAGTTACCTTGTATGTAAGTGATACAACAAAAGCTTTATTAGATTCGATCGAAGAAAACGTGCAACAGCTATTTATCATTTCTGGCTTTGAGGTTGCAGGTTCTTACGATCAAGCACCTGAAAATGCGATTAAATTAGATAGTGCAGCTATTGTAGTTACCAAAGCAGAAGGAGAAACATGTGAACGCTGCTGGGTAGTAACACCGGAAGTAGGCAAGGATTCAGAGCATCCAACACTTTGCCCGCGCTGTGCTGAAGTAGTCAAAGAAAACTATAGCCATTTGGCCTAAAGTCTAGCCCTGTGCATGAAGCGCAGGGCTTTAAAATTTTCCACCTCCGTTAATTCCTGCTGATGATGTCAAATGTTTTCCTGTGTCAAGTTGAAAGGGATGACAAACAATAAGACAAATAAGGAAACGGAGGTAACAACTATGGATGCACTGCAGGAAAAGCTGTTTTTAGAACTCCGTCAAACGCAAGAGGAAATTCTGACATCGTTAAAAAGCAAGGAAAAGAATGAGTGGATCATGACGATATTAGAAGAAGAGCTTACAGATATTAATGCAGCCATTGAGAAGCTCGAAAATGGGTGTTATGGGCAATGTGATGACTCCGGAGAACCGTTTCCAGATTATTTATTAAAAATTATGCCGACCATTAAGTCGACAAAGGATAGAGAAACGATGGAGCATTTTTACCGAAAGCCAATTAGTTCCACTTTTTTCTAAGCTTAGATTGTCGTTTCGCTGAAAATTATGCTAAAATGCTAAGGAAGTAAAGTGCTCGTGCAGATGGAGGTATTTCTTAGTGTTTTATTATTTAATTGCTTTTTTTATTATTTTGTTAGACCAAGTTACAAAATGGCTGATTGTCACAAAAATGTATCTTGGAGAAAGTATTCCTGTTATTGATAATTTTCTGTATATTACCTCCCATCGGAATAGAGGTGCTGCATGGGGAATTCTACAAGGTCAAATGTGGTTCTTTTACTTGATTACTACAATCGTCATTATTGGAATCATTTACTATATCCAAAAAGCGGCAAAAGGTAAGCTGCTTTTAGGAGTCTCACTTGCCTTCATGCTTGGTGGGGCGATTGGGAATTTTATTGATCGTGTCCTGCGAAAAGAAGTAGTTGACTTTATTCACACTTACATTTTTAGCTATAATTTCCCAGTTTTTAATATTGCGGATTCAGCTTTAGTTATAGGTGTCATTTTATTAATGCTTCAAATGCTTCGTGAAGAGAGAGAAACAAAGGAGAAATCATATGGAGAAAATGGAACACATCATTCTTGAGGAGCAAAAAGGTGACCGGATTGATAAGGTTGTTTCAACTTTAAATGAAGAATGGTCCAGAACCCAGGTCCAGCAATGGATTAAAGATGGGAATGTCCTTGTGAACGGGCAGAAGGTTAAAACAAATTATAAATGTGCTTTTAATGATCAACTTGAAATTAATATCCCAGAACCGGAAGAGTTAGATGTTATTCCAGAAGAAATGGATTTAGAGATCTACTTTGAAGATAAAGATGTAATTGTGGTTAATAAGCCGCGAGGAATGGTTGTACATCCAGCACCTGGCCATTTAACTGGCACCCTGGTAAATGGTCTTATGGCCCATTGTAAGGATTTGTCTGGGATTAACGGTGTGTTACGCCCTGGTATTGTCCATCGTATAGATAAAGACACCTCCGGTTTGTTAATGGTGGCAAAGAACGATATGGCCCATGAAAAGTTGGTTAATCAATTGGTCGAGAAAACGGTGACAAGAAAGTATAAAGCGATTGTCCATGGTGTCATTCCACATGATTTTGGCACCGTTGATGCACCGCTTGGCAGGGATACGAAAGACCGTCAAAGTATGGCAGTTGTGGATAATGGGAAGCATGCAGTGACTCATTTTCATGTACTTGAACGGTTTAAGGATTTCACCTTTGTAGAATGTCAATTAGAAACTGGAAGAACCCATCAAATTCGTGTCCATATGAAGTACATTGGCTATCCTTTAGCTGGTGATCCAAAATACGGCCCGAAAAAGACCCTTGAAATAGATGGACAAGCATTACATGCGGGTGTTCTAGGTTTTAATCATCCAAGAACAAATGAATATATAGAGTTCGAAGCACCGCTTCCTGAAGAATTCGAAAGATTGCTGACTCAACTTCAAAATAATCGTTGACAGTAATTAAATAAGTATAGTAATATAACTACAGTTGAATATGCCTTTAAATCAGTCCTGTGAGGCTGAGAAGGAAACGGTTTAGGATAGGGATAATAATACCCTTATCTGTTCATGCAAACTTGTCTACCTCTCACCTCAAGGTGAGAGGTTTTTTTATTTTTAACAAAGTAGGTGCCAGGATGAATCAAAAAGCAGAAGTTCTTGATGCACAAGCGATCCAAAGAGCATTGACAAGGATTGCCCACCAAATTATTGAGAAAAACAAAGGAATAGAAAATTGTGTTCTCGTTGGAATTCGGACTAGAGGAATATTTCTAGCAGAACGACTGGCAGCCAAAATTCAAGAAATTGAAGGAAAGCCAATCCCTGTCGGTGAAATTGATATTACCTTATATCGCGATGATTTAACAAAAAAAACAGACAATCAAGAACCGCTTGTTAAAGGCTCGGATATTCCGGTAGAAATTTCAAATAAAAAAGTTGTTTTGGTTGATGACGTATTATATACAGGTAGAACAGTAAGAGCGGGTATGGATGCTCTTATGGATCTTGGAAGACCGGCTGCTATTCAGCTTGCCGTACTCGTAGACCGCGGTCACCGAGAGCTTCCAATCCGAGCCGATTATGTCGGGAAAAACATCCCAACTTCCAGTACAGAAAAAATTGTGGTAGAACTAGCAGAAGTGGATAAAGCAGATCACGTAAGTATATTTGACAAATAAATAGCTGCCCTTTTAAAAGATAGTCCTGTGAGGCTAACAAAGGGGAAATGACTAAATGTTTATTTAATTTGGCATTTCTATACCCTCTTTGTGCCCTCCGGTTAAAGAGGGTATTTTTTTGGGAACATAAACTAGAAAAAGATAAGTGTTTCAAACATAGGAGGAGAAAATTAAATGATCAATCAACCCATTTTAGATGTAACAGATGCCCCGAAACCAGCCCAATGGTTAACACTAAGCCTGCAGCATTTATTTGCGATGTTTGGTGCCACCATTTTAGTTCCTTATCTTGTTGGTTTAAGTCCGGCAATTGCCTTAATCTCCAGTGGACTTGGAACCTTAGCGTTTCTCATCATTACGAAATGGCAGGTACCAGCTTACCTCGGCTCATCGTTTGCATTTATCGCACCAGTAATTGCGGCAAAAGCATCAGGCGGTCCTGGGGGTGCGATGATTGGATCGTTTTTGGCGGGTCTTGTATACGGAATCGTGGCACTAGTAATCAGTAAAGCAGGGCATAGATGGATTATGAATCTTTTGCCTCCAATCGTAGTTGGACCAGTAATCATTGTCATCGGTTTAGCTCTTGCAGGAACGGCTGTTGGTATGGCAATGAATAATCCAGCTGGTGAATACAGCTTGCTTCATTTCTCTGTAGCCCTGGTCACATTAGCAGCAACGATCATTTTCTCGATCTACTTAAAAGGAATCTTGAGCATCATCCCGATTTTGGCAGGGATTGTTGTGGGATATATTTACGCGTTATTAGTAGGAATTGTTGATTTTCAACCAGTTTTGGATGCCAAGTGGTTTGAAATGCCAGAATTCATCATCCCGTTTGTAAGTTATGAGGTAAAATTCACTTGGGACTTAGCCCTGTTAATGGTGCCAGTAGCCATCGTAACTTTGTCTGAACATATCGGTCACCAGCTTGTCCTAAGTAAGGTAGTAGGCAGAGATTACATTAAAAAGCCAGGATTACATCGATCAATCCTTGGTGATGGAACAGCAACCATGATTTCAGCTTTAATTGGCGGACCGCCAAAAACAACGTATGGTGAAAACATTGGGGTCCTCGCGATTACAAGAGTATACAGTGTTCACGTAGTAGCAGGAGCGGCGATATTAGCGATTATCTTCGGCTTTGTTGGAAAAATTACAGCATTAATCAGTACAATCCCAACTCCTGTTATGGGTGGTGTATCAATTCTCCTCTTCGGAATCATCGCTTCATCTGGGTTGCGTATGCTGGTTGACAGCAAGATTGATTTCGGTGACAAACGTAACCTTATTATCTCATCTGTCATCCTAGTGATTGGAATCGGTGGCGCCTTTATTAAAGTCTCCGAGCAATTTCAAATCCAAGGAATGGCCATGGCTGCGATTTGCGGATTAATCTTAAATCTTGTCTTACCTGGAAGAGAGCCGGCTAAGGATGATCTCTTTGAAGAAGTGGTCGATAGTAAGAAAACAGCATAAATCAATTAACCTTTTAAATGAAGTCCAGAGAGGCTTATAAGGGTGTACAAACTTGAACCATGTCTACATTCATGGTCTAAGTATGAATTTTTGCACCCTGATTCTTTTGGTCAGGGTGCTTTTTTAATCCAAATGGAGAGGCGGGAAATGCATGTTAAATCATTTATTGACCACGAATGAATTAAAGGTGGAAGAGATTTATCACATCTTAGAAGATGCGCAGAGGTTCGCTGATGGTAAAGAGTGGCGCCCAGAGGATCAAATGTTTTCAGCTAACTTATTCTTTGAGAATAGCACTAGAACGAAATGTAGTTTTGAAGTGGCGGAAAGAAAATTAGGTTTAGGTGTCATTCCCTTTGAAGTCCAAACTTCAAGTGTTCAAAAGGGTGAAACTCTTTACGATACCGTTAAAACTTTAGAAGCAATCGGTGTCAATGCCATAGTTATCCGTCATGGCCAAGACCGTTACTTTGATGAGTTGGTCGGAAAAGTAAATATCCCAATTATTAACGGTGGTGATGGATGTGGACATCATCCTACTCAATCACTGCTGGATCTCTTAACCATCTACCAAGAATTTGGAACCTTTACAGGATTAAAGGTCGCCATTATCGGTGATATCAGACATAGCAGAGTAGCAAGATCAAATGCAGATGCACTGACAAGACTAGGGGCTGACGTTATTTTTTCCGGGCCTGAAGAGTGGTTTGACCAACATAGTTTAAACTCTTCTAAATTTGTACCAGTTGACCAAGCAATCGAGGAAAGTGATGTTGTCATGCTGCTTCGTGTTCAGCACGAGCGCCATCAAAAGAAAGGAAGCTTTACAGCAGCACAGTATCATGATCAATTTGGTCTCACTTTAGATCGGGAAAAGAAAATGAAACCGAGGAGCATTATTATGCATCCGGCTCCAGTCAATCGCAATGTTGAAATTGCAGATGGATTAGTAGAATGTGAGCGGTCTAGAATTTTCAAACAAATGGAAAATGGTGTTTTTGTTCGAATGGCTGTGTTAAAACGGGCGATTGAAAGTTTAAAAGGAGGTTATAACCATGAAAATACTTATTCAAAACTCAAACTACAAAGCCTCTAATGGTGAGATGAAACAGGCAGACATCTTAATTGAAGACGGTATGATTACAGAAATTGATAGAAACATAGAGGCAAGCGTTGACAGAATCGTAGATGCCAAGGGATTGTTAGTGGCTCCTGGATTTATTGATTTACATATTCATCTCCGGGAACCTGGCGGGGAAAAAAAAGAAACCATTGAAACCGGTACATTGGCTGCCGCACGAGGCGGATTTACCACCGTTGCTGCAATGCCAAACACAAGACCAGTTCCAGATTCAAAGGAACAAATGGAGTGGCTGCAAAATCGAATCCAAGAAACGGCTAATGTTCGAGTGCTACCCTATGCCTCAATTACAGTAAGGCAGCTTGGGAAAGAACTAACTGACTTTGAAGCATTAAAATGTGCTGGTGCCTTTGCTTTTACGGATGACGGGGTAGGGGTACAGGAAGCAGGAATGATGCTCGCAGCGATGAGAAAAGCAAAAGAAGTAAATAAAGCGATCGTTGCTCATTGTGAGGATAATAGCTTAATTAATAAAGGTTCTGTCCATGAAGGGACTTTTTCAAAGAAGCATGAAATAAATGGAATTCCTTCCGTGTGTGAATCTGTCCAAATTGCAAGGGATGTTCTGTTAGCTGAAGCAGCTGGCTGTCATTATCATGTTTGTCATATCAGCACGAAAGAGAGTGTGCGAGTGGTAAGGGATGCGAAAAGGGCTGGAATTAAAGTAACAGCGGAAGTTACACCACATCATTTACTTTTATCAGAGGATGATATTCCTGGACTAGATACCAATTATAAAATGAATCCGCCGCTGAGAGGAGCAGCCGATCAACAAGCATTAATCGAAGGCTTGCTTGATGGAACGATTGATTTTATTGCGACTGACCATGCGCCACACACAATCGAGGAAAAAGGGGAAGGAATGTTGCTGGCACCTTTCGGTATTGTAGGATTGGAAACAGCATTCCCACTTCTTTATACCCATTTAGTACTAAAGAACATTATTACATTGGAGCAATTACTTGATTACTTAACGATTAAACCAGCTGAAACCTTTGAGTTACCATACGGAAAAATCGAAGTGGGAGCACCGGCTGACATCGTACTTTTGAATCTAAAAGCGGAACGTGAGATTAACCCAGAGGAATTTTTATCGAAAGGAAAAAATACACCTTTCACTGGCTGGAAATGTAAAGGCTGGCCGGAAATGACAATTGCAGCAGGACAAATCGCTTGGGAAAAAGGACGTGTTACTGTATGAAAGCTCAACTAATTCTTGAAGACGGTACGATTTTTGTAGGAGATGGCTTTGGCGGTCATAATGACACAATGGGTGAGGTTGTTTTTAACACAGGGATGACTGGATACCAGGAAATTCTTTCAGACCCTTCCTACTGTGGTCAGATCGTGATGTTGACCTATCCATTAATTGGTAATTATGGTATCAACCGTGATGATTTTGAGTCAATCACACCTGCTGTGAAAGGCTTCATTGTTAAAGAAGTTACGGATTTCCCTTCCAATTGGAGAAGTGAATTTACTATCGATGAATATTTTAAAATGAAAAAAATCCCTGGGATTGCAGGGATTGATACCCGTAAATTAACAAGAATTATTCGTCAATATGGAACACTAAAGGGTGCGATTTGCAGCATCGAACATGATCCAGCAGAAGTGTTAAGCAAGCTGAAGCAGACTCGCTTTTCAACTGACCAAGTCAGAAAGGTTTCAACGAAAAATGCCTATCCAAGCCCGGGACGGGGAAAACGCATTGTTGTTCTAGATTTTGGAATGAAACATGGTATCCTTCGGGAATTAAATAAACGCGGCTGTGATGTGGTCGTCGTTCCGTATCATTCAACGGCAGATGAGATTCTCCAATTGAAGCCGGATGGAGTCATGCTTACAAATGGACCTGGGGATCCAAAAGATGTACCAGAAGGAATCCACACAATCAAACAGCTTATTGGAAGAGTGCCGATTTTTGGAATTTGCCTTGGCCATCAATTATTCGCCCTTGCCAGCGGTGCAGATACTGTAAAAATGAAGTTTGGACATAGGGGCTCTAATCACCCTGTAAAAGACTTATCGACGGGGAAAGTAGCGATCACTTCACAGAACCATGGTTATACAGTGGATATGAAATCAATCGAAAATACTAGATTAGCAGTAACTCATATTGCATTAAATGATGGAACGGTTGAAGGATTGAAACACTTGGATTACCCGGCATTTACAGTCCAATATCACCCAGAAGCATCCCCGGGACCTGAAGATGCCAATAATTTATTTGACCAGTTTCTTACTATGATTGAAGCAGAAAAGCAGGAGGGATCATCATGCCTAAACGTACAGATATAAACTCCATTTTAGTGATTGGATCAGGACCTATTATCATTGGTCAGGCAGCTGAATTTGACTACGCAGGAACACAGGCTTGTATCGCGTTAAAAGAAGAAGGATACAGAGTCATTCTTGTGAACTCGAATCCAGCAACGATTATGACAGATACAGAAATAGCAGATGCAGTATATATCGAACCACTAACATTAGATTTTGTTTCTAGAATAATTCGTAAGGAACGTCCTGATGCACTAGTGCCAACACTAGGTGGTCAAACTGGATTAAACTTGGCGGTACAATTAGCGGAATCCGGTGTGCTTGAAGAGTGTGGAGTGGAAATCTTAGGTACAAAGCTGTCTGCGATCAAGAAAGCGGAAGATCGGGACTTATTTAGAACGTTGATGAATGAATTAGGCGAGCCAGTTCCTGAAAGTGAAATTATCCATCAATTAGAGGAAGCTGAAAGCTTTGTTGAAATAGTTGGTTATCCGGTTATAGTCCGTCCCGCGTATACGCTTGGCGGAACAGGCGGAGGTATCTGCCATAATCATGATGAACTAGTGGAGATCGTTACAAGCGGTTTAAAACACAGCCCTGTTAATCAGTGTTTATTAGAAAAAAGTATAGCAGGCTTTAAAGAAATTGAATATGAAGTAATGCGTGACGCAAATGACAATGCCATTGTTGTATGTAATATGGAAAACATCGATCCGGTAGGTGTTCACACAGGTGATTCTATTGTGGTTGCGCCAAGCCAAACACTTAGTGATCGCGAGTACCAGCTCCTGAGAAACGTATCATTGAAAATTATCCGTGCTTTAGGGATTGAAGGTGGATGTAATGTCCAGCTAGCTCTTGATCCGGATAGCTTCCAATACTATATTATCGAAGTAAATCCACGGGTAAGCCGCTCATCAGCACTTGCTTCCAAGGCAACAGGCTACCCGATTGCCAAACTTGCAGCGAAAATTGCTGTTGGGCTGACACTTGATGAAATGATGAATCCTGTTACAGGAAGAACGTATGCAAGCTTTGAACCTGCTCTTGATTATATCGTATCGAAGATTCCGCGCTGGCCATTTGATAAATTTGAGTCTGGTAATCGTTCGCTTGGAACGCAAATGAAAGCGACAGGAGAAGTAATGGCGATTGGCCGTACGTTTGAAGAATCATTATTAAAGGCTATTCGCTCTTTGGAAGCAAATGTCTATCATTTTGAATTAAATGGGGCAGAAGAAATCGATGATGAATTGTTAGAAAAGCGGATCCGTAAAGCGGGTGACGAGCGCCTCTTCTATATTGCAGAGGGCTTTAAGCGCGGTATTACCATCGAAACAATCCACGAATGGAGCAAAATTGATTTATTCTTCCTTAAAAAGATGGAAGGAATCATAGAACTTGAGAGAAAGCTGGCAGACAGCCCATTAGATCCTGTAATTCTTAAAGAAGCGAAACAAAAAGGCTTTACAGATAAAAAAGTTGCGGAACTCTGGAATATGACAGAAAGTGAATTATATCAATTCCGTAAGCAAAACCAAATAATTCCCGTATATAAAATGGTTGATACATGTGCTGCCGAATTCGAATCGGAAACACCATACTTCTATGGCACATACGAAGAAGAAAATGAGAGCATCGTTACAACTAAGGAAAGTGTCATTGTTTTAGGATCAGGGCCAATCCGAATCGGCCAAGGAATTGAATTTGACTATGCAACCGTGCATTCCGTAAAAGCGATAAAAGAAGCAGGCTATGAAGCGATCATTATTAATAGTAATCCTGAAACGGTTTCTACTGATTTCAGTATCTCAGACAAACTTTATTTTGAGCCGCTAACGATAGAAGATGTCATGCATATCATCGATTTGGAAAAACCATTAGGCGTGGTCGTTCAATTCGGCGGTCAAACAGCGATTAATCTGGCTGCAAAACTTGAGGCCAATGGTGTGAAGATTCTTGGAACTAGCCTAGAGGATCTTGATCGTGCGGAAGATCGGGATAAATTTGAAATGACATTAAAACAGTTAGGTATTCCGATGCCGCTTGGAAGAACGGCATTATCTGTTGATGAAGCCGTTCAAATTGCAAATGAGATTGGCTACCCGGTGTTAATTCGTCCTTCCTATGTATTAGGAGGCCGGGCAATGGAGATTGTGCACCAGGCAGAAGATTTGCTTAGGTATATGGAGAATGCTGTGCGCGTAAATCCAGACCATCCAGTCCTGATTGACCGTTACCTAACAGGAAAAGAAATAGAAGTTGATGCGATTAGTGATGGAGAAACAGTCTTAATCCCAGGAATAATGGAGCATATCGAACGTGCAGGAGTTCACTCCGGTGATTCGATTGCTGTATACCCACCGCAGACTTTATCAATGGAAATTAAACAGCAACTAGTAGATTATACAAAAGAGCTTGCACTAGGACTAAATATTGTTGGGTTGTTAAATATCCAGTATGTTATCTCTAATAATCAAGTATACGTTTTAGAAGTAAATCCAAGATCAAGCCGAACAGTGCCATTCTTAAGTAAAATTACGAATGTGCCGATGGCGAAAATTGCAACAAAAGCAATCTTAGGGGTTTCGATCCCTGATCAAGGCTATGCAGCTGGACTTGTGCCTGAAAAGGAAGGAGTATTTGTAAAAGTACCAGTCTTTTCGTTTGCTAAGCTGAGAAGTGTCGACATCACACTTGGACCTGAAATGAAGTCGACTGGCGAGGTTATGGGCAAAGATACAACATTAGAGAAAGCCTTATATAAAGGATTAATTGCCTCTGGTATGAATATTCAGCCATTTGGAACTGTCCTGTTCACGGTAGCGGATAAGGACAAGGAAGAGTCACTTAAGCTAGCAAAACGTTTTGCGGCAATTGGTTACCGTTTAATGGCGACAAGTGGAACAGCTGCGATGATGGAATCAGCTAATCTACCAGTAAAAGTTGTTGGGAAAATCGGTTCTGAAGGAACCACCTTACTCGATGTTATCCATCGTGGAGAAGTACAGTTCATTGTCAATACAATGACAAAAGGGAAGCAAATAGAAAGTGACGGCTTTAGAATCCGCCGTGAGGCCGTTGAGAATGGTGTCCCTTGCTTAACATCCCTAGATACGACAGAAGCAATCCTGAAAGTAATTGAATCGATGAATTTTTCAACTGAAGCGCTGGTACCAGATACAAAGGAGGCTGTGTTTGCATGATCAAAAAAGAAATATGCAAAATTACCAGCCAAAAAGAAATCGCTGAAAATATTTTCGAGTTATCTGTGAAAGCAGATTTCGTTGAAGATATTCAGCAACCTGGACAATTTGTTCATATTCGGGTCTCAAATCATTGGGACCCGGTTTTACGAAGACCGATTAGTATTTCTTCGTATGATAAAGAAAACCATGAATTTACCATGATTTATCGCAGGGATGGCAAGGGTACATCAATGCTTGCGGAAAAAATAGCGAGTATGGAGCTTGATATTCTTGGACCGCTTGGAAATGGATTTCGTGTTGAAGAAGCAAGTGAGGGTGAAACGGCCTTGCTTGTCGGTGGTGGGATTGGTGTTCCACCTTTATATGAACTATCGAAACAGTTGAAAGCAAAAGGTGTTAAAGTGATCCATATTCTAGGCTTCCAAACATCCTCTGCGGTGTTTTATGAACGTGAATTTTTAGAACTGGGTGAAACCTATATAACAACTGTTGATGGGACGCATGGGCATAAAGGTTATGTTACAGATGTTATGAAACACTTGTCTTTTGACATGATTTTTTCTTGCGGTCCAACGCCAATGTTAAAAGCCATTGAAGAAGGATATCCAAATCACAAAGTATTTTTATCCCTGGAAGAGAGAATGGGTTGTGGAGTTGGTGCTTGCTTTGCCTGTGTTTGTAAGCGTAAAGACGATCCAGAAGGAATTTCTTATAAAAAAGTTTGCACGGATGGTCCAGTATTCCAAGCAGGGGAGGTTATTATATGAGCCGGTTAAAGATTGAAATCCCGGGATTAAGCTTGAAGAATCCAATTATGCCAGCATCGGGATGCTTCGGTTTCGGGAAGGAATACAGCCAATTTTATGATTTGAGTCTTCTTGGCGCGATTATGATTAAAGCAACAACAGTTGAGCCAAGATTCGGTAATCCAACACCACGTGTAGCTGAAACTTCCGCTGGAATGTTAAATGCTATTGGTTTACAAAACCCAGGTCTTAAAAAAGTGGTGAGTGAAGAGTTGCCATGGCTGGCTGGATATGATGTTCCGATTATCGCAAATGTAGCGGGTTCGTCAGAAGAGGATTATGTTGTAGTGGCAAAAGAAATTTCAAAACAGCCCAATGTGCATGCATTGGAATTAAATATCTCTTGCCCAAATGTTAAAACTGGTGGAATTGCCTTTGGTACGATTCCGGAAGTGGCTAAAAATTTGACACGTAAGGTAAAAGAAGTTTCAGAGGTACCGGTTTATGTAAAACTCTCTCCTAATGTTACGAATATAGTAGAGATGGCTAAGGCTGTAGAAGCTGGTGGAGCAGACGGGCTGACAATGATTAACACACTCGTTGGGATGCGACTCGATCTAAAAACTGGTAAGCCAATTCTCGCCAATGGTACTGGTGGTTTATCGGGTCCTGCAGTTAAGCCTGTTGCAATTCGAATGATTTATGAAGTAAGTCAGAATGTTAATATTCCGATTATCGGGATGGGTGGAATTCAATCGGCTGAGGATGTAATTGAATTCTTTTACGCTGGTGCAAGCGCAGTAGCAGTCGGTACAGCAAATTTTGTTGATCCGTTCATCTGTCCAAGTATTATTGATGGATTACCCTCGTTGATGGACAAATTAGGCTATGACCATATTAGTGAATGTACGGGAAGGAGCTGGAAGAAAAATGAAAAAATCACTCATCATCGCGCTTGATTTTGCCAACGGGAACGAAGTAGAAAAATTTCTAGCCCCTTTTGATGAAGAAAAGCTTTTTGTAAAAGTAGGGATGGAGCTTTTTTACCAGGAAGGCCCATCTATTGTCACAAAATTGAAGGATAGAGGACATCAAATTTTCCTAGACCTAAAACTTCATGATATTCCTAACACCGTGAAAAGTGCGATGATTAGGCTCGCTGGTCTTCAGTGTGATCTTGTCAATGTCCATGCAGCTGGAGGAAAAGAGATGATGATGGCTGCCCTTGAAGGTTTAGAAGCAGGGACGACTGCGGGGCAAAGGCGCCCAAACTGTATCGCAGTCACACAATTAACAAGTACATCGGAAGCACAAATGCAAAATGATCAGCTTATCCCAGTTTCATTGACGGATTCGGTTTTGCATTACGCTGGACTGACAAAGGAAGCTGGTCTTGATGGAGTCGTTTGTTCTGCTTGGGAAGCCTCAGCGATACGCGATCTTACAAGTGATTCGTTTTTAACGGTAACGCCTGGAATCCGGATGGAAACGGATGCTGTTGGTGATCAAAAACGTGTAGCTACACCACAATTTGCTCAAAGTGCAGGTGTAAGTGCGATCGTGGTAGGACGCTCCATTACAAGATCGGCTGACCCTGTTAAAAGTTATCAACAATGGATAAAGACATGGAAGGGAGATATTTAATGAAACACACAATTGCAGAAAGATTATTAGACATCAATGCGGTAGCATTAAAACCCAATAATCCATTTACTTGGACCTCCGGACTTCGTTCCCCGATTTATTGTGATAATCGCTTAACATTATCCTTTCCTACTGTTAGAAGAGAGATTGCCGTAGGGCTGCAAAAATTAATTCTAGAAAACTATCCAAATGCAGAAGTCATCGCAGGGACTGCAACTGCTGGTATTCCCCATGCTGCATGGGTCAGCGAACGGATGGACCTGCCAATGTGCTATGTCCGCTCGAAAGCCAAAGGGCATGGAAAAGGTAATCAGATTGAAGGTAAGGTAGAAGAAGGTCAAAAAGTGGTCGTTGTTGAAGACTTAATATCGACTGGCGGCAGTGTCATTACGGCTGTTCAAGCATTACGAGATGCAGGTTGTGAAGTACTTGGCGTCGTATCCATATTTACATACGGCCTTGAAAAAGGGAAAATGGCCTTTTTACAGGAAGAAATTAACAGTGAATCACTGACTGATTTTGCTGCATTGGTTGAAGTAGCGATTGAAAAAGGTTCGATTAGTCAAAATGATGAAGAAAGCTTAATGTCATGGAGCAAAGATCCGG
The DNA here is from genome assembly GCF_053749995.1 of Neobacillus sp. K501. NCBI lineage: Bacteria > Bacillati > Bacillota > Bacilli > Caryophanales > Bacillaceae > Neobacillus > Neobacillus sp. K501. Next base: position 433,050 of record NZ_JBSLYA010000001.1, on the reverse strand, counting down.
CTGAATGGAGTAACCGATATAATAATTAATGAAAAAGCCCCGGAAATCCGGGGCCATTTCAATTTTTTTTCAATTTAAGAACGATTTCTTCATCCGGTGTAACGTAAACCGTTTGCTGATTGTCATAAATCACGAATCCTGGCTTTGCACCACTTGGCTTCTTAACAAAACGGACTCTAGTGTAGTCAACTGGCACAGAGCTTGAATTTCGAGCTTTGCTGTAATAAGCTGCTAAACTCGCTGCCTCATGTATCGTCATATCTGATGGCTCTTTACTTCGAATCACAACATGTGAACCAGGTATGTCCTTCGTATGAAGCCAAATTTCATCCCTAGCCGCAAGCTTATTCGTTAAATAATCATTTTGTTTGTTATTTTTTCCAACGATAATTTCCACACCATCGGAAGATTGATAATGGTCAAGGACTGGCTTCGCGTTATTTATTTTTTTGCTATTTCGTTTTTGACGATCGCGAATATAACCGCCTTCGACGAGCTCCTCACGAATTTCCTGAATATCCTTCGGTGAGGCTGTATGAATCTGCTGTTGTAAATTTTCAAAGTAATCCGCTTCAGCCCGAGCTATTTGTATTTGTTCTTCAACAATGGTTAATGCATTTTTAGCTTTTTGGTATCGTGCAAAATATTTTTGTGCATTTTCTGCGGGATTCCTACGCGGATCAAGTGTAATCACAATGGTAGCACCTAATTCATCATAATAATCAAGGACCTCGATCTCTGTCATACCCTTTTTGGCTGCATAAAGGTTTGCCGTTAACAGTTCACCGTAGCGTTGGAATTGCTCTGCTCTCGCTGCTTCCTTTAATGTCACTTGTAATTTTTCAATCTTCTTTTCGTTTTTTTCCTTTTCATTGATAATCAACCGCTCAATATCATTACCCTGCTGTTTTACCCGGTCACGTTCTGCCTTGCCAAAATAATAACGGTCGAGCATTACGCTTAAGTTCTCAAAGGTTTTAGCATGTCCTTTTAAATGCTCAAGAGGAAATAAATAGAAGAATTCTTTGCCATCAGCATCGATGATGGAAGGGGTAATATCACCTCTTCCAACTCTTTTCATTAGTGAAATAAATGTACTCGGTAATGTTGTTCGATTGGCTAAACCGCTTTGAAAAATAACTTCTTTTGCAAATAATGGTGATGTTCCAGAAAATTGTTCGACAAGTTGGCGGTCTAGTTTTCCACTATTGAAATCAACCTTTCGTAAAACATCCTCTTCCGTTGCTAAAAATGGATTGGCTTTGTTTTGCTCTGGAGGTGCGACGTAAGGCTGTCCTGGGAGCACAGCTCTGTGACTGTTAATGGCAAAGGAAACATGCTTAATACTATCAAGAATCATGTTTCTCGTTTTATCGACTAAGACAATATTACTGTGTCTGCCCATTATTTCAATGATCAATTGTTTATAGCTAATATCACCGATTTCATTTCGGCCTTTGATCTCAAAAATAATCATCCGATCATTATCAACTTGATAGATATCTTCTAAAATATATCCTTCAATATGCTTACGGAGGAGCATACAGAACATTGGCGGTTCACTTGGATTATCGTATGCTTCGTTTGTCAGCTGAACCCTTGCGTAACTTGGATGGGCTGACAAAAGCAGCTTTTGATTTGCTCCGTTTGCTCGAATCGTTAAGATTACCTCATTTTTATATGGCTGATGGACTTTATTAATTCTTCCGCCCTTTAAGGAACGTGAAAGTTCATCGGCCATTGCTTTTGTAAATAAACCATCAAATGACATGGAAAACATCCTTTACTTCTTCAATATAAAATAATTATATCCTACAAAATAAAATTCTGTCTCATTTTACCTTAAACCTTCCTCGAATATCCTAGCATTTTTTTGGACGAGTCTGAATAAACATTCTTTAGAGCTAGTCTGAATGATAAAAGGGGGAAGTGAGATGGTCGGATGAAATTCCATGAGATGGAGATCAAACAGGTAGAAAAGGTTCTAGATACCGACTTTTCATCAGGGTTATCACCGGATGCTGTTAAAAAGCGGATAGCCCAGCACGGGTATAATGAATTGGAAGAAGGAGAAAAGCAATCGGCTTTACTCTTATTTTTTAGTCAATTTAAGGATTTTATGGTTTTGGTACTACTTGCGGCTACACTGATATCTGGTCTCCTTGGTGAGTATATTGATGCGATTGCGATTATCGCCATCGTTATTATTAATGGTTTTCTTGGATTCTTCCAGGAACGGAAAGCAGAAAAATCCCTTCAGGCACTAAAGGAATTATCAGCCCCGCAAGTATCGGTCCTTCGGGATGGTCAGTGGTTGAAAGTTCCATCAAAAGAAATAGTTCCTGGGGATATTATTAAATTTTCAAGTGGCGATCGGATTGGTGCAGATGTCCGAGTCATAGAATCACGGAGCTTAGAAATTGAGGAATCCGCTCTAACGGGTGAATCTGTCCCCGTTTCAAAGCATACAGACAGCTTAAAAACAGTGAATCCTGGTATTGGAGATATGGAGAACATTGCCTTCATGGGGACAATGATTACGAGGGGAAGCGGGGTAGGTGTTGTCATCGGCACAGGGATGAAAACGGCAATGGGGCAAATTGCTGATTTGCTGCAAAAGGCGGAAACACAGGATACCCCATTGCAGCGGCGCTTAGAGCAATTAGGGAAAATATTAATTACCGTTGCTTTATTTTTAACCGTTCTTGTTGTCGCGATAGGGGTTATTCAAGGACATGAGCTGTATACGATGTTTTTAGCAGGGGTTTCACTGGCAGTAGCGGCGATTCCTGAAGGCCTCCCAGCTATTGTTACGGTTGCCTTATCCCTCGGCGTTCAAAAGATGATAAAACGAAATGCGATTGTTCGAAAACTTCCTGCAGTAGAAACGCTAGGCTGTGCTTCCGTCATTTGTTCAGATAAAACGGGTACGATGACACAAAATAAAATGACCGTTACCCATCTGTGGAGCGGTGGAAATACGTGGACTGTTGATGGAGTAGGCTACCAGCCGCAGGGGGGATTTTACCGCAACAAAACACGTGTTCACCCAAAAGATGAAAAGGCATTACAGCAAATGCTCATTTTTGGAATGATTTGTAACCATTCAGAATTGGTCATGAAAGACGATGACTATTACCTAGATGGTGATCCAACAGAAGGCGCGCTCCTTGTAAGTGCTATGAAAGCAGGTTTTCAACGCTCAGACCTGTTAGCTGAATTTACGATTCTTAAAGAATTCCCATTTGATTCAGCAAGAAAAATGATGAGTATGCATGTAAAGGACAAACAAGGAAGACACTTTATCGTGACAAAGGGAGCACCCGATGTCATTTTAGGTAAATGTGAATCGATTCTATGGGGAAGCAGGTCACAATTTCTTGGAACAGAGATGCAAAATGGCGTCCAGGATGCCATAAATAATCTAGCCTCAAAGGCGCTAAGAACGATTGCAATTGCTTTTAAACCTGTGCAGGCAAATACAATCATTTTAAGTGAACAAGAAGCGGAGAAAAATCTAACCTTCATTGGTGTCCAAGGTATGATTGACCCACCAAGGCCAGAGGTAAAGGCAGCCGTAAAAGAATGTAATGCAGCCGGGATTAAAACGGTGATGATTACCGGTGATCATGTTATTACCGCAAAAGCAATAGCCGCTGAACTAGGAATATTGACGCGGAAAAGTAAAATCCTTGATGGGAATGCTTTATCGGGGATGTCGGTGGATGAACTTGAAGAAGTGGTGGAGGATGTCTCTGTTTTTGCCAGGGTTTCACCAGAGCATAAACTTAAAATAGTAAATGCATTACAAAATAGAGGTCATATTGTTGCGATGACAGGTGACGGTGTAAACGATGCTCCTGCGATAAAAGCGGCAGATATTGGTGTGGCAATGGGAATTACCGGTACAGATGTAGCGAAAGAGGCATCTGCACTTGTATTATTGGATGATAATTTTGCCACAATCAAAGCAGCTATTGAAGAGGGCAGGAACATATATGAAAATATTCGTAAATTTGTCCGTTATTTACTTGCTTCCAATGTTGGAGAAATCTTAGTGATGTTGTTCGCGATGTTATTGGGGTTACCATTGCCCCTCGTTCCGATTCAAATCCTGTGGGTGAATCTTGTTACAGACGGGCTCCCGGCAATGGCACTTGGGCTAGACCGCCCTGAAGAGGATGTGATGAAGCGGAAGCCGCGTAGTCCAAATGAAGGCGTGTTTGCTCGAGGGTTAGGCTGGAAGGTGATCTCTCGTGGTTTTCTCATTGGGGTTGTAACCTTGCTGGCATTTATGATTATTTATGATAAAAATGCTGATAATCTGCAGTACGCACAGACCATTGCCTTTGCTACATTGGTTATGGCACAGTTAATCCATGTTTTTGATTGCCGCAGTGAAAAATCTGTCTTATCAAGAAATCCATTTGGGAATCCCTACTTAGTATGGTCGGTTATCTCGTCACTCGCATTAATGCTTGTTGTGATTTACTACCCGCCATTACAGCCGATATTCCATACTCTGCCAATTTTATTCAGTGATTGGCTGTTAATTCTAGGTCTTTCATCTGTTCCAACTTTTTTACTAGCTGGATCATTTTTGTTAAGAAAAACAAAATAAAGTATGTTATAATCCAAAAGGTAGTAGAGAACAAACTCTATTACCTTTTGTTAGTTGGACCGATCACTGAATCGTAGATTGGAAGTGCAAATGATGGTTATTAGTATGACGGGCTTTGGAAGAAGTAAATTAGAATCTGCCGCTTTTTCTGTAAATGTCGAAGTAAAAACGGTCAACCATCGTTTTTGTGAGATCAATATTCGGATGCCTAGACAATTATTAAAGATTGAAGATAAAATGAAGAAAAAATTGAATCAACAGCTTAGGCGTGGCAGAGTGGAAGTATATGTGACAATTGACGGGGAAGGGGCAGTATCTCGTAAAGTCCTTGTTGATTGGAAATTGATTGATGAATATTACAAATTTATCAATCAAGCTCGTGAGAAATATGGTATTGATACAAAAATAACCCTTCATGATTTACTTAACCGCAATGAACTTATACATATTGAAGAAAATGAAGTTGGCAATGAAGAGCTTGAGAATCTAGTTTTATCTGCCACGGAAGAAGCGGTTCTGCAGTTAAAACAGATGAGGATAGCTGAGGGAGATGAGTTAAAAAAAGATTTACTCACCTCCTTATCACAGCTGGATTCAATCATCATGGATCTGAAGGAACTTGCTCCACTAGTGGTTACCGCTTATAAAGAGCGATTAACGAAGAGAATGCAAGAATTTATTCAAGGACAAATCGATGAAACAAGAATTGTAACAGAAGTGGCTGTTTTTGCAGACAAAGTAGATATTAATGAAGAATTGACGAGGCTGTTAAGTCATATTCAGCAGTTTATGAAAACTTTAAATGAAAATGAACCAATTGGCAGAAAGCTTGATTTCCTTGTTCAAGAAATGAATAGAGAAGCGAATACGATTGGGTCAAAAGCAAATGATTCGAAGATTGCCAAAAAGGTTGTCGACATTAAAAGTTTACTTGAGAAGCTGAAAGAACAAGTTCAAAATATTGAATAGCAGTTGTTTAGAAAATGTTTGACTCGGTCAAAATATATTATTAATGATTGGATGATAGTCATGTCGATTAAGTTGATTAATATAGGATTTGGAAATATCGTATCTGCCAATCGGATTATTTCCATCGTTAGCCCTGAATCTGCTCCTATAAAAAGGATTATCCAAGATGCTCGAGATCGGGGATCATTAATTGATGCTACATACGGAAGACGGACACGTGCAGTTATCGTTATGGATAGTGACCATGTGATTCTTTCGGCTGTACAGCCTGAAACAGTTGCCCATCGTTTAGTGGACCGTGATGAAATTATTGATGAAGGGTAGGATTTTTTAGATGCAAGAAAAAGGATTGCTAATAGTTCTTTCTGGCCCATCAGGTGTTGGAAAGGGGACGGTGAGAAAGGAAATTTTTTCTCATCCTGATACTGCGTTTGAATATTCGATTTCCATGACAACCCGTTCTCCTCGTCCTGGTGAAGTGGACGGGGTTGATTATTTTTTTAAGACAAGGGAACAGTTTGAAGAATTAATCGAACAAGACAAATTATTAGAGTATGCTGAATTTGTTGGTAATTATTATGGAACACCCGTTGATTATGTTCGAGAAACTCTGGATGCTGGAAAAGATGTTTTTTTAGAAATTGAAGTAAAAGGTGCACGTCAGGTACGTGAAAAGTTCCCAGACGGGCTGTTTATCTTCTTAATGCCTCCAAGCCTCTCTGAATTAAAGAATCGGATTGTGACAAGGGGTACAGAAACGGAAGAGTTAATAAACAACCGCCTGTTATCGGCCCGTGAAGAAATTGAAATGATGGAATTATACGACTATGTCGTCGAAAATGACCAAGTTGAGTTGGCGTGTGAACGAGTGAAAGCGATCGTTGTCGCGGAACATTGCCGAAGAGAACGAGTAGAACATCGTTATAAAAAATTGCTGGAGGTAGAATAGAATGTTATATCCTTCTATTGATTCGTTATTAAATAAAATTGATTCAAAGTATTCTTTAGTATCAGTGGCAGCAAAGCGTGCCCGTGCTATGCAGCAAGCACATGATGAAAGATTGCCAAAATATGTTTCATATAAATATGTAGGAAAAGCGCTAGAGGAAATCTACAGCGGCGACCTTACTTATCGTGTTGCCAAAAAAGCTGACTCAGTGACTGAATAACGGATTCCAACAAGCCAAAGACAAAAACAAGAAAGGTCTGACAGAAATTAAATGTCAGACTTTTTATTTTTATTGCAAAAATTGTAGAAAAATGGGTGAAATAGATGAAAAATCATCATCATTCTAGCATAATAATAGGAAAGAGTATTTGGAAAAGATGTGGGGGTTTTAGACAATGAATAAAAAAATCTTATTATGTGTAACAGGAGGAATTGCTGTATATAAAGCAGCCGCTTTAACGAGTAAACTTGTTCAATCAGGTGCAGAGGTAAAAGTCATACTCAGTGACTCGGCTGCCAAATTTGTTTCCCCATTAACCTTTCAGGCTTTATCCCGCAATGAAGTCTATACTGATACTTTTGAAGAAAAGAATCCAAGTGTGATTGCCCACATTGATCTGGCTGACTGGGCAGATTTAATACTTGTTGCACCTGCGACAGCTAATACAATTGCAAAGCTTGCCAATGGGATTGGCGATAATATGATTACGACCACCTTATTAGCGGCAACAGCACCTGTTTGGATTGCTCCCGCTATGAATGTACATATGTATGACCATCCAGCAGTGAAAAAAAATATAGCTACTTTAGCTGACTACGGATATCAGTTTATTGAACCGAGTGAAGGTTATTTAGCCTGCGGCTATGTTGGCAAGGGCCGATTGGAAGAGCCTGAAAAGATTGTTGAACTATTGAAGCGGTACTTTTTATCAAAAAGTTCATTGAAATTGAAAGGAAAGACCGTTTTAATTACCGCCGGTCCGACAAGAGAGAAAATTGATCCTGTCCGGTTTATTTCCAATCACTCTACTGGGAAAATGGGGTATGCCTTAGCAGAAGCGGCGAAGAGTGCAGGGGCGAAGGTTGTGTTAGTGTCAGGACCAGTAAATCTTCCGGCTCCAGCTGGAGTTGACCTAATAAAGGTTGAGAGTGCAGAAGAGATGTATCAGGCAGTGATGAACCGCTATGACGCTGTTGACATTGTGATTAAAACAGCTGCTGTTGCTGATTACCGGCCAAAAATTTCCTATGACCATAAAATGAAAAAGCAACCAGGAGACAAAACAATTGAGTTAGAAAGAACAAAAGATATATTATTTGAGCTTGGGAGTATGAAAACGAACCAAGTCCTTGTGGGTTTCGCGGCGGAAACAGACAATGTAGAAGAATATGCATTGAAAAAACTACATGCAAAAAATGCTGATATGATTGTTGCCAATAATGTAAAGGCTGAAGGAGCGGGATTCGGTACAGATACAAATATAGTTACGCTCTATAAACGGCAAGGTGGCAAAATGTCGCTGCCATTGCTATCGAAAAAGGAGACGGCCGAACGAATTATAGAGGAGACCGCTGAGATAGTGAAGGAATTGAATAAAAATGGGAATTGCTAGTGTCATCGTGGATGTTCCCGCGAAACAAACGGATAGGACGTTTGATTATCTTATACCTGATGATTGGGTTGAGACGATTCAGCCGGGGATGAGAGTCATTGTACCGTTTGGCCCAAGAAAAGTTCAGGGATTTGTCATTGATATTAAGTCTGAATCAGATTTTTTAAAGCTTCGTGAAATCAGTGAGCCAATGGATCTTGAGCCAATCCTTAATCCGGAATTATTAGCACTCGGGGAATGGCTGACAGATCATACGCTGTGTTTTAAGATCTCTGCTTTTCAGGTCATGCTTCCTGCAGCATTAAAAGCCAAATACGAAAAGACAGTTAAGCTTGCTGCAGATGTCCAAATAACAGCATTACCTGATAAACTCCAGGAGATTTTTCACCATGAGGGAATGATTCACTGGGATGAGGCTATTAAGCTAGGCATCGTTCCGGTGCTTCAAAGGGAGGCGTATAAGGGCCATCTTGAGGTTACCTATAATGTAAAGGGAAAAATTAAGAAAAAACAATTGAAGTTTGTTAGCCCGATTGTCTCAATCCCTGAATTAATAGAGGCTGCACACCAATTGCCGCAAAAAGCAGAAAAACAAAAAGTATTATTAGAATTTTTTATCAAGCATTATGAACCAGTTGAATTGAGGAAGATCATCAGTGAATTAAAGATTTCCTCGACGACAGTGAAAGCGCTCATTGAGAAGCAATTGCTAATGGAGCAAGAAATGGAAGTTTACCGTGACCCTTATGAACATCGCACGTTTGAACGGACAGAGCCGCTTCGATTAACAGTTGATCAGCAATCAGCAATTGGACCAATTCTTGAAACGATTGAAAATAAAAAACATGAAGTATTTCTTCTCTATGGGGTAACTGGCAGCGGAAAAACAGAGATTTACCTCCAATCCATTCAAGATTGTCTTGAAAAGGGAAGGGAAGCAATCGTACTTGTACCCGAAATCGCCTTGACTCCACAAATGGTTAATCGCTTCAAAGGTCGATTTGGTAATTTAGTTGCTGTTTTACACAGCGGTTTATCAGCAGGTGAAAAATATGATGAATGGCGTAAAATTCAGCGCAAAGAGGTAAAAGTAGTGGTTGGTGCTCGGTCGGCTATTTTTGCACCGTTTGAAAATCTAGGGATTATTATTATCGATGAAGAACATGAAACGAGCTATAAACAAGAAGAAATGCCCAGGTACCACGCCAGGGATGTTGCGATTGAACGAGCAAAGAATTATGATTGTCCAGTTGTCCTTGGCAGTGCTACCCCATCGTTAGAATCCTTTGCGAGGGCGCAAAAAGGGGTTTATCAGCTCTTAAACCTGCCAAACAGGATGAACCAAAAAGGGCTACCCACAGTAGAAATAATTGATATGCGTGAGGAGCTTCGTGCTGGCAATCGCTCCATGTTTTCTACTAAGCTATTTGAAATGCTAAAACAGCGAATGGAGCGGAATGAACAAGCAGTCTTATTTTTAAATAAGCGTGGCCACTCCTCATTTGTCATGTGCAGGGACTGTGGATACGTGATGAATTGTCCAAATTGCGATATTTCTTTAACCTATCATCGCGTGAATGAACAAATGAAGTGTCATTACTGCGGCTTCGAAAGCCGCGTCCCGCTAGTCTGTCCAGAATGCTCCAGCGAGCATATTCGCTATTTTGGGACTGGTACGCAGAAGGTAGAGGAGGAGTTAGCGAAGATTCTTCCAGAAGCAAGAGTCATTCGAATGGATGTTGACACTACTGGAAGAAAAGGAGCACATGAAAGTCTTTTAAAGGACTTTCAGGATGGAAAAGCGGATATCCTCCTTGGGACACAAATGATTGCAAAAGGCCTGGATTTTCCTAATATCACCCTTGTAGGTGTTCTTTCTGCCGATACGATGCTCCATTTACCAGATTTTCGATCGTCTGAAAAAACCTTTCAGTTGTTAACGCAGGTTAGTGGCAGGGCTGGGCGTCACGAATTACCTGGTGAGGTAATTATTCAAACGTATACACCTGAGCATTACAGTATAGAATTGGCTGGAACACAGGATTATGATCGCTTTTATCAAAAAGAAATGATGGTTCGAAAAATGCATCACTATCCGCCGTTCTACTATTTAACCTTGATTACTATAAGTCATGAACAATTAGTTAAGGTTGTTTCGGAAACGGAAAAGATTGTCTCGTTTATTCGTTCTCGAATTTCAAACCATGCCGTTGTTCTTGGACCTGCGGCTTCACCGGTACCAAGAGTGAATAATCGCTATCGCTATCAATGTTTAATAAAATATAAACGGGAACCTGAGCTTTTTAAAACATTGAAAACCATTCTGGACCAATATCAATCAGATACGAAAAGCGGCTTACTTGTATCGATTGATGTAAACCCATTTATTTTGATGTAATTGGCCTAAAAATCGTTGCTATAAAAGGTTATGATAAGGTATTTTGGGTGAAAATGAATACTAACTATAAGGGCTTGAGAATAATTTTCCCCTTTAAGATGAAACTGGAGGAACAGCATTGGCAATACAAAAAATTGTTACCTACCCTTCTGAAATACTCGAAAGAAAGTGCAAGCCGGTAGGAAAGTTTAACAAAAGGCTGGCAAGATTGCTTGACGATATGTATGATACCATGATTGAATATGACGGTGTTGGACTTGCAGCACCACAAATAGGTTTAGATGAAAGAATCGCCATTGTCGATATCGATGATGAAATGGGAACAATTGAGATGATCAATCCCCGAATCTTGAAAACCTCAGGAGAACAAACGGGGCCGGAAGGGTGTTTAAGCTTCCCGGATCTTTATGGAGAAGTGACAAGACCCCATTATGTGAAAATCGAAGCATTTGACCGGCAAGGAAGAAAGTATACATTGGAGGCTGAAGAGTTTCTTGCAAGAGCGATTCAGCATGAAATAGATCACTTAGACGGAGTTCTTTTTACGACTAAGGTTTCGAGATACTTGACAGAAGATGAGCTAAAAGGAGAAGAAAGTGAATGACAAAAATCGTTTTTATGGGTACACCAGATTTTTCGGTGCCCGTCTTACGCAAAATTATTGATGATGGCTTTGATGTAATCGGCGTGGTTACTCAGCCAGACCGACCGGTAGGGAGGAAAAGAGTTTTAACACCTCCACCTGTCAAAGTTGAAGCATTAAAGCACAGTATTCCGGTGTTTCAGCCAGAAAAAATCCGTCAACCAGAAGAACTCGAAAAAATCCTCTCCTTAAAGCCAGACTTAATTGTTACGGCAGCTTTTGGGCAGATTTTACCAAAAGAGCTGCTTCAGGCACCGACTTATGGTTGTATAAATGTTCATGCCTCCCTGCTCCCAGAGCTTCGTGGCGGAGCACCTATCCATTATGCGATTATCCAAGGAAAGAAGAAAACGGGAATTACCATCATGTATATGGTTGAAAAGTTAGATGCTGGTGATATTTTAACTCAAGTAGAGGTCCCGATTACAGAAGAAGACAATGTAGGGACGCTTCATGAAAAGCTAAGTGCTGCTGGTTCAGAACTTTTATCTAAGACATTGCCACAGCTGCTTGAAGGGAAATTAACTCCGATTCCGCAAAACAATGAGGAAGCTACTTTTGCGTATAATATTAAACGGGAACAGGAAAAAATTGATTGGACGATGACCGGTGAGGAAATTTACAACCATATTCGCGGTTTAAATCCATGGCCAGTTGCATTTACCCTCATAGATGGACAGGTTTTAAAGGTGTGGCGTTCAGAGAAGACTGCAGGTACTTCTGAACAGGATGCAGGAACTATCCTTAAGCTTGAAGCCGATGGGATAACGGTAAGTACGGGAAATGGAACAGCGATAAAGATTACGGAACTACAGCCTTCTGGTAAAACAAAAATGACGAGTGAACAGTTCTTACGGGGAGCTGGCGCTAAACTTACATTGGGCAGTAAATTAGGAGAATAACATGACTTCAACAAGAAAAAAAAATGTACGTGAAATAACCATGGAATTACTTACAACCATAGAAAAAAATCAATCGTACAGCAACCTATTATTAAACAGTACGATTGAAAAGAATAAGGTAGCTGCTATAGATATTGGGTTATTGACAGAACTTACCTATGGGACGATTCAGAGGAAAATGGCTTTAGATTATTTCTTAAAGCCATTCATAAAGAATAGTAAAAAATTAGAAAATTGGGTGTTACAGCTACTAAGGCTAACGCTCTATCAAATGGTTTACCTTGATAAAATTCCAGACCATGCAGCAATTTATGAAGCAGTAGAAATTGCCAAAAAACGTGGACATAAAGGGATTGCAGGAATGGTGAATGGGGTGCTGCGCAGCATTCAGAGGCAAGGTCTCCCATCCTTAGAGGAGATCGCTGACCGAAACGAAAGATTAGCCATTGAAACCAGCCATCCGAAATGGCTGGTTGACAGATGGGTTAGGCAGTTTGGATTTGAAAAAACACAAGAAATGTGTGAGATAAACTTAACAGCTCCCTTGCAAACAGCTAGAGTGAATCTAACTAAGATAAGTGTTCGTGAATGTATCGAGGACTTGGAAGAAGAGGGTTTCCAAATTGAAAAAAGCCCTGTCATCCCGGAAGCGATACGCTCCTATAGAGGGAATTTAGCTTTATCACGAGCGTATAAAAAGGGTTTCCTTACGATACAGGATGAGAGTTCTATGTTTGTTGCATATGCTCTCGATGCAAATGAAAATGAAAAGATTCTCGATGCATGTGCTGCTCCTGGTGGAAAGAGTACCCATATAGCCGAAAAAATGAAATTAACTGGGGTAGTTTACTCCATTGACTTGCACGAGCACAAAGTCAAACTCATTAATGATCAGGCATCTCGCTTAAATCTAGGTAATATAAAAACAATGGCAATGGATTCCAGAACCTTGGGGAACCATTTTGAAGAAGAGTCATTTCACAGAGTTTTATTAGATGCCCCTTGCTCAGGGCTTGGTGTAATGAGAAGAAAACCTGATATGAAATATACGAAGCAAGAAAAGGATATTATTAAATTAAGTACAATTCAGCAAAATCTTCTTGATTCTGTTTCTACCTTGGTGAAAAAAGGTGGTATTCTTGTCTATAGTACGTGTACAGTAGATAAAGAGGAAAATGAAAATACAATCAAGGAATTTCTAGCACAACACTCAGAGTTTGAACCAGACCTTTCATTTAAAGATAGGATGCCAGAGGCGGTTCAAGAGCTGATTACAGAGTATTATTTGCAAATTTTCCCGCAGGATTTTGGATCAGACGGATTCTTTATCGCAGCATTAAGAAAGAAGGTGTAACAGTTGGAACAACTAAATACAACTGAGAAGAAAACAACAATAGAAGAAAAGAAAACATCAATCTATTCCTTAGAACTTCACGAATTAAAAGATTGGTTAAGTGAAAATGGTGAAAAACCTTTTAGAGCAGAACAAATATTTGATTGGCTTTATAAAAAAAGAATCTCTTCATTCGAAGAAATGAGTAATCTTTCAAAAGGGTTACGAGATAAAATATCCCAACAGTTCCAGCTTACAACATTAAAAACCGTGATTAAGCAAACCTCTGCAGACGGTACGATTAAGTTTTTATTTGAGCTCCATGATGGATACTCAATAGAAACAGTACTTATGCGTCATGATTACGGAAATTCGGTGTGTGTCACCACACAGGTAGGCTGCCGAATTGGTTGTACTTTTTGCGCATCAACCTTAGGAGGATTAAAGCGCCACCTGGAAACTGGTGAAATTGTGGCCCAGGTAGTAACGGTGCAACAGGCACTTGATGAAACGGATGAACGAGTAAGCTCAGTGGTAATTATGGGGATTGGCGAACCTTTTGATAATTATGATAACATGCTATCATTTTTGAAAAATATCAATCATGAAAAGGGATTGAATATTGGAGCGAGACATATTACTGTCTCTACTAGTGGAATTGTTCCAAAGATTTATCAATTTGCAGACGAAAATATGCAAATCAATTTTGCAATTTCCCTACATGCTCCAAACACCGAATTACGGTCACGGTTAATGCCAATTAATAGAGCGTATAAATTGGATGACTTGATGGAATCGGTAAGGTATTATATCGATAAGACGGGGCGTCGAATTAGCTTTGAGTATGGTCTTTTTGGTGGTGTGAACGATACGGTAGAGCATGCGGAAGAGTTAGCAGAGTTGTTAAAAGGCCTAAAATGTCATGTGAATCTCATACCAGTTAATTATGTTCCAGAAAGGGATTATGTGCGTACACCGAAAGATAAGATTTTTGCATTTGAGAAAACACTGAAAAATCGTGGTATAAATGTAACTATTCGCCGAGAGCAGGGGTCTGACATTGATGCAGCATGTGGACAACTTCGTGCAAAGGAGCGAAAAGAAGAGACGAGGTGACAGTTGTGAAAGCTGTATATAGAACAGACGTAGGGAGAATTAGGCAAAATAATGAAGATAGTGTAGGGATTTTTGTCAACCAAGACGGTAATCGCCTGGCCATTGTAGCCGATGGGATGGGTGGTCACCGTGCTGGTGATGTGGCAAGTTCCATGACATTAGCGCATTTAAAGGATTTATGGGAGCAAACTTCTGGGCTTCAAACAGCCGATCAAGCAGAAGCATGGTTAAAAACAAGCATTTCACATGTAAATCAATTATTGCTAGATCATTCTATCAGTCATGAAGAATGTGAAGGAATGGGAACAACAATAGAAGCCATCATTACTACAAACCTTTTTGCAAGCGTAGCTCATGTTGGTGATAGTCGTAGTTATATATTAAATGATTCTGGATTTCAACAGTTGACGGAGGATCATACGCTTGTAAATGAGTTAGTTCGTTCCGGACAAATTTCTAGAGAGGATGCGGAGCATCATCCAAGAAAGAATGTTATTTTAAGAGCTTTAGGAACAGAACAAACTGTTAACATCGATATTAAGACGATTACTTTTGAAGAGGGCGATATTCTCTTATTATGTTCTGACGGACTTTCCAATAAAGTAAGTGAAGCAGAAATGATTGAGATTTTAACGAATGATGAGAAGTTGGAGAAAAAAGCAGAAACGCTGGTATCCTTAGCCAATGAATATGGCGGCGAAGATAACATTACCCTGGCAATTGTGGAGTTTTTCGAAAGTGGCGAGGGTGATGTATAGATGGTAATTGGTAAAAGATTAAGCGGACGCTATAAGGTTTTAGAAATGATTGGCGGCGGCGGAATGGCGAACGTCTATTTAGCTCACGACATGATTTTGGACCGTGATGTTGCCGTAAAAATGCTTCGCCTTGACTTTGCGAATGATGAGGAGTTTATTCGTCGATTTCGCAGGGAGGCTCAGTCTGCCACAAGCTTAGCGCATCCGAATATCGTAAATATTTATGATGTTGGTGAAGAGAACGACCTATACTATATTGTAATGGAATATGTAGACGGGCAGACTTTAAAACAATACATACAGCAAAATTCACCGCTTCGAGTAGAGGAAGCGCTTGAAATTATGAGACAGCTGACATCAGCTATTTCTCATGCCCACCAAAATCACATTGTCCATCGCGATATTAAGCCGCAAAACATTCTTGTGGACCGCGTTGGGAATGTAAAAATAACGGATTTTGGGATTGCGATGGCCCTAAGTGCAACAAGTATCACCCAAACCAACTCGGTTCTTGGTTCGGTTCATTATTTATCACCAGAACAAGCAAGAGGCGGTATGGCTAATAAGAAGTCTGATATTTATTCTTTAGGGATCGTTATGTTCGAATTATTAACAGGTCGTTTACCGTTTTCTGGTGAATCAGCGGTTTCAATCGCGTTAAAACATCTGCAATCAGAGACTCCCTCCGTAAGAAGATGGAACCCAAACACCCCACAAAGTGTGGAGAATATTGTTTTAAAAGCAACAGCTAAGGATTCCTTCCATCGTTATAACAGTGTAGATGAAATGGAGGAGGATTTAAGAACTGCTTTAGATTCGGATCGGATCAATGAACAAAAATTTATCATTCCAATCGATGACGATGCAACAAAGGCGATACCGGTAATTACAAACGACCGGCCGCTGCAAAACCTTGATGAAACGTTAGTGCATAGCCAAGAGAAAATTCCAAACAACCAAAGTAATCTTGATAAAAAGGGAATAGAAAAGAAAAAGCGTAAAAAATGGCCGATTATCTTACTATCAACGGTTGTTCTTTTAACCTTATTAGCAATTTTCACGATAACTTTATTACCCGATTTACTTTCCGCTAAAGAAATTGAAGTTCCTGAAGTTCAGGGAATGGAGGCAGATGAGGCTAAGATAAAGCTTGAATCAGCTGGATTAAAGGTAAGTAAAGAAATAGAAATTACCGATGAGGAAATAGAAGAGGGCAAAGTAATTAAAACGAACCCAGAAGAAGGAAGCACAGTAAAAGAACATGCCTCGATTACCTTGTATATTAGCACTGGAAAAGAAAAATTTGAGCTATCAGATTACGTTGGCCGCGATTATGAAGATGTCGCCCGCTTATTGGATAATTACAATTTTAAGGATATAAAAATATCCGAAGTCACTGACGACAGTGATCCGGGAACGATTCTAAGTCAAGATCCTGAAAGCGGCGAAAAAGTGGTTCCAGAAGAAACGGTGTTAGAGTTTGAAGTAAGTAAAGGTCCAGAGAAAATTATTTTAAAGGATTTAACCCAATACAACACGAGGGGAGCACAGGATTATCTTGCTTCTGTTGGACTTACTCTGGATGCTTCCCAAGAAGCATTTCATGATACGATTCCTGCAGGCATGATTATTTCCCAAACTCCAGCAACAGGGACAGAAATGAAAAAGGGTGACAAGGTCTCAGTGGTTGTTTCCAAAGGTAAAGAAGAAAAACCATTTAAACCAGTTTCGGTAGATATCACCATTGAGTACACGGGTATAGAACCAGGTCAAAAACAAGAAGTTATCATTTATATTCAGGATGTGAATCATACAATAAGCACGCCGGTACAGTCCTTCCCGATTACCGCAACAACGAAAACAACGATCGAGCTGACAGTTTCAGCTGAAAGTGACGCAGGTTATAAAGTTTTCAGAGACGGTCGTGTAATTGAGGAAAAATCTGTACCTTATCCTGCAGATTAGAATAATTATACTTCCTGGAAAAGATATGATTGTAAAAAAGGCAAGGAGTGTTGCTATGCCTGAAGGAAAAATTGTCAAAGCGCTAAGTGGTTTTTATTATGTCATACATGAAGGTCAACTTATCCAGTGCCGTGGCAGGGGAGTATTCCGAAAAAACAAGATTACACCTCTTGTTGGTGATGAAGTGGTCTTTCAAGCGGAGAATGACCGTGAAGGATATATATTAGAAGTAAAGCCGCGAAAAAATGAACTAGTCCGGCCGCCAATTTCAAACGTGGATCAGGCTATTCTTGTTTTTTCAGCTGTTGAACCTGATTTTAGTACGGTCCTTTTAGATCGGTTCTTGGTGTTGATTGAATTTAATCATATTAAACCACTTATTTGTATTACAAAAATGGATCTCACTAATCAAGAACAAATGCAGGCAATTACAGAATACGCAGATGAATACCGAGGTATGGGGTATGAAGTGATTTTAACATCGTCAGAAACGGCAACCGGTATTGAGGGCCTCAATCCCCATATAAACAATAAGATATCGGTATTTGCTGGACAATCAGGTGTTGGGAAATCATCATTATTAAACGTATTACGTCCAGATCTTGAGTTGAAAACAAATGATATTTCCTCTCATCTTGGCAGAGGTAAACATACTACCCGTCATGTGGAATTAATCAAAATAGGCGATGGTCTGGTTGCAGATACACCGGGCTTTAGCTCGCTTGAATTCACCAATATTGAAGCAGAAGAGTTAAACTATTGCTTTCCGGATATAGCAAGCGTAAGTGAAAATTGCAAATTTCGCGGCTGTCTCCATCTCAGTGAACCAAGGTGTGCCGTTAAAGCAGCGGTAGAATCAGGCATGATTGCAAAATATCGCTATAAACATTATGTTGATTTTCTTGAAGAAATTAAAGATAGAAAGCCGAGGTATTAAAATGGTGAAAATTGCACCTTCTATCCTTTCAGCTGATTTTGCTAATTTGGGGAGCGAGATTATAGCGGTAGAAAAGGCGGGAGCCGACTATATTCATGTTGATGTAATGGATGGACATTTTGTCCCTAATATTACGATTGGGCCTTTAATCGTTGAAGCGATTCGACCCGTTACACAGCTTCCGCTGGACGTTCATTTAATGATTGAAAATCCGGATCAATATATTGAAGCATTTGCAAAGGCAGGTGCCGACTATATTACCGTCCATGTTGAAGCTTGCCGTCATCTACACCGGACCATCCACCATATTAAGTCGTTTGGAGTAAAAGCCGGGGTCGTGTTAAATCCAGCCACACCAGTCGATTCGATTCAGCATATTTTGGCTGATATTGATATGGTATTATTGATGTCTGTTAACCCAGGTTTTGGCGGGCAAAAGTTTATCCCTGAGGTCCTTCCGAAAATCAGACAGGTGAAAGAAATGGCAGCTAAGAAAGGTTTAACGATTGAGATTGAAATTGATGGCGGTGTTAATCCAGAAACGGCAAAACTATGTATGGAAGCCGGAGCAACCGTTCTAGTTGCTGGTTCAGCCATTTATAATCAAGAAGATTATGCGGAAGCAATTTCCTTAATCAGAGGATAAAAAAGTAAAAAGCCGGCTTAAGCTGGCTTTTTCTTTTAGAAAAGAGGACGTGTAATGAAAATTAATATTGTCGCTGGAGGGCCTGAAGAACTGCTCCCGAATTTGCAGGATTATCAGGATCAAAATGAAATCTGGGTGGGAGTGGATCGCGGGGTATTCTTCCTCCTAAAAAACGGCCTAATACCTGCAATAGCGTTCGGCGATTTTGATTCCGTATCAACAAAAGAATTAGCGGTAATCGAAGGACAAGTTAAACAAATTAAAAGATATAAGCCGGAAAAAGATGAGACTGATATGGAACTAGCATTAAATTGGGCGTTAGAACAGGATGCTGAAGTTAT
Source organism: Neobacillus sp. K501 (assembly GCF_053749995.1). Taxonomy (NCBI): domain Bacteria; kingdom Bacillati; phylum Bacillota; class Bacilli; order Caryophanales; family Bacillaceae; genus Neobacillus; species Neobacillus sp. K501. The sequence continues at coordinate 413,859 of NZ_JBSLYA010000001.1, read as the reverse complement.
TCGGATATTTGGTGCAACAGGAGGAAGATTAGATCATCTATTCGCCAATATACAATTATTATTTAAGCCGTTTAACGAAGTAAAAAGGACGGAAATCATCTTAATTGACAAGCAAAATAACATGTTTTTAAGAGGTCCAGGCAGTTATCAAATAAAAAAATGTCCAGAAAAAAAATACATATCTTTTATCCCTCAAACCTTATCAGTTAAAGGAATAACCCTAACAGGATTTAAATACCCATTAAAAAACCGTCATATTTCCATCGGATCCACATTATGTATTAGTAATGAACTTGTTGGTGATTATGGTACTTTTTCATTTTCTGAAGGCATATTATTAGTGATAAGAAGTGATGATTAATTCGATTTCTAGTGGTACTGATTTCGTTTATTTGAATAAAATAGTATGGGCATACGAAAAAGTTGAGATGTGTGAGATGGTGAGGAGGGACAGTATGAAGTTTTATACAATTAAACTGCCGAAATTTTTAGGTGGACTTGTCCGAGCGATGATTGGTGCATTTAAAAAGAATGAATAGAATTTTGTTTGAAGCACCTATAAGGTGCTTTTTATTTTGCAAAAAAAGGGGAAGAATGATTAAAGGGCACCCTTTACAGGATGCCCATCTAATTATACGCGTTCAACTTTACCAGATCTTAATGCTCTTGCAGAAACCCAAACACGCTTTGGCTTTCCGTCAACAAGAATACGTACTTTTTGTAGGTTAGCACCCCATGTACGCTTGTTAGCGTTCATAGCGTGTGAACGAGCGTTACCAGTTGTTGTTTTCTTACCAGTTACAACACATTTACGTGGCATAATGATTTCCCTCCTTAATACCAAAAGCTTTAAACAGCATTTACGTTATTGTCCAAAGATACCTTAATAATTTATCACACAACTTATCGTAATGCAATAGTTGTTATCAAACCTTTCAAGAAAAATACCTTGACAATGAATTTATTTTAATACAGTAATATTATAAAGGGAAGTATGACTTTCAAATTTTTCTTGACTATAGTAAAATGTCATTATTCAAGGAGCAAATTCCAAAAGGGGGAACGATTCATGTCCATTGAATTAAAGAATAAGTACGGACAAATTGATATTTCAAATGAAGTAATCGCCACCATCGCTGGAGGAGCCGCAATCGATTGTTATGGAATCGTCGGTATGGCTTCTAAGAATCAAATTAAAGACGGTCTAACCGAGATTTTACGAAGAGAAAATTTTACTCGTGGAGTTATTGTTCGTCAGGAAAATGAAGAAGTACATATTGATATGTATATAATCGTTAGCTATGGAACGAAAATTTCCGAGGTTGCTCATAACGTGCAATCGAAGGTTAAATACACACTCGATAAGACCGTTGGACTTGCCGTTGACTCGGTAAATATTTACGTTCAGGGAGTTCGTGTGACGAACCCGTAGTGAGGAGGAAAGTTTGTGTCAATAACAGCATTAGATGGAAAACGTTTTGCAGAGATGGTGATTCAAGGTGCGAATCACCTGTCAGCCAATGCTAAAATGGTTGATGCATTAAACGTTTTTCCAGTGCCCGATGGTGATACTGGAACGAATATGAATTTATCGATGACCTCCGGGGCAAAAGAAGTTAAGAATTACGTTCAAGAGCATATTGGAAAAGTGGGTACGGCCTTATCAAAAGGTTTGCTTATGGGAGCACGAGGAAATTCAGGTGTCATCCTTTCACAATTGTTTCGTGGGTTTTCAAAAGCAGTGGAAACTAAAGCGGAGATTTCTGCCAAAGAATTTGCTGCTGCCTTTGAGTCAGGTGTTGAAACGGCCTATAAGGCAGTCATGAAGCCTGTTGAAGGGACGATTTTAACGGTTGCCAAAGATTCTGCTAAAAAAGGCGTTCAGGCAGCGCAAAAGTCAAATGATATCATCGTTATTATGGAGGAAATTTTAAAAGAAGCGAAAGCATCCCTTAAGCGTACTCCAGATTTACTTCCTGTACTTAAGGAAGTGGGAGTTGTTGATAGCGGCGGTCAAGGGCTTGTTTTTGTTTATGAAGGCTTTCTAGCTGAATTAAAAGGCGAAAAATTGCCTGATAGCCCAGAAGCGCTTCCATCCATGGATGATATGGTCAATGCAGAACATCATAAGAGTGTTCAAAGTCACATGAATACAGAGGATATTGTATTCGGCTATTGTACAGAATTTATGGTGAGGTTTGAAGAGGACAAATTATCTAAGCATCCGTTTAAGGAACAGGTTTTCCGTAATGATCTCAGCAGGCTTGGAGATTCCCTTCTTGTCATTGCTGATGAAGAGGTCGTTAAGGTGCATATTCATTCGGAACAGCCGGGTGATTGCTTGAACTATGGTCAGCGTTATGGAAGTTTAATTAATTTAAAGATAGAAAATATGCGCCAGCAGCATACGAATATTGTTGGCGAAACTCATACACCATTAGTGTCAAATAAACCACAGCCTCCAAAAGAGAAACAGGAATATGGGATTGTAACGGTTTCAATGGGTTCAGGTGTAGCTGAATTGTTTAGAAGTATTGGTGCTCATGCTGTGATCGAAGGCGGCCAAACAATGAATCCTAGTACAGAGGATATCGTGAAGGCTGTGAAAGAGGTAAATGCGAAGAAAGTATTTATTCTTCCAAATAATAAGAATATTATTATGGCTGCGGAGCAGGCTGCTGATGTTTCGGAAGAAGAAATTTATGTCATTCCAACCAAAACTGTACCACAAGGGCTTACTGCTTTATTAGCCTTTAATCCAGGTGCCGATGTTCAAAGTAATGAAGCTGCGATGAAGGATGCGATGCAGCAGGTTAAAACAGGTCAAATTACCTATGCTGTCCGCGATACACAAATCGATGGCTTGGAAATTGAAAAAGATGATTTCATGGGAATTTCTGAAGGGAAAATTGTTGTAAAGAATAAAGAAAAAGCAAAAGTTGCTGAAGAATTATTGGCTCAAATGTTAGATGAAGATTCGGAGATCTTAACGATTATTTATGGTGAAGATGTTTCTGAAGACGAAGTGGGTGCACTTGCCGCCTTTGTTGAGGAAAATTTTGCAGACGTTGAAGTTGAACTTCATGACGGAAAACAACCATTATATTCCTTTATCTTTGCAATTGAATAAGGTGTTAAAATAAGAAGAGGAAACTCTTCTTTTTTCTTTTTAATATGTTATAACTATAAAGGGATGTAAATAAAGAGTTATTTTCCTGAGGGGAGAAGACGATATGAAATATAGAAGTGTTTTTGACATCATTGGACCGGTAATGATTGGTCCTTCAAGTTCACATACTGCTGGGGCAGCTAGAATTGGTAGGGTGGCTCGAAGTTTGTTTGGCAGGGAGCCTAAATGGGCCAATATTTCATTATACGGCTCATTTGCCCAGACCTATAAAGGGCATGGAACAGATGTTGCGATTGTCGGCGGTTTATTAGATTTTGATACGGATGACGTTAGAATTATTAATGCAATTGATATAGCTAAGGAACGGGGCATTAAATTACGTTTTATTGAAGAAGAGGCGGTAACAGATCACCCAAATACTGCTCGAGTCATCATTGGTGATGATAAAGGCGAACTAGAGTTGGTCGGAATATCCATTGGCGGCGGAAAAATTGAAGTGACGGAATTGAATGGCTTTGAATTAAAATTATCCGGAAACCATCCTGCAATCTTAGTTGTCCATAATGACCGTTTCGGGGCAATCGCTAGCGTTTCAAATGTACTGGCAAAATATGAAATCAATATTGGTCATATGGAGGTTTCTCGTAAAGAAAAAGGAAAACTTGCCCTCATGACGATTGAGGTTGACCAAAATATCGAGGATAAAATCATTCATGAACTTGAACAACTACCAAACATTCTTAAAGTAACTAGAATAGTTGATTAATTAGAAAAGCGGTTATGAACAACAAGGGGGAAGTCACATTGTTTCGTAATGTTGCAGAGCTAGTAGAACTGGCAATAACTCAAAATAAAAAAATTTCAGAAATTATGATAGAACAGGAAGTGACTGTAACCGGGCGCAGCCGGGAACAAGTTCTTGCCTTTATGGAAAGAAATTTAACTGTTATGGAGGAAGCCGTTGAACGTGGAATTAAAGGTGTTACCTCCCATTCAGGTTTAACAGGTGGAGATGCGGTTCTTCTTCAAAAATACATTGAAAAAGGTAATTTTTTATCAGGAAAAACGATTTTAGATGCAGTAAGTAAAGCGGTTGCAACAAATGAAGTGAATGCAGCTATGGGAACCATTTGTGCAACACCAACGGCTGGTTCGGCAGGCGTGGTTCCTGGTACATTGTTTGCTGTCAGAGATAAGTTAAATCCGACGCGAGAGCAAATGATTTCCTTTTTGTTTACAGCTGGAGCCTTCGGATTTGTTGTTGCTAACAACGCTTCTATTTCGGGTGCAGCAGGCGGATGTCAGGCTGAGGTAGGTTCTGCTTCTGGAATGGCGGCAGCTGCCATCGTTGAATTGGCTGGCGGTACTCCTCAGCAATGTGCGGAAGCGATGGCGATTACTTTAAAAAATATGCTGGGTCTCGTTTGTGACCCTGTTGCAGGCTTGGTTGAGGTACCTTGTGTAAAGCGAAATGCCATGGGGGCTGCCAATGCAATGGTCGCTGCCGATATGGCATTAGCGGGGATTACGAGCCGGATTCCTTGTGATGAGGTAATCGATGCCATGTTTAAAATTGGTCAATCAATGCCAACAGCATTAAAAGAAACTGCGCAAGGAGGGTTGGCGGCTACACCGACAGGTCGTGAACTCGAAGCAAAGATCTTCGGTATTCCGCGCGGGCAAAGTGAATCTAAATCTTAAACAATCTGTAACAGCATTAAAAGGGATAGGGGAAGAAACGGCAGAAAGCTTGGCAGAAATGAAAATTTTCACGATTCAAGATATAATGGAGTATTTTCCTTATCGTTATGAAGATTACCGTCTTCGTGACCTCGCGGAAGTGAAGCATGAAGAAAAAATTACCGTGGAAGGGAAGGTTCATAGTGAACCTTCTCTTGCCTATTATGGGCGGAAGAAATCAAAGCTGATGTTTCGGATGTTTGTGGGGCAATATTTAATTAAGGTTGTTTTTTTTAATCAACCCTATTTGAAAAATAAGATTTTGATCAATGAAACAATTACGATTACTGGTAAATGGGATGCCCACCGCCAGACGATAACCGCCAGTGAAATGCAAGCAGGGACAAATGCAAAAGCGAAGGAATTTGAACCTGTTTACTCACTTAAAGGTAAAATAACCACAAAGGGTATGAGAAAATTTATTCATATGGCCTTTCAACAGTTTGGTCAATTTGTGGAGGAGACTTTACCTTTAGCGCTGGTAAAAAAATATCGTTTGCTTGATCGGCGACAAGCATTAAAAACAATGCATTTTCCAATTGACCAAGAAACGGTTAAACAAGCTAGACGACGTTTAGTGTATGAGGAGTTTTTGCAATTCCAGTTAAAGATGCAGGCGTTGCGAAAGTTTGAACGGGAGCATTCACCAGGTATTGAGATAATATATCCGGAGGCTAAAGTAAAGGAATTTATTGACCGCCTCCCGTTTCCACTCACAAATGCTCAAAACCGGGTTGTCGATGAAATATTAACCGATTTAAAGTCACCGCTTCGGATGAACCGCCTGCTTCAGGGGGATGTTGGTTCGGGGAAAACGGTGGTAGCGGCAATCGGCTTATTTGCCAGTGTCACGGCTGGTTATCAAGGAGCTTTAATGGTTCCAACAGAAATATTAGCAGAGCAGCACGCTGAATCACTTAAGCAATTATTAGAACCGTTTGAGATCAGATGTGAGTTGTTAACGAGCTCAGTCAAAGGGAAACGCCGGAAAGCAATCCTTCAGGACATAGCAGAAGGGAGTGTACATGTTCTAATCGGGACACATGCTCTCATTCAGGACGAAGTTTCCTTTCATAAACTAGGTTTTGTGATTACGGATGAACAGCATCGTTTTGGAGTGGAACAGCGCAGAATTTTGCGTGAAAAAGGTGAGAATCCAGATGTGTTGTTTATGACGGCAACCCCGATTCCGAGAACATTGGCGATTACTGTTTTTGGAGAAATGGATGTATCGATCATTGATGAAATGCCTGCAGGACGGAAGGCCATTGAGACCTATTGGGCTAAGCCAGATATGCTAGATCGTGTGCTTTCCTTTGTGGAGAAAGAGTTAGTGAAAGGTCACCAGGCGTATGTCATTTGTCCTTTAATTGAGGAATCGGACAAGCTCGATGTACAAAATGCCATTGATGTACATACGACATTAAGCCATTATTTCCAAAATCGCTATCAAGTAGGGCTCATGCATGGTAGATTAAGTTCTGAAGAGAAAGATTCAGTTATGAAGCTGTTTAGCAGTAATCATGTTCAGGTGCTTGTTTCTACTACGGTTGTTGAGGTAGGGGTAAATGTTCCCAATGCTACGATGATGGTTATTTATGATGCAGAAAGATTTGGTCTCTCTCAGCTTCATCAGCTTCGAGGCAGGGTTGGTAGAGGTAGTGATCAATCCTACTGCATATTACTGGCAGATCCGAAATCCGAGGTTGGTCAGGAAAGAATGAGGATTATGACGGAAACGAACGATGGCTTTGCTCTGAGTGAAAAGGACCTTGAGTTACGAGGACCAGGGGACTTTTTCGGTAGAAAACAGAGCGGAGTCCCGGAATTTAAGCTGGCTGACATGGTTCATGATTATCGAGCATTGGAAACAGCTAGAAATGATGCAGCCATGATGATTCATTCAAACTCCTTCTGGACTTCTCCAGAATACGAAACGTTAAGGAACCAATTGGAGGAGACAGGTGTTTTAGAAGGGGAAAAACTAGATTAGTTTCATTAGTAAAAATAGTTACACTTTAAGCAGCTTGCATCTTTTTCTTGCAATCTGCTTTTTCAAATTTTATACTACTATTAGTACCTAGTCATAAGATCTCGGACGGTGTGTTATTATGAGAAGAACAAAGAAAGAACGGCAGCAATTATTAACAGAGACAATTCAGGGAAATCCATTTATTACTGATGAAGATTTGGCAGAGAAATTTCAAGTTAGTGTCCAAACCATTCGTCTTGATCGTTTAGAATTATCGATACCTGAATTGCGTGAAAGAATTAAAAACGTGGCAGAGAAGAAATTTGAAGATGAAGTTCGTTCACTGCCAATTGATGAAATCATTGGTGAGATTATTGATATTGATTTAGATGATAGTGCCATTTCGATTTTTGATGTCAGAGAAGAACATGTTTTTAAACGTAACCAGATTGCACGCGGACATCATGTCTTTGCCCAAGCCAATTCCTTGGCAGTGGCGGTCATCAACGATGAATTAGCTTTAACGGCAAAAGCGAATATCCAATTTAAAAGATCGGTTAAGCAGGATGAACGAGTGGTAGCAAAAGCCAAGGTGATAAAAATTGATGATGGCATTGGCAGGACCATTGTGGAAGTAAACAGCTACGTCAATAATGAAATCGTATTTAGCGGTGAATTTGAAATGTACCGGTCTAAAAACAACTAAAGGATTGAGACTAGATGAAATTAGCGATAGATGCAATGGGCGGTGACCATGCACCAAAAGAAATCGTCCTTGGTGCAATGAAAGCCATTAAAACCTACCCAGACATACATATAACACTCGTTGGTGATGAGAGTAAAATAAAACAGTACTTAACAGATGCTGAGCGAATCACAATTCTACATACGAATGAGGTAATCTTAGGGACGGATGAACCCGTTAGAGCTGTTCGTCGGAAAAAGAATGCATCGATGGTTCTAGCAGCGCAGCAAGTAACCGACGGAGAGGCAGATGCCTGTATTTCTGCAGGAAACACAGGGGCATTAATGGCAGCCGGACTATTTGTCGTTGGAAGAATAGACGGAATTGACAGACCAGCCCTCTCTCCTACATTACCGACCATTGGCGGTGAGGGTTTTCTCTTATTGGATGTTGGGGCAAATGTCGATGCAAAGCCTGAACATTTGCTGCAATATGCAATTATGGGCTCGATCTATAGTGAGAAAGTCCGGGGAATTGCCAATCCACGAGTTGGGTTATTGAATATTGGAACGGAAGATAAAAAGGGAAATGAATTAACAAAGCATTCATTTGAACTGTTAAAACAGGCAAATGTCAATTTTGTTGGGAATGTTGAAGCTAGGGATCTTCTTGACGGTGTGGCAGACGTTGTTATAACAGATGGTTTTACGGGAAATATGGTATTAAAGACCATTGAGGGCACAGCCCTTTCAATGTTTAAAATGTTAAAAACCTCATTAATGAGCAGTGTGAAAAGCAAATTAGCAGCGGCTGTATTAAAACCGGAATTTGCAGCGTTAAAAAATACGATGGACTATTCGGAGTATGGTGGTGCAGGATTATTTGGCCTAAAGGCTCCTGTCATCAAAGCTCATGGATCCTCAAATAGCCAATCTATTTTTAGTGCGATACGGCAGACTAGAGAAATGGTCGAAAAGGATGTTGTAACGCTCATTAAGAAGACGGTTGAAGAATCAAAAATCGAAGCATAAAAAAGGAGAGTGGCCATGAGTAAAATTGCATTTATTTTCCCAGGGCAGGGTTCACAAGTTGTCGGAATGGGGCATCAGCTTGCTGATCAGAATCCTGAAGTAATGGCTTTTTTTAAAAAGGCGGACGAAACTCTTAACTATGAGTTAAGTAAGCTTATTTTTGAGGGGCCTCAAGAGGAATTAACCTTGACCGTTAATACTCAGCCAGCACTTTTAACCACTTCTATAGCGATTTTGGAACACTTCAAAAAGGCAGGAATAAAAGCGGATTTTCTGGCAGGACACAGCCTTGGCGAATATACTGCTCTTGTTGCCTCTGGAGCGATTTCCTTTGAAGAAGGGGTATTTGCTGTTAGAAAAAGAGGCGAGTTTATGGAAGGGGCTGTTCCTAATGGTGAAGGGACAATGGCTGCAGTATTAGGACTTGAGCGAGAATCACTATCTGCAGTTACTGCGGAGGTTACTAAATCAGGTGCTCCCGTTTCATTAGCCAATTTGAATTGTCCTGGACAAATCGTCATTTCAGGTTCGCGTAAAGGTGTAGAGCTTGCTAGCGTTAAAGCGAAGGAAGCTGGGGCGAAGAGAGTAATTCCTTTAGAGGTCAGCGGACCGTTTCATTCTACCTTAATGGAGCCTGCCGCAAGCCAATTACGTGATGTTCTAGATGGACTAAGCATGCAAGATGCAGAAATTCCGGTTATTGCTAATGTCTCAGCAAACCCTATGAGTGCAGCTGATGAAATAAAAGAAAATTTAATCAAACAGCTATATTCACCGGTATTGTGGGAAGATTCAGTTGTGAAAATGGTCGATTTTGGTGTAGATACATTTATTGAAATTGGACCAGGGAAGGTCCTTTCCGGATTAATTAAGAAAATTAATCGATCCGTTAAAACGTATGCTGTATCTGATGAGGACAGCTGTCAATCTGTGATAGCAGCATTAAAGGAGGAACAGCTATGACTTTAGAAGGTAAAGTAGCCCTTGTTACGGGTGCTTCCAGAGGGATTGGCAGAGAAATAGCCCTAGAACTGGCGAGACAGGGTGCGAATGTTGTCGTTAATTATGCGGGCAGCGAAGCGAAAGCCAATGAAGTTGCAGAAGAAATAAAAATGCTTGGGAAAGAAGCTTTTGCTATTAAGTGCGATGTTTCTAACAATGAAGAGGTTTCTGCAATGGTTAAAGAAACCATAGAACGCTTCGGTAAATTAGATATTCTTGTAAATAATGCTGGAATCACGAAAGATAATTTATTAATGAGAATGAAGGAAGAAGAATGGGATGATGTTATTAACATCAATCTAAAAGGTGTTTTCCTTTGTACCAAGGCAGTAACACGGCAAATGATGAAGCAGCGTGTTGGCCGAATTATCAATATTGCCTCCATCGTTGGCGTAAGTGGAAATCCTGGACAGGCTAATTATGTTGCTGCTAAAGCAGGGGTCATTGGATTAACAAAAACGACGGCAAAGGAACTTGCTTCGCGCAATATTACCGTTAATGCCATTGCACCAGGTTTTATTACAACCGATATGACCGACAAACTAACAGAAGAGTTAAAGACTGAGATGTTAAAACAAATTCCATTAGCTCGGTTAGGAGAACCAAAGGATATTGCGAAAATGACTGCTTTCCTGGCATCAGATGACGCTTCCTATATAACTGGCCAAACCCTTCATATTGATGGCGGAATGGTTATGTGATTAGAAAAGCCGAAGCGCCTAGGCGCTGGAGTTGGACAATTTCACAAACAAACGTTTGAATTTTTTACTAAATACACTATAATAGCTTGAGGGGAGGTGAAGTGAACATGGCAGAGGTTTTAGAACGTGTTACTAAAATCATCGTTGACCGTTTAGGTGTGGATGAGTCTCAAGTTACCCTTGAAGCTTCTTTCAAAGAGGATCTTGGCGCTGATTCCCTAGACGTAGTTGAATTAGTTATGGAATTAGAAGATGAGTTTGATATGGAAATTTCTGACGATGATGCTGAAAAAATCAGCACAGTAGGTGATGCTGTTAATTACATAAATAACAAGTAATAATCGTTGGATTTCTTCAAAAGCTCCGTTTTCAAACGGAGCTTTCTTCTGTATTATAGAACTTGGCAGTAAAATAATTCTGCCAGGTTTCTTTGCGTTTTGAATGGTGTTTTTTTAAACTGTGATTAGATGTAAAATTTATGCAAGGTGGAGACTTGATAATGCGCAAAAAAGGTAAAGAAAACGAAATGAAAAATCGCGCAAAAGATAATCAATTTAAGGATTTTCAAACTAAAATTGGTATTCATTTTGAAAATGAAAAATTATTGAAGCAAGCTTTTACTCATTCATCCTATGTGAATGAGCATCGCAGAAAGCCTTATGAAGACAATGAAAGGCTTGAATTTTTAGGGGATGCTGTACTTGAACTGACGGTTTCACAATTCCTTTTTAAAAAATATCCAATGATGAGTGAAGGTGAATTAACGAAGCTCCGCGCTGCCATTGTTTGTGAGCCATCGCTTGTAACCTTAGCCAATGAGCTGAACTTCGGCCCGTTAATCCTATTAGGAAAAGGCGAGGAAATGACTGGCGGTAGAGAACGGCCTGCACTACTTGCCGATGTGTTTGAAGCTTTCATTGGTGCCCTATACTTGGATAAAGGTCTAGAAATCGTCATCGAGATTCTCGATAAAGTTGTTTACCCTAAAATAAATGAAGGTGCTTTTTCTCATGTGATGGATTTTAAAAGCCAACTGCAAGAATTAATTCAAAGAGATGGGATCGGTATAATTGAATACCGGGTATTACTTGAAAAAGGTCCTGCTCATAACAAGGAATTTGTTTCAAGGGTTTCATTAAATGGTGAAGAATTAGGTATTGGTACTGGAAAATCAAAAAAAGAAGCAGAACAGCATGCCGCCCAAAAGGCGCTGGAAGTATTGAAAGCAAAGACAACTTTGTAATACAGTAGAATGCTAAGGGGTGTTTCCGGCCAAGCTCTAGGGAGGATAACGAAATGTATTTAAAACGGTTGGATATCATTGGATTTAAATCCTTTGCCGAACGGATCGGTGTGGATTTTGTTCCAGGAGTCACAGCAGTTGTGGGTCCCAATGGAAGCGGGAAAAGTAATATCACAGATGCTATCCGTTGGGTGTTGGGCGAACAATCTGCTAAATCATTAAGAGGCTCTAAAATGGAAGATATCATTTTTGCTGGAAGTGATTCGAGAAAGCCGTTAAATTATGCGGAAGTCACACTAACACTCGACAATCAAGATGAACGGTTGGCCATTGACTACAATGAGGTTAGCGTTACAAGAAGAGTTACGCGTTCAGGTGAAAGTGAGTTTTTAATTAATAAACAGCCATGCAGGTTAAAGGATATTATTGATTTATTTATGGATTCTGGCCTTGGGAGAGAAGCGTTTTCGATTATCAGCCAAGGGAAGGTAGAAGAAATTCTAAATAGTAAAGCCGAAGACCGGAGAACGATTTTCGAGGAAGCAGCAGGTGTTCTAAAGTATAAAAACCGCAAGAAAAAAGCTGAAGTAAAACTGTCGGAAACACAAGAGAATTTAAACCGTGTAAACGATATATTACATGAGCTGGAAAGCCAGGTAGAACCTCTAAAAATCCAGGCATCGATTGCTAAGGATTATCTTGAGAAAAAAGAAGAACTGGAGAAAATCGAAGTTGCCTTAACTGTATATGATATTGAAGACCTCCATCAAAAGTGGGAAAACTTATCACACCAGCTTGAGACACATCAACAGGAAGAGATAAAACTTGCTTCAACACTGCAAATAAAAGAGGCAAAGATCGAGGAGACGAGGGATCATATCGCTGCCCTTGACGAGTCGATTAATGATTTGCAAAATGTCCTCCTCTATGCGAGTGAAGAGCTTGAAAAGTTGGAAGGCAGAAAAGAAGTTTTAAAGGAACGGAAAAAAAATGCCTCGCAAAATCGGATTCAGCTTGAGAAAAATATCGCTGAATTTACTGAAAAGGTCAATCATTTACAGGGGAATAGAGATAGTCAAAAAGAACTTTTTGATCAGTTGAAAGATCAAGTGAACTCTCTACAGGTTCTTCTTAAGGAAAAACAGGAGAAGCTAACCCTATTTGCTGAAAATATTGATGAAAAAATAGAATCTTTAAAAGGTGAATATATTGAGCTGCTTAACGAGCAGGCAGGTGCTAAGAATGAATCGAAATATATTGATCAACAGCTAGAACAGCAGGAGAGAAAAAGTACCCGGCTCGACTCTGAAAATCAGAGGTATATTGAAGACCGCCGCTTAGCTCAAGCGAAAAAGCAAAAAATCCAGTCAGCGTTAGAAGAAGTTCAAAAAAAGTTAGCTGATCAAGTGGTTGAATTTAGGGAACAGCAGCGAAAGCTCGAGAACATAAAAAATAATTATCAAAAGCAAGAAAAAATGTTGTATCAAGCCTATCAAATTCTTCAGCAGGCTAAATCAAGAAAAGAAATGCTAGAGGAAATGGAAGAGGATTTTTCAGGCTTTTTCCAAGGGGTTAAGGAGATTCTTAAGGCACGCAACAAGAAGCTCCATGGCATTGAGGGGGCTGTAGCAGAACTTGTTACGGTTCCAAAGGAATATGAAACAGCCCTTGAAACGGCATTAGGGGCAGCCCTGCAGCATATTGTTGTTGACACAGAGCAGAATGCCCGACAGGCCATTCAATATTTGAAACAAAATTCTTTTGGTCGTGCTACTTTTTTACCAATGAGTGTTATCAAAGGTAGACCGTTATCCACTGCGCAACTGTCATCCATACAAAATCACCCTTCATTAGTGGGAAGTGCGGTCAGTCTTGTAAAATATGAGGGGAAATATGAAGAAGTCATTCAAAACCTTTTAGGGAATGTCGTAGTCACTAAGGATTTAAAGGGTGCTAATGAACTTGCGAAAATCCTCCAATACCGCTGTCGTCTTGTTACCCTTGAAGGGGATATTGTAAATCCAGGCGGCTCGATGACAGGAGGGGCGGTTAAACAGAAAACAACGTCGTTACTTACTCGTAAAGGTGAGCTTGAAGAGTTAAAGGGGAAAATTGCGGTAATGGACGACAAGACAGCCGTTATCGAAAACCAAGTCAAATCACTGAAAGAGTCCGTTGCTTTAAACGAACAAGCTCTTGAAAAGATTAGGGAATCTGGTGAAGAGTTAAGATTAAGTGAACAATCATTAAAAGGCGACCTTCGTGAAGCAGAGATCGAAGAAAAGAATATTAATGACCGATTAGCCATTTATGATCAAGAAAAAGGTCAATTTTCTGATGAACAACAATCTTTAACCTCACGAAAAGAAAAACTGCACCAAGAAATGGAGATATTCAAAGGGAAAATTGCTTCTCTTGATGAAGAAATCGCCAAATTAACGGAACAAAGGTCGAATAATCTTACTTCAAAAGAGTCCTTAATGAAAGAAATCAATGACCTAAAAGTGGAGTTTGCCGCGAAAAATGAGCAATTTATCAATACAAATGAACGGTTTGAGTTGATTAAAGCGGAATTAAAGGAGAGCGAGCAAAAGTTAATCCTTTATACAGAGGACCTTCAATTATTAAACTCAGAGATGGAAGGCAGTACTTCTGGTGAGCAGCAATTAGAGATAGCTGCCAAACAGAAGCAGCAGGATAAAGAGGAAACTATATCATTAATCTCTTCAAGAAGACAGGAACGGATGAAGATGCAAACCGGACTGGAAGATGCTGAACTTGAGACGAAGGAGATAAAACGGCTTCATAAGGGCATGATTGAAGTTTTAAAAGATGAAGAAGTCAAAATAAACCGTTTGGACGTTGAGCTTGAAACGCGACTTGCCCATCTCAGAGAAGAATATCTCCTTTCATTTGAAGGCGCAAAAGAGCAATATCCGCTTACCGTGCCAGTAGAGGAAGCACGCAAAAAGGTAAAACTCATTAAATTGGCGATTGAAGAACTCGGCAATGTGAATCTTGGAGCGATTGAAGAATACGAGCGAGTCTCAGAACGATATGAATTTTTAAATGAACAAAAGACCGATCTTCAAGAGGCAAAGGATACGCTCTTCCAGGTCATTGAGGAAATGGACATCGAGATGAAACGGCGGTTTGAGCTCACCTTTAATGGGATTCGTGAACACTTTGAGCCCGTGTTTCGTGCTTTATTTGGTGGTGGAAGGGCAGATCTTAAGCTGACCAATCCAGAGGATTTATTAAATACAGGGGTAGAAATTGTTGCCCAGCCGCCAGGAAAGAAACTGCAAAACTTAGGACTTTTATCCGGTGGAGAAAGAGCATTAACAGCGATTGCGCTATTATTTTCCATTTTAAAAGTCCGCCCAGTACCATTCTGTATTCTTGATGAGGTAGAAGCAGCACTAGATGAAGCGAATGTTTTTCGTTTTAGCCAATATTTAAAACGATTTAGTTCTGAAACGCAATTCATTGTTATTACGCATAGAAAAGGCACAATGGAAGAAGCAGATGTTCTTTATGGTGTCACGATGCAGGAATCAGGTGTCTCAAAGCTCGTATCCGTTAGACTAGAAGATACGAAGGAGCTAGTTGAAGTTGAATCATAAAAAATAGGAAGTGAAGAAATGAGCTTTTTTAAGAAATTAAAAGAAAAAATTACGAAACAAACTGAGACGGTAACAGAAAAATTTAAAGAAGGCTTAACCAAAACGAGGGATAATTTCTCTGGCAAAGTAAACGACCTTGTTGCAAGGTACAGAAAAGTGGATGAAGATTTCTTCGAAGAATTAGAGGAAATTCTCATTCAAGCTGATGTGGGGTTTGATACCGTTATGAAGCTCATCGAGGAGCTGAAGATGGAGGTTAAACGCCGAAATATTCAAGACCCTCAGGAAGTTCAAGGTGTTATTTCCGAAAAGCTTGTGGAAATTTACAATGCAGGTGAGGAACAGTCATCACTATTAAATATCCAAGAGGGAGAACTTACCGTCATTCTTTTTGTTGGTGTAAATGGTGTAGGTAAAACAACGACAATCGGGAAACTCGCCCACAAATTCAAAACGGAAGGTAAATCAGTGCTCCTTGCTGCAGGAGATACATTCCGTGCTGGTGCAATCGATCAGCTTGAGGTGTGGGGGGATCGAGTCGGCGTGGATGTGATAAAGCAGGAGGAAGGGTCGGACCCGGCTGCTGTTATGTACGATGCCCTTAAGGCTGCAAAATCACGTAAAGTGGATATTTTGATTTGTGATACAGCAGGACGCCTGCAAAACAAGGTTAATCTGATGAAAGAACTGGAGAAGGTCAAGCGGGTAATTGAACGGGAAGTTCCTGGTGCACCACATGAAGTTCTCTTAGTCCTTGATGCAACGACAGGACAAAATGCCCTCATTCAGGCTAAAACTTTTAAGGAAGCAACGAATGTTAGCGGAATTGTTCTTTCAAAATTGGATGGAACCGCAAAAGGTGGGATTGTTCTTGCAATCCGTAATGAATTGAAAATTCCAGTTAAATTCGTTGGCCTTGGAGAGAAAATGGATGATCTTCAAGTGTTTAATGCAGAGCAATACGTATATGGATTGTTTGCGGACCAAGTGGAACAATCTTAATTGCCGTTGTAAAGGTATTATCTTGACAGACAGTGTAACACTGTGTAAACTTACTTTTGTAAAGGCTTTTCACTTAACATGGGAGTTGGTAGCATGCTTGAAAAAACAACACGAATGAATTATCTCTATGATTTCTATCATTCGTTGTTAACACCAAAGCAACAAAGCTATATGTCTCTCTATTATTTGGATGATTACTCACTTGGAGAAATTGCCGAAGAGTATGATGTCAGCCGACAAGCGGTTTATGATAATATCAAGCGAACAGAGGCAATGCTTGAAGAGTATGAAGAAAAGTTATTATTATTTCAAAAATTTCAAGAGCGCAGCAAGCTTTTACGACATGTTAAAGGAATGCTGTCTGAAGAACACCCTTCAAAGCAGGCAATGTTAGAGGTGGTTGCCGAGCTTGAGAAATTAGATTAGGAGGCGGCATGAATGGCATTTGAAGGATTAGCCGACCGACTGCAGAATACAATTCAAAAAATCCGTGGAAAAGGAAAAGTCTCTGAAGCGGATGTAAAAGAAATGATGCGTGAAGTTCGTCTTGCTCTATTAGAAGCAGACGTTAACTTCAAGGTTGTCAAAGATTTTGTTAAGAAAGTCAGCGAACGTGCAGTAGGACAAGAGGTGTTAAAAAGTTTATCCCCTGGACAGCAAATCATTAAAATTGTTAATGAAGAATTAACAGAGTTAATGGGGGGAGAACAAAGTAAGATTGCCGCATCGAACCGTCCTCCTACCGTTATTATGATGGTGGGATTACAAGGTGCTGGTAAAACAACGACAACAGGGAAATTGGCAAATTTACTTCGTAAAAAGTATAATCGTAAGCCGATGCTTGTTGCCGCCGATATTTATCGTCCAGCAGCGATTAAACAACTTCAGACGCTTGGAAAACAGTTAGATATGCCTGTTTTCTCGCTAGGGGATCAGGTAAGTCCAGTTGAAATTGCCAAAGAAGCCATCGCCAAAGCAAAAGAAGAGCATAATGACTATGTTCTTATTGATACCGCAGGTCGATTGCATGTGGATGAAGCCTTGATGGACGAGCTGAAGGATATTAAAGAATTAACAAAACCTGATGAAATTTTCCTTGTCGTCGATGCGATGACAGGACAGGATGCTGTAAATGTTGCCCAAAGCTTTAATGAACAGCTCGGATTGACGGGTGTTGTTTTGACGAAACTTGACGGTGATACGCGCGGTGGGGCAGCCCTATCGATTCGTGCCGTTACCCAAACCCCAATTAAGTTTATTGGTATGGGAGAGAAGATGGATGCATTGGAGCCGTTTCATCCAGAAAGGATGGCTTCAAGAATTCTTGGCATGGGGGACGTTCTGACGCTCATTGAAAAGGCGCAGGCAAACGTGGATGAAGAAAAGGCAAAAGAGCTTGAGCAAAAAATGCGAACAGCATCTTTTACGCTCGATGACTTTTTGGACCAACTTGGACAGGTACGCAATTTAGGACCGCTTGATGAGTTATTAAAAATGATGCCTGGCGCAAATAAAATCAAAGGCTTGAATAATCTTCAAATCGATGAGAAACAAATTGCCCATGTTGAAGCGATCATTCGCTCTATGACAATGGAAGAAAAGACTCATCCAGAAATCTTGAACTCAAACCGTAAAAGGCGGATTGCAAAAGGGAGCGGTAGACCGGTGCCGGAAGTAAATCGTTTATTAAAACAGTTTGAGGACATGAAGAAGATGATGAAGCAAATGACAGGTATGCAGCAAAAAGGCAAGAAAAAAGGTGGATTTAAATTTCCATTTAAACCTTTTTAATAAGTTTTGTTTTGTTTAAAATTGGTAATAATATATGTAAAGAAAAAACACTTTACAAATGATTTAATAATTGATAATATACTATCTTGTGTGAAACTATTCGGAGGTGCTTATTTAAAATGGCAGTAAAAATTCGTTTAAAGCGTATGGGAGCAAAGAAAACTCCTTTTTATCGTATCGTAGCAGCAGATTCTCGTTCTCCTCGTGATGGACGTTACATTGAAGTGATCGGAACGTACAATCCGGTTGCTCAACCAGCGGCAATCCAAATCAACGAAGAATTAGCTCTTAAATGGTTACAAAATGGTGCGAAACCATCTGATACAGTTCGTAACCTTTTCTCTAACGAAGGCATCATGGAAAAATTCCATAATGCTAAGTTAAGCAAGTAATTGGAGTAAAAATGAAACAATTACTCGAAACGATTGTTAAGCCTCTTGTTGATTTTCCAGATGATGTTCGAGTGGACGTAATCGAAGAAGATCAACGAATTACCTACCATTTATCAGTCAATAAGACAGATATGGGGAAAGTAATTGGAAAGCAGGGGCGCGTTGCAAAGGCCATTAGAACTGTTGTATATGCAGCAGGATCATCACAACAAAAGAAAATTTTTCTAGAAATTGGTGAATAGCTTTTTGCATCTAGATAAAAGGGAGGGTTAATAATCCTCCCTTTTTTGCTATCTTAGAAAAGTGGAAGGATGGAAATTGCTTTAGGGAGGCAATCTTGTGCAAATCATTCAAACGGTTGTGGTGAAACAAATATTAACAGAAGAAAGTAAACAAAAGCTGCTTGAAAAATATTTTGCAGCAAAGCTGCAATTGCAAAAAGAATATCAACAGCTTCAATTTGAATTAAAAAGACTTGAAAAAAATAAAAAGTATCAAACCAGCCTCTTAAACAAACATTTTGAAAAGGAACTTCAAAAACGGGGTGAAAAAGAAAAACAGCTTGAGTTTCAAATTGAACAATTACATATGCTACCGATAGGGAGCGAATTAAAGGAAAAAGAGGTACAAGCCCTTATTGAAGTCAATGTTGGGGATGTATGGGATGAAAAATTAACTCAAAGAACGATCCTTATTAAGGATGGAATGATTGAAGAAATACGAGGTGAAAAATAGATGGAAAAATGGTTTAATGTTGGCAAGATTGTGAATACCCATGGGATTAGAGGTGAGGTGCGAGTTATTTCTCGAACTGATTTCCCTGAGGAGCGCTATAAGATTGGCAACGTTTTGTATTTATTTATGCCAAAAGCTACTGTCCCAATCGAATTAACTGTTAAAACGCATCGCAGTCATAAAAACTTTGATCTCCTAACGTTTGAAGGCTTTGAAAACATTAACGAAGTTGAAAAATTTAGGGATGGGATTTTAAAAGTTCCTGAGTCGCAGTTGGGAGATTTAAATGAAGGTGAATACTATTATCACGAGATTATTGGCTGTAAAGTTGAGACGATTGAAGGAGTGGAAATAGGCACGGTGTCAGAAATCCTTTCACCGGGTGCTAATGATGTTTGGGTTATAAAAGGCAAGGGTGGAAAAGAAATCTTGATTCCTTATATTGATGAGGTAGTTAAGAAAGTTGATGTCAAGGGAAAACTCATCTTAATTGAACCGATGGAAGGGTTACTTTCATGATGAAGATTGATGTTTTATCGCTATTCCCTGAAATGTTTTCAGGTGTTTTTGGACAATCCATTCTACATAAAGCAACAGAGAAGTCGGCAGTTCAATACAATGTTGTCAATTTCCGCGATTACGCTGATAATAAACATCATACCGTCGATGATTATCCTTATGGTGGCGGTGCTGGCATGGTTTTAAAGCCACAGCCTATCTTTGATGCGGTAGAAGCATTAAAAGCACAGGCAGATAGTAGAAACGCGAGAGTCATCCTCCTTTGCCCTCAAGGGGAGCGCTATGATCAACGCAAAGCGGAGGAATTAGCTCAAGAGGAACATCTTATTTTCATCTGCGGTCATTATGAAGGATATGATGAAAGAATCCGCGACCATGTAGTGACAGATGAAATTTCAATTGGTGATTATGTCTTAACTGGCGGGGAGCTTGGCGCCATGGTGGTAATCGACAGTGTTGTCCGTCTTTTACCAGAAGTACTAGGCAATGAAGAATCCCATATGAAGGATTCTTTTAGTACAGGTCTTTTGGAACATCCTCATTACACAAGACCAGCCGATTTTAGAGGATTGAAGGTTCCGGATGTGCTGCTGTCTGGTAATCACAAACTAATCGAGGAGTGGCGGAATAAGGAAGCACTCCGAAGAACACTTACCCGCCGGCCGGATCTTTTAGAGAAGATAGAGTTAACCAAAGAACAGGAAAAATGGCTGATGGAAGTAAAAAAAGAATTTGAATAGTTATTGCACGGGGTTCTTTTTTGTGGTAAGATACTTCTTGTGACTTGAGCTGAGTTTAATAATTCGGGTTGGTCTTATAAAGATGTTCCGCTGCAATGAAATGAATGAGATGTGCATGAGCGTCTGTTGGAAGGAGTTGAAAACGATGCAACAATTAATTAAAGAAATTACACAAGAACAACTTCGTACTGATCTTCCTTCGTTCCGTCCTGGTGACACTGTACGTGTACACGTTAAGGTTGTCGAGGGTACTCGCGAACGTATTCAGTTATTTGAAGGTGTTGTAATTAAGCGTCGTGGTGGTGGAATTAGCGAAACTTTCACAGTTCGTAAGATTTCTTACGGAGTAGGCGTTGAGCGTACTTTCCCTGTCCACACACCTAAAATTGCGAAGCTTGAAGTATTGCGTCGCGGTAAAGTTCGCCGTGCTAAGCTATACTACCTACGTAAGCTACGTGGTAAAAAAGCGCGTATTAAAGAAATTCGATAATAAAAGAAAGAGCTTGCTCTGCAAGCTCTTTTTTCGTACAACCAATCTTATTACTGTAAATAAATCATTAAAGTTTCATAAAAAAAGAGCCCCATCGTGAATAATAGGGTGTTTTTATGTAAAATAAAAGGTAGATAATATTTTTTCAGTGATTGGTGGGGAATTGCTATGGCGAGAAAGAAAAATGAACTCTGGGAATGGATCAAGGCATTATTAATTGCTGTTGCACTTGCAGCAGTCATTCGATATTTTCTTTTTGCACCAATTGTGGTCGATGGATTATCAATGATGCCAACATTACAACATCAAGACAGGATGATTGTAAACAAACTAAGCTATAAAATTGGTGAGCCGGAGCGATTTGATATTATCGTCTTTCATGCACCTGAACAAAAGGATTACATAAAGCGAGTCATTGGCTTACCGGGTGACCAAATTGAATATAAAGATGATACATTATATGTCAATGGGAAAGCCTATGAAGAACCATATTTAGATGAATATAAAGAAGGCGTTGAAGGTCCATTAACGGATCCTTTTAAGCTTGAAGAAACAAAAGTCGGTAAACAAACTGTCCCAGAGGGTGAATTGTTCGTTATGGGTGATAATCGCCGTTTTAGTAAGGATAGCCGGCATATTGGAACCATACCAATGGAAAAGATCATTGGAAAAACGAGCATTGTTTATTGGCCTTTAAAAGATGCTCACATCGTGAAATAGTGTTTGGGAGGTGACTCTTATGACGATTCAATGGTTTCCGGGCCATATGGCCAAAGCCCGTCGAGAGGTCACAGAAAAATTAAAGCTAGTTGATATTATTTTTGAATTGGTTGATGCAAGAATACCGTATTCATCAAGGAATCCAATGATAGATGAAATCATCCAACATAAACCACGGCTGGTTTTATTAAATAAAGCTGATATGGCAGATAAAGCTGTGACAAAAGAATGGATAGCCTTCTTTGCTAAACAAGGTATAAAAGCACTAGCAATCAATTCTCAAGCTGGTGAAGGGATGAAGGAAATAGTCCAAGCATCCCATGAGATTTTAAAAGAAAAATTTGATCGTTTAAAGGCAAAAGGAGTTAAAAATCCACGAGCAATAAGAGCAATGATTGTAGGTATTCCAAATGCTGGTAAATCAACACTGATTAATCGGCTTGCTAAAAAAAATCTTGCCAAGACCGGGAATACACCAGGTGTAACAAAAGCTCAACAGTGGATAAAAGTCGGTAAAGAACTAGAATTATTAGATACCCCCGGAATACTATGGCCTAAATTTGAAGATCAAGAGGTTGGAAAAAAGCTGGCAGTAACCGGAGCAATTAAAGATACGCTATTAAATCTTCAAGATCTTGTCGTTTATTCATTGCAATTTCTCGAGCAACATTATCCAGAGAGACTAAAAGAGCGTTATAAGCTCGAGGCTGTCCCGGAAAATGTAGTGGAGATGTTTGACCACATTGGGGAATTAAGAGGCTGTCTTGGGGCCGGAGGGGTCGTTGATTATGATAAAGTCTCAGAGCTTGTCATAAGGGAAATCAGGTCGGAAAAATTTGGATCGATATCTTTTGAACGGCCAAGCGAACTCGCCACTCCAACAGAATAGTTCAAAGAAAAGCTCACTTACTTGGTGAGCTTTTCCTTTATTTTGGGATTGAAACGGTAGATGCTTTAAAGGTATGATTACAAGCGGGTGAAGAAAATGAAGATACAAACAATAATTGAAATTGAAGAACTGCTTCGTACTATTACTTCTGAAGATGATCCTGCCCTGCAAACCTTACTGCATGATGAGCGGAAAGGTGTTCAAAAGCTAATACATAAATGGCGTAAGCAAAAAGCAATGGAGAAACAAATACACGAAAAGTTTCTTGTCATGAATTCCTACGAAAAAAAATATCGGTCACAAGGATATCATTATATCGCTGGTGTGGATGAGGTTGGCAGGGGACCGCTGGCAGGTCCCGTGGTGGCAGCGGCAGTGATTTTGCCAAATGACTTCTACCTAGCAGGGATTGATGATTCTAAAAAACTATCGGAAAATAAGCGTCTTGAATTTGATGAAATCATCAGAAAAGAAGCAATTGCTTATAGCGTAGCGAGGATCGATGCTGAGGTAATTGATCAAATTAACATTTATGAGGCTACAAAAAAAGCAATGCTATCAGCGATCGTCAATTTAACTAGACAACCAGATTTTCTGTTAATTGATGCCATGAAACTAGAAACTCCATATCCTGTTGAATCGATTATTAAAGGGGATGCTAAAAGTGTATCCATTGCTGCGGCTTCGATTGTTGCAAAGGTCGCAAGAGATAAATTAATGGTTGAAATGGCATCTGAATTTCCTGTATATGGATTTCAGAATAACATGGGCTATGGCACAAAAGAACATTTGACTGCCATAGAGAAGCATGGAATTACTCGGTACCATCGAAAAAGCTTTGCTCCTGTGAAGGATATGTTTAAATAATAATAATAGGACAGGCTTTGGCCTGTTTTATTATTGTAAAAAATAGTTTTATAGTAGAACTGGTTGAAAACGCTTTATTTTCAAGTGGTGGAACAATCATAATATTAAGATGAATATAATTTTTTTGCATTTTGGTAGACAAGGTTAGTGTCATTATATAAAATGAAAACGGAGTCAATTTTTTGAAGAGTTTGATAGGAGGATGGGAAATGAATATCCATGAGTATCAAGGAAAAGAGATCCTCAGAAAGTATGGGGTAACGGTTCCTAATGGAAAAGTAGCTTTCACTGTTGAAGAAGCTGTCGAAGCTGCAAAAGAATTAGGTACACAAGTATGTGTAGTAAAAGCGCAAATCCATGCTGGCGGACGGGGGAAAGCTGGCGGAGTTAAGGTTGCAAAAAACCTTGACGAAGTTCGTACATATGCAAGCGAAATCCTTGGTAAGACATTGGTTACACACCAAACTGGCCCAGAAGGTAAAGAAGTTAAGCGCCTGTTGATTGAAGAAGGCTGCGATATTAAAAAAGAATATTATGTCGGCCTTGTTTTAGACCGTGCAACTTCTCGTGTCGTCCTAATGGCTTCAGAAGAAGGCGGAACAGAAATTGAAGAAGTAGCTGAAAAAACTCCGGAAAAAATCTTTAAAGAAGAAATCGATCCGGTTATTGGTTTAATGCCATATCAAGCTCGCAGAATCGCATTCAACATTAACATTCCTAAAGAACTGGTCAATCAAGCGGTTAAGTTTATGATGGGCTTATATAGTGCTTATATTGAGAAGGATTGCTCCATTGCCGAAATCAACCCTCTCGTTGTTACTGGTGATGGAAAAGTAATGGCATTGGATGCAAAATTAAACTTTGACTCTAATGCACTATATCGTCAAAAAGACGTACTGAGCTATCGTGACCTTGAGGAAGAAGATCCAAAAGAAATCGAAGCTTCAAAATATGATTTAAGCTATATATCGTTAGATGGTAATATCGGCTGTATGGTTAATGGTGCCGGACTTGCGATGGCAACAATGGATATCGTTAAGCATTATGGCGGCGACCCTGCTAACTTCCTTGATGTTGGGGGCGGTGCTACAGCTGAGAAAGTTACCGAAGCTTTCAAAATTATCCTTTCAGATCCAAACGTAAAAGGTATTTTTGTTAATATCTTTGGCGGAATCATGAAATGTGATGTCATTGCTGAGGGTGTTGTAGAGGCAGCTAAACAAGTTGGACTTAGTGTACCACTTGTCGTTCGCTTAGAAGGAACGAATGTTGATTTAGGTAAGAAAATCCTAGCTGAATCCAGCATTGACATTATTGCAGCTGAATCTATGGCTGACGGAGCACAAAAAATCGTTTCCTTAGTGAAATAGGATCTTAAGAAAGGGGAATTAACGTGAGCGTTTTTATTAATAAAGATACGAAAGTAATTGTCCAAGGGATTACTGGTTCAACAGCCCTTTTTCATACAAAACAAATGCTTGAATATGGTACACAAATTGTTGGCGGTACTACTCCTGGTAAAGGCGGTATGGAAGTTGAAGGAGTACCTGTCTTTAATACCGTGAAAGAAGCCGTTGCAGCTACTGGTGCTACTGCATCCGTCATCTATGTGCCAGCTCCATTTGCAGCTGATGCGATTATTGAAGCTGTAGACGCTGAATTGGATCTTACCATTTGTATAACTGAGCATATCCCAGTATTGGATATGGTAAAAGTTAAGCGATATATGGAAGGTAAGAAGACTCGTTTAGTAGGTCCTAACTGTCCGGGAGTTATTACACCTGACGAGTGTAAAATTGGAATCATGCCTGGTTACATTCATACAAAAGGCCACGTGGGTGTTGTTTCACGTTCTGGTACCTTAACATATGAAGCCGTTCATCAATTAACACAAGCTGGAATCGGCCAAACAACAGCAGTTGGAATTGGCGGCGACCCTGTAAACGGGACAAACTTTATTGATGTTTTAAAAGCATTCAATGAAGATCCTGAGACATATGCTGTCATCATGATTGGGGAAATTGGTGGTACAGCTGAAGAAGAAGCGGCTGAATGGGTGAAGGCTAATATGACGAAACCTGTTGTCGGCTTTATCGGCGGACGCACAGCACCTCCAGGGAAGCGTATGGGGCATGCTGGAGCGATTATTTCTGGCGGTAAGGGGACAGCCGATGAAAAAATCCGTGTTATGAACGAATGCGGTATTAAAGTTGCTGATACACCTTCTGTTATGGGTGAAACCTTGATTGAAGTATTAAAAGAACAAGGATTATACGAAAAGTGTAAAACACATTAATTCGATACATCTTTGAATACTAGAAATAGTCTCCTAATGAAGGGGGGCTATTTCTTCTTTTTAAAAAATATATTTGGAGGTATATTTATGGACGATTTTAAGGAAAGGCTCATTACTTTGCTTCATTATCCAGATATCTCATGGAATACAGTCTTTCAATTGCTGAAAAAAGACCCAAAGCTTCAATTTGTTCACCAGCATCCCCATCAAAAAAGTATATTCCCACATTCTCCAGGTACCATTACCCAAACCACACTTTCCACAACCCTAAACCTTCCATTAGAAACTATTCACGAACAAATCCGTCATTATGAGACAAATGATATTAAGGCTATCTCCATTTTTGACAAGGACTACCCCGAAATGTTAAAAGAAATTTATCAGCCACCCTGGGTCTTATTTGCTAAGGGAAATGTACCATTACTTTATAAAAAGCCGAAACTTGCGGTGGTAGGCTCACGCCAAGCGACACAATACGGTAAAAATGCGATTCGCTTAATCTTCCCCCATCTGATGGAAAAAGGAGTACTCATTGTCAGTGGTTTAGCGAAGGGGATTGATACCCTTGCCCATGAATATGCTATAAAAAATCAAGGAAATACGATTGCTGTGATCGCAGGAGGTTTTTATCATATATATCCAAAAGAGAATATGAATCTTGCGCTAGAAATAATGAAAACACAGCTGATTGTTTCAGAATATCCTCCCGATACAAAACCATTAAGATGGCATTTTCCAGCAAGAAATCGAATTATCAGTGGACTATCAAATGGAACCTTCATCATCGAAGCGAAGAGGAAGAGCGGCTCTTTAATAACCGCCAACTACGCCGTCAATGAAGGACGTGAAGTATTTGCATTACCAGGAAGTATATTCAACCCATTCTCATTAGGTACGAATGACCTAATCCAACAGGGAGCAAAGCTCGTCACATGTGCAGAGGATATTTTCGAAGAACTACGATTGTAAATGAAAACTAAGAAATTCATAAAATTTAACGTAGATTTTTGTAGTTTTTTTTCATTAATATAAAAAATTAGCAAAAAAAGGTTGAAATTAGTTCAGATATGTTATACATTTTCCAACAGATATTCGAAAAAATATGACTATATAGGAATAATTTGGAGTATGATTATCATTAAATAAGTGTAAACGGTTTCTCTTTCAACCGCTTGTTCGTTGACAACAGACCGACTTTTGTTTCAGAATAGTAGGTATTAAAAAAACGAATTCTATCCGAAGTGATTTTAGTACGAATAGAAAAAATTTGGGATAAGGCATTTTTGTAAAGTATTTTCACATATCCGAGTTAGAAATTTGGAAATTAGGAAATCTTCTCAAATTGTAAGCAGCTTAGAATCTGGTTTTTTCCTGTTTCGGGTGCTTCCACAATTCTTATATCCCTCTCCGAGGAGGATTTTTGCATGTCAGATTTTCTTGTAATTGTAGAATCGCCAGCAAAAGCGAAAACAATTGAACGCTATTTAGGAAATAAATATAAAGTAAAAGCCTCGATGGGGCATATCCGTGACTTACCGAGAAGTCAAATGGGTGTCTCTAAAGAAACGAACTTTGAACCGAAATACATTACGATACGCGGAAAAGGACCTGTTTTAAAAGAATTAAAAACAGCCGCCAAAAAAGCAAAAAAAGTTTTCCTTGCAGCTGACCCGGATCGTGAAGGGGAAGCGATTGCTTGGCATTTAGCACATAGTTTAGATGTTGATATATCATCAGACTGCCGGGTTGTTTTTAATGAAATTACAAAGGATGCAATTAAGGAATCCTTTAAGCATCCACGTCCCATCAATATGGATTTAGTAGATGCTCAGCAGGCAAGAAGGGTTTTGGATCGTCTCGTTGGTTATAATATTAGCCCGCTTCTTTGGAAAAAAGTAAAAAAAGGCCTAAGTGCAGGACGTGTTCAATCGATCGCGGTCCGATTGATTATTGACCGAGAGAAAGAAATTAAAGCGTTCACTCCAGAGGAATACTGGACCATTGAGGGAGATTTTGTTAAAGGGAAAAATCATTTTAACGCAAACTTTCATGCTTTAGTAAATCATCCAAAAACGACACTTTCTTCTAATGAGGATGTCGAGGCGATTTTAAAACAATTAAATGGGGATAGCTTTAAAGTTATTTCAGTAACCAAAAAGGAAAGAAAACGAAACCCATCACCAGCTTTTATTACATCATCTCTACAGCAGGAAGCAGCTAGAAAACTTAACTTCCGCGCCAAAAAAACAATGATGCTTGCACAGCAACTGTATGAAGGAATTGAGCTGGGATCCGCTGGTACAATTGGTCTTATTACTTATATGAGAACCGATTCAACAAGAATTTCTGAGGTTGCTCAGAAAGAAGCCGCAGATTATATTCGTAATGAGTATGGAGAGAACTATTTAAAAGAAGAACAAAGAAAAGAAAAAAAACAATCTAACGCCCAGGATGCTCACGAAGCAATTCGACCAACAAGTACCCTCAGGGAACCTAATAGTGTTAAACAGTTTTTATCAAGAGATCAATTCCGTTTATATAAGCTAATTTGGGAAAGATTTTTGGCTAGTCAAATGGCTCAAGCGGTTATGGATACGATGAGCGTCGATTTGCAAAATGGAAATGTGGTATTTCGTGCTACCGGCTCTAAGATTAAATTTCCAGGTTTCATGAAGCTATATGTTGAGGGTTCTGATGACCAAGTGGAGGAAGGCAATAAAATGCTCCCAGATTTGCAAGAGGGGGACGAGGTTTTCAAAAAAGATATAGAGCCTAAACAGCATTTTACGCAGCCGCCACCAAGATATACGGAAGCTAGATTAGTAAAAACGCTTGAAGAACTAGGTATTGGCCGACCATCCACCTATGCGCCAACATTAGATACGATTCAGAAGCGTGGCTATGTTGCATTAGATAATAAACGTTTTGTTCCCACTGAATTAGGTGAAATTTGTAATGAGTTGATGCTTGAATTCTTTCCAGACATTCTTGATGTTGAATTCACAGCAAAAATGGAACAAGATTTGGATAATATTGAAGATGGTAAAGTCCCATGGGTTGAGATTATTGATCATTTCTATCAGGATTTTGAAAAGCATTTGGAAAAAGCTGAAAAAGAAATGCAATCAGTTGAAATTAAAGATGAACCAGCAGGAGAAGATTGTGAACTATGTTCAAGTCCAATGGTCTTCAAAATGGGACGATTTGGAAAATTTATGGCCTGCAGCAATTTCCCAGACTGTCGTAACACAAAAGCAATAGTCAAGGAAATCGGAGTAACTTGTCCGAAGTGTAAAGAAGGTCAAATCATCGAACGGAAAAGTAAGAAGAAGAGACTATTCTATGGCTGCGATCGCTTTCCGGAATGTGAGTTCATTTCATGGGATAAACCACTTCCAAGAAGCTGTCCTAAATGTGAGGGGCCGCTTGTTGAAAAGAAATTAAAAAAAGGTGTTCAAGTCCAATGTACGGAATGTGATTACAAGGAAGTTCCGCAAAGTTAGAAAAGAGTGAGCACTGCTCACTCTTTTTGTATGTCAATTCTTTTTAAATTTTTAAATCATAAAACTTTTTTCTGTTTGATTCGTATAGTACAATGCAAGATGGGTTAAAAAGAGGGAAAAGTAATTGTTGTAAAAATCAAATACACCTAATAACTTATTCAGCTATGAAAATATCAGGAGGTTCGTAATGACGAATGTAACCATTAATGTAATTGGTGCTGGCTTGGCAGGAAGTGAAGCGGCATGGCAAATAGCAAAACGCGGTGTAAAAGTTCGCTTATATGAAATGAGACCTGTCAAACAGACACCAGCCCATCATACCGATAAATTTGCGGAACTTGTGTGTAGTAATTCATTAAGAGCGAATACATTAACAAATGCTGTCGGTGTATTGAAGGAAGAAATGAGGAAACTTGATTCTGTTATTATTGCTGCAGCTGACGCTTGTTCGGTTCCAGCTGGTGGGGCATTGGCTGTTGACCGCCATGAGTTCGCCGCCAAAGTGACAGAATTGGTAAAGAATCACGAAAATGTTACGGTTATAAATGAAGAGGTTACGGAAATACCCGAGGGGATTACTGTTATCGCTACTGGTCCGCTAACAAGTCCTGATTTATCGGCTCAGCTTAAGAACCTAACTGGTGAAGATTACCTTTATTTTTATGATGCTGCTGCACCGATTATTGAAAAAGATAGTATTGATATGGATAAGGTATACCTGAAATCCCGTTATGACAAAGGGGAAGCTGCGTACTTGAATTGTCCAATGACGGAGGAAGAGTTTAACCGTTTTTATGAAGCGCTAATTTCTGCAGAAACGGTTCCATTAAAAGAATTTGAAAAGGAAATCTTTTTCGAGGGATGTATGCCGATTGAGGTAATGGGACAGCGTGGAAAGAAAACGATGCTGTTTGGTCCATTGAAGCCTGTTGGGCTTGAAGATCCAAAGACAGGGAAAAGACCTTATGCAGTAGTTCAGCTTCGTCAAGATGATGCTGCAGGAACTTTATATAATATTGTTGGTTTCCAAACGCATTTAAAATGGGGCCCGCAAAAAGAAGTAATCCAATTGATTCCAGGGCTTGAAAATGCCGAAATTGTTCGTTATGGAGTTATGCACCGGAATACGTTTATTAATTCACCGAAAGTGCTG
Source organism: Neobacillus sp. K501 (assembly GCF_053749995.1). Taxonomy (NCBI): domain Bacteria; kingdom Bacillati; phylum Bacillota; class Bacilli; order Caryophanales; family Bacillaceae; genus Neobacillus; species Neobacillus sp. K501. Next base: position 383,632 of record NZ_JBSLYA010000001.1, on the reverse strand, counting down.
AAATCGACCTATCAATTCCGTAATCGTGAAGAGCTGTTCTTTGCAGGGCAAATGACAGGGGTTGAGGGATATGTAGAATCTGCAGCGAGTGGCCTGATTGCTGGCATCAATGCAGCCAGATTAGCTGCTGATCAAGAACCATTAGAGTTCCCTGAAGAAACAGCAATCGGAAGTATGGCGCGATATATAACGACGGCAAATCCTAAGAATTTCCAACCGATGAATGCAAACTTTGGCTTATTTCCAGAGCTCCCTGAAAAAATCAGAGGGAAACAGGAAAGAAATTTACAACATGCCAATCGAGCGTTAGAAACAATTCAGAACTTTGTGAAAGTTTTGTAAAATTCCTTGCAAGGGTTTCTAAAGTGTGATACGATTTAGTAGCCTTTGTAGGTAAATATAATAATAAATGTGAATGTTTTTCTAAAAATTTGATTCACCTGTTTACAAATCGAGAAGAAATAGGCACAATATATTATTGTGCCTTACCAACATACTGTCAGTGATTACGTATTGTTCACGACTGAACAAATGATTAGGATCTTATTATTACCTCCTTTGAATTTGACATAAGAAGATGAAATAGTTTCAGTTTGAATGTCTAAGGGTATAAATAAATTCAGTTTTCATACTATTTTAAGGGATATCCATAACTAAGTATGTCACTCTCTTGTTACATATGATTAGTTAGTAAAAATGCAAGAGGAGGATCTTAATGAATCAATTTCATGCAACGACAATCTTTGCTGTCCAACATAATGGACAATGTTCAATGTCTGGGGACGGTCAAGTAACATTTGGGAATGCGGTTGTGATGAAGCACACTGCAAAAAAAGTGAGAAAGATTTTTAATGGTAGAGTATTAGCTGGATTTGCTGGTTCTGTAGCAGATGCGTTTACCCTTTTCGAAATGTTTGAAGGGAAATTAGAAGAATATAACGGTAACCTCCAAAGAGCTGCTGTTGAGTTAGCTAAACAATGGAGAAGTGATAAAGTACTCCGAAAGTTAGAAGCAATGTTAATTGTTATGAACTCCGAGGATTTACTTCTAGTGTCTGGTACAGGTGAAGTCATTGAGCCTGACGATGGAATACTGGCAATTGGTTCTGGCGGAAATTATGCTCTAGCAGCAGGACGCTCATTAAAGAAATATGCTGGCGACCATCTAACAGCCAAAGAAATTGCCAAGGCTTCTTTAGAAATAGCTGCTGAAATTTGTGTGTACACAAATCACAACATTATTGTTGAAGAGCTTTAATGGGAGGGAACCAATAAATGGCTAATACGACAAATTTAACCCCGCGTCAAATTGTTGAAAAACTCGATCAATATATTATTGGACAGAAGGATGCGAAAAAAGCAGTTGCTGTTGCTCTTAGAAACCGATACAGAAGAGGCCTGTTGAACGAAAAACTTCGTGATGAAATTATCCCAAAGAATATATTGATGATCGGTCCAACGGGTGTCGGTAAAACGGAAATTGCCCGAAGAATTGCAAAATTGGTAGGTGCACCATTTGTAAAAGTCGAAGCCACAAAATTTACTGAAGTAGGCTATGTTGGCCGTGATGTTGAATCAATGGTCAGAGATCTCGTTGAAACATCAGTCAGATTAGTGAAAGAAGATAGAATGCTAGCTGTAAAAGAACGTGCAGAGCAAAATGCGAATGCTCGACTTGTCGATTTACTAGTTCCTTCTGCAAAGAAATCAGCTAATTACAAAAATCCTTTAGAGATGTTATTTGGCGGTGGCAACCAATCCGCTGAACAAGAGTCGCATCAAGAGGACTATTCTGTTACTGAAAAAAGAAAGATTGTTAAGGAGAAGCTTTCCCTTGGACAATTAGAAGATGAGATTGTAACCGTAGAAGTAGAGGAGCAAACTCCTTCAATGTTTGATATGCTTCAAGGTTCTGGCATTGAACAAATGGGTATGAATATGCAGGACGCACTAAGCAGTTTTATGCCGAAAAAACGTAAAAAGAGAAAATTGACGGTTCGGGAAGCTAGAAAAGTTTTAACAAATGAAGAAGCCGCTAAATTAATTGATATGGATGAGGTATCCTCAGAGGCTTTATATCGAACAGAGCAGACTGGTATTATTTTTATCGATGAGATTGATAAAATTGCCAGCAAGAGTTCTGGTGGTTCGTCTGCAGATGTTTCACGTGAGGGAGTACAAAGAGACATTTTACCAGTAGTTGAGGGTTCAACAGTTGTTACAAAGTATGGAACTGTTAAAACTGATCATATTTTATTTATTGCTGCTGGTGCCTTCCATATGGCGAAACCATCAGATTTAATTCCTGAGTTGCAGGGAAGATTTCCGATTCGCGTTGAATTAACAAAATTAACGGTTGAAGATTTCTTCAGAATTTTGATTGAACCGGATAATGCCTTAATTAAGCAATATCAAGCATTATTGGAAACAGAAGGTATACAAATTGAATTTTCTGACGATGCTATTCGTAGAATAGCTGAAGTTGCTTTCGAAGTGAATCAAAATACGGATAATATTGGGGCAAGAAGACTCCATACAATTTTAGAAAAATTATTAGAGGACTTATCTTTTGAGGCTCCGGATATATCAATGGAGAAAATTACGATAACTCCACAATACGTAGATGATAAGCTTGGAGCAATTTCAAAAAATAAAGATTTAAGTCAATTTATTCTCTAGAAACAATCGTTCACGACATGATGGTTTGATAAACGCATTACCTAATTTCGCTGTAATGATTGATATATAATACTAAAACTAAATAATGGTTCCAGATAATTAGGAGGAAGAAACAGATGGATTTACTTACAAAAACAAGAAAGATTAATGTGCTTTTACAGAAGGCAGCAGGAAAGCCGGTTAACTTTAAAGAAATGTCCGAAACTCTTAGTGAAATTATTGAAGCGAATATTTTTATTGTTAGCCGTCGCGGTAAGCTTTTGGGCTTTGCAATTAACCAGCAAATTGAAAACGACCGTATGAAACAAATGTTAGAAGACCGTCAATTCCCAGAAGAATATACAAATGGATTATTTAATATTCAAGAAACTTCATCAAATCTTGATGTTGAAAGCCAATATACAGCATTCCCTGTAGAAAATCGTGATCTTTTCCGTGAGGGATTAACAACGATTGTTCCAATTATTGGTGGCGGGGAACGTCTTGGTACATTGATTCTTGCAAGATTACAAGAAAAATTCCACGATGATGACCTTATTCTTGCTGAATATGGTGCAACCGTTGTTGGTATGGAAATTTTACGTGAAAAATCAGAAGAAATTGAAGAAGAAGCAAGAAGCAAGGCAGTTGTTCAAATGGCAATCAGTTCATTATCTTACAGTGAACTGGAAGCGATCGAGCATATTTTTGAAGAATTAAACGGTAATGAAGGCTTACTTGTTGCATCTAAAATTGCTGACCGTGTTGGAATTACACGCTCCGTTATCGTTAACGCGTTAAGAAAGCTTGAAAGTGCTGGAGTAATCGAATCCCGTTCCCTAGGTATGAAAGGAACTTATATCAAAGTCCTTAATGACAAATTCCTAGTAGAACTAGATAAATTAAGATCAAACTAATCTACTCAACCCCTGTCAGATCAAAATTTGACAGGGGTTTTATTTTAAATGACTGTGTAAAAGGCCATAGTTAATTGTTTTACTGAGTTGATTGGAGCGGAAGGCACGAAGACTCCTGCGGGAGTACGGGGCAGGGGGAGACCCCGCAGGAGCAAAGCGACGAGGAGGCTCCTCGGCACGCCCGCGGAAAGCGAAGTGCCTCGTGACAGGCAAAAACCACCTGTCCCTGCGGTGATTATTCGAAGAAGCTTTCATTAGTGGAGTGGACATCAACGGGCAAGTTTAACGAGCCTATTAAAAATTAATATTTAGACTTGATTGTATGCGGGACATATGCTATATTATTTCATGGTGTTATTACACACGCTTGTTGATTTATCAGTTGGTGCTGTTAACAACAGTTTCTGTTAAATATGAGACAAGCGGAGGAAATCAAACCATTAGGAGGAAAAACACATGTCAGTCATTTCTATGAAGCAATTGCTTGAAGCTGGTGTACACTTCGGACACCAAACTCGCCGTTGGAACCCTAAGATGAAGAAATATATCTTCACTGAGCGTAACGGTATCTACATCATCGACCTTCAAAAAACAGTTAAAAAGGTTGAAGAAGCTTATAACTGGGTAAAAGACCTAGCTGCTAACGGTGGCACAATGCTATTTGTTGGTACTAAGAAACAAGCTCAAGATTCTGTTAAAGAAGAAGCAGCTCGTTCTGGTATGTACTATGTAAACCAACGTTGGTTAGGTGGTACTCTAACAAACTTCGAAACAATCCAAAAGCGTATTGGCCGCTTGAAAGATATCGAAAGAATGTCTGAAGACGGTACTTTCGAAGTATTACCTAAAAAAGAAGTTGTTCAATTAAAGAAAGAACAAGAACGTCTTGAAAAATTCTTAGGCGGAATCAAAGATATGAAGCAACTTCCAGATGCTTTATTCATCATCGATCCTCGTAAAGAGCGTATCGCAGTTGCTGAAGCTAAGAAATTGAACATTCCTATCGTAGGTATTGTTGATACAAACTGTGATCCAGACGAAATCGATGTAGTTATTCCTGCGAATGACGATGCGATTCGTGCGGTTAAGCTTTTAACTGGTAAAATGGCAGACGCTATTCTTGAAGCAAAACAAGGTGAAGAAGTAGCGGTAGAAGCTTAATATTAAATGGTATGAACTGATAAAAGGTGATAAGAGGGAGACCCTTTATCACCTTTTTTTAAAGAAAACTCGTCGATTGACTGGGTAAAGAATGTTTATCTTAAGTTTGAATGGCTAAGATATGACTATAATACATAGTATTTGAAGGAGGAAATGAATTATGGCAGTTACAGCTCAAATGGTAAAAGAATTACGTGAAAAAACTGGCGCTGGGATGATGGATTGTAAAAAGGCGTTAACAGAAACAAATGGTGATATGGAAAAAGCAATTGACTTCTTACGCGAAAAAGGAATTGCTTCAGCTGCGAAAAAAGGTGACCGTATTGCTGCAGAAGGCTTAACATATGTTGTTGCTGAAGGAAACAATGCAGTTATTTTAGAAGTTAACTCTGAAACAGATTTCGTTGCTAAAAACGAAGCGTTCCAAAATCTTGTTAAGGAATTAGCTGCTCACTTGCTTGCAAATAAGCCTGCAACAGTTGAAGAAGCATCTGCACAAACGATTAATGGCGTAACAGTTGCAGATTATATCAATGCTGCGATTGCTAAAATTGGTGAGAAATTAACACTTCGTCGTTTTGCAGTTGTTTCAAAAACGGATAATGATGCATTTGGTGCTTACCTTCATATGGGTGGACGCATCTCTGTATTATCTGTTCTTGAAGGCACTACTGATGCAGAAGCTGCGAAAGATGTTTCTATGCATATCGCTGCATTACGTCCAAAATACGTTTCTCGTGACCAGGTTTCTCAAGAAGAAGTTGAGCGTGAGCGTCAAGTTCTTACTACTCAAGCTCTTAACGAAGGCAAGCCAGAAAACATCGTTGCGAAAATGGTTGAAGGCCGTCTTGGAAAGTATTTCGAAGATGTATGTCTTCTTGATCAAACATTCGTTAAAAACCCGGATCAAAAAGTTCGTCAATTTGTTGAATCTAAGGGTGCAACTGTACGCGAATTCATTCGTTTTGAAGTAGGCGAAGGAATTGAAAAGCGTGAAGATAACTTCGCAGAAGAAGTTATGAACCAAGTAAATAAAAAGTAATTTTTTTTAAGCAAGGTTACAGAAATATGTTTTGAATAGGGAACACGCCTGTGTTCCCTATTTTTAAAGGTTTTTTTGCAAGATATTACATAATATGGAGGTTCATATGAGCGGTCCTAAGTATAAACGTGTCGTATTAAAATTAAGCGGTGAAGCTTTGGCTGGTGAATCAAGCTTCGGTATTAAACCATCGGTTATCAAATCCATTGCTGCTCAAGTGAAAGAAATTCAAGAACTAGGGGTTGAAGTAGCTGTAGTTGTTGGCGGCGGCAATATTTGGCGTGGTAAAATCGGCAGTGAAATGGGTATGGATCGTGCAACAGCTGATTATATGGGGATGCTGGCAACAGTTATGAACTCTTTGTCGCTACAAGACAGCTTAGAGCAATTGGGAATTGAAACACGTGTGCAAACTTCTATCGATATGCGCCAGGTTGCTGAACCATATATTAGACGCCGCGCGATCAGACATTTAGAGAAAAAGCGTGTTGTTATTTTTGCTGCCGGTACTGGAAATCCGTATTTCTCAACAGATACAACTGCAGCATTAAGAGCCGCTGAAATCGAAGCTGAGGTCATCTTAATGGCTAAAAATAACGTCGATGGAGTATATTCTGCCGACCCACGATTAGACCCAAATGCAACAAAATATGATGATTTATCATTCTTGGATGTTCTTAAAGAGGGTCTGCAGGTTATGGATTCAACGGCTTCTTCATTATGTATGGACAACGATATTCCACTTATCGTTTTCTCTATTATGGAACAAGGAAATATTAAACGAGCGGTTATGGGTGAAAAAATCGGAACGATTGTTAGGGGGAAACATTAATGCCAAAACAAGTGATAGCAGTTACAAAGGATAGAATGTCAAAAGCCATTCAAGCATATTCACGTGAACTTGCCAGCATTCGTGCGGGTCGTGCAAGTGCATCGTTATTAGACCGAATTACCGTTGATTATTATGGTGCACCGACTCCTGTTAACCAAATGGCTGGTATATCCACACCAGAAGCTAGATTACTTGTTATTCAGCCTTACGATAAAACCATTCTAGGTGATATTGAAAAAGCGATTCTTAAGTCAGATTTAGGGTTAAATCCTACCAATGATGGCTCGGTTATTCGTATTTCCATTCCTCAACTAACAGAGGAGCGACGTAAGGAACTTGTAAAATTAGTGAAGAAAGAATCAGAAGAAGCGAAGGTTGCTATTCGTAACATTCGCCGTGATGCCAACGATGATTTAAAGAAGTTGGAGAAAAATGGAGAAATTACCGAGGATGCCCTTCGTGGTTATTCTGATGATATTCAGAAACTAACGGATGAGCATATTAGTAAGGTCGACCAAGTTACAAAAGATAAAGAAAAAGAAATTATGGAAGTTTAATTTACCATTAAAAGTAGAGGGCCCTCTTTTTAAGGGGGTTTTTTCTCTATTTCATATTTTAAATTAACGGTATTCTTATTTGTTGTAAAAGTACATAAATTATATATTAGAAGATATCTTTTTGCTTTTTTGGTATGATAAAGGCATGCGAAAATAAGTGTTCTTATAACGTATCAACACATAGTCTGTGGAATAATCTATTTCGGAGGAAATGATTATCTTAATTTGGAGGAGCAATGTTATGTTTAAGAAAATAAGGCTTTGGAAGAATCAAAATAATAACTCTTCCACACTCCGAGAAAAAATAGAAGAAATTAAAAATTTGCCTGTGCCTGATCATGTTGCAATCATCATGGACGGGAACGGCCGTTGGGCTAAGAAAAGGGCTTTACCACGAGTTGCTGGACATCACGAAGGCATGAAAGTCGTTCGTAAAATTACAAGGTTGGCGAATAAATTAGGAATAAAAACCTTAACTTTATATGCATTTTCAACCGAAAATTGGAAACGGCCAAAAAATGAAGTCGACTTTTTAATGAAGTTGCCAGAAGAATTTTTAGGAACCTTCCTTCCTGAATTAATTGAGGAAAATGTTCAAGTTAAAATGATGGGTTATAAAGAACAGCTTCCGTTACATACCTTGAATGCAATTGAAAAAGCTATAAAAGAGACAAAGAATAATGATGGACTTATTTTAAACTTTGCCCTTAATTACGGTAGTAGAGCGGAGATTATTGATGCCGCGAAACGAGTCTTAAATGATTACAAAAGTGGAATGCTAAATGAGAATGAGTTAGATGAAGAGGTATTTTCCTCCTATCTTATGACTTCTGAAATTCCAGACCCTGATTTATTAATTCGGACAAGTGGTGAAATTCGTCTTAGTAATTTTATGCTATGGCAGGTGGCTTATTCTGAATTTTGGTTTACAGAAGTTCTATGGCCAGATTTTAAAGAAGAACATCTGCTTGAAGCAGTAGAAGTATTTCAAAACCGCCAACGCCGATTCGGGGGAATTTAATTTTGAAGCTATTGAATAGTTCAGATAGACATCACAGATGAGACAATCTCGAACGAAAAAGGTGTTGAAAACTTAGATGAAGCAAAGAATCATAACAGGAGTTGTCGCAGCAGCCTTATTTTTACCAATTGTTTATTACGGCGGTCTGCCATTTGTACTCCTAACATATTTCATGGCAACAGTCGGATTATATGAATTATTAAAAATGAAAAAACTTAGCATTTTTTCTGTTCATGGACTACTATCTATTTTATTCCTTTGGGTAGTTCTTTTTCCAGAGCAGTATAATCATGTTTTAGATGGATTTTATTATACTAAAACTGAACTGGCAATTGTTTTGATCATGTTATTATTAACTTATACTGTGGTAACAAAAAATCGTTTTACCTTTGAGGATGCCGGTTTTTCGATTTTATCAGCAATATATGTGGGCATCGGGTTTTACTTCTTGATAGAAACTCGTGAGGCTGGTCTTGTCTATATCATTTATTCCTTATTTATGATTTGGGCAACAGATTCGGGAGCCTATTTTATTGGAAAAGCAACTGGTAAGAGGAAGTTGTGGCCAGAAATTAGCCCGAATAAAACCGTTGAAGGCTCGATTGGCGGTGTGATTTGTGCATTAGTTGTTGCTGTATTGTTTGTATTGCTAACGGATATTAATGCATCGATCGTTTCATTGATGGGGATTACTGTGATCCTATCTATTTTTGGACAAATTGGCGACCTTGTTCAATCCGCTTTTAAACGTCATTTTAATGTGAAAGATTCCGGTAATATCTTGCCAGGACATGGCGGGATTCTTGACCGCTTTGATAGTATTTTATTCGTTTTACCTTTGTTGAACTTATTTCATCTATGGTAAACGGTAAAAATTTATGTTAAAAGCTTTACTCTATAGGAGTTGAACCTTGTTGAAAATGATTAGTATTTTGGGGGCAACTGGCTCGATTGGCACCCAAACATTAGATATTCTCCGTGAGCACCCGACAGAATTTAATTTGTTGGCAATCTCAATTGGAAGAAATCTTGATTTAGCGAGAAAAATGATTGTTGAATTTCAACCTGAGCTTGTCTCTGTTCAAGATTACCATGACTGTCAAACTTTAAAGGGAGAATTTCCTCAAACCAAATTTACTTTTGGAGAAGATGGACTGGTTGAAGTGGCAGTTTACCCGAAAACAGATATCCTTGTTAATGCTGTACTAGGAAGTGTTGGTTTAAATCCAACCCTACAGGCAATAGAAAGTGGAAAAACAATTGCTATTGCGAATAAGGAAACGCTTGTTACAGCTGGTCATATTGTCATGAAGGCGGCTGAGAAAAATGGTGTGGCTTTACTCCCAGTAGATAGCGAACATTCAGCTATTTTCCAATGCCTACAGGGTGAAAAAGAAAAGAATATTGAACGCTTAATTTTGACAGCATCAGGTGGAAGTTTTCGTGACCGAAGTAGAAAAGACTTAGAAGGTGTAACAATAAGTGATGCATTGAACCATCCAAATTGGTCAATGGGAGCAAAAATTACCATTGATTCGGCCACAATGATGAATAAGGGTCTTGAAGTAATAGAGGCACACTGGCTTTATAACATACCATATGAGAACATTGATGTACTTCTTCATAAAGAAAGCATTATTCATTCAATGGTAGAGTTCCATGATAGCAGTATCATGGCTCAATTAGGAACACCTGACATGCGCGTTCCGATCCAATATGCACTATCATATCCGGACCGTTTGCACCTTCCTTCTTCCAAACGATTAAACTTAGCAGAAATCGGCAAGCTTCATTTTCAAGAAATGGATCTAGAGCGCTTTCGCTGCTTGAAATTTGCATATGAAGCAGGAAAAATAGGCGGTACAATGCCAACGGTTTTAAATGCAGCTAATGAAGTAGCTGTTGCAGCATTTTTAGAAGAGAAAATTCAGTTTTTACAAATTGAAGATTTAATTGAGAAGGCTTTAAGCAGCCATCAATGGATAGACAACCCCAGTCTTTCTGTCATTCAAGAGGTGGACAAAGAAACAAGACAGCTCGTACGTTCACTATTATAAAAAAGGTGGTTTTTTCGTTTGAGTACAGTTATTGCTTTTATTGTTATCTTTGGTGCACTAGTTTTCTTCCATGAATTAGGACATTTAGTTTTTGCAAAGCGTGCCGGGATCCTTTGCCGGGAATTTGCGATTGGTTTTGGACCTAAGATCTTTTCGCATAAAAAAGGTGAGACGACTTATACCATAAGGCTTTTGCCGATAGGTGGTTTTGTCCGCATGGCAGGAGAAGACCCTGAAACAGTTGAAATTAAACCTGGTTACCGAATTGGTCTCATATTTGATCAGGAGAATAAAGTTAATAAAATCATCCTAAACAATAAAGAAAAGTTTCCTAATTGCCGTATTGTTGAAGTGGAATTTGCGGATATTGAACGTGATTTAATCATTAAAGGATATCCGGATGATGATGATGAAAGCTTGCAAACCTTTTCTGTGAGTCAAACCGCTGTTACCGTTGAGAATGGAATTGAAACACAAATTGCTCCTTATCATCGTCAATTTGCTTCTAAAACACTACCACAAAGAGCGATGGCGATATTTGCTGGGCCGATGATGAATTTTGTGTTAGCGTTCTTTGTTTTTATCGTTATTGCTCTATTACAGGGTGTTCCGACAAACGAACCGAAATTAGGAGAAATCACTTCTGATGGGGCAGCGAGTGCAGCAGGATTAGTAAAAGGGGATATTGTTCAGAGTATTAATGGTGCTGAGATCTCCAGTTGGTCAGATGTTGTGGAGATTATCAGAGAAAACCCGAATAAAGAACTTGATTTCACCATTACTAGAGAAGGTAAAGATTTAGAAATTCCTGTTACACCTAAGGAGCAAACAGTTGAGGGTAACAAGATTGGAATTATCGGCGTATACAGTCCGGTGGAGAAATCCCCAATTCAAGCTATCACTTCTGGTTTTGAAGAGACCTATTTTTGGACGAAGCAAATCTTTGTGATGCTTGGAAAATTAGTAACCGGGCAGTTCTCGATTGATATGCTTTCAGGACCTGTTGGAATTTATGTTTCAACGGATACCGTCGTTCAATCAGGTATTTATTATGTCATGAAGTGGGCTGCTATATTAAGTATTAATCTAGGTATCATGAACTTGCTGCCACTCCCAGCGCTTGATGGAGGAAGATTAATGTTCTTTGCGGTTGAAGCGGTACGAGGAAAACCAATTGACCGTCATAAAGAAGGGCTTGTTCATTTTATTGGTTTTGCCCTGTTAATGCTTCTCATGCTAGTGGTGACCTGGAATGATATTCAAAGATTTTTCTTAGATTAATGCAATTGTAAATCCCTGTTTAAAACAGCAGGGGTTTATTTTTTTTGCCTATATTTTTCTGTCGAATTAAGACGAACGATTGTGTTTGATATGGTATAATTACATTTTGTAATAAAGAATCAACGTGATTTTATATAGATGGGAGAGGGAATGATGAGCGATCATGCCGCAGGCAAAAAAGAGCGATTCTTACTCTTGCTCCAGCAACTAGAATTAAATGAGGACGCTGTTGTAGCACAATTTCCAAATGCAGAAATAGATCGATTAATTGTCGAAAAGAAAGCACGAAAATGGCATTTTCAATTTTTATTAGAAAAAGTACTTCCATTTGGTATGTATCTTCGCTTTACAACCCAATTGGAGAGAAAGTTTTCGAATATCGCAACGATATCCTATGATTTCAAAGTAACAGATCAAGACATTCATCCTGAACTGATCCTGGAATATTGGAGTCATGCTGTTCAGCAAATCGATGGAATCGCACCTCCTTTAGTAAAGCTATTGAATGAACAAGTTCCTGTCATTAGTGGGAACAAACTAACCGTAGCAGTTCGTCATGATGCTGAGGGTGGGGCAATAAAGAAGAAGTATGGACCAGTTCTGACCTCGACGTATCAGTCATTTGGTTTTCCGAGTTTATCGATTGAAACGGAAATCCAAAGCGTCGAAAAAAATGACGAATACCAGCAGTTTTTATTAGCTAAGCAAAAAGAAGACCAAGAGCGCGGCTTGATGGCGTTTGTAGATTTACAGAAACAAGAAGCTGAAAAAGCTTCAGGCGGAGTAGAAATTCCAGATGGACCGCTTTCAATTGGCCTAACGATTAAGGATAATCAAGACTTCCGAACCATGATTGAAATAGTAGATGAAGAACGAAGAGTCACGGTGGAAGGATATATCTTTGATGCAGAAACAAGAGAATTAAGAAGCGGCCGTACTCTGCTAACCTTTAAGATTACGGATTATACAAGCTCTATCATGGTTAAGATGTTCTCTCGAGACAAAGAAGATGCTGCCCTCTATCAACGAGTAAAAAAAGGGATGTGGGTTAAAGTCCGAGGCAGTATTCAAAACGACACGTTTGTTCGTGACTTGGTGATGATTGGAAATGATATAAACGAAATGAGACCACCTGGTCGTAAGGATACAGCACCAGAGAATGAAAAGCGGGTAGAACTTCATCTTCATACGCCAATGAGTCAAATGGATGCCGTAACTCCGGTAAGTGCATTGATATCGCAGGCGAAAAAGTGGGGACATAAAGCGATTGCCGTTACGGACCATGCGGTTGCACAATCCTTCCCTGAAGCTTACGGTGCGGGAAAGAAGAATGATATAAAAATTCTTTATGGTGTAGAAGTAAACTTAGTCGATGATGGAGTTCCAATTACGTACAATGACGCCAACCGATTACTAGCAGAAGATACATTCGTTGTCTTTGACGTAGAAACCACAGGACTGTCAGCGGTATATGATACGATTATCGAGCTAGCTGCCGTTAAAGTGAAAGAAGGGGAAATCATTGACCGCTTTGAGTCCTTTGCAAATCCGCATCATCGTTTGTCTGCAACAACGATCAATCTGACAGGAATTACCGATGATATGGTGCAAAATGCTCCAGAAGTCGATGAGGTTATTAAAAAGTTTTATGAGTGGGTGGGAGACGCTGTCTTAGTTGCCCATAATGCTTCCTTTGATATGGGCTTCCTTAATGTGGGCTATAAAAAGATTGGCTTAGAGAAAGCAAAAAATCCAGTCATTGATACATTAGAGCTCGGAAGATTTTTATATCCTGAAATGAAAAACCATCGTTTAAATACATTAGCAAAGAAATTTGATATTGAATTAACCCAGCACCATAGAGCGATCTATGACGCGGAGGCCACTGGGTATTTATTACTGAAAATGCTAAAGGATGCTCTGGATAAGGGGATCGAATACCATGATCAATTTAATGATAATATGGGAAAAGGTAATGCATACCAGCGTGCGCGTCCGTTTCATTGTACATTGCTTGCGCAAAATGATATTGGCTTAAAGAACTTATTTAAGTTGGTGTCCATTTCGCATATTGAGTATTTTTACAGAGTACCTCGAATTCCTAGGTCGGTTCTGCAAAAATATCGAGAAGGCATTTTAGTCGGCTCTGCCTGTAATAAAGGCGAAGTTTTTGAAGGGATGATGCAAAAGTCTCCAGATGAAGTCGAGAATGCAGCGAGATTTTATGATTATCTCGAGGTCATGCCGAAAGAGGTAAATGCCCCGCTAATTGAAATGGAGCTTGTTCGCGATGAAAAGGCGCTTGAAGATATTATCGGAAATATCGTCAAGCTAGGTGATAAATTGGATCTTCCTGTCGTTGCTACAGGGAATGTTCATTATTTAAATGAAAATGACAAGATCTACAGGAAAATATTAGTTAATTCCCAAGGCGGTGCAAATCCGCTTAACCGACATCAACTGCCAGATGTCCATTTCAGGACTACGAATGAAATGATAGATGCCTTTTCTTTCCTAGGTTCAGAGAAGGCGAAGGAGATTGTTGTAACGAACACAAATAAAATAGCGGATATGATTGATGTCATTAAACCGATTAAAGATGATTTGTATACACCTAAAATCGAAGGTGCCGACGAAGAAATGCGTGAGATGAGTTATGCTATGGCTCGAAGCATTTACGGGGAACAACTACCGGAAATTGTTGAAGCTCGATTGGAGAAGGAACTGAAAAGTATCATTGGCCATGGTTTCGCCGTTATTTATCTCATTTCTCATAAATTAGTAAAAAAATCATTGGATGATGGTTATCTAGTCGGTTCACGTGGGTCGGTTGGTTCTTCTTTAGTCGCGACAATGACTGAGATTACCGAAGTAAATCCACTGCCTCCGCACTATGTTTGTCCTACCTGTAAGCATTCAGAGTTTTTCAATGACGGATCAGTAGGCTCAGGCTTTGATTTACCTGATAAAGACTGTCCGCAATGTGGAGAAAAATACCGTAAAGATGGACATGATATCCCATTCGAAACATTCCTAGGCTTTAAAGGGGACAAGGTACCCGATATCGATTTGAATTTTTCCGGTGAATATCAACCGCGGGCACATAATTACACGAAAGTGCTTTTCGGTGAAGAATATGTATATCGTGCGGGAACGATTGGTACTGTTGCGGATAAAACTGCTTTTGGTTATGTGAAAGCCTATCAGCAGGATAACAATCTGCAAATTCGTGGTGCGGAAATTGAACGGCTTGCGTCTGGATGTACTGGCGTTAAGAGAACAACCGGACAGCACCCTGGGGGAATTATTGTTATTCCTGATTATATGGATGTTTATGATTTTTCGCCAATTCAATTCCCAGCTGATGATCGGAATTCTGAATGGAAGACAACACATTTTGATTTCCATTCCATCCATGATAATGTATTGAAACTTGATATCCTTGGACACGATGATCCCACTGTTATTAGGATGCTTCAAGACCTTAGCGGGATAGATCCAAAAACCATTCCCACCGATGATCCTGAAGTCATGAAAATTTTTAGTGGGACTGAATCTTTAGGCGTAACTGAGCAGCAGATTATGTGTAAAACAGGTACGCTGGGAATCCCGGAATTTGGGACTCGATTCGTTCGCCAGATGCTTGAGGATACAAAACCAACAACGTTTTCCGAATTAGTTCAAATATCAGGGCTTTCCCATGGGACAGATGTATGGTTGGGAAATGCGCAAGAATTAATCCATAACAAAATCTGTAACCTAAGTGAAGTAATCGGCTGTCGTGACGATATCATGGTTTACCTGATTTATCAGGGACTAGAACCTTCTTTTGCTTTTAAAATTATGGAATCGGTCCGTAAAGGTAAAGGTCTGTCGGAAGAAATGGAAGATGAAATGCGCAAGAACGAAGTACCTGAATGGTACATCGACTCCTGTAAAAAAATAAAGTACATGTTCCCGAAGGCGCATGCTGCCGCATATGTACTTATGGCTGTAAGGATTGCTTATTTCAAGGTACATCTTCCGTTGTTATATTACGCTGCATATTTTACGGTTCGTGCTGATGATTTTGATATTGAAGCAATGGCTCGTGGTTCTGAAGCGATTCGTGCAAAGATTGAAGAAATTAATGCAAAAGGGCTGGAAGCGTCAAATAAGGAGAAAAATCTTCTAACTGTCCTTGAGCTTTCATTAGAAATGAGCGAGCGAGGTTTCTCTTTTAAGAATATCGATTTATATAAATCATCTGCTGATGAATTTATTATTGAAGGAAATTCACTGATACCGCCATTTAATTCTATTCCGGGTCTTGGTACAAACGTTGCCTATAGCATCGTAAAAGCAAGACAAGACGGGGAGTTTTTATCAAAAGAAGATTTGCAGCAGCGCGGTAAAGTATCTAAAACGATTATCGAGTTTTTAGACAAGCAAGGCTGCCTCGGTGATCTGCCTGACCAAAACCAGCTATCACTTTTCTAGATGAAAAAATATTCAAAAGTAGAAGCGTATGGACAAGGCGCTTCTACTATAGGTGTTTGCATATAAATATTGGTTATGGTATAGTTTTATTGGAAATACTAAGAAATACTCTCGTTCAAGAGTGGGGAAACCCGCTCTTTCATTTTTGTATACAACTTTTTTTAGACAGAGATATTTATAAAATTTTCCGTGAACTACATATAATATGGGTAAAAATGATCGGTAAAGGAGGTTTAACATGAGTAAAGTAACAGAAATAGTTGAAGAGCTCACACAGCCTATCGTTCAAGAGCTCGGATTAGAATTAGTGGAAATTGAGTTTGTGAAAGAAGGGAAAAGCTGGTTTCTGCGCGTATATATTGATAAAGAAGACGGTGTCGATATTGAGGACTGCGGAACTGTTAGTGAACGGCTAAGTGAAAAACTCGATGAGCTTGACCCGATAACCCATAATTATTTTCTTGAGGTTTCTTCTCCTGGAGCAGAGCGGCCACTGAAAAAACCGAAAGATTTGGAAAAGGCGATTGGTAAAAATGTTTTTGTTAAAACATATGAGCCGATCGACGGTGAAAAAAGCTTTGAAGGAACTTTGCTTGAATTTGACGGGAAAGTATTGAAAATCGAGGTAAAAATAAAAACCCGGAAAAAGGCCATTGAAATTCCTTATGAAAAAGTAGCAAATGCAAGACTGGCAGTTATCTTTTCTTAGAAGAGAAATTAATATAGTGAGGGGGATATAATCAGATGAGCAGCGAACTATTAGATGCTCTTATCATACTAGAAAGAGAAAAAGGCATTTCAAGGGACGTTTTAATTGATGCGATTGAAGCAGCGCTTGTATCAGCTTATCGCCGTAACTTTAACCAGGCCCAGAACGTGCGAATTGACTTAAACCTGCAATCAGGCTCAATGCGAGTTTTTGCAAGAAAAGAAGTAGTGGATGAAGTGTTTGATCCCCGACTTGAAATATCGTTAGCGGATGCAAGAAATATTAATCCCAATTACGTTGTTGAAGATGTAGTTGAAATGGAAGTAACACCAAAAGACTTTGGAAGAATCGCAGCGCAAACGGCAAAACAAGTGGTGACCCAACGCGTTCGAGAAGCTGAAAGAGGCATTATTTATTCCGAATTTATCGACCGTGAAGAAGATATTATGACGGGGATCGTTCAAAGACTGGATTCCAAATTTATTTACGTAAGCCTTGGAAAAATCGAAGCATTACTTCCAGTAAATGAACAAATGCCAAATGAACGTTATAAGCCACATGACCGTATTAAGGTCTTCATTACGAAAGTGGAAAAAACGACAAAGGGTCCGCAAATTTTTGTATCGCGTACACATCCTGGACTGTTAAAACGATTATTCGAAATCGAAGTTCCTGAAATTTATGATGGAACAGTGGATATCAAGTCGGTAGCTCGTGAAGCTGGTGACCGTTCGAAAATTTCCGTTCATTCGGAAAATGATGAAGTGGATCCAGTAGGTTCATGTGTTGGACCAAAAGGCACAAGGGTACAAGCAGTTGTGAATGAATTAAAAGGCGAAAAAATTGACATCGTGAAATGGTCAGATGATCCTGTTGTGTTTGTAGCCAATTCATTAAGCCCATCTAAGGTGTTGGATGTTATGGTCAATGAGGCTGACAAAGCAACAACCGTAGTAGTTCCTGATTACCAACTGTCTCTTGCGATTGGAAAGCGCGGGCAAAATGCACGACTTGCTGCAAAATTGACAGGCTGGAAAATTGATATTAAGTCTGAAACTGAAGCACGTGAACTAGGAATCTATCCTCGGGAAGAAATGATTCGTCTGTTTGATGATCAAGATGATATTGACTTCAATAATGAAGAAGAATTGGAATAAGAGTGAGGTGAATGATCGTGAACAATCGTAAAAAAGTTCCTATGCGAAAATGTGTAGCAACCGGTGAAATGAAGCCGAAAAAAGAACTCGTTCGCATCGTTCGCTCAAAAGAAGGGGAAGTAACCATCGACCTGACTGGTAAAAAAGCTGGCAGAGGTGCTTACCTTTCTAAGGACAAAGAAGCGGTCCTATTAGCCAAGAAAAAGAACACCTTATCTAATCACTTACAAGTTACAATAAATGAAACATTATATGAGGAGCTCTTAGAGCTCATAGAGAAGGAGAATCGGCAATCCATATGAAGTCGAATCAATGGATGTCATTACTTGGCTTAGCCAATCGAGCACGCAAAATCATATCGGGTGAGGAGCTGTCCGTTAAGGAAATTCGTAGCGGAAAAGCGAGACTCGTATTATTATCGGCAGATGCATCGGAAAATACGAAAAAAAAAATTACAGATAAATGTAGGTCCTATGAAGTCCCAATAAAATTCGTAGAAGATCGTTATCTTCTTGGTCAGGCAATTGGCAAAGAAGCCCGCGTTGTTGTAGCTGTAATGGATGATGGATTTGCCAAAAAACTGGTTACGTTGCTCGATTAATTCTAGCGGGGGTGAAATAATATGAGTAAAATTCGTGTTTATGAATATGCAAAAAAACACAATCTTTCAAGCAAAGATGTTATTACAAAGTTAAAAGAAATGAATATAGAGGTTACCAATCATATGGCAACATTAGAGGATGCCGCGGTTATTAAGCTTGATGCAACATATAATAAAAACCAAAGCAACCCTTCCGGGCAAAAGCAAGCTAGACCACAACAACAAAATCGCCAGAATCAGAATCCACAGCAGCAGGGAGTTAAACCACAAGTGCAAAGTAAAACAAGTCCAAAAGCTTTTGAGGATGACGACACAAAAACTAATACTCCAAGCAAGGTAAAAGTGGCTTCACCACCAAAAACGGCTGACACTAAAAAACAAAATCAACAATTCCAATCTAAGGAAAATAAGGTTTTCAGCGCTGGAAAAGGGAATAAAAAACCTTTTAATAATAATCAGAATCGCAATAATAATAATAACAATCGGAAGAAGAATCATACACCTGTTCAACAGGCTCAGCCACAAGTAAGAAAGGTGAAAGAACTTCCGGCTAAAATTACTTTTAGCGAATCTTTAACTGTTGGTGAGTTAGCAAAGAAAATATACCGAGAACCTTCTGAAATTATCAAGAAGTTATTTTTACTTGGCGTAATGGCAACAATCAATCAGGTATTAGATAAGGACGCAATTGAATTGATTGCAAGTGAATATGGTGTTGAGGTTGAAGAGGAAATTAAAGTAGATACTACTGATCTTGAAGTTTATTTTACAGAGGATGAAACAGAAGACCTCGTAGAAAGACCGTCAGTGGTAACTATTATGGGTCACGTTGACCACGGTAAAACAACGTTACTTGACTCCATTCGTAATACAAAGGTAACCGAAGGTGAAGCAGGTGGAATTACCCAGCATATTGGTGCATACCAAGTTGTTGAAAATGGTAAAAAGATAACATTCCTTGATACACCAGGACATGCTGCTTTTACAACGATGCGTGCACGTGGTGCGAAAATTACTGATATTACCATCCTTGTAGTTGCTGCTGATGACGGTGTAATGCCGCAAACCGTTGAAGCCATCAACCATGCAAAAGCTGCGGAAGTTCCAATTATCGTGGCTGTTAATAAGATGGATAAAGAGGCTGCCAATGCTGATCGGGTTATGCAGGAACTTACTGAGCATGGATTAGTTTCTGAAGCTTGGGGTGGAGATACAATCTTTGTTCCGCTTTCCGCGAAAACTGGAGAAGGAATCGATAATCTTTTGGAAATGATTCTTCTTGTAAGTGAAGTGGAAGAATGGAAAGCAAACCCTAATCGTAAAGCAGTTGGAACTGTAATTGAAGCACAATTAGATAAAGGTCGTGGATCAGTTGCTACCTTACTCGTTCAGAATGGTACACTGAAAATAGGTGACCCTATTGTTGTAGGAAACACGTATGGTCGTGTTCGTGCAATGGTAAATGACCTTGGACGCCGAGTGAAAGAAGCTGGACCATCTACGCCAGTTGAAATTACAGGTTTAAGTGATGTTCCACAAGCAGGTGACCGTTTCGTCGTATTTGACGATGAGAAAACAGCTCGTCAAGTTGGTGAAGCACGTGCGCAACAAGCACTTGCAGCTCAACGTGGTGAAAAATCTATCGTCAGCCTCGATAATTTATTTGAACAGTTAAAGCAGGGTGAGATGAAGGATTTAAATATCATCCTTAAAGCTGACGTTCAAGGTTCTGCTGAAGCTGTGGCAGCTTCCTTACAAAAAATTGATGTTGAAGGAGTGAATATCAGGATTATTCATAGTGGTGCTGGTGCCATCAATGAGTCGGATATTACACTTGCTTCGGCTTCTAATGCCATTGTAATTGGCTTTAACGTTCGTCCTGATGTCAATGCGAAGCGTGCAGCTGAACAAGAAAAGGTAGATGTTCGTCTACACAGTATTATTTATAAAGTAATCGAAGAAATCGAATCAGCTATGAAAGGTATGCTAGACCCTGAATTTAAAGAAAAAGTCATTGGTCAGGCAGAAGTTCGCCAAACCTTTAAAGTGTCTAAGGTTGGAACGATTGCTGGTTCTTATGTAACAGATGGAAAAATCACCCGTGATAGTGGAATTCGTTTAATTCGTAATGGTGTTGTTATTTTTGAAGGAAATATTGATGCATTAAAACGATTTAAAGATGACGCCAAAGAAGTTGCACAGGGTTATGAATGTGGTATTACCATTAAAAACTTCAATGATGTTAAAGAAGGAGATATTATTGAAGCTTACGTAATGGAAGAAATTGAACGTAAATGATCGTAGGTTTAGTACTTTGTGAATGTATCATTTACGATGCCCATTCTTTAAAAGAAAAACGTGCAGTTTTGCAGCGAATTCTCACTCGTTTGAAACAGAGATTTAATGCCTCTGTTTCTGAGGTAGATCATCAGGATGTATGGCAGAGAACAAAAATTGCAATAGCGGTTGTTAGCTCCACGCGGGCTTCCACCGAGCTTGAGCTGCAAAACTGCTTGAAATTAATCGACTCGTTTCCTGAGATAGAAAGAACGATCACCGATATTGAATGGCTTTAAATTAAGAGGTGAAAGTGATGAGCCACAGAGCAAATCGTGTTGGAGAACAAATGAAGAAAGAACTAAGTGACATCATCGGTCGAAAGATTAAAGATCCTCGGATCGGCTTTGTGACGGTTACAGACGTTCAAGTAACAGGAGATCTACAACAAGCAAAGGTTTTCATTTCTGTACTTGGTGATGAAGAACAAAAAGAGAACACGTTAAAAGGTCTTGCAAAAGCGAAAGGTTTCATTCGTACTGAAATTGGACACCGGATTCGCTTGCGCAAAACACCTGAAATCCTATTTGAATGGGATGAATCTATGGAGTATGGTAACCGAATTAACTCTCTCCTTCATCAATTGCATCGCAGTGATGAAAAGCCAATGGAAAAAAATGAAGAAGAATAGAAGGATAGACAAATGTCTATCCTTTTTTTGATAATAGAAAGGGATGGTTGACG
The DNA here is from genome assembly GCF_053749995.1 of Neobacillus sp. K501. Lineage (NCBI taxonomy): Bacteria > Bacillati > Bacillota > Bacilli > Caryophanales > Bacillaceae > Neobacillus > Neobacillus sp. K501. The sequence goes on along the minus strand of NZ_JBSLYA010000001.1, from coordinate 362,139 downwards.
TGGAAGGGATTCTGCCGTTATTTAAACCTGCCGGGTTAACGTCGCATGATTGCGTCTTTAAATTAAGGAAAATATTAAAAACAAAAAAGGTTGGTCATACCGGTACATTAGACCCTGATGTAACGGGTGTTCTTCCGATTTGTATCGGGAAAGCAACGAAGGTAGCTGAATACATAACAGATGCAGGAAAAACCTACGAAGGGGAAGTGACCATTGGTTTTGCAACTACTACCGAAGACGCTTCGGGTGAAGTCGTAGCTGCAAAAAAGGTAACGGGCACTATAACAAGAGAAGAAATTCTTCGAGTGCTTCAATCCCTTACAGGTGAAATTGAACAAACCCCGCCAATGTTTTCTGCAGTTAAAGTAAATGGAAAACGGCTATATGAATATGCTCGGAAAGGGATTGAAGTTGAGCGGCCAACGAGAAAGGTAACGATTTATTCGATTGAATTAATGGATGAAAGAGAAGAGTTTGCAGGAGATACGATTTCTTTCAAATTTAGAGTGGACTGCAGTAAAGGAACCTATATCCGAACCTTAGCGGTGATGGTAGGAGAAAAATTTGGTTACCCTGCACATATGTCAGGTTTAAAAAGGGTGAAATCGGCTGCTTTTACGATTGAAGACTGCTTAACCTTTGAACAAATTGAAAGTATGATGGAATCTGGTGCGATTTCTGAAGCATTAAGACCGTTAGAAATGGCTCTTTCTCATTTGCCGAAATACGTAATTAATGATAAAGTAGCAGAGAAAGTGAAAAATGGCGCACTTTTGCAAATACCAGACCATTTAAAAAATAGTGACGGACCTGTTATCGCTGAAACGGAGGAAGGGCAGGCACTTGCCATTTACGCCAAACACCCAAGTAAGCCTGGTCTTCTTAAGCCAGTTAAAGTGTTAAGAAATGATCAAGAATAAGGAACGGTCTAGAAAAGGTGAGTTTTACTTGGAAGTAATTAAGCTTAATTTTCCACTAACTATAGATGTAAAGCAATTCCCGCCACTTTCAATGGCGCTTGGATATTTTGATGGAGTGCACTTAGGTCATCAAAAGGTTATTACTGAAGCAAAATTGCAAGCAGTGAGCAAGGGTCTTTTTTCTGCAGTTATGACCTTTGATCCTCATCCTTCTGTTGTTCTAGGTAAAAATGAGAAGCACATTCAATATATCACTCCATTAGTTGAAAAAATTAAAATTATCGAAGATATGGGCATTGATTATCTTTTTATCGTGAACTTCTCGAGGGATTTTGCCAACCTGCTGCCACAAGAGTTTATTGATCAATTCGTTATTGGCTTAAACGTAAAACATGTAGTGGCTGGCTTTGATTATACGTATGGGCGGATGGGTAAAGGGACAATGGAAGTATTGCCTTTTCATTCTAGGGAGCAATTTTCAATTTCAATCGTTGATAAATTTTCTACTGGAAATGAAAAGGTAAGTTCAACGCGGATTCGACAATTTCTAAAGGAAGGACGAACTGCCGAACTTCCTGAGCTATTGGGAAGATATTATACTACTTCCGGGATTGTCGTTGATGGAGATAAACGCGGCCGAACAATCGGTTTTCCGACTGCAAATGTTGAGGCAAATGATGACTATATCCTGCCACCCCTTGGTGTTTATGCGGTAAAAATCAAAATCCTTAACAAGTGGTATCATGGGGTTTGTAATGTCGGGTACAAACCAACCTTTAATAAGGAAACGTTAAGGATTTCTGTCGAAGTGCATATATTCCATTTTGATGAGGATATTTATGGGGAAGAAGTAATTATTGAGTGGCATCAGTATCTCAGAAAAGAACAAAAGTTTTCAGGGATTACAGAACTGGTAGCTCAAATTGAGCAGGATAAGCAAAATGCCATCCATTACTTTGAACAAATCGACAAACTTATAACTAATAATTGTGAAAACTAGTCTTTATTCAGGTTTTAACTTGCTTTTTGCCAGGAAAAGTTGTATTCTTATTAACGTATTAATAACCTTTGCTTGGCAAGTCGAGTCACCGACGCTTGCTCAGTAACAGGGGATAGTAAATTTAGGAGGTGAATAGGATGGCAATCACTCAAGAGCGTAAAAATGAACTTATCGCTGAGTATAAAACTCATGACAACGACACTGGATCTGCAGAAGTTCAAATCGCTGTCCTTACTGAATCAATCAACAATTTGAATGAGCACTTACGTACTCACAAAAAGGACCACCACTCACGTCGCGGTCTGTTGAAAATGGTTGGTAAGCGTCGTAATCTTTTAACTTACCTACGTAACGCAGATGTACAACGTTACCGTGAGTTAATCAATAAGCTTGGTCTTCGTCGATAATTCAAAAGAAAGCGGGAGTTTTCCCGCTTTTTTGTTAGGTTTAAAATATAATGATACATATTAAAGTCATGAAAAATTGTACATACTATTAGTATATTTATTTTGATAACATAAGCTTAACAGGCTTTTTTTATATTAGATGATAAAAGCGATTAACTTTCGCATTATCCTCCAAAGTGATTTAGAGAGAGAGGTAAAAATATGGAACAAACGAAACATGAATATTCCATGGAATGGGCTGGCCGCAAGCTGTCTGTCGAAATTGGCCAGCTGGCTAAACAAGCAAATGGAGCAGTATTAGTCCGTTATGGTGATACGGCAGTTTTAAGTACTGCTACAGCATCAAAAGAACCTAAAAATCTGGACTTCTTTCCTTTAACGGTTAATTACGAGGAAAGATTATATGCAGTTGGTAAAATTCCAGGGGGATTCATTAAACGCGAAGGCCGTCCAAGTGAAAAAGCGATTTTGGCTAGTCGTCTAATTGACCGTCCGATTCGTCCGCTTTTTGCAGATGGATTCCGTAATGATGTCCAAGTGATCAGTATTGTAATGAGTGTTGACCAAGATTGTTCATCTGAAATGGCTGCAATGTTTGGGTCTTCATTAGCAATATGCACTTCTGATATTCCATTTGAAGGACCTATTGCTGGGGTTGTTGTTGGCCGTGTAGAAGGTGAATTTGTTATTAACCCAACTGTTGAACAAGCTGAAAAAAGCGATATTCATTTAACAGTAGCGGGTACAAAAGATGCCATTAACATGGTTGAGGCAGGCGCAAATGAGGTTCCTGAGGAAACAATGCTTGAAGCTATTATGTTTGGTCATAATGAAATCAAACGATTGATTGAATTTCAAGAAAAAATTGTCGCTGAGGTAGGCAAAGAAAAACGAGAAATTAGCTTATACGAAATCGACAAAGAGCTTGAAGCAGAAGTGAGAAACATCTGTGAAGCAGATATGGTAAAAGCGATACAAGTACAAGAAAAGCATGCTCGCGAGGATGCAATTAAAGAAGTGAAAAATCAGGTTATCTCAAAATATGAAGAGCAAGAAGCAACAGAAGATGATCTAAAGCAAGTGAAACAAATTTTAGATAAGATTGTAAAGGGCGAAGTGCGCCGCTTAATTACGGTCGAGAAGGTACGTCCAGATGGCCGTAAAATCGATGAGATCCGTCCATTATCCTCTCAGGTAGGTATTTTACCGCGAACTCATGGATCAGGTCTGTTTACACGTGGACAAACTCAGGCATTAAGTATTTGTACACTGGGAGCAATGGGTGATGTTCAAATTCTCGATGGTCTGGGAATTGAAGAAGAAAAACGCTTCATGCACCATTATAATTTCCCATCCTTCAGTGTTGGGGAAACAGGACCAATTCGTGGACCAGGCCGCAGGGAAATTGGTCATGGTGCACTAGGTGAAAGAGCACTTGAGCCAATTATTCCTAATGAAAAAGATTTCCCATATACCATCCGTGTCGTTTCTGAGGTGCTTGAATCGAATGGTTCTACTTCACAAGCAAGTATTTGCGGAAGTACGCTAGCGATGATGGATGCTGGTGTTCCAATTAAAGCACCTGTTGCAGGTATTGCTATGGGACTTGTTAAATCGGGTGAACATTACACCGTTTTAAGTGATATCCAAGGGATGGAAGACCATCTAGGAGATATGGATTTTAAAGTGGCAGGTACAGCAAAAGGTGTAACGGCATTACAAATGGATATCAAGATTGATGGTCTATCTCGTGAAATTTTAGAAGAAGCGCTTCAACAGGCAAAAGTGGGTAGAATGCATATTCTAGATTCCATGCTGGCTACAATTTCTGAACCAAGAGAAGAACTATCTCAATTTGCACCAAAAATCTTAACAATGAACATAAATCCAGATAAAATCCGTGATGTTATTGGGCCAAGCGGTAAACAAATCAATAAGATTATTGAAGAGACTGGCGTAAAGATTGATATTGAACAGGATGGTACGATCTTTATTGCTTCAGCTAATCAGGAAATGAATCAAAAAGCGAAGAAAATTATCGAAGATATTGTCCGTGAGGTTGAAGTAGGCCAAATGTATCTTGGTAAGGTGAAACGAATTGAGAAATTCGGTGCCTTCGTAGAAATTTTTGCTGGAAAAGATGGACTAGTTCATATTTCTGAATTGGCAGAAGAACGTGTTGGTAAAGTCGAAGATGTCCTTGCAATAGGTGATGAAATTCTCGTTAAAGTAACCGAAATTGATAAACAAGGTCGTGTGAACCTTTCACGTAAGGTAGTGTTAAAAGAACAACGTGAAAAGGCAGAACAGCAACAGCAATAAGGGTAACCTCTCGTCTCGATGAGCCGATGAGACATAGGAAGGTCAGGGGTAACCCTGACTTTTTCCATGTTAATGCTTAGTTCTACCTTGTCCCCACCATACATAATCTATATGGAAGGGGGCATAGTAGATGAAAAAGTTAAGTTTAATTGTAATTTTATTTGTGATTGCATGGATTTCTGTAAATAATCCAGTTGTTAATACATATGTGGCTTCTCTTCAGGAAAATGCCTTGCCTGCGGGCAAACAAGAGGATCCGCTTTACCAAACCATCATTAAAAATGCACCTACATACAATATCCCCGCTTCCGATGCGAAAATCGACAGAGTGTGGAAAGCCATCCCTGGCTATAATGGACGTATGGTTGATGTAGAAGCATCTTTTAAAAATATGAAAAAAAACGGCCATTTTGATGAAAAAAAACTGATATTTACACAAACTAAACCGAAAGTCCATCTTAACAATCTTCCTCCGACCCCTATTTATCGTGGACATCCCGATAAACCGATGGTTAGCTTCATTATTAATGTGGCTTGGGGGAATGAATACTTATCGGAGATCCTTGCTACTTTAAAAAGGCATCAAGTTTCAACTAGTTTTTTTCTAGAAGGTAACTGGGTTAAAAATAATCCGGATTTGGCCAAAATGATCGTAAGTGCAGGACATGAAGTTGGCAACCATTCCTATTCCCATCCGAAGATGGAAAACTTATCTGCAGCACAAACGAGGGAACAATTACTTAAAACAAATGAAGTCATCGAAGCAGCCACCGGCGTAAAATGTGTTCTATTTGCCCCACCCAGCGGTGGATATCGTGATGAAACGGTAAAAATAGCAGCTGAATTTAATATGAAAACCATTATGTGGACTGTTGATACAATCGATTGGCAAAAACCAACTCCGGATGTATTAATCAATCGGGTAATGAAAAAGATTGACAATGGTGCAATGGTATTAATGCATCCAACTGAATCAACTGCGAAATCGTTGGATCGCTTAATTACACAAATGAAAGAAAAGGATCTTAAAATCGGTACTGTAACTGAGCTAATGGACGAAGAACGAATTTTAAAGTAGCTTCCGTCTTCTATTTTAAGAAGTGTAGGATAATACCACTTTGAGAATTGTCTAGCTCCAGGCGCCATCGGCTCGAGGCATAAGCTGATAAGCAGGCACCTTCCGCTTTTCTAGATAAGGAGGATTTTGATGATTAATAAATACACTTGTAAAAATGGAGTAAGAATCGTACTAGAAAATATCCCAACTGTAAGGTCTGTTGCGATTGGTGTGTGGATTGGAACTGGTTCAAGACATGAAAATCCGCAAACAAATGGGATTTCCCATTTCTTAGAGCATATGTTTTTCAAGGGAACTTCCACACGAACAGCAAAAGAAATTGCAGAATCGTTTGACAGTATTGGCGGTCAAGTAAATGCGTTTACTTCTAAGGAATATACTTGCTACTATGCAAAAGTTCTCGATACTCATGCACAGTTTGCTTTAGATGTTTTAGCCGATATGTTCTTTAATTCAACTTTTGATGAAGAAGAATTGAAAAAGGAAAAAAATGTTGTCTTGGAAGAAATCAAAATGTATGAGGATACTCCAGATGATATTGTTCATGATTTATTAAGCAGAGCGATTTATGGAGACCATCCACTTGGTTACCCGATACTAGGAACAGAAGAAACATTAAATACTTTTAGCGGCGCCTCACTGAAAGAATACATCCATAACCGCTATACCCCTGAAAATGTAGTAATCTCAATTGCGGGCAATGTGACGGAAAAGTTTATTCAAGAGGTAGAAAAGTATTTTGGATCCTATGAGGGCGGAAATAGTGGCGAAGAAGAAACCATTCCTGTTTTTCACGCTAATCGTCTAACGCGAAAGAAAGAAACCGAGCAAGCTCATCTATGCATTGGTTTTGAAGGATTAAAGGTTGGTCATGAAGACGTCTACAGCTTGATTATTTTAAATAACATCTTAGGCGGGAGTATGAGCAGCAGGTTATTCCAAGAAGTTCGGGAACAAAGAGGTTTAGCTTATTCTGTCTTCTCATACCACTCTGCTTATCAAGATAATGGAGTCGTAACCGTTTATGGCGGTACGGGTGCAAAGCAACTTGATGTTTTATTTGAAACCATCCAAGAGACACTTAACACCTTAAAGCGGGATGGCATTACGGATAAAGAATTAAAGAATAGTAAAGAACAGTTAAAAGGAAGCTTAATGTTAAGTTTGGAAAGTACAAATAGCCGTATGAGCCGTAACGGAAAAAACGAGCTACTTCTAAAGCGCCATCGTTCATTGGATGAAATTATCGAACAAATTGACCAAGTTTCCAAACTAGGTGTTGATAATATGGCAAGAACAGTGTTTACTGATAACTATTCTGTTTCCTTAATAAGTCCTGATGGAGAGCTTCCAAAGGGGTTATAGTAAAGAAAGAACAGTTCGTTTCCGAACTGTTTTTTTATGTCTATTTTAGGACTACTCTCGATAAACTTATATAAATGAGTAATGAGAGGAGTTCGTTTTTTATGCGGTTAAGTGAATTAAGTGGCAAAGAGATTGTAGATGTGAAGAAGGCAGAGCGTCTCGGCGTCCTCGGTCAAACAGATCTTGAAATTAATGAAGGAACTGGTCAAATTCAAGCACTGCTCATTCCCACTGTTAAATGGTTTGGATTTAAGAAACTCGGGGAAGAAATTAGGGTTCCTTGGCAGCATATTAAAAAGATAGGTAATGACATGATCATAATCGATGTACCGGAAGAAGAATAAACAGAAATTAAATAAAATTGATAAAAGCCCAAGCAAAATTCATTTTTGCTTGGGCTTTTTTATTGAATCATTCATGGAAAACTCACAGAATGAATGTCACTTACATAAGATGTTGAAGTGATAAGAGATAAGAATTCCTGCTTGGATTTTGTTGAAAAGAAGGTGAATGATTTCATGCTAACAGGGATGCAGATAGCAGTGATTGGCGGAGATGCTAGACAGCTGGAAATAATAAGGAAATTAACTGAGTTAGATGCCAGACTATCTTTAATCGGCTTCGAACAGCTTGACCACGCCTTCACAGGTGCTGTTAAAGAAAAGTTGGATGAAGTCGATTTTTCAAATATGGATGCTTTAATCTTACCGGTTCCCGGTACAAATTTAGAAGGACAGGTTGAGACTATCTTTTCGAATGAGAAGGTTATTTTGACAAGTGATATGTTAATGAAAACACCAGAGCATTGTACGATATATTCTGGTATCAGTAATTCCTATTTAAGCGGAATTACTAATGAGGCTAAACGTCATCTTGTTCAGCTTTTTGAGAGGGATGATGTAGCAATTTATAATTCTATACCTACTGTAGAAGGGACCATCATGATGGCAATCCAGCACACGGATTTCACCATTCATGGTTCAAATATTGCGGTATTAGGATTAGGAAGAGTAGGGATGAGTGTAGCAAGAACGTTCCATGCTCTCGGTGCAAAAATAAAGGTTGGAGCAAGAAAAACGGAACACCTGGCAAGAATTACTGAAATGGGGTTAACACCTTTTCATCTAAATAATATCGAAAAGGAAGTTCGAGATTCCGATATTGTCATCAATACAATCCCGTTATTAATCGTTACAGCATCAGTTATTTCCAAACTTCCTGCCCATACCCTCATTATTGACCTTGCCTCAAAGCCCGGCGGAACTGACTTTCGATACGCGGAAAAAAGGGGAATAAAAGCCCTGCTTGCGCCAGGATTACCCGGGATTGTTGCGCCAAAAACAGCTGGTCAAATACTAGCGAACACTTTGGCCCAATTGCTTCAAGATGACTTAGGAAAGCGAAAGGGGAAAGCAAAATGAGTTTAAAAGGTAAAAAAATTGGGTTTGGATTAACGGGATCTCATTGTACTTATGATGCAGTGTTTCCCGAAATTGAAAAGTTGGTTCATGCAGGTGCGGAAGTCATCCCAGTCGTTACCTTTACAGTAAAAAACACGGATACCCGCTTTGGTAAAGGGGAGGACTGGATCCAACGAATTGAAGACTTAACAGGGAATAAAGTGATAGATTCCATTGTAAAAGCAGAACCGTTAGGACCAAAAATTCCGTTGGATTGTATGGTTATTGCCCCCTTAACAGGTGTGTCGATGAGTAAATTTGCTAATGCTATGAATGATAGTCCAGTATTAATGGCTGCGAAGGCAACCTTAAGGAATTTAAAACCGGTTGTCCTCGGAATCTCTACGAATGACGCCTTAGGCTTAAATGGAGTTAATTTAATGAGATTAATGGCCACAAAAAATATATATTTTATTCCTTATGGCCAAGATGATCCTGTGAAAAAGCCAAATTCCATGGTGGCACGGATGACGATGCTGATGGAAACGGTGGAAGCAGCGATTGAGGGCAGGCAGCTACAGCCAGTGTTAGTGGAAAGATACAAGGATCTCGACTAATTCAATCTCCTTTCATGTCAAAAATGGTTATTTCTTTTGTAGAATATGTTAATATATTTATAATTCAATCATCAGTGGGAACCTTTGTCCCGCTGATGAGTATTCTTATATTAACAAGCCTTTTCTGATTCTATCTTCCATAGAACCAGAAATGACTAATAAATTTTGCTGAAAGATTGAGAGGAGTCCATGAAATGAGTCAACAAAATGGTTTTCACGTTGCTGTTGTAGGGGCAACAGGTGCGGTTGGGCAACAAATGATTCAAACATTAGTGAAAGAAAAATTCCCTATTAGTCAATTAACTTTATTATCTTCAGCCCGTTCCGCAGGGAAGGAAGTTGAAGTTAATGGAACATTGCATACGATTCAAGAAGCAAAGCCTGAGAGCTTTGAAGGAGTCGACATCGCTTTATTTAGTGCGGGCGGAAATATCTCTAAAGAGCTTGCTCCAGAGGCCGTAAAACGTGGGGCAATTGTTGTGGACAATACAAGTGCTTTCCGTATGGATCCAGAAATTCCTTTAGTTGTGCCTGAAGTAAATGAAGAGGACCTTCACAATCATAATGGTATTATTGCCAACCCAAATTGTTCGACCATTCAAATGGTGGTTGCATTAGAACCCATTCGAAAAAAATATGGCTTAAAGAAAGTGATTGTCTCTACTTATCAAGCAGTATCAGGCGCAGGTGCTGTTGCCATCGAAGAATTGCAGGAACAAACGAAAGCCATTTTAAATGGAGAACCAGTAGAACCTAAGGTTTTACCAGTAAAAGCAGACAAGAACCATTATCAAATTGCTTTTAATGCGATTCCTCAAATCGATAAATTCCAGGACAATGGTTATACATTTGAGGAAATGAAAATGATAAATGAAACGAAAAAAATCATGCATTTGCCAGATTTACACGTATCAGCTACTTGTGTTAGATTGCCTGTAGCCGTTGGGCATTCTGAATCCGTTTATTTTGAAATCGAAACAGATGACATTCAGGCAAACGAACTTAAGGGATTATTAAGTGATTCCCCAGGTGTAGTTTTACAAGATGATCCTGAAAATCAGGTTTATCCAATGCCTGCAGACTGCGTTGGGAAAAATGATGTCTTTGTTGGAAGGATTCGTAATGACCTGAATGAAAACCGTGGATTCCACATGTGGGTCGTTTCTGATAACCTGTTAAAAGGTGCAGCGTGGAACTCAGTTCAAATAGCACAAAGCTTAGTTAAGTTAGGATTAATCAAGAATAAATAAAAAAGTTTTCATCAAAGAGGCAGGTTAAATTGTCATATGAAAATTATTGTACAGAAATTTGGCGGAACATCTGTCAAGGATGAAGAAAGTAGAAAGCATGCTAAGGCACATATTAAAAAAGCCATTGCAGATGGATATAAGGTGGTAGTAGTTGTATCAGCAATGGGGAGAAATGGCGACCCTTATGCAACCGATACACTACTCTCATTAATAGGCGGAAATGTAAGTAAAGTAAGTAAACGAGAACAAGATATGCTTTTATCTTGTGGCGAAATTATTTCTAGTATTGTATTTTCAAACATGTTGATAGACAGTGGATTAAAGGCAACTGCTTTAACGGGAGCCCAATCAGGATTCCGAACAAACAGTGACCATTCAAATGCAAAAATTATTGAAATGAAATGTGATCGTCTATTACGGGAACTAGAATCGAATGATGTTGTGGTAGTTGCTGGTTTTCAAGGTGCAGCAAAGAACGGGGACATAACAACAATTGGACGAGGCGGCAGCGATACCTCTGCTGCGGCGCTCGGTGCAGCACTGAATGCAGATTGGATTGACATTTTTACCGATGTCGAAGGAATTATGACAGCAGACCCACGCATTGCGGAAAATGCAAGACCATTATCTGTAGTCACATATAATGAGGTTTGCAATATGGCTTATCAAGGTGCGAAAGTAATCCATCCTAGAGCAGTGGAAATTGCGATGCAGGCGAAAATTCCGATTCGAATCCGTTCAACCTATTCTGAAAATCTTGGTACGTTGGTCACTTCGATTCATAAAGAATCTAGGGTAGGCAGTGATATTCGCGAAAGAACGGTTACTGGAATTGCACACGTATCTAACGTTACGCAAATCAAGGTTTTCGCAAAGAAAGATCAATATAATTTACAAGCAGAAGTATTTAAGGCGATGGCAAATGAAAAAATAAGCGTTGATTTTATCAATATTTCTCCAAATGGTGTCGTTTATACGGTAACAGATGAAATGTCCAATCGGGCGATTGAAGTGTTATCACAATTAGGACATGAACCTGTTGTTGAAAAGCATTGTGCGAAGGTCTCTGTAGTTGGTGCAGGAATTGCGGGTGTACCAGGAGTAACTTCTAAAATCGTCACGGCGCTGTCAGAAAACGGAATTCGTATCTTGCAATCTGCTGATAGCCATACAACGATTTGGGTGCTTGTGAAACAAGACGATTTGGTGAAATCAGTGAATGCACTGCATGATGCCTTTCGTTTAGAAGAAGAAATAGATACGAAGGTTTATGATTATTAATTTTATCCTCAACCTTTATCCTAACTTGATATACTGAATATGGATTTGTTAGTAGTGAAAGGAGTAAGAAAATGGTTCATTTTGGGCGAGTATCAACTGCCATGGTTACGCCTTTTGATAAAAAAGGACATATCGATTTTGCTAAGACCACTCATTAGTTAATTACTTGATTGAAAATGGAACTGATTCACTAGTTGTGGCTGGGACTACCGGAGAATCACCAACGCTTTCGAAGGAAGAAAAGCTGGCTTTATTTAATCATGTTGTAAAGGTAGTAAATAAGCGAATTCCAGTAATCGCAGGTACCGGCAGTAACAATACGTACGCATCAGTAGAATTAACAAAAAGGGCAGAGCAGCTTGGTGTAGATGGAATCATGGTAGTTGCGCCTTATTATAATAAACCGAACCAAGAAGGCTTATATCAGCATTTTAAAACTGTGGCTGAATCTACCTCTCTTCCTGTGATGTTGTATAATGTACCAGGGAGAGCATCGGTAAATATTCTCCCTGAAACAATCATTAAGCTTTCAAAAATCCCTAATATTGTTGCTGTGAAGGAAGCTAGCGGGGATATAAATGCAATGACGCAAATCATAGCGAATACCGCGGAGGATTTTCACCTTTATAGCGGAGATGATGGAATTGCACTCCCTGTATTAGCGGTAGGTGGGGTGGGGGTAGTCTCAGTAGCCTCACATGTTATTGGCAATGAAATGCAGGAGATGGTAAGAGCATTCTTCCAGGGAGAAAATGCGAGAGCGGCAAAACTGCATCAAGAGCTCCTGCCGATTATGCTGGGATTATTCGCAGCACCTAGTCCAGCACCTGTAAAGACGGCTTTACAAATGAAAGGATTAGATGTTGGACCATTAAGGCTTCCGCTTGTACCATTAAATGAACAAGAACGGGCTGTATTAAGTAAACTTATATTAGGTAAATAAAAGCACTTCAAGCCAATTGACCCGATTGTCGATTGGCTTTTTACTTTTTTATAAATAATAAAGAACCTCCCAGGTAAGTCTGATTCCATCAATGGAATTAACAACTAAATTTGGTTGTAAAGGTTTTCTTCCATCAAGTATAATGGAAATAACTGATTTCGATCGGCCTGAATTTATACCAGACAACTTCATAGGAGGAAACGGAAATTGAGACACAGAAAAAATCAATCCATTAAGATTATCGCTCTTGGTGGAATAGGAGAAATCGGGAAAAATATGTACCTTGTTGAAGTGGACAATGACATTTTTGTTATTGATGCCGGGTTAATGTTCCCCGAGGAAGAAATGCTTGGCATCGATATTGTTATTCCTGATATTACATATTTAACCGATAATAAAGATAGGTTGAAAGCAGTTTTCCTTACTCATGGTCACGAAGATCATATTGGTGCCCTTTCCTATCTATTGCGCCAAATAAATGTACCTGTATATGGAACAAAGTTAACTCTGGCCCTAGCAAATGCCAAACTGAAAGAGCAGGACTTTAGCGGAAAGCCTAATTTTATTGAGGTGGATTCTAATTCTATCATTGATATGGAATCGGTAGAAGTAAGTTTTTTTAGAACTAACCACAGTATTCCTGATTCAGTGGGGATATGTATTCATACATCCGAGGGTGGCATTGTTTACACTGGGGATTTTAAATTTGACCAAGCAGCCACGAAGCTTTATAAACCAGAAATCGGAAAGATGGCAGCAATCGGTGAAAACGGCGTATTGTGCTTGCTATCAGATAGTACTGAGGCAGAAAAGCCGGGATACACGACCTCTGAGGCCATCGTTGAGAGAGAATTATCGAATGCGTTTTACAATGCACCAGGAAGAATCATCGCAGCTTGTTTCGCATCGGATATAAACCGAATTCAGCACATTTTTGATGCAGCGCGAGATAATCGCCGCAAAGTTGCTGTAGTTGGTAAAAGCCTTGAAAGGATTTATCATATTGCTCTTGATTTAGGATATTTAGAAGTAGCAGAAGATTTAATTATTCCTATAAGTGAGATAAACGAATTTGAAGACCGGGAGATCGTTTTATTGGTGACTGGCAGCCAAGGAGAACCGATTGAAGTTCTTCAGAAAATGGCAAAGCAAACAGCAAAGCCTGTCAACATCCAACGGGGTGATACTGTATTAATTGCCGCTTCACCACTGAGAGGTAGTGAAGTATTAATCTACAAAACGATTGATATGCTATTCCGAGCAGGAGCCAATGTTGTTTCGGGAAAAAGAACCATCCATGTCTCCAGTCATGGAAGCCAAGAAGAACTGAAGTTTATGATAAATTTGATGAAGCCTACGTTCTTTATACCTGTACACGGAGAATATCGAATGTTAAAAGCTCATCGAAAACTGGCAATTGAATGTGGTGTTGCGGATGGAAATATCCTCATTCCAGACCGCGGGGATGTTGTCGAATGGAAGGACGGAGCAGTTTCTATCAGTGGAAAGGTTCCTTCTGGAAATGTTTTAATTGATGGAATTGGTGTTGGTGATGTTGGTAATATTGTACTCCGGGATCGGAAACTCTTATCCCAGGATGGTATTTTAATTGTTGTTGTAACATTAACCCGCCAGGAGAAAAGAATTGCGGCAGGTCCAGAAATCATTTCTCGAGGATTTGTCTATGTTCGGGAATCTGAAAAATTAATGGACGATTCAACGAAATTAGTCAGAGATATCGTCGAAAGAAACATCGCGAAAGAAACTTTTGAATGGGCAAGCCTAAAACAAGACATTAGAGATGATCTAAACAAATTTTTATTTGAAAAAACAAAACGAAGACCGATGATACTACCAATCATCATGGAAATATAATCACAATATCAAAAGGCATTGGGATCCCCCCAATGTCTTTTCTGTGTGGAGTAAAGTAAGCAAAACTTTAATTATGAAATCAAATCTAAAAGAATGAAAATAGCATCAAGGTCAATACTAGAATTATCATGCGTGAAGGGAGACTTATCATGAATAGGGATTTACAAAAAAGTGAATCTGGAAATCAGGAAGGTCAAGAGCCTCCAAAAGAGGAAAAGCCGACTTCCCCGTTAATGGAAAAGATTCAGCAGCTTGGGCAAACAAATGTGCCACAGCTGACCCCAGATTCAAGAATTCATTGTTTAACCATTATCGGACAAATTGAGGGGCACTTAGCCCTGCCTCCGCAGAATAAAACAACAAAATATGAACATATCATCCCGCAACTAGTAGCGATTGAACAAAATCCAAAAATAGAAGGAGTTTTAATTATATTAAATACAGTTGGAGGCGATGTTGAGGCAGGACTTGCCATTTCAGAAATGCTTGCCACGCTATCAAAGCCAACTGTATCCATTGTATTAGGAGGAGGTCATTCTATTGGCGTACCGATTGCGGTATCTTGTAATTATTCCTTTATCGCAGAAACGGCAACAATGACCATACATCCAATTCGATTAACTGGACTGGTGATTGGGGTTCCGCAAACCTTTGAATACCTCGACAAGATGCAGGAGAGAGTGGTCAATTTTGTTACAAAGCACTCGAAAATTACGGAAGAGAAATTTAAGGATTTAATGTTTGCTAAAGGAAATTTAACACGTGACATAGGGACTAACGTTATTGGTGCGGATGCCGTTCAATATGGTTTAATGGATGAAGTTGGCGGCTTGGGGCCAGCAATGAAAAAATTAAATGAATTAATTGACCAATCAAAGGAAAATACCGAGGGGCTGATTCAATGATTTTATATACGATGATGCCACAGGAACTTATATTCCCATCTGAAAATGAGTCGATGATCAACCAGCAGATTGTTTCCTATCAGGGGGTTTCCTTAATAGTGGAGCATATTGATCAGCAAAATGTACAAGTAATTCGAGTTCTAAGCAGTGATCCTCAACATTTTCTCGATGGCAGATTTTGTCCTGGAACAAAAATTTCTTATGCTGATATTAGTGGATTGTCCTCATTCTAAGCGAATAATATGGTATAATCAGGTTATAAAGATAGAAGCAGCCATTCAGGCTGCTTTCTTCCTTTTCTCCCTATTATTGTTTGCCTTTAGACCTTGTAGGGTTTGTAATGGCGAGTATTTGACAATGATAGTACTACATTTTATTGGCTAGGTGATCAAATGGCAAAACGAAAGAGAAGAACTCCCAAAAAGAGAGATAATCATTTAAAACAAACCATTCAATATGAATTAACCGCTCTAGCGCTATTAGCTCTTTCTATTATCTCGATGGCAAAGTTAGGAGCCGTTGGTGGAGTGACGGTATTATTTTTCCGCTTTTGGATGGGAGAATGGTACATGCTCAGTTTAATTGGACTTCTAATTTTAAGTATTTATTTAATGTGGAAGAGAACCATCCCTTTTTTCTTTCATATTAAATTAACAGGTTGTTATTTTATTATTTCAGCTATTCTTCTCTTAAGCCATGTAACACTTTTTCGCTTACTTTCAAATAATGGACAATTCAAAGATCCCAGTGTAATAAGTAATACATGGGAAATCTTTATGATGGAAGTTCGCGGTGAAACGAGCACGATTGATCTTGGTGGAGGAATGATCGGTGCAGTTCTATTTGCTATGTTCCATTATCTATTTGCTGAAACCGGTACTAAAATTATCGCATTTATTTTTATACTGATTGGATTTATTTTGATTACTGGACGATCTTTTGGTGATTTTATCGCGAAAATTGGCGTCTCTGTTGGTGGTTTTTCCAAAAACCAATGGGGTGCCTTTAAATCTGATGTAGCAGAGTGGAAACAAAAACAACAAGAACGTAGAGAAGAGAGAAGAACCCAGCAAGAGCAGGCACGTGAAAATCGTTCTACCAATCAGGCTCCTGAAATATTGGTTTCGCAACAAGCTCTTCAGGAAGAAGCAGCGACTCCGGCTCCTGAACCAATTATTTCAAGCTTTGCGGATCGCGCTTATCAAGATGAAACTCAGAAACCGAAGCGGAAAAGGGAAGAGTCTAAGGAAAAGCGAAATGAGCAGAATGATGAAGAGGACCATACTCCGCCTATAACCTTTACAGAAGTAGAGAATGTCGCTTACGAACTTCCACCGCTAAAGCTATTAAGGCTGCCGAAACAAACAGACCAGAGTGGTGAATATGAATTAATCCATGCGAATGCAGCTAAACTTGAACGGACTTTCCAAAGCTTTGGTGTGAAAGCGCGTGTTACCCAGGTGCATCTCGGTCCTGCCGTTACTAAGTATGAAGTTCATCCTGATGTTGGGGTTAAAGTAAGTAAGATTGTCAGCTTGAGTGATGATTTAGCCTTAGCTCTTGCGGCTAAAGATATTCGCATCGAGGCACCAATCCCAGGAAAATCAGCTATCGGTATTGAGGTGCCTAATTCTGAAGTAGCAGTCGTTTCACTAAGAGAAGTCTTGGAAGCAACTCAAAATAATAAGCCCGATGCAAAACTTCTCATCGGTTTAGGTAGAGACATTACAGGTGAGGCGGTACTTGCCGAATTAAACAAAATGCCGCATTTACTTGTTGCCGGATCAACTGGAAGTGGTAAGAGTGTCTGTATCAATGGAATCATCACCAGTATATTAATGCGTGCAAAGCCACATGAGGTTAAATTAATGATGATTGATCCGAAGATGGTAGAGTTAAATGTTTATAATGGTGTGCCACATCTACTAGCACCTGTTGTGACTGATGCTAAAAAAGCATCGCAGGCATTAAAAAAGGTAGTTAGTGAAATGGAACGTCGTTATGAATTATTCTCCTTTACGGGAACTCGTAATATCGAAGGCTACAATGATCATATTAAAAGGCATAATATCGAGGAAAATGATAAACAGCCACTATTGCCATACATTGTCGTCATTGTCGACGAGTTAGCGGACTTAATGATGGTCGCCTCATCGGATGTTGAGGATTCAATCACTAGACTTGCACAAATGGCACGTGCTGCTGGAATTCACTTAATCATCGCCACACAGCGGCCGTCTGTAGATGTCATTACAGGGGTAATCAAGGCTAATATACCGTCAAGAATAGCCTTTGCCGTTTCTAGTGCGACGGATTCACGAACGATCTTGGACATGGGCGGTGCAGAAAAACTACTTGGACGGGGAGATATGTTATTCTTACCTGTTGGAGCTTCAAAGCCTGTACGAGTTCAAGGTGCCTTTTTATCTGACAGTGAAGTAGAGGATACCGTTAATTTTGTAATTGGCCAGCAAAAAGCACAATATCAAGAGGAAATGATTCCGGATGATACCCCTGAAGCGATGGGGGAAGTGGATGATGACCTTTATACTGAAGCGGTTGATTTAGTTATTGAAATGCAAACAGCTTCTGTTTCGATGTTACAGCGCAGGTTTAGAATTGGTTATACGAGAGCCGCTCGATTAATTGATGAAATGGAGGCACGCGGAATCGTTGGTGCCTATGAAGGTAGTAAGCCAAGAGCGGTTTTACAAACAAAAACGAATGAAGAAGTCAATTGACGCACAATTCAAAAAAGAGCCACCCTCCGGCTCTTTTTTTGATTCTATTGAATTTATTACCATAAATATACACTTAAAATAAGGTTAATGATAAATTATAGCAGATTTTATTGGAAAAACACTTTTTATTTGTGACAATTTTCGACAAATTAGCTTTTTTCGACAAAATCTTGAAATACTATTTCCTAAATCCAAAAAACATGGTATATTATTTTCGATTAGTAGGAATGATTATACATCAGATGTCTGATGTCTTAGAAGAAGTTGGAGGTACCTGCATGTCAATAAAGTTAGATAACCGACATTTATACCTGCAAGTGATCGATCGGTTGAAGCAAGATATCGAAAAAGGGGTATATAAAGAAAAAGAAAAATTGCCTTCTGAATTTGATCTTGCCAAACAGCTCGGTGTAAGCAGGGCAACACTTAGAGAAGCGCTGCGTATTCTTGAAGAAGAAAACGTTATCATCCGCCGTCATGGAGTTGGAACGTTTGTTAACTCTAAGCCGCTGTTTACGTCAGGGATCGAGCAACTTTATAGTGTAACTGACATGATTTTATATGCAGGGATGAAACCTGGAACAATCTTTCTAAGTTCATCGACTATTGGAGCTACCGAAGAGGACAGTCGTCGATTTTCATGTTCTTTAAATGAGGAAATAGTGGTCATGGAGAGGGTTAGAACTGCAAATGGGGAGCCTGTTGTCTATTGTATCGACAAAGTACCCGAGAAAATCTTGCCTGAAACATTCTCACATGGTGAGGAATCAATTTTTTCCATTTTGGAAGAAGAAGCTAACCGGAAAATTACATACGCGGTTGCCCAGATTGAACCTATTGGTTACCATGAAAAAGTTTCCCCAATTTTAGAGTGTGATCCAGAAACAGCGTTGCTTGTGTTAAAGCAAATGCATTTCGATGAAATGGATGAACCAATCCTTTTTTCGGTAAACTACTTTAAAGCAGACAAATTTAGTTTTCAGGTATTACGAAAAAGATTTTAATTTTTATGTATGAATGAAAACGGAATCAAAGCTGCTAATTGGTTATTTTCTACTCAATCAACAACAATATTAGGGGGTAAATACCTTGAAAAAGCGAAAAATTGGTATGGCTTTATCACTTGTTCTTGCTGCGGGAACACTTTTAGGAGCATGCGGCAAAGCTGATGACAAAAACGAAGGTGCTACTGGCGGTAAAGATGAAGAAAAAGCATTTACAGTAGCAATGGTTACTGACGTCGGCGGTGTTGATGACAAATCTTTCAACCAATCTGCTTGGGAAGGTCTACAAGCATTCGGTAAAGAAAACAACCTAGAAGAAGGAACAAAAGGTTATACTTACCTTCAATCGAAATCAGATGCAGATTATTCAACAAACCTTAACACACTTGCACGTCAAGATTTTAATTTAATATACGGAATTGGGTTCATGATGGAAGGTGCTGTTGACGAAATCGCTCAACAACAAAAAGATTCAAACTTCGCCATCGTTGATGCTCAAGTAAAACAACCTAACGTTGCAAGCGTTCTTTTCAAAGAGCAAGAGGCATCATTCTTAGCGGGTGTAGCGGCTGCAATGACTACAAAAACAAATAAAATTGGATTCATTGGCGGTATCGAAGGTGCTGTAATTGAGCGTTTCGAGTCAGGATTTGTTGCTGGTGTTAAAGCTGCTAATCCAAATGCTACTGTTGATGTACAATATGCGGGTGCATTTGACAAAGCTGAACTTGGACAAACCATTTCTGCAACAATGTACTCTGCAGGTGCTGACGTAGTATTCCACGCTGCTGGCGGTACTGGTAACGGACTTTTCAAAGAAGCAAGCGATCTTAAGAAAAAAGATCCTGCTCGTGAAATTTGGGCTATCGGTGTAGACCGTGACCAAAGTGATATGGGGCCAGAAGTTGTTCTTACATCAGCTCTTAAGCGTGTAGACGTAGCTGTTAAAGACTTAGCAACAAAATCAAAAGATGGTAACTTCCCTGGTGGAGAGGTTGCACTTTACGGTCTTGCTGAAGACGGAGTTGGCGTAGCTCCAATCAATGCTAAAGTTGCTAACAAAGCTGATATCGAAGCTAAAATCCAAGAATGGGTTGAAAAAATCAAGTCAGGCGATGTAAAAGTTCCTGGAACTCGTGATGAATTAAAAACATTCAGTGCAGAATAATAAAAGTGAATAAGCGGGATGAAACAAGCCCGCTTGTTCTTTTAATGAAAATCTTAAATAAAGTGTAGAAATGAATTCTATATTTCATTTAGGATTTTAAAGGGAGAAATCCCTATTTTTAAAATGCTAAAAAGGTCTGACCTCTTACTACTACTATTTACCTTATTAAAGGGAGTGAAATAGATGGAATATGTAATTGAAATGCTCAATATCCGTAAAGAATTTGGCGGATTTGTTGCGAATGATAACATAACCCTTCAGTTGAAAAAAGGAGAAATTCACGCATTACTAGGTGAAAATGGAGCAGGAAAATCTACTTTAATGAACGTTTTGTTCGGTCTCTATCAGCCAGAACAAGGAGAGATTCGAGTAAAAGGTAAACCAGTCAAAATTTCGAATCCAAACATTGCGAATGATCTTGGTATTGGAATGGTGCATCAGCATTTTATGCTAGTAGATACTTTTACAGTTACAGAAAATATTATTCTCGGGAAAGAAATTACGTCTGGCGGCCGGATTGATTTAAAAAAGGCCGAGCAAGAGGTTCGCGCTATTTCTGAAAGATATGGATTAGCTGTGGATCCAACTGCGAAGATTTCTGATATTTCAGTAGGGATGCAGCAAAGGGTTGAAATCTTAAAAACACTCTATCGCGGTGCAGAAATTCTAATTTTTGATGAGCCTTCTGCTGTTTTAACACCACAAGAAATAAAAGAATTAATGCAAATTATGAAAACTCTTATTAAAGAAGGTAAATCTATCATTCTTATTACTCACAAACTAAAAGAAATCATGGAAGTTTGTGATCGTTGTACCGTTATTCGAAAAGGAAAAGGGATTGGTACAGTTAATGTAAGCGAATCCAATCCAAATGAACTTGCGAGTCTCATGGTTGGCCGTGAAGTTACTTTTAAAACTGACAAAACGCCTGCGGTACCAAAGCAGGAAGTATTTGAAGTAAAAGATTTAATAGTAAAAGATGCTCGAGGTATTTCGATTGTTAATGGGCTTGATTTAGATATTCGTGCTGGTGAAATTGTTGGAATCGCCGGTATTGATGGAAATGGTCAAACTGAATTTATTGAAGCGATTACTGGACTTCGTAAAGCAGAAAGTGGAAGCGTGAAGCTAAACGGAAAAGATATATTCAATCTTACCCCGCGTAAAGTGACAGAATCAGGTGTCGGACATATCCCGCAAGACCGTCATAAACATGGGCTAGTATTGAATTTTCCTATTGGAGAAAATATGGTTCTACAGACCTATAACAAAAGACCTTTTTCAAAGAGTGGCATTTTAAATTTTAAAGAAATTTATAATAAGGCGCGAAAATTAATCGAAGAGTTTGATGTGCGTACACCAAGTGAATATACTTTAGCTCGTGCTTTGTCAGGTGGTAACCAGCAAAAAGCGATCATCGGCCGTGAGGTTGACCGAAATCCGGATCTCTTAATTGCTTCCCAACCAACTCGTGGTTTGGATGTTGGTGCCATTGAGTTTATCCATAAACGTCTAATTGAACAACGTGATAATGGAAAAGCAGTTTTACTTGTGTCATTTGAATTAGATGAAATTATTAATGTAAGTGATAGAATTGCTGTTATTTATGAAGGCAAAATTGTTGCAGTCGTTAATCCGAAAGAAACAACGGAACAAGAATTAGGATTATTAATGGCTGGATCGAATAGAAAGGAAGCGGGTGAAGCAACCAATGTCTAAACGCTTACGGGGAATTATTACACCAATTATTGCCGTATTATTAGGTATTCTTGTTGGTACGATTATCATGTTATTAAGTGGCTACGATGCTGCCGCTGCATTTACAGCACTTTGGAATGGTGCATTTGGTGATGTTTACTACATGGGAGAAGTAGTTAGACAATTCACACCATATATTTTGGCAGGTTTAGCCGTTGCATTTGCTTTCCGTGTTGGTTTATTTAATATCGGGGTTGAAGGGCAATTCATGGTTGGTTGGCTTGCTGCAGTATGGGTAGGGGTTGCCGTTGACCTTCCAAGGATTATTCATTTGCCACTTGCAATCATTGCTTCCATTGTCGCAGGTGCACTATGGGCATATATACCCGGACTTTTAAAAGCCCGTTTCCGTGTTCACGAAGTAATCGTAACAATCATGTTAAACTATGTCGCATTGCATGTTACGAACTATATTATTCGATATGTTATTACTGATAATGGTGATAAAACAGAAATAGTAAAAGAATCTGCTACATTAAGATCTGAATTTTTCCAAAGCATTACAGACTATTCTCGTCTACACTGGGGAATATTTATCGCGATTGCATGTTGTTTTATCATGTGGTTCCTATTAGAGAAAACCACAAGAGGTTTCGAATTACGAGCAGTAGGATTTAACCAGCATGCATCACAATATGCAGGTATGAATGTGAATAATAATATTATTTTATCTATGGTTATCTCTGGTGGATTTGCTGGTTTAGCAGGCGCAATGGAAGGTCTGGGTACTTTCGGTT
Source organism: Neobacillus sp. K501 (assembly GCF_053749995.1). Lineage (NCBI taxonomy): Bacteria > Bacillati > Bacillota > Bacilli > Caryophanales > Bacillaceae > Neobacillus > Neobacillus sp. K501. Next base: position 339,368 of record NZ_JBSLYA010000001.1, on the reverse strand, counting down.
ATGCTGCTGTTAAAGGTGGATTTACAGGAGTAGGTTTCACAGGTATTGCGATTGCTTTATTAGGTGCTAACACAGCATTGGGTGTTTTCTTCTCGGCTTTATTATTCGGTATTTTAGAAGTTGGAGCTTTAAATATGCCGCTTGAGGCTGGAGTTCCAAATGAACTTGTTGATATTATCATTGCCTTAATCGTATTCTTCGTTGCGGCAAATTATATGATAAGAGTAGTTCTGGATAAGTTCAGTAAAAAGGGGGTGAAGTAAGTGAGCTTAATGGATATTTTGATGATTGTCGTTCCATCTACTCTTTTATGGGCAGCTCCACTTCTCTTCACTGCATTAGGCGGTATTTTCTCAGAACGATCTGGGGTTGTAAATATTGGTCTTGAAGGTTTAATGGTTATTGGTGCATTTACGGCTATCGTATTCAACTTAACATTTGTTGATGCATTTGGGAGTTTAACGCCATGGATTGCGATCCTTGTAGCGATGGTGGCAGGTGCGATTTTCTCAATCCTGCACGCGGTAGCAGCAATTACATTCCGTGCGGACCATACAGTTTCCGGGGTAGCGATTAACCTCTTGGCTTCAGGATTAACATTGTTCCTTGTAAAGCTTATTTATGATAAAGGTGAAACAGGGATTATTAGTAAAGGATTTAACAAAATTGATATTCCTGTTTTGAAAGATATACCAATCTTAGGAAAAATCTTTTTCCAAAACACTTACTGGACATCTTTCCTTGCAATTATCGTAGCAGTTATTGTATGGTACATCATTGCGAAAACTCCATTTGGTCTCCGACTTCGTTCTGTTGGTGAGCACCCAATGGCTGCAGATACGATGGGTATTAATGTTACAAAAATGCGTTATTTAGGTGTAATCATCTCTGGTGCTCTTGCTGGTATTGGCGGTGGGGTATATGCCCAATCGATTACATCAAACTTTAGCCACTCTACGATTAGCGGACAAGGTTTCATGGCTCTAGCAGCAATGATCTTTGGTAAGTGGCATCCACTAGGCTCACTTGGAGCAGCGTTGTTCTTTGGGTTTGCACAAAGTATCAGTATTATTGGTTCGAACCTACCGTTCCTATCCAATATCCCAAGTGTGTATTTATTAATTGCACCATATGTCTTAACCATTCTTGCCCTTACTGGTTTCATCGGCCGTGCCGACGCACCAAAAGCAAGTGGTACTCACTATATCAAAGGAAGTCGTTAAGGCTCTCCAACCAAGATCCTCTGGTCTACCAGGGGATCTTTTTGTTATGTAAGAGTGTTATTACTTGTATTGAACGAGCTTGGGAAATTATAGTAAGAATAAGGGTTTATAACAATGGAAAAGATGTAAAATAACCGCATCAATGTTTACATACTTTATTATTAGTACCTACATTCCCTAAAAGGAGGGCAAATAATGGATTCAACTGCTGAAAAAATAAGCCAGATGCAAGGATACAAGCTCCACGTAATCGAAACAGATAAATATAAAACCAATACATTTGTATGGAAAATGAAGGCTCCATTATCAAAAGAAACGGTAACAAAGAGAGCACTTCTCCCTCAGGTGCTGCAAAGCAGTTCAGGAAAATATCCGACCACCACCGCACTTCGCTCATATCTTGATGATTTATATGGTGCCACCCTATATATCGATTTAGCCAAAAAAGGGGAGTATCATATTATTAGTTTCTCCCTTGAAATTGCGAATGAAAAATTCTTGAGTGACCCGAGTCCGTTATTGAAGAAGGGTTTCGAGTTATTAGCAGAGGTATTAACAAATCCAAATGCCTCGGGCAATGCTTTTGACCAGGAGACTATAGATAAAGAGAAGCGAACGCTAAAACAGCGGATTCAATCTGTTTATGATGATAAAATGCGATACTCGAATGTTCGCCTTATGGAAGAAATGTGCAAAGGGGAGCCATACGCCCTGCAAGTGAATGGGGAAGCAGAGGAAGTCGACTCCATCACCGCAGAAAATTTATTTGATTATTATAAGCGCGCATTTTTGGAAGACGAAATGGACCTTTATGTCGTTGGGGATGTTAATGAGGATGAAGTAAAAAACATTGCCAATGAATTATTTAATTTTGAAAACCGTACGCCTAAAACGCTTGAAACAGCAGAGATACGGAAGAAGGATGAAGTCCTGGAGGTTAAAGAGCAAGAAGATGTCAAACAAGGAAAATTAAATATCGGCTATCGGACAAATATTGTTTTTGGTGATCCGGATTATTTTGCTCTTCAACTATTTAATGGAATCTTTGGCGGTTTTTCACATTCTAAATTATTCATTAATGTCCGGGAAAAGGCAAGCCTTGCCTATTATGTTTCCAGCAGGCTTGAAAGTCATAAAGGATTAATGATGGTGATGTCGGGGATTGACTTAAAGAACTATGACCAGGCGGTAGGGATCATCCGCGAGCAAATGGAAGCCATGATAAATGGTGACTTTACCGATCAGGAGATAGCTCAAACAAAAGCGGTCATCCGCAATCAAATTCTTGAAACAATTGATACCTCACGAGGTTTAACCGAGATCCTCTATCATAATGTTGTTGCCGATAAGGACATAAAGCTGAATCAATGGATTGATGGAATAGAAAATATTAACAAAGAGGAAATTGTCGCAGTGGCAAACAAGATTAAACTAGATACGATTTATTTCTTAATTGGAATGGAGGCGGATAGTTAGTGGAGAAGATTAATTTTGATCAACTTCAGGAAGAATTATTTCATGAAAAATTACCTAACGGTTTAAATGTTTATATTTTGCCGAAAAAAGGATTCAATAAAACATTTGCAACCTTTACGACGAAGTATGGGTCGGTGGATAACACATTTGTTCCACTAGGAAAGGATGAATACATTCAGGTTCCGGATGGAATTGCCCATTTTCTAGAGCATAAGCTGTTTGAAAAAGAAGATGGTGATGTATTTCAACAATTTAGCAGGCAAGGAGCATCTGCCAACGCCTTTACCTCCTTTACACGAACTGCCTATTTATTTTCCAGTACCGCGGATGTCGAAAAAAACCTTGAAACATTAGTTGATTTTGTTCAAGATCCTTATTTTTCAGAAAAAACGGTTGAAAAGGAAAAAGGGATTATTGGACAGGAAATTACGATGTATGATGATAATCCAGATTGGCGTCTATATTTTGGTCTAATTCAAAATCTTTATCAAAACCATCCGGTTAAAATTGATATTGCAGGAACGATTGAATCGATCTCAAAGATTAACAAGGATCTGCTTTATGAGTGCTATAATACCTTTTATCATCCAAGCAACATGTTATTGTTCATCGTAGGACCAGTTGACCCTGATACATTTATGAGTCAAGTTAGAGAAAATCAAGCGAAAAAGGAATATAAAGACCAACCGGAGATCAAGCGGAAATTTGATGACGAACCTGCACAAACTGCAGAAAAGCTTCAAGTCCTGAAAATGAATGTGCAAACCTCGAAATGTCTGGTAGGGATGAAAGCTCTTCATGTGGATCAGACGGGTAATGAATTATTAAAGAATGAATTAACGATGAATGTACTCCTTGATTTACTATTCGGAAAGAGCTCTGAAAATTATAATCAACTATATAGTGAGGGGTTAATCGATGAAACCTTCTCCTATGATTACACCCAAGAACAGGGTTTTGGTTTTGCGATGGTTGGCGGCGATACAAGCAATCCGGATCTACTTGCTGAGCAGCTTAAAAAGATGCTGTTCCAGGCGAAAAATGGAACTGCTTTTACCGATGAACAATTGGGGCGTGCCAAAAAGAAAAAAATTGGGGCATTCCTTAGAGCTGTGAATTCTCCAGAGTATATTGCCAATCAATTCACTCGATATGCTTTTAATGATATGAATTTGTTTGATGTCGTTCCGACGTTGGAGAAAATTACGTTAGATGACGTAAAAGCACTAGCGGCCGAGGTCATCTCTGAAGAACGGTTCTCTGTATGCCAAGTAATCCCTAAAAAATAAAAGTGAAGGCGCCGCTGGTCGGTGCTTTTTCTTTGGAGTAAAATAAAAGGATATGGAAAGAAAGAGTGAAGGACATGAAAAAGTACATCCTTATTACTGGCGCAAGCGGCGGCATAGGCCAAGCTGTTGCCATCCAGTTGGCTTCAAAAGGCTATCATTTATATTTACACTATAATCGGAATGAAACCTCAATCAGAAAATTATTAGCAACATTAGCTCCGTTTGGAGGAGAATACATCACCATTCAAGCGGATTTGTCAGACCCTAATGGATATATAAAATTGTGCTCGCAAATTTTTTCATTGGATGGGATGATACACTGCAGCGGCAATAGCCATTATGGCCTGTTAATTGACCTTAAACAGAAGGAAGCAGAATCTTTAATGCAGCTGCATGTGACCAGCCCGCTAATGATTACTAAGGAATTGCTGCCAAAGCTTCTCCAAAAGCGAGCGGGAAATGTAGTCGTGATCACATCAATATGGGGTCAAACTGGAGCTGCCTGTGAAGTGGCCTACTCCGCGGCAAAGGGGGCTCAAATTGCCTTCATTAAGGCTCTTAGCAAGGAGGTAGCACTAAATGGAATTCGGGTTAATGCGATTGCCCCAGGGGTGGTAGAAACCCCCATGATGAGCCAGTTTACCCAAGAAGATAAAGATTTGCTAAAATCTGAAATTCCGATGGGTAGATTAGGTGATCCAAAAGAAATTGCGAATGGAGTCGTTTTCCTCCTATCAGATGAGTCCTCTTATATAACCGGACAAGTTCTATCTATCAACGGGGGCTGGCATTCATAATTTATTCACATTTTTAATTGAATAAATCTCACTCTTCCTCCGCAAAATAACCTTGTACCATTTTTAAAGGAGGGTTATGTATGTCAGTTTTAGATAATTGGAAACAATGGGAAGATTTTTTAGCTGATCGTTTACATCAAGCGCAAAATGAAGGGATGAGTGAGGGAGCAATCAGCAACCTGGCTTATCAAATTGGTGATTATTTATCTAACCAAGTTGAGCCTAAGAATGAACAAGAAAGAATTTTAGCAGACCTTTGGTCCGTCGCTGATAAAGAGGAACAACAGGCAATTGCAAATATAATGGTTAAACTCATCCAAAATAATGGCACACGCTAAAAGAGAGGATTCCTCTCTTTTTTTTTGATTTTTCTCACATCTATACATTATGGGCCTTTCCCTTGTTTTTCCTTTCATCTTCATTCAAAATCATATATTATAGGGGATAGATGATGATAGGTGAAAATTGTCGTAAACTTGAGGAGGGTTTTATGGTAAAAAAAGAATGGTATTTAGAATATGAGATACAAAAAAACCGTCCCGGTTTGTTGGGCGACATTTCATCACTGCTTGGTATGCTATCCATTAATATTGTCACGATAAATGGGGTAGACGAAGGAAAACGAGGGTTGCTCATTTTAGTTAAAGATGACAATCAAATAAAACGGTTAGAGTCAATATTAAAAACAATGGACACAATAAAATTAATAAAGATTCGTGAACCGAAACTGCGTGATCGGCTTGCTGTTCGTCATGGTCGTTATATCCAGCGAGATGCAGATGATAAAAAAACATTTCGCTTTGTTCGGGACGAACTAGGGGTATTAGTCGACTTTATGGCTGAATTATTTAAAAAAGAAGGTCATAAATTGATTGGAATTCGAGGGATGCCTCGGGTTGGTAAAACCGAATCAGTGGTTGCAGCAAGTGTCTGTGCCAATAAGCGATGGATGTTTCTATCTTCTACTTTATTGAAACAAACCATTCGAAATCAATTAATTGAAGATGAGTACAATGCTGATAATCTCTTTATTATTGATGGAATTGTTTCAAGAAGACGGGCAAGTGAACGTCACTGGCAGCTAGTTCGGGAGATTATGCGCTTACCAGCTGTAAAAGTGGTGGAGCATCCTGACATTTTTGTTCAAAATTCTGAGTACACCCTAGATGATTTTGATTATATTATCGAGTTAAGAAATGATGCTGAAGAAGAAATTACATACGATATTGTTGACCAGAATAATATGTTTACTGGTTCGGAATTTGGAGATTTTGATTTTTGAAATATTGGAAGGTGTTAAAAGGTGACTGAATTAGGTAATCGACTAAAAGAAGCGCGATTAGCCAAAGGTTTAAGCTTAGAAGATGTACAGTCAATCACAAAAATACAAAAGCGGTATTTGATTGGAATTGAAGAAGGCGATTATTCCAGTATGCCGGGGAATTTTTATGTCCGCGCCTTCGTCAAGCAGTATGCAGAATCTCTTCAACTGAATCCTGATGAAATATTTGAAACCTATAAGAATGAGATTCCTGCTACTCATAACGAAGATTTACCCGAGCAATTATCCAGAGTTAAAACCCGGAAAACGCTAACGGAAGGAAACTCGAAGATTTTTGATGTTTTGCCTGCAGTATTGATTGGAGTTTTTGTTCTCGGTGCAGCAGGATTATTGTATTTCTTCTTTATTAATAATGTCGGTGACAGTGCAAATGATTCCGTAAAAAAAGAAACAGAACCCGTTAAATATGTGAGATCCGAAAATCTTGATAAAGCGGAAGAAGCGGAAAACGATACAACTAAGGAAGAAAATACTGAAAAAGAGGATACTGAACAAAAGCAAGAAGAGGAAGAAACAAAAGTTGAAGAAAAACCAAAGCAAGAATTAACATTTATTCAAAGCAGTGGCAAAAATTCAACTTATGACTTAAAAAATGCAGAAAAATTTGAAATAAAATTGGTTTCAAAAGGACAAACTTGGATAAATGTAAAAAATGGCAGTGGAAAATCCTATTTTCAAGGGATGCTCTCAACTAATGGCACGGCTGAGCAGGCCGTAGATTTATCCAGTGAAACGCAAGCGGTAATCGTTGTTGGAAACACAATCGATACTGAAATTTTTGTAAATGACCAAAAGCTTGAGTTTGCTATTTCACCGACAGAAATGGTTAATCAGAACATTACGATTCAATATGTTCCGAAGACCGAATAGTCATCTCATGATGACTATTTTTCTTCGTTGCAATAAAAATTTGGAGGAAATGATATGAATGTCCCAAATAAAATTACGATTTCAAGAATATTATTAATTCCATTATTCTTGATTATTATGCTCGTTCCCTTTGAGTGGGGTACGATGAAGCTGTTAGGAGCAGAACTTCCCGTTACTCATTTTGTTGGAGCGCTAATCTTTATTTTTGCTTCTTCTACTGACTGGGTCGATGGCTACTATGCCCGTAAATATAATCAAGTTACCAATATGGGAAAATTTCTTGACCCGCTTGCCGATAAACTACTTGTATCCGCTGCGCTTATTGTTTTAGTTGAATTAGGATATGCGGCATCATGGATAGTGATTGCGATCATCAGCCGTGAATTTGCAGTAACAGGTCTCCGTCTTTTATTGGTAGAAGGAGGAGAAGTCGTAGCAGCCAATGTTCTAGGAAAAATCAAAACATGGGCACAAATAGTCGCGATTTCAGCACTTTTATTACATAATATTATTTTTGAAATGATTGGTTTTCCATTTGATGATGTTGCATTATGGATTGCATTACTATTCACCATCTGGTCTGGATGGGATTATTTCTCGAAAAATATGCATGTTTTTAAAAATTCAAAATAGCTAGCAGGAGTGACGGATAATGAATGCTGAAATTATTGCTGTTGGATCTGAATTGCTGCTTGGTCAAATTGTGAATACTAACGCCCGTTTTTTATCGCAGCATTTAGCGGGCTTAGGGATAAATGTATATTTTCATACAGTTGTGGGCGATAATTCTGACCGTTTAAAGTCCGCACTGGAAATTGCAGAAAAGCGTTCTAACTTAATAATTTTTACAGGTGGATTAGGTCCGACCAAAGATGATTTAACAAAAGAAACAATAGCGAAATATCTTGGAAAACAATTGGTAATGGACGCAGAGGCATTAGCGTCGATTGAGCTGTTTTTTAAAAAGACCAACCGAGTTATGACCGAAAATAATAAAAAACAAGCCCTTGTTTTTGAAGGTTCACATATTCTCCCAAATCATCATGGAATGGCTCCAGGCATGATGGTAGAGAACGATGGGCATATTTATATGCTATTGCCAGGTCCGCCAAAGGAAATGGAGCCAATGTTTTTACATTTTGGGACAAAGGCTCTTGCAGATAAAATGAAAACCGATGAAAAAATTGTTTCCAAAGTATTAAGGTATTTTGGAATCGGAGAAGCAGCATTAGAAACTGAAATTATCGATTTAATTGATCAACAAACGAATCCGACAATTGCTCCGCTTGCTTCTGATGGGGAGTGTACCTTACGGTTAACGGCTAAGCATGCGGATGCTGCTTCTGCCCATGCAATGCTCGAAAAAGTGGAACAGGCGATTAATTCCCGAGTAGGTCAATATTGTTATGGTTATGACAATACTTCGTTGACCGCTGAACTTACGAAGCTGATGAAAGAAAAAAACTTATCAATCGCGGCTGCCGAAAGTTTAACAGGGGGGGTGTTTCAACAGGAATTAACCAGCTTTCCAGGAGCAAGTTCTGTTATTAAAGGCGGCGTTGTATGTTACACCAATGAAGTGAAACACAAGGTTTTGAATGTTAAGGAAGAGACGATTGAAAAGTATGGCGTAGTGAGCAGTGAGTGTGCAAAAGAGCTTGCTGAAAATGTCGCCGACCTTATATCCACGGATATTGGGATAAGTTTTACCGGAGTGGCTGGTCCAGGTGAATTGGAAGGGAAGCCTGTAGGTACAGTCTTCATTGGAATTGCAATCAAGGGAAGACCAACAATCGTCGAAAAACTGCAGCTTGGCGGCTCAAGAGAAGCCAACCGGATCCGCTCAATCAAATACGGATGCTATTACTTAATGAAATACTTGAAAGAATCACAGAACGCTTAATGGCGATCTGTGATTTTTTATATACTGGGAGAAGAAAGAGAATGCTGTATTAGGGTAAATCTAAAAAATCGACATCATAAAGAGTTCATTATGCCCGAAAGAATGAAGGAAGCAGGAAAGCGGTCATTATAAAGGAGTCATAATGCCCGAAATCATGAAGGAAGCAGGAAAGCGGTCATTATAAAGGAGTCATAATGCCCGAAAGAATGAAGGAAGCAGGAAAGCGGTCATTATAAAGGAGTCATAATGCCCGAAAGCGTGAAGGAAGCAGGAAAGAGGTCATTATAAAGGAGTCATAATACCCGAAAGCATGAAGGAAGCTGGAATGTGGTCATTATAAAACATTTATAACGACCAAAAAAGAAAAGGAAGAGGAGAAACGGTTATTATAGATCCGAACCACAATTGTGAAACTTAACTAAATGGGTATTTTATTCAACCAAAAACTATTTTTCAGATAATAATAGAAAAAAGCCAATTAGGAATAGGATTCACTGTAAAATGTTTCAAATCCCATGGGGAATTGCCTATTTTTACATACATATTCGCATTAAAAAAACAGAATAAACGTTCGTCTTTTTGCTCGACAAATGACACAAAAGAGGTTATATTATTAATAGGTTTTAAAACAAATGATTTTTTGGCTATTATTTTATGTTTTATATATAGAGGAGGAAAAATGAGTGAGTGATCGTAAAGCGGCCTTAGAAATGGCGTTAAAGCAGATAGAAAAGCAATTTGGTAAAGGCTCCATCATGAAAATGGGCGAGCAAACAGAAACAAAAATTTCAACCGTTTCAAGCGGTTCCTTAGCGTTAGATGCAGCACTTGGAGTTGGTGGATATCCTCGGGGAAGGATAATTGAAATATATGGTCCAGAAAGCTCAGGTAAAACAACAGTAGCACTACATGCGATTGCAGAAGTACAGGCAGCTGGTGGACAAGCAGCGTTTATCGACGCCGAGCATGCCCTAGACCCAGCATATGCACAAAAATTAGGTGTTAACATTGATGAGCTATTGCTATCCCAACCAGATACAGGGGAGCAAGGACTTGAAATCGCAGAAGCATTAGTGCGAAGCGGTGCAATCGATATTATTGTCATTGACTCAGTAGCTGCGCTAGTACCAAAAGCAGAAATTGAAGGAGAAATGGGAGACGCTCACGTGGGTCTACAAGCACGTTTAATGTCTCAAGCCCTTCGTAAATTATCAGGAGCTATCAACAAATCCAAAACCATCACAATCTTTATTAACCAAATCCGTGAAAAGGTTGGAATCATGTTCGGAAACCCTGAGACGACTCCTGGGGGTCGTGCGTTAAAATTCTACTCCACGGTCCGTCTTGAAGTACGCCGTGCTGAGCAATTAAAGCAAGGCACTGATGTGGTCGGAAACAAAACAAAAATTAAAGTTGTTAAGAATAAAGTTGCGCCACCATTCCGTACAGCTGAAGTCGACATTATGTATGGAGAAGGAATTTCTAAAGAGGGCGAGATTATCGATATTGGCTCGGAATTAGATATCGTTCAAAAGAGCGGTTCCTGGTATTCATACAACGATGAAAGAGTTGGTCAAGGACGGGAGAATGCTAAGCTATTCTTAAAAGAAAACCCAAATCTTCGCCTTGAAATTCAACAAAAAATCCGTGAGCATTACGGCTTGGATGGAGAAAAAGTTGTAACCGAAACAGATGATGATGAGCAATTTGAACTATTAGATTAACATTTTCAAGCAAAACCTATGATCAGGTTTTGCTTTTTTTATAAAATTTTATAAAAATTCTGTTGGATCTATTTTTATAAAAACTTTATTACTATAGTAATAGAATTGGTGGTAAGGAATTTCTAAATATTTCAAAAAGCTGATTGGACTTACCCTTGACAATGAATATACACACATTTACAATTAACATGTATATTTTACATTTTTGTTAATATTACAATGAAAAGCCTTAGTGCTTGCTGTATGTTGAACCGAAACAATGTACATGCCGACACTTAAAAAAGTGTAACAAAAAGTTCATAGCAAGAGGAGGTGTAACGATGGAACCAATTACGATCATCTCCATTTTGCTTGGCATTATCGTCGGTGCCGTTGTTGGCTATTTTGTTCGTAAGTCCATTGCAGAAGCAAAAATAGCGGGTGCAAAGAATGCTGCAGAGCAGATTCTTGAAGATGCAAAGCGTGACGCTGATTCATTGAAAAAAGAAGCTTTGCTTGAAGCAAAGGATGAAATTCACAAGCTTCGTACTGAAGCTGAACGTGAGGTTCGTGAACGAAGAAATGAACTGCAAAAACAAGAAAACCGTTTACTGCAAAGAGAAGAGAATTTAGATCGAAAGGATGAATCGTTAAATAAGCGTGAAATTCTTTTAGAGAAGAAGGATGATTCTCTAAACCAAAGACAACAGCATATTGAACAGATGGAAAGCAAAGTGGACGAGTTGGTACGATCACAACAAACAGAACTCGAACGTATTTCTAGCTTGACGCGTGAAGAAGCAAAAACGATCATTTTAGAGCGAACAGAGCAGGAATTGTTGTATGATACTGCAATTATGATCAAAGAAAGTGAAAACCGCGCGAAAGAGGAAGCTGACAAGAAGGCGAAGGAAATTCTGTCGCTAGCAATCCAGCGTTGCGCTGCTGACCATGTTGCGGAAACAACTGTTTCTGTAGTCAACCTTCCAAATGATGAAATGAAAGGCCGTATTATTGGTCGTGAAGGAAGAAATATCCGTACCCTAGAAACATTAACTGGAATTGACTTGATTATCGATGATACTCCAGAGGCTGTTATTTTATCCGGATTTGACCCTATTCGTCGAGAAACTGCCAGATTGGCACTAGAAAAACTAGTTCAAGATGGGCGAATCCATCCTGCACGTATTGAGGAAATGGTAGAAAAATCTCGTCGGGAAGTGGATGAGTACATTCGTGAAGTTGGGGAACAAACAACCTTTGAAGTGGGAGTTCATGGATTGCATCCAGACCTCATCAAAATTCTAGGGCGCTTAAAGTTCCGTACTAGTTACGGACAAAATGTCTTAAAGCACTCTATGGAGGTTGCACAACTTTCAGGCTTACTTGCAGCCGAGCTTGGAGAAGATGAAACATTAGCACGTCGTGCTGGGTTACTACACGATATTGGTAAGGCAATTGACCATGAAGTGGAAGGAAGCCATGTTGAAATTGGGGTTGAGCTTGCGACAAAGTACAAGGAACATCCTGTCGTTATCAATAGTATTGCATCCCATCATGGTGATACTGCACCAACTTCAACGATTGCCGTGCTGGTAGCGGCTGCTGATGCATTGTCAGCTGCGAGACCAGGGGCACGAAGTGAGACACTAGAAAACTATATCCGCCGCTTAGAAAAGCTGGAGGAGATTTCTGAGTCTTATGAAGGTGTTGAGAAATCATTTGCGATTCAAGCTGGACGTGAAGTGCGGATTATCGTGAGACCAGATGCGATTGACGATCTTGCTGCACATCGTCTTGCAAGAGATATTCGGAAACGGATAGAAGAAGAGCTTGATTATCCAGGACATATTAAAGTAACAGTCATCCGTGAAACAAGGGCTGTAGAATACGCAAAATAAAGCGGTGCGCATGCACCGCTTTTATTTATTAAATCAAAGTGTGATACAATCTATTAATAAAATTCCTATCTATGAAAGGGTTTAACAATGAACTTATTATTTGTTGGAGATGTTGTCGGTTCACCAGGCAGAGATATGGTGAAAGAATATCTGCCGAAATTAAAGGAGAAATTCCGTCCTACTTTTACAATCATTAATGGGGAAAATGCAGCAGGCGGCAGGGGAATAACAGAAAAAATCTATCGCGAGTTTTTGGGCCATGGTGCCCAAGCTGTTACCCTGGGAAATCATGCGTGGGATAACAAAGAAATCTTTGAGTTTATTGAAAATGCTAAAAATATGGTTAGACCTGCGAACTTCCCTGAAGGTACGCCAGGAAATGGACTAACTTTTTTCAAAGTAAATGATATCGAAATAGCCGTTATCAATTTGCAAGGAAGAACCTTTATGCCTCCATTAGATTGTCCTTTTAAAAAAGCGGATGAATTGGTGGAAACGGCACAAAAGAGGACACCGTTTATCTTTGTGGATTTTCATGCCGAAGCAACGAGTGAAAAACAGGCAATGGGTTGGTATCTGGATGGTAGAGTATCTGCAGTAGTTGGGACACATACACATGTGCAGACAGCAGATAGCCGTGTGTTACCTAATGGGACCGGCTATTTAACAGATGTAGGGATGACAGGGCCATATGATGGAATCCTGGGGATGGAAAGAGAAGCAGTGATAACGAAATTTCTTACAAGCCTCCCGGTCCGGTTTGAAGTACCTAAGGCTGGACGCAATCAACTAAGTGCTGTCTATATGGAATTAGATCGAAAAAACGGTCACTGTAAAAAAATCCAACGTATTTTAATTAATGATGATCACCCATTTTATTCATAATTATTTTCTCTAGGAACTCGCCATACGGCGAGTTTTTTTGTCCAAGCCGGAATATGTCTTTAAAAAAATGAATATAGTAGCAGTGGAATCTTATATACTCGATTTTTTCATGAAACTCTCATGCGGGGGATCGGGATTATACAAGGAGGAGCTAGGAATGGAAATATTAAAAGTTTCAGCAAAATCTAATCCTAATTCTGTAGCTGGTGCGCTTGCCGGAGTTCTGCGTGAAAGAGGTGCTGCAGAAATACAGGCAATTGGTGCAGGTGCATTAAATCAAGCCGTTAAGGCAGTAGCGATTGCACGAGGATTTGTAGCGCCTAGCGGAGTTGATTTGATTTGCATCCCTGCCTTTACCGATATTCAAATTGACGGTGAAGAACGCACAGCTATAAAGCTAATTGTGGAACCGCGGTAAGAGACAGAGGTTTTATTTCATTCCAATGGGGGGGCAGCATGATAACATACATTTAACCTGCTTATTGTCAGCAGGTTTTTTTATGTCCTTTTATGAGGGAAAATATTATTCTGGTATATAGCTTATTGTTTTCTTCTATAAAAAATTTAAAGACAAATATTTAAATAGTTTTATTAGAAATCCCATTAAATCGCTATTAATCGTTATTCTTTTTATTATTTGAAGCAGGAAGCAAAATGTCAATTTTTTAATTATAAAAAAATATTCATATTTTAGACAATAATTCGTCTGAAAGGGTTGCATTTTTAAGTTTATAGGTCTAGAATTGTAAGCGTTTAGTACATATTCATTAGTTCATTTATTATAGTCTTTATCGCTTTAAAAGATTAAAATCTAGTGAATTACTTGGAAAAGTGCTACAATTTAAATGATTTATTAAATATATCTTTTACATATCCAAAGGGGTGTAAGTCATGATCAATCAACTTTCGTGGAAAGTTGGCGGACAACAAGGGGAAGGTATTGAAAGTACTGGGGAAATATTTGCAATTGCATTAAATCGCCTCGGTTATTACTTGTATGGTTATCGTCACTTTTCATCTCGTATTAAAGGTGGTCATACCAATAACAAAATTAGAGTAAGTACGACTCAAGTTCGTTCAATCTCTGATGACCTAGACATTTTAGTTGCATTTGACCAAGAAACGGTTGATGTAAACTACAAAGAATTACATCAAAATGGTGTTATTTTAGCTGATGCGAAGTTTTCACCTGTAAAACCTGAAGATACTCAAGCAGCTATGTATGCGGTTCCATTTACAGAAATTGCAACTGAGTTAGGGACTTCCCTAATGAAGAACATGGTTGCAATTGGTGCAACTTCTGCTGTCTTGAACTTGGATATTACGGTCTTTGAAGAAGTAGTTCAAGAGATTTTCGGCCGTAAAGGCGAACAGGTTGTTGCAAAGAATATGGAAGCGATCAAAGCTGGCTTTGATTATATGAAAAAACAACTTGGTGAAGGCGTACAAGTCATGGAGCTTGAAAAAGCGGATGGCAAAAAACGTATGTTCATGATTGGTAATGATGCAATTGCATTAGGTGCACTTGCTGCAGGATGCCGTTTTATGGCTGCATACCCAATTACACCTGCTTCTGAAATAATGGAATATTTAATAAAAGAACTTCCACCACTTGGCGGAGCGGTAATTCAAACAGAGGATGAAATCGCAGCTTGTACAATGGCTATTGGCGCAAGCTATGGTGGTGTTCGTGCACTTACAGCTTCAGCGGGCCCTGGATTATCCTTGAAAATGGAAGCTATCGGTCTTTCTGGCATTACAGAAACACCTCTTGTCATCGTTGATACGCAACGTGGCGGTCCATCTACTGGATTACCAACTAAGCAAGAACAATCCGATTTAATGGCAATGATTTATGGAACACATGGAGAAATTCCAAAGATTGTAATGGCTCCAAGTACTGTCCAAGAGGCATTCTACGATACTGCCGAAGCGTTTAACTTAGCTGAAGAATACCAATGCCCTGTTATTGTCTTATCTGACTTACAGTTGTCATTAGGTAAACAAACAGTGGAACCACTTAATTTTGAAAATGTTGAAATCAGACGCGGAAAGCTTGTAACCGATGAAATTCCTGAAATTGAAAACAAAGGATATTTCAAACGATATGAAGTAACAGAAGATGGTGTTTCACCACGTGTGATTCCTGGTATGAAAAATGGAATTCACCATGTAACTGGTGTAGAACACGATGAAACTGGGAAACCTTCAGAATCTGCTGCTAACCGTATTGCACAGATGGATAAGCGTTTCCGTAAAGTTGAAAATATTCGTTTTAACACACCTGTTCATAAAAATATTAAGCATGAAGAGGCTGATATTTTATTGGTAGGTTTTAACTCAACTCGCGGTGCCATTGAAGAAGCTATGGTTCGTTTAGAAAGCGATGGTTTAAAAGTAAACCATGCGCATATTCGCTTGATTCACCCATTCCCAACTGACGAAGTTCTTCCGCTCGTTCGTTCAGCTAAGAAGGTAGTAGTTGTAGAGAACAACGCGACTGGTCAATTGGCGAATATTATGAAAATGAATGTTGGACATGCTGAAAAGATTATTAAACATGTAAAATATGATGGAAATCCATTCCTACCACACGAAGTATATACAAAATGTAAGGAGTTGTTCTAAATGGCCACTTTTAAAGACTTTAGAAATAATGTTAAACCGAACTGGTGCCCTGGCTGTGGCGACTTCTCTGTACAAGCGGCAATGCAACGTGCGGCAGCAAATGTAGGTCTTGAACCTGAAAACTTAGCTGTTATTTCAGGTATTGGCTGTTCTGGTCGTATCTCTGGTTATATCAACTCTTATGGCTTCCACGGAATTCATGGACGTTCTTTACCAATTGCACAAGGTGTTAAAATGGCCAACCGTGATTTAACAGTCATTGCCTCTGGTGGTGACGGAGACGGTTTTGCAATCGGGATGGGACATACCATACATGCGATTCGTCGTAACATTGATATTACCTACATTGTAATGGATAACCAAATTTATGGTTTAACAAAAGGACAAACATCACCGCGTTCTGCTGCAGGCTTCAAAACAAAGTCTACGCCAATGGGCTCAGTAGAGCAGGCAATTTCTCCAATGGAAATGGCTTTGACAGCGGGTGCAACATTTGTCGCACAAAGCTTTTCAACTGATTTAAAAGATCTTACGGCTTTAATTGAAGCTGGTCTTAATCATAAAGGGTTTTCTTTAATCAACGTATTTAGCCCATGTGTAACCTATAATAAGGTAAACACTTATGACTGGTTTAAAGAAAATCTTACGAAGCTAAGTGATGTTGAAGGTTATGATTCATCAAATCGAGAACTGGCTATGCAGACATTAATGCAGCATAATGGTCTAGTAACAGGACTCATTTATCAAAACACTGAACGTCAATCTTATCAGGAATTAATTAATGGATACTCAGATTCTCCATTAGCAAAAGCTGAACTTAATCTTGATCAAGCATACTTTGATAAATTAGTTGGCGAATTTATGTAAAATCAATCCCCGTGGTTAATACCGCGGGGGTTTTTATATTCCAAAACGTGATGTCTTTCACATAAATTTATATAAAACCCCTGTAAAATGTAGGAATAGGTGTCTTTTTTTTATGTATTGGATTATCCCAAAAGCGGTTGTAGTGGTAGTCCATCGGCTATTATCTATTGTTTTCATGTCTATTAACCTTTATACTATAATAATGTGCAGATTGAGCGTTTTCATGTCTTTGTTTGCACAGGTAAATATTGACATAGTGAACATAAATAGACATTACTAAGGAAATGGACTGAAAGGAGTTTTTTTACTTGAACGAAAATCAACGCTTAGAAGGTCAACAAACAAAGGCTGCTAATTCTTCGGACAAAAAATCCGCCAAGGATTATAGCAAGTACTTTGAGCAAGTCATCACGGCGCCTTCTTTAAAAGATGCAAAAAAGCGTGGGAAAGAAGAAGTTAAATACCACAACGACTTCGCCATTCCAGAAGAATTTCGTGGCATGGGTGAAGGTCGAAAGTTTTATATCCGTACGTATGGCTGTCAAATGAATGAACATGATACAGAAGTTATGGCAGGAATTTTCTTAGCATTGGGTTATGAGCCTACTGATAATACAGAGGATGCCAATGTCATTCTTTTAAATACATGTGCGATTCGTGAGAACGCTGAAAATAAAGTATTTGGTGAACTTGGCCATCTAAAAGCGTTAAAATTAGAAAAGCCTGATCTGCTATTAGGTGTATGCGGCTGTATGTCTCAAGAGGAATCCGTTGTTAATAAAATTCTAAAAACATACCAACAGGTCGATATTATTTTTGGTACACATAATATTCATAGACTTCCAAACATCTTGCATGAAGCTTATATGTCAAAGGAAATGGTTGTTGAAGTTTGGTCCAAAGAAGGTGACGTTATTGAAAACCTTCCGAAGGTACGCCGTGGGAATATTAAAGCATGGGTGAACATTATGTACGGCTGTGATAAATTCTGTACGTATTGTATTGTTCCATTTACACGTGGGAAGGAACGCAGTCGTCGTCCAGAGGAAATTATTCAAGAAGTCCGTCATTTAGCGGCACAAGGTTATCAGGAAGTGACTCTTCTTGGCCAAAACGTAAATGCTTACGGCAAAGATTTTGAAGATAGCCAGTACGGTCTTGGCGATTTGATGGATGAGTTACGCAAGATTGATATCCCGCGTATCCGTTTTACGACTAGTCATCCACGTGACTTTGATGACCATTTAATTGAAGTTCTGGCTAAGGGCGGCAATTTAATGGATCATATTCACCTTCCTGTTCAATCAGGTTCCACGGATGTCTTGAAAATAATGGCTCGTAAATATACAAGAGAACAGTATTTAGAGCTAGTTCGTAAAATTAAAGCGGCGATTCCAAACGTTGCGTTAACAACCGATATTATTGTTGGTTATCCGAACGAAACGGATGAGCAGTTTGAAGAAACGATGTCCTTGTATCGCGAAGTTGGATATGAACTTGCATATACCTTTATCTATTCTCCACGCGAAGGCACACCTGCGGCAAAAATGGAGGATAATGTTCCAATGGAAGTAAAGAAAGAACGTTTGCAACGCTTGAACGCTCTTGTAAATGAACTATCTTTAGAGGCGATGAAAAAACATGAAGGCCAAATTGTTGAAGTGCTTGTTGAAGGGGAAAGCAAGAACAACCCTGATGTACTAGCAGGTTATACATCTAGAAATAAGCTTGTTAACTTCAGGGCACCAAAATCAGCGATTGGTAAGATTGTAAAAGTGAAAATTACTGATGCAAAAACATGGTCATTAAACGGAGAAATGGTGGAAGAACTAGAAACAATAGAGGTGAAGTAAAGTGGCGAAGTATACAAAAGACGATATCGTCGCACGCGCTATAGAATTAGCAGGCATGATTGCTGAAACTGAGGAAGTAGATTTTTTCAAGCGAGCAGAAGCTCAAATTCATGATAACCAAAAGGTTAGTACATTAATATCAGATATTAAGGGTCTACAAAAGCAAGCTGTTAATTTACAGCATTATGGAAAACCTGAAGCCTTAAAAAAAGTGGAAGCCAAGATTTCTTCTATTGAAGAAGAATTAGATGATATTCCTGTTGTTCAAGAGTTTAAGCAGTCACAATTAGAAGTAAATGAATTGTTACAACTCATTGCAACAACCATTTCCAATAAAGTTACCGATGATATTCTTGAATCAACTGGCGGAGATGTTTTGCGCGGTGAAACAGGCGCCAGCCTTAAAAATGGCGGGTCATGTGCCGGTCATGATGATTGCGATCACGAGCATTAATTACTTCAGCCAGGCTAATTGCAGCCTGGCTTTCTTATTGCCTAGCTTCAGCGCCTAGGGTCTTCCGCTTTTCTTTATTTATCTTATCCCCGAATCAACGAAATACTTGCCTACTAGGAACATACCTATAAATTCCGCATAAACTGAACTATCAATAAACATTTATCCAATATTCACAGAAAATATCGCACACTAGTCTAAAAAAATGCATAGGATGAATTGAAAATGAATGAGGAGGTTTCGCGCGAAATGGGAGAATACAGAGAGATAATTACAAAGGCCGTAGTTGCGAAAGGGCGTAAATTCACCCAGTCCAATCATACGATTAGCCCTGCACATAGTCCATCCAGCATCCTTGGCTGTTGGATTATCAACCATAAATACAACGCGAAAAAAGTCGGCAAGACAGTAGAGATACACGGATCTTATGACATCAACGTTTGGTACTCTTTTAACGATAACACGAAAACAGAAGTTGTGACTGAACGTGTTCAATATACTGATGTCATTAAGTTAAAATACCGTGACGATGATTGCTTAGATGACAATGAAATTTGTGCCCGCGTGTTGCAGCAGCCAAATTGTTGTGAAGCAGTCATTTCCCCAAATGGGAACCGTATCATTGTCCATGTTGAAAGGGAATTCCTTGTGGAAGTAATCGGTGAAACAAAAGTATGTGTAGCCGTTAATCCAAAGGGTTGCCGTGATGATGATGATGACTGGGGCTTTGATGTTGACGATGAAGAATTCGAGGATTTAAATCCAGATTTCTTACTAGGCGTCGAAGAAGAATAAACAAACTAGGAAGTTTCCACTTCCTAGTTTTCTTTTTAATGAGAATGATGCATCAAACACCAAAAAGTATAACACCCTAGTGTTAGGAGGTGTTTGATTCATGGAACCAAAGCAACCTGGTAGTCATAAAATGCCTGATTTTGATCAACTAAACGACCGAATTATAGCAGAAAATACTGCTGGCCCTCATTTAGTGATCAAAACAAATCTTGATCCGAAAAATGCCACAGAAAATAACCCTTACTATCATAGTGAAGAAACGAAGGACCCCAAAAAATTTAGAAATTATTTTGAGGAATGACCAGCCAGGGGGTTTAACCCTGGCTTTTTAGCCATTCTTCTTTAAGTAAAGATAATACATAAGTGTCATGGAAATTGTTGTTTTGAAACATATAGTCACGTAATAATCCTTCTTTTTTGAACCCCATTTTTTCTAGGAGGGCAACAGATGGTGTATTTTCTGGATAGACGACAGCACCAATACGATTTAATTCTAATTCTGTGTAACTAAAGCGTAACACCTCTAATATGGCTTCCAACGTATATCCCTTTCTCCAATAATCAGGGTGTAATTCATATCCAATTTCTGCCCGCATATTTTTTAACTGTAAACCATTTAGCCCAACTGTCCCAACGAGTTTATAATTTTCTTTTAAAACCATGCCCCAGCGTATTCCACGTTTTTCAAAGAAATTCTTTTGAAACATATCAATCAACTTTATCGCTTCACCGAGTGAACGGAAATGGTCCGTTCCATAGTACTTTGTAACTTCTTCTCGTGATAGAATTTCATATAAGCTATTCGCGTGATTATGGGTTATCTCTACCAACTTTAGCCGCTTTGTTTCTAAAAGTGGGAAATTCATGGTTTCACCTCTACAATAAATATTTCAGGAATTATGTCTAAATACTGAAAATTATTTCAAATTTTAGTGTACAACGGCTGTATAATAAAATAAAGTAATTTTTAGATTTAATGCTGAGGTGTGCAAATGCAAATTGAAAAGTATATCAAATTGATCGGAAAAGAATTACTACCCCATATTCAATTATCAATGGAAAGTCCTTTTGATCCGATTATTGTTAAAAATGAATCAACGACTTGGAAAACAATCGGGAGCGGTAATTATGCTGGTGTTTTTTCACATGAGTCTAATCCTAAATGGGTAGTAAAGGTGTACGGACGGAGTCCTGAGGCAATAAAAGAGGAAATTGAAGTTTATAAAAAACTAGGCAATCATCCAACCTTTTCATCGCTAATTGACTACGGGGAAAATTATTTAATTTTAAGAAGGATTGAGGGGATCACATTGTTCGATGCGGTCATAAAAGGAATTCAAATTCCGCAATCCGTGATGGATGATATTGATGAGGGAATTGCCTATGCAAGGTCAGTTGGTTTGAATCCATATGATATACATGGGAAAAATGTAGCGATGTCTAATGGACGGGGGTATATCGTTGATGTGTCTGATTTTTATAAGGAGGGTGTATGTCGAAAGTGGACAGATTTGAAGAAAGCCTATGAAAAGATATATCGGCCTTTTCTTTATAAATATCACCCACCCATTCCTTTTTTCATTGTCGACAATGTCAGAAAAGGCTATCGTCTGTACCGTAAAATAAAACGGAAATTAAATAAGAAGGGAGATTGAGCCTGATACTTCCTGAATAATATTTTTGAATTAATTGGTAGAAAGATGGCCACGCAGGGTCATCTTTCTACATACATTAGTAGGGAAATTGCGAGGAATATCCGTTAAACTGCTGATAAGCTTGATCGATTTTTTGTTGTTCTTCTGCTTCAAGCTTATACCAGCCATGCTGAAACATTAAGTTATAAAGCGCGCGGCAGCTTTGATGTGTTTCGGATAAGATTTGCAATAAGTCTGAATGCAACTGTTGGTGGCTTGCCTCGCGGATGGCAATATTTAAACTGTCTGTTATATATTTACAAGTACTTAGGCCATCATTTAAAAAGTCTCGATCATTCATATCTGGCCCTTTTACTGTTGGTAATTCTCCAGTTTGGGGATTGGCGATTTGATTGTTATTCTGATTTTGCATAGTTTCTGCCTCCTGGTCAAATTAACCTTGCTGCTGTGACTGTTGCGGTTTAGGTAAGCTTGCTAAAACACTGTTGTTATCCACCTGTAAATGAGGGAGCAACCTCTGGAAATGATTCTGATGCATCTTCCCCATATTATCGAGGGCTTGTTTAATTTCTGGATTTTTCACTTGCTGTGCAAAAAAGTGGAATTTTTTAAGTGCTAAAAGCTGCCAAGATAACACATCTTTTATATAGAGCAAGTCTTTTGTAGTTATAGCACGCGGCGGAGTAGGAATTGGAACCGGATTCGTTGGCATGATTTGAGCTCCTTTCATCTTTGAACTACGTTTATAGAATAAACAAATGGTCCTGTAGTTATGCTTTTTAAAAATAGGCTTCACATATATCCAGAAAAGCATTCGGCAAATATTGCCGAATGCTTTTTGTTTTCCCGATTATGCGTTTATTTTCCATCATTATTTTTTTGAAAAAAATTAAAAATAAGGAGGCAAAAACATTTTGTATTTTTGCAAGGAGGTAATCAATTTGATAAAGAAGCCTTTTAGTTTTGTTTTGACAGCTGTTTTATCACTTGGACTTGCGGCATGTAATAATGATGCGGATAATGCAGCTAATGGTGATCGTACCGCCAGAATAGATCGTAATAACAATATTATGAATGTTGGTAACGGAAGAGATGACGGTATAGACCATAATGGTCCACTGACAGAGGATTATACGAATAATGATAATAATGACAGTGACATCGACCGTAATAATAACAACCGTCGAGATCGAGTAATTACCAATGTAAATAATAATCGCGATCGATATCTTAACAATGATCGCAATGATCGAGTGGATCTAAATAATGATCGAAATGGTCATCGCGGGTTATTTAATGTAAACAACGATCGAGATTTCGATTGGAACCGTGATAATAAGCGAGCAAACAGAATCAATAATAATGATATGAACATCTCCGCCTCTAATACGACGATTAATAGTAATAAGTATCCGCACACGAGGGCGGTATTAATTCAAGATGCCAAGTATCAATTTGTTCGAATTGATCCTAGATCTGGAGTTCGGTTACAGATAGGAGTCCCTGGGCAAGTGCCAAATCAGCAGCAACAGATAGGACTGGCACCAACTCCTCAGCAACCAGCAACACCGGCACCAGCACCAGCAACACCGGCACCGAAGCCTGCTGCTCCTGCACCAGCAGCACCGGCGCCGAAACCGGCAGCTCCTGCACCAAAGCCAGCAGCACCAGCTCCTGCCACAGGGGATGTCAATAACTTTGTACAACAGGTTATAGATTTAACAAATGCGCAGCGAAGCAAAAATGGTCTGCCTGCATTAAAGGCAGATGCGCAATTAAATAGTGTAGCACAAAAGAAATCAGTCGATATGCAGCAAAATAATTATTTCTCACATACTAGTCCAACGTACGGATCTCCATTTGACATGATGAGGGATTTTGGAGTGTCCTATAAATCAGCCGGGGAAAACATCGCTCAAGGTCAACGAACTCCACAAGAAGTCGTAAATGCGTGGATGAATAGTGAGGGACATCGAAAAAATATTTTAAGTGGTAATTTTACTCATATTGGTGTTGGTTATGAAAAAACGGGCCATCACTGGACACAAATGTTTATTGGAAAGTAAAAAAAGTCAAAAACCCCTTTGAGAGGGGTTTTTGATACCATATAGGGTCCGTCTCACTAGAGCCGGACTTTTAGATCCTTTTGGATATTAGAAGCTTGAAGAGGAGAGTTTCTGAAGATGTTTAGTAAGCCCACGATACTCAGTAAAAGGAACAGTAGTGTCAATCCAGCCCAAGCATAAGTGAATAGATCACGGATTGTATTGGCTTTAGACTTTTCATCTTCATTTGGAACTGGGTTTTCAGTGCCGTAATAAGTCTTACTGCCATCAACACCATTGATGACTAGCCAATCTTGTTTCGCCCAATGATCTTTTTTATGGGATAGGATAATGTTTGTGTCGTTATCCTTCGACGTCTGCTTAGGTCCATAGGACCACCGTTGAGTCCAAGCGAACACTAAGGCGATCGTAATGGTAACACATACAGCAACAAAAAAGGTATTTTTCATCATTCCGACCTCTCTTTTTCTCTAGTAATTTGCATCTTTATGTAAAATTTTACTAGGATGATTATACCAATTAATTAGAAGATTTCGAATATTATTCGTTCGACAATGTTCTTTGTAAATATGTCGTAAAGGAGGATTTATTGTAGATGGATATGTACCAATCCTACCAGCAGGGACAAATCGTATATGTGATCATACGGAATCCGCATGCCCAAGACGTAGCAAATGTACAAGAAGCAGCTGTTGTTCAAAATCCTGAGTCACCAAATCAATTGGCCCTTTTTATATATGAAACCTATTATCCCTTAACGGATGAAGTAGCGGTATTCTCGACCGTATCCGAGGCTGAAAATGCCTATCAGGAAGCCTTTGGCTTAACTGAAATAGAGGAACAATATGGTTAAGCCATTTGTCCCCCAACTCGTTTATGTTGAACCAGCGGCCTTAGAGTATCCACTTGGAAAAGAACTAATGAAAAAATTTAAAGATATGGGAATTGAAGTTAGAGAAACCACCTCGCATAATCAGATTCGCAATTTACCAGGCGATACGGACCTTCAGCGTTATCGAATTGCAAAATCGACATTGGTGATCGGCGTGAGGAAAACGTTAAAGTTCGATACATCCAAGCCATCCGCAGAATATGCCATACCTTTTGTTACAGGTTGTATGGGGCATTGTCATTACTGTTACTTGCAAACAACTATGGGCAGTAAACCTTATATCCGTACATATGTAAACATTGAGGATATTTTTGACGCAGCTGAAAAATATATGAAGGAGCGGGCACCGGAAACAACTAGATTTGAGGCTTCCTGTACCTCAGATATTGTCGGTGTTGACCATTTGACCCATACATTAAAAAAAGCTATTGAATTTTTTGGACAATCAGAATTTGGGAACCTCCGTTTTGTCACAAAATTTGCGCATGTCGACCATTTGCTTGACGCCAAGCATAACGGACGGACGCGATTTCGCTTTAGTATGAATGATGATTATATTATTAAAACATTTGAACCAGGAACATCGAGACAGCATGAAAGGATTGAAGCAGCTGGAAAGGTAGCTGACGCAGGATACCCCTTAGGTTTTATTATTGCACCGATCTACCTTCATGAAGGGTGGAAAGAAGGGTATAAAGTTATGTTTGAGCAGTTAGAATCTAAGCTTCCCCATTCAGCGAAACAAGACTTAACTTTTGAATTGATCCAACATCGTTTTACCAAACCTGCGAAAAGAGTGATTGAGAAAAATTATCCAATGACTAAATTAGAACTTGATGAATCCAAGCGGAAATGGAAGTGGGGGAAATATGGTATCGGCAAGTTTGTATATACCGATCAGGAGCAAGAAGATATAAAGGATACTCTAGGTGACTACATCAATAAATTTTTCCCTCAAGCGAAAATAGAGTATTTCACATAATGTAAACTGACCATGGGAAAGATAAATACCTGTGATGTTAATATACTAATCATTTAATATAAGGCTGTGTGAATGCTGGAATGGAAATCAACAGATATTTAAACAGCTTAATTAAACAAGGTAAAGGAGAATGATGACATGGCTAATCAACCAAGTAATAAAAATCAAAAAGGTAAATATCAACAAGGATCAGGCACTCAATATCATAAAGAGCATGCCAGTCATGTCCCTGATTACGGTGGAAACACTGTCGATCCCAACGCCAAAGGATTGGCTAATAGCAATCCAGCCGATCAATAAACGTAAATTAGTATTAGAGAAGAAGACCATCGATACAAAGAGATGGTCTTTATTTATGTAACCGTAATATTGAAAGAAACCGTGGGAAAAAATAAATGTGCTTCAGGAAAGGTGGCACTGTCAATTAATGAAAATTCGTTTTGGGTATGTGGCGAATGCATTAAGCTTATGGGATGCGAGTCCTTCAAAATCACTAACGTTTACAAGGTATGCAGCTCTTCCTAAAAATGAGCGTATGGAAAAGTTAAAAGCTGTAACCGCTGAAAATATACATCATACAATAAGAATTTTGCATTATAATATCGCCCATGAAATAAAATTATATCGGTTTTCAAGCTCCTTAGTGCCGTTAGCCACTCATCCAGAAGTAATGTGGGATTTTGTTACTCCGTTTAAAAGTGAATGGGAAAAGCTAGGTCAATTGGTTCGAAATCATCAGATTCGACCAAGCTTTCACCCCAATCAGTTTACCTTGTTCACAAGCCCCCGAGAAGAAGTGACCGTTAACGCAGTGAAAGATATGGAATATCATTATAAGATGCTTGAGGCTATGAATGTTCTCGATAATGGATTTATTAATATCCATATTGGAGGAGCTTATGGTGATAAAGAGAATTCAATAGAGCGATTTCACCATAATTTAAAAATGCTTCCAAACGAGATTAAAAGCAAGATGACGCTTGAAAATGATGATAAGACTTATAATGTCGAAGAAACGCTCCTTGCGTGTGAAAAGGAAAAGGTCCCGATGATACTTGATTATCATCATTATATGGCGAATAAAGGGGAAGTTGATCTTCCACGGTTCTTAGAACGTATTTTTAAAACATGGGATTTTTTTGAAGCTATTCCTAAAGTCCATATTTCCTCACCTAAATCAGAACAAGCCTTTCGTTCCCATGCTGATTTTGTTTCAATCGAGTTCATTCTTCCATTTTTGAATATGGCTAAAATAGTGAACCAGGACTTTGATATTATGATAGAAGCAAAACAGAAGAATCTTGCTATGCATAAGTTAATAGAAGATATATCCTCAATCCGAGGAGTAAAAAGAACCTCAAGTTCGATGGTGGAATGGTAGGTTCTTAAACGATCCTTTTAGGGTTTAAAACCTGAAAAAATTTAAGAGCATGTAAAGAAATGGAATGCTAAAAACACATAAAAGGGTAGTTAATAGGACACCAAAAGATGAAAAAGCAGTATCAGCACCATATTTTTGTGAATACAGGGAAATCGTAGGGGCTGAAGGCATCCCTGAAACCAGCACAGCAATGGTGATTAGTGGAAATGGTACAGACAATCCAGCGAATGGAAGTAGCAGAATGGGAATAAGGAGCAACTTGACAAAGGCAGATTTCCAAAGGTAGATATTTTTCATAAAAATAAAGGCCTCTTTCATTTTTACGTTTGCAATTAATATTCCAATCATCATCATTGAAAGGGGAATGGTCATTTTACCGATGGATTCTAAACCTGTGGAAATCATCTCTGGCAAACGGATGGGAAGTAAAAATATGACCAAACCGCTTAAGGTGGATAGTATTCCTGGATTAAGAAAAATACTTTTCCAACTTACGGTTACTTTCCTTTTATTAAAAAGATAAATTCCATAAGTCCATATGAGGATTAAATAACATAAGTTAAAGATGGTTAGATAGACAATTCCTTGTTCACCAAGTAGTACATAACTTACAGCGTAACCGATAAAGCCTTGATTACCAAAAATCGTGAGGCCCTCATAGACGCATTTTTGTTTTTCTGGAAGTTTAGAGCGCCTTCTCATCCAGCTAGCAATAAAAATAGAGAGTCCAAGGATATACGCAGACATCAAAATAAGCCACAAAAAATCTTTTACGATGGTAAACGAAAACGAAATATCTAAAGAGAACAAAATCATGGCGGGTAAAGTAACAGTAAGGATCAGTTGTGTTAATACGTCGTTAGCGTTGTCATTTAAGATACCTTTCTTTCTCACGATATAGCCTAGAATGGCTATTCCATATAGGATCAACATCTCCTGCAAAAATGCTCCAGCTGAATCCATCATACCACCTCCTCAATTTACTGTATGAGGTAGGCATTTGGATGGTTATTGAGGAATGAAGAAATTGGATAAAGGAAATTTCTTTAGCAAAAGATAGAAGGTAAGGAATTTTAAGGAGGAAAAAGAATGTATTTTTATAGAGAAGACCTAATTAATATGATTGTTCCTGATAAACCAGACCCAGCGGCCGCCAAGGTGCTCCAAGAAACGTTAGGTGGAAGATTTGGTGAAATGCGAACGATGATGCAATTTTTCTTTCAAAGCTCCAACTTTCGTGGAAACCAAAAGCAGTATCGAGATTTGATTAGAGGTGTTTTTCTAGAGGAAATAAGCCATGTAGAACTTGTTCAAACAACTATTAATCAGCTGTTAAATGGTTCAGGAGAAGATGCGGTAGGGGCTGAAGGTTTTACTGGTGCACCATTAGAAGAAGCAATCAAACACGCAAATCCGCACCATTTTATTATGGGGGCACAAAGTTCCCTTCCTGTTGATGCAGCAGGTCTTCCTTGGAATGGTAATTATGTTTATAGCCATGGAAACTTAATAAGTGACTTATTGGATAATCTTGTGTTAGAGTCTACAGGTGTTTTACAAAAATCACGAATTTATGAAATGAGTTCCAATAAAACGTTTAGAGAAACTCTTGCTTTCTTGATAGTTCGGGATAATGCCCATCAAAATGCTTTCGCAAAAGCATTAGAAACATTAGGGGTTAATTGGGCGAAACTTTTCCCAGTTCCTAATTACGATATAAATAAATATCCTGAATGTCGAAAATATGTTGAAATGGGCTTTCATAATGCACAATTCAACTTTAGACTGGATGAAACACTTATCGGTCAAATTTTCCAAGGTGAAACCCCAAGCAGAAATGGAGGTACACTACAAGTAGTACCACCTCCAAATGGTTTTCCTGTACCGGTATTGCCAGAAATGCCAAACGAACATAGCCCGGGTTTACATGATTTAAATTCCTAATTATAGAATTAAGAAGGATGGGACAATCCAAGTGTCCATCCTTTTTGTTTTGTGGATTAACCCAAAAGTGATGTCATACCTTGATATCCAAAATATAAGCCGAAAAGGATCAATGAAACTCCAGAAACAATGGATATTAGGATTAAACTTTTTACATTTAGAAGTTTTCGGAATCCTGTAGTAAGTGCTGCAACCAATATATCCCAAAAGGTTAGCCCTAGAAAAATCATACTACTGTAAATTAATAGTGATTCAGTTCCGTTTGTTTGTACCGTTTTAGCTAAGACAGAGCCATAAATCCCTAACCAAAAAAGAATCGATAATGGACTGGTAATCGACATAATAAAACCAGTAATAAAGCACTTAAACAATGACTCCTTTGTTCTACTTTGGGATAGGGTAATGGTATTTGAATTTTTTATACTTTCGAATCCTGTATAAATAAGAATAAATCCACCAAATAGCCAAAGAAAAATTTGCACAATCGGGATAGTAAGAAATTGAACCATTCCTAAATAAACCATTAGCATGAAGATTCCATCAGCAATCATAGATCCAACTCCTACGATCCATGCATGCCAGAAGCCATTTTTTATCCCCTTATCTAATCGTGCAGAATTAACGGGACCAATTGGAGCGGCTAATGTGAATCCTAAAATGATGTAACTAACCAAAATGGGTATGCTCAAAAAATCACTCCACTTCACTCGTCGTAACAACCTGTACATTTTATGAGGGGAATCCAAACCCTAGTCCAAATAATTCGTAATTTCCTGTACGAAAAAATTATTAATAAAACTTCAATAATTAGGGAGTCGAACGGAGAAAATATATTTGTGCTTGAGGAAAGGTGGCACTGTGTATGAATAAATTTTCCTACAACCTAAGGAGGGTAACTATGGGAATTTTAAGTGGAAATCCTAAGGAAGAGCCATTACATTATGGTGAGGTTTTTGATCTTTGGGCTTCTGTTTTAGCTGGCAATAGTATGATTGCTGGTTATCAAACGATGATCAATCATGCAGGTGATGCTGATTTAAAAAAGTTACTAGTTGAAGCGGTTGAAATTTGTCAGCAAGAAAAGAAACAAGTGGAAGAATTATTAAAAGAAAATGGAGTTGGCCTGCCTCCTGCATCGCCTGAGCCTCCTGAAGCATGTTTAGAGGATATTCCTGTAGGAGCAAGGATTCCAGATCCAGCGGTAGCTGCTACACTTTCGGCAGATATCGCTGCTGGACTCGTCGCATGTAGTCAAGTGATTGGGAAGTCAATTCGAGAAGATGTAGCGATGATGTTTGGTCAGTTCCATACACAAAAAGCAGCACTAGGTGCAAAAGTACTTCGTTTAAACAAAGAAAAGGGATGGCTCATTCCGCCCCCATTGCATCTGAATAAGCATGGGGATTGTTAAATAAACAGAAAAACCCTTGTGATGACAAGGGTTTTTCCTCTGTTTTAGTGCAATAGCAGTTTTGTTCAGAAAATGGTTGAATTTTTAAATTAATTATTCTTCCAATCAAAATTTTCAATGAATTGGACAAATGCCCTTACGACATTCCATTCCAGGGAATCCTTATGATAGTACATCCACGTTCTTCGCAATATAGGATTTCCTGCTTGATCCGTTAAATTAACTTTGTATAAGTCCTCTATCCCAGATAGTACCCTGTTGGACAAGATCCCATAACCTAGACCATTTATAACCATTTCCTTACATGTATCCACTTGATCGACTTCAATACTGATAAAAGGCGCTTGTGCATAATTTTCAGCCCACCAATGATCGATGATAGATTTTAATAAGTAATCCCCTCGATATTCGATTCTCGGGAGACGAGGGAGATCCACCATATCAAACTTCTCGTTTGAAGCAATACAAATATTTTCCTCAAATAATTGGTGCGTCGCTAACCCCCTCCAGCCATAGTCGCCTCTAACAAAACCGATATGAACATCTTTATTGTGAATCAGTTGGGTTACATCTCTGCTCCATCCTGTAATCACTTTAAATTCTACATGGGGATATTGCTTTTTAAAAAGTTTCAAAAGATAGGGGAGTTCATAATTTGCGAAAAAATTGGATACCCCCAATTTCAATGTACCAACTACTTCATTCTTTTCTTTATTACTCATATTTTGGACATTTTCTTTTATCCTTTGATAATGAGCGAGAGCCTCTTCTGCACACTGGACAAGGTATTCTCCTTCTGGGGTAAAATGCACTCCTCGGCTTTCACGGGTTACGATCTTAACACCTAGCTCTTCCTGCATATGCTTTAATCGGCTCGTCAATGCCGGCTGGGTAAGAAATAATAATCGGGCCGTTTTCGTTAGATTCTTTTGATGATATAGTTCCTTCAGTATTTCCCAATCACGATAATCCATTGTTCCACCCATCTATCTGTTATAAATAATTTTTATAGTTTAATATAATTTTTTATCATTTTATTTATTTCAATTATTACATTATCCTTAAGATTGAGCAATTAATAATATTTGATTTTATTATCCAAATTAACATATGAGAATCTCAAACTTGGGGGTATTGAAATGGGAGTGGAGTATAACATGCCAAATCCATGGAGAAATTTTAATGGTCCAAACCTTGGTTATGTAATAGAACAATATGAGCGGTACACTAGCGGTGATGACACCGTTGATCCTGAACTAAAAGAACTGTTCCTTAAATGGGGCTCACCTTTGTTATCATTTGAGTCAGAAAATAAGATAGAAACAATCAAAAAGGAAACCACACTAGATTATTCTGCTAATATAACAAAAGTTATGAATGTAGTAAGACTGCTCGATACAATACGCTCACATGGACATGTAGCAGCAAAAATAAATCCTTTGGAAGAAAATGAAAAAAATCATGAGTTGTACAATCTTGAAAAACAAGGATTAACTGAACATGATTTGAAAGCGATTCCAGCTCGATGGGTATGGGAGAATTCACCGGACGGCATTGCAAGTGCTTGGGATGCTATGAATCATTTAAAGAGTATTTACTCCTCCAAACTAGCTTATGAATTTAGCCATGTACAGGATATGGAAGAAAGAAAATGGTTACAGGAGATGGTGGAGAGGGGTTCTGTATACGGCTCCTTAACTAAAGAAGAACAAACGAATTTGTTACAGCGGTTAACTGAGGTAGAAGGATTTGAGCAATTCTTGCATAAAATCTTTGTCGGTCAAAAGCGCTTCTCCATTGAAGGTGTAGATATGCTTGTACCGATGCTAGATGAAGCAGTGCACCAAGGTGTCGGCGAAGGAACACGCAATGTCCTGATTGGTATGGCGCATCGCGGTCGCTTAAGTGTCCTTGCGCATGTTTTAAATAAACCATACAGTAAGATATTCTCAGAGTTTCTGCATTCTTCTGCAAAACAACAAGGGCCATCAGCTGATTTAGTAGACATCAGTGAAGGCTGGACAGGAGATGTCAAATACCATTTGGGTCGTAATCGATTCATAGAAGGAAATAACGCGGTAAGGACTCGCGTTACTCTCGCCAATAATCCGAGCCACCTTGAATTCGTCAACCCCGTGGTCGAAGGATTTACAAGAGCGGCTCAAGAGGAACGGCAAAAAGCTGGTTACCCTGAGCAGGATGTGTCAAAAGCATTTGCGATTTTAGTCCATGGTGATGCCGCCTTTCCTGGACAGGGAATTGTTGCAGAAACATTGAATTTGGGTGGATTAAAAGGGTATCGGACTGGTGGAACTATTCATATTATTGCCAACAATATGGTTGGCTTTACGACGGATAGCCATGATTCTCGTTCTACAAGATACTCGAGTGATTTAGCTAAGGGATTTGAGATTCCGATTGTCCATGTCAATGCGGATGACCCAGAGGCATGTATGGCCGCAATTCGACTAGCGTATCAATATCGTACGCGTTTTCAAAAGGATTTCTTAATTGATTTAGTTGGATACCGACGTTTTGGTCATAACGAAATGGATGACCCAGCGGTTACTCAGCCACAGGTGTATAAAAAAATCGGAAAACATCCGACGGTCAGAGCTTTATATTCCCAATTATTGCAGAACAAAGGCGTTGTAAATCAAATTGATGTTGAGCAAATTAATCGCACAGTCCAAGATTTACTGAAAGCCGAGTATGACAAAGTTTCAGAGAAGAAGCAGGGTGAACCCCTTGTGGAAGTAGGGGTACCAGGGGTAATTGCCAAAGGGATTCCTCCGCTTCAAACAAGTGTACCGCTTGAAACGCTTCGTGTATTAAATTCTGAATTGCTGAAATGGCCTGAGGGTTTTCGGGTTTATCCTAAATTAAAGCGGATATTGGAGCGCCGGGAAACGGCATTACAAGAGAACGGAAAAGTTGAATGGGCGGTAGCCGAAGTATTGGCATTGGCATCAATGTTAAAAGATGGAACGCCGATTCGTTTAACTGGTCAAGATTCTGAGCGCGGAACGTATGCACAGCGCCACATTGTGCTCCATGACACAGAAACGAATGAAACATATTCGCCATTGCACCATCTTCAAGAAGCGCGGGCTTCGTTTACGGTTCATAATAGCCCATTGTCGGAAGCAGCTGTAGTAGGTTTTGAATATGGCTATAATGTATTTGCACCTGAGACACTTGTCCTATGGGAAGCTCAATATGGCGACTTTGCCAATACAGCACAGCCATTATTTGATCAATTTGTTTCCTCTGCTAGAGCAAAATGGGGACAGAAATCAGGTATGGTACTTTTATTACCTCATGGTTATGAAGGACAGGGGCCTGAGCACTCCAGTGCCCGACCTGAACGTTTCTTACAATTGGCAGCTGAAAACAACTGGACAGTAGCTAACTTAACAAGTGCTGCCCAATATTTTCATATCTTGCGTCGTCAGGCTTCTATCTTAGGAACAGAGTTCGTTCGTCCGTTGGTAATTATGACACCAAAGAGTCTGCTTCGTCACCCAATGGTATCATCTAATGGATCTGAACTTAGCGAAGGGCATTTTCAAACTGTTGTCGAACAACCGAAGCTTGGGACAGTAGCAGAGAAGGTGAAACGCTTAGTGCTAACGACTGGTAAGATGGCGATCGATCTGGCTGTGGAAATGGATGCTGGTAAAGAGGGTCGAAACTTGGACGAAATACACATTGTTCGCATCGAACAATTGTATCCATTCCCGAAAGAAAAAGTGGAAACCATCATAAATCGCTACCCTAACCTAAGGGAGATTGTATGGGTTCAGGAAGAGCCGAAAAATATGGGAGCTTGGCATTATATTGCACCGACCCTATATGATCTAGCTTCAGGTAACCAGACAGTCGGATACATCGGGCGTCAGTACCGATCAAGCACGGCTGGAGGAGACTCGTTAGTTCATAAAAAGGAACAAGAACAAATTATCGAACAGGCGTTGAATCCTAGTAGTATCACAGTTACTCAGAAACAAGAAAAAGACTCCGTTAATAATAGATAACGAAATCAGAAGGTCTAGACAAGTATAAATTGATCAACAAAATTCCTAGGAGGCTATGACAGATGTTTGAAATAAAAGTACCAGAGCTCGCAGAATCCATCACTGAGGGAACGATTTCACAATGGCTCATTCATATTGGTGACAAGGTCAACAAAGGGGATAGCGTTGTAGAACTGGAAACCGACAAAGTTAATATTGAATTAAATGCTGAACACACAGGTGTAGTTACCAAGGTATTAAAAGAGCCTGGTGATACGGTTGAGGTTGGCGATATTATCGCGATTATTGAAGAGGACACGGTTGCAGGAAATGTTGAGACTGTTCCTGAAATAGCGTCAGAAAAAACGGCAGAAGAAACCGTAATTCAACCAGTTTCCCAGCCAGAACCAGAAACTGCGAAAACAACTCGGCCAATTGCTTCACCAGCAGCTAGAAAAATGGCAAGAGAAATGGGGATCGATTTACACCAGGTGAGCAGCAATGACCCGCTTGGAAGAATTCGACCAGAAGATGTGAAAGCACACAGTAATACCCCAGTGAAAAAGGAAGAACCTAAATCGGAAAAAGCAAGTCCGAAACCAACTGGCCAACCATTAGATACAGAGTTTGATAAACCGGTAGAACGTGTGAAAATGTCACGTCGACGTCAAACAATTGCAAAACGCCTGGTTGAAGTACAACAGACTGCAGCGATGTTAACGACTTTTAATGAAGTTGACATGTCCGCGATTATGGATTTGCGCAAACAGCGGAAGGATCTCTTTTATGAAAAGCATGGTGTTCGCCTAGGTTTCATGTCTTTCTTTACAAAAGCGGTCGTTTCCGCCTTAAAACAATACCCGCTTTTAAATGCCGAAATTCAAGGGGATGAATTGCTTATCAAAAAGTTTTACGATATCGGTATTGCCGTTGCAGCCCCTGAAGGTTTAGTGGTACCAGTGGTCCGCAATGCAAATTCAAAAAACTTTGCTGAAATTGAACAAGAGATTAGCAATCTTGGTAAAAAAGCGCGAGATAACGCTCTAACTTTAAAAGATTTACAGGGTGGTACATTTACCATAACTAATGGCGGAGTTTTCGGTTCTTTAATGTCAACGCCAATTTTGAACAGCCCTCAGGTAGGTATCCTAGGGATGCATAAAATTCAAACAAGACCTGTAGCGATCGATGATGTGCGCATGGAAAACCGCCCAATGATGTATATCGCTTTGTCTTACGATCATCGAATTGTCGACGGCAAAGAAGCAGTTAGCTTTTTAGCCACTGTAAAAGAATTGTTAGAGGATCCACATTCTCTATTATTAGAAGGATGATTATCAACAGTATTTGAGAAAAAAGCCTTGAATTTTTTTCAAGGCTTTTTTTTTGCGTAGGTACTGGTTCAGTCACTTTTAGCATGAAATAATAAAGAAAAGATCCTAATAATTAAGACGGGAACATTTAATTAAATATTTCCAAATTGACAAGCATTCTCAAAGATTATATATTATCTAATAGTATTAGATAAATTCAGAAGGTGATTATTTTGGATTACAGAGCATTAGCAGACGAAATGGTGAGTAGCATGATGAAGTCACCTAAAAAGCCGTTTCAGAAAAAAGTCGACGACCTTTCTCATGGTGAACGAAGAATATTAGGGTTCCTTCATTTTTTTCAAAATGGAGTTACATCAGGTGAACTTAGTGAAAAACTTTTCCTCAGCACCCCCCGGGTGGCATCAGCCCTTAACAGTTTATCCAAAAAAGGATTTATTGAACGTAATAGGGAAGAGGATGACAAACGAATTGTCATTGTTACGATCACTGAAGCAGGTAAAAGCTTCGTTATGGAAGAAAAGGATGAAGCAATATCAATGCTTGAGAATACCTTAAAAAAACTAGGTGAACAAGATGCCAAGGAATTTGTTCGAATTATTAAAAGGATTACGGAAATCACAACAGAAGATGAGTGATGATGATGCGGGCATGAAAAAAAGGCTGCATGATCAGTAAGGAATATCTAACACTATTAGATTATTAGTAAAACCTTAGGGAGGGCTATTTATGCTGAGAATTTTTAAACACCTTCAGAAAAAAGACTGGCTATTTATTTTTTACAGCTTAGTATTCATCGTAACGCAGGTGTATCTTGATTTAAAACTGCCTGATTACATGCATGATATTACCATGCTCGTCCAGACAGAAGGAAGTAAAATGAGCGATGTTCTGCTCAATGGCGGTTATATGCTTTTGTGTGCGATTGGTAGTATGATCGCGTCAATTATTGTGGGTTACTTTGCAGCAAAGGTAGCAGCTGGATTTTCAGTACGGCTGCGAGCAATGGTATTCGAAAAGACAATGTCTTTTTCGATGGAAGAAATCAATGGATTTTCAACGCCTAGTTTGATCACACGCTCAACAAATGATATCACACAGATTCAATTGCTTATTGCAATGGGGCTGCAGGTAATTGTAAAGGCACCGATTTTGGCTGTTTGGGCAATCTTTAAAATTATGGGGAAAAGCTGGCAATGGACAGCAGCAACTGGAATTGCTGTTGCCTTCCTGATATTAATGTTAACAATCCTAGTTTTTGTTGCTTTGCCCAAATTTAAAATCATTCAAAGTTTAACCGATAACTTGAATCGAGTGTCGAGGGAAAACTTAGCTGGTATAAGGGTTGTTCATGCCTACAATGCGGGTGAATACCAAGAAACAAAATTTGAAAAAGCAAATAGCGAACTGACACAGACGAATCTATTCACAATGCGAACAATGGCGATTATGATGCCAACAATGGGAGTCATTATGTCAGGTATGAGTCTAGCTATCTATTGGATAGGTGCCTACTTGATTAATGATGCTACTTTACCAAATCGATTATCCTTGTTTTCGGATATGGTTGTTTTCTCATCCTATGCCATGCAGGTTATTATGGCTTTTATAATGCTTTCCTTCGTTTTTTTCATGCTGCCAAGGGCTTCAGTTTCCGCCAAACGAATCAATGAGGTTCTAGAAACCGAGTCCAAAATCATGGATGGGAATTTAACAGAAGGGGAGAATGCTCACTCCGGCGAAGTGGAATTCCGCAATGTAAGTTTTAAATATCCAGATGCGGCAGATTATATTCTCCGCAATGTAAGCTTTACTGCAAAAAAAGGAGAAACAGTAGCCTTCATAGGTTCAACCGGCAGTGGTAAGAGCTCACTGCTTAACCTAATTCCTCGATACTATGATGCAACAGAAGGGGAAGTATTGGTGGATGGTGTGAATGTGAAAAATTATCTCCAGCAGTCATTAAGAAATAAGCTTGGTTATGTCTCTCAAAAAGCTGTATTGTTCAGCGGCACGGTTTCGTCCAATGTAGCTTATGGTAAGAGTGGAAAAAATTCATCCCAGGAAACGGCTATTAAAAGGGCAGTGGAAATAGCGCAAGGGTCAGAATTTGTTGAAAAAATGGATAATCAATATGATGCAGCGATAGCCCAAGGTGGTACCAATATTTCCGGTGGACAGAAACAAAGATTATCAATTGCGCGTGCGGTTTATCGACAACCCGAAATTTATATTTTCGATGATTCTTTTTCAGCACTAGATTATAAGACGGATCAAGTATTGCGGTCAGTGCTTAAAAAAGAAACACAAGATGCCACTACATTAATTGTTGGACAACGTATTGGTACCATAAAGGATGCAGATCGAATTGTGGTATTGGACGATGGTGAAGTAGTGGGGATTGGTACCCACCAGGAGCTATTAAGGAACTGTGGAGTTTACCAGGAAATTGCCTATTCTCAGTTATCGAAGGAGGAGCTTGAAATTGGGTGAAAATAGCCATGAACATAACAGAAAGACACCTCCTGGAGGAATGGGAGGACCAGGGTCTATGCCTGGCCCTGGAGCAAAACCTAAGAATTTCAAAAAAACCATAAGTCAGCTCATGCAATATTGTAAAGTCTTTTTACCAATGATCATCATCGCATTGGTGCTTGCGATGGCAGGGGCCATTTTCAATATTGTGGGACCGGAGCTGCTTAGTGAGATTACAGATTTGATTACAGAAGGATTAATGACGAGCGTTGATATTAATGCGGTGGTCAATGTGGCAGCCATTCTTGCCTTTTTATATGGCCTAGGAGCTCTATTTAACTATATACAAGGATTTATTATGGTCACGGTCACACAGCGAGTGTCAAAGAATTTAAGGACCGATTTATCTACTAAAATCAATCGACTGCCATTAAAATACTTTGACACTACTAGTACCGGAGATGTTTTAAGCCGGATAACGAATGATGTCGATATGATTGGACAGACGATGAACCAGAGCTTAAGTACACTTGTTTCGGCAATCACCATGTTCCTTGGCTCACTCATCATGATGTTTTATACAAACTGGATCATGGCTATATCTGCCATTCTTTCTACAATTATAGGATTTGCTTTAATGACGTTTATCATCTCAAAGTCTCAAAAATACTTCGTTCAGCAGCAAAAAGAGCTTGGAAAGTTAAACGGTCATATTGAAGAAATTTATTCTGGCCATCATGTGGTAAAGGTTTATAATGGTGAAAAAAATGCCAAGGAAACCTTCCATGAAATCAATACAAGACTATATGATAGCGCTTGGAAATCTCAATTTATGTCAGGCCTGATGATGCCATTAATGATGTTTATTGGAAACTTTGGCTATGTGGTTGTTAGCATCGTGGGTGCAGTGCTTGCAGTAAATAATGTCATTTCTTTTGGTGTCATTGTTGCTTTTATGATCTATATCCGACTGTTTACACAGCCACTCTCACAAATTGCCCAGGCGGCTACTAACTTACAGTCTACAGCGGCTGCTAGTGAACGAGTATTTGAATTCCTTGCGGAAGAAGAACTTGCAGAAGAAAGTGTAAAGAAGGAAAAACTTGAAAAGGCCATTGGTGATGTCGAATTTAAGAATGTTCGCTTTGGCTATAGCGAAGATAAAATGGTAATTAAGAATTTTTCAGCCAATGCAAAGGCAGGACAAAAAGTAGCGATTGTCGGTCCTACCGGTGCCGGTAAAACAACCTTGGTCAACCTGCTGATGCGATTCTATGAAGTAAATAGCGGGGAAATTTTGATTGATGGTATACCAACAAACAAACTGACACGGGGGAATATTCACGATCTTTTCAGTATGGTTCTTCAAGACACATGGTTGTTTGAAGGCACCATTCACGAAAATATTGTCTATTCCAGAAAGGGAGTGACGAATGAAGAAGTAGTAGAAGCATGTAAAGCAGTAGGACTTCATCATTTCATTCAGACTCTTCCAAAAGGCTATGATACGATTCTAGATGATAAAGCCAATCTTTCCACTGGCCAAAAACAGTTGATTACCATTGCTCGTGCCATGGTTGATCATAAACCATTACTCATTTTAGATGAGGCAACAAGTTCGGTTGATACCCGTACAGAAGTATTGATTCAACAAGCTATGGATAAATTGACCGTTGGCAAGACTTCATTCGTGATTGCCCATAGACTTTCTACGATTAAAAATGCTGACCTCATATTAGTAATGAAGGATGGAGACATTATCGAGAGTGGAAATCACTTTGAACTGCTTGAGAAAAATGGTTTCTATGCGGAGCTTTACAATAGTCAGTTTGAAGAGGTATCTTAGGAAGATCAGGAATAAGTCGAAATAGAAGAATGGGTAAAATACGAGTTTCCTTATGGATCATCACTGTGTAATTTTAGGTACTCAAATTTTGTCAATAAATTCGTGAAGACACTGTCATGAAAGTGTCTTCATTATTTAAACTTAATTCCTACTTTACAGATAGGAATTATAAGTTTATAATAAAATTAATCGAATATAATGAATAATTGTCGTACTCAATGGATAGCTTGTGTAAAACTAAAGGAGTGTTTCTGATGAGAAATAATGATGAAAAAAAGCGACAAAAACTTATCAATAAGTTAATTTTCTTAAACGTATACAATAAAGAAGATCAGCAGCTTTATAAATTATCACTATCGAAATTACAATATGAGTATAGAAGATTTAATTTACAAAACCATCCGCATGGTGAGTTTGGGTCAATTCAGTTTGTATAAATCATGTTATGTTCTATTTAAATGTAATTAAAAGGAGAGATGACTATTTGCAGTCAACTCTCCTTTTTTGGTTATTGCTTTAAATTTTTCCCTTGAGCCGGTAAGATTTATCGTTTTTCCCTGACAATCAAGGATGAAATCCAGCCTTCGATCCCGTTTGCGGTTTGAACTTTAAGCCACTTAATTCCTTCTGAATCTACTTGTTCTTCATTCAAAAAGTGCATGATTTCTCCATTTTTAATCGTGTATTTACGTGGAGCGGTTAGATCGGGAGCTTCCCGAATATTGCCGCCTTCTTCATAATTCTTATTTAAAATGAATTCTTTTGGATCAGGAGTGGATCCTGTTGCTTGAACGTGGACCTGATCTTGGTTTAACCATACCTCAGCATTATTCCATTTTTGTGCATACCACTCGTTTGGATTGTTCATGATGGCAGCAGTAAGCAAAATCACTAAAGTTGTGGCGAAATGGAAAGTCCATCTTTTAATCTTTCTCTTATTCCTTGTCCGTTTCTTAGAAAGTTGGATCATTTTGTTGAAAAAACGTTCAAACAAAGCAAACATTCCTTCTAAAATATCGACCCATATCGATATGCCAGCTTTCCCAGCTTCTCTCCGTCTTCTTTGCATCGTGCAAAGAAGTATCATGATTGGGTAAGAAAGGAGATGATGTGTTTTTTGCAAAAAACGGCACAATAAGTTTAAGAAGGGAGGTACCATGTACAACAAAATCATCCTCGCGAGTTGCAGGAGCACAAAGAGAGCAAAAAAAATTCGCAACCATTCCGGCAGGAGAGAAAGAAAAGACCATGTCCTAAACAGCTGATCTAAAATGGATACCACCATTGCTAATCTCCTTTATTGAAATAGGATGGAAGTTCTCTTCTTGGACTAGAAATCTGTCTATTTCTATTTTCTAGATTACCAGGGAGATAGGGGAATAGCTTTTTTAGTTTGGCTAATCTTTGTTCTGCCTCAAACTGGTCAATTGAGTGATCGTTGATCAAATTAAAAAGTTGTTTGTTTACCTCATTTTTAAAGGCATGATTTTGGCTAAACTCCGATTCTACTAACCGCTTTGCCATTTCATTCTTTTCTCCAAGCTTCCCTGCTGTGATAAAATCACCTGCTTGGAGAGCTTCTTTAATCGAGGCCGAAATCCGGCGCGACTCCTCCAAGTCCAGAGCCTCTTGATAGGCAGATAGTTCTGCGTTCCGGTCTAAATCGGCGATCGCCTCATCATGGCGCTGGTCTCGAATACCTTGCCGGATTAATACCCGAACATTCCGAACCACAATACCAGCCTCTCGTAAGACCTTGACTAATCGTGAGGTTTGAAAAAATTCCTCAATATGCCGGGCGAAATCCAGCTCCTCTTCAATCGGATAAAATCTTGCTTCCGATTCCACCCAGAAGGGAAGATGATTGTTAATAATGCTGCCAATCTCTCCTGCATTTTGTTGAACTAACCGTTCAGGGTGTTCCACGGCAATATCAATAGATAAATTGACAAGAAACCTTCTTCCTCTAGTAGCGGATGGGACTTCCTCCTTATAAATGATGGTTTCCTGCTGCATATTGACGGTATAAACCTTTTTATACTTGCCAATCCGCAATTCACTACGTGACAGTCGCTCTCCATTTTTAACGGCATAGTATTTGTTTTGATGATTAACATAAACGAAGGCATGGGTCATGGACGAAGCCGGTGGCTTTTCCAAAAAACTAAACTTTACATCTTTTACATCTTCAATAAAATGCATTAGGTTATTCCCTCCAAGTTAATAATTCTCATTGAGAGAGGACGTACGCTTGTCTACATTCTATGCAGGCAAACAGAAGAAAAGCCCCTAAATCTAGTAAGTATGGAGGAATTATGTCAATCATGGTTTTTCTCTTTCCTCTATAGTAAAATAAAAAAGTATTTTAATAGGAAGGGAAAACTAGAATGAACTATAAAATGATTGTCCTGGATTTGGATGATACACTGCTGCGCGATGATTTGACTATTTCCCCGAGAACAAAGCAAGCACTGATGGAAGCGCAGGAAGCAGGTGTGAAGGTTGTACTGGCTTCTGGACGGCCAACAAGTGCAATGCTGAGCATAGCAGAAGAGTTACGTTTGAGTGAATATGGCAG
This sequence comes from Neobacillus sp. K501, assembly GCF_053749995.1. NCBI lineage: Bacteria > Bacillati > Bacillota > Bacilli > Caryophanales > Bacillaceae > Neobacillus > Neobacillus sp. K501. The sequence continues at coordinate 296,802 of NZ_JBSLYA010000001.1, read as the reverse complement.
CTTTATCCTCTCGTTTAACGGTGCTAAAATCATCAATTGCCGAACAGGTGAGGAATGGTTTAGCTCGATGTTGCCAACTGAAATAGTCCATCAGTTATATGAGATCAGCCGCCGAGAAAATGTATGGATTCATACGTATGTCGGTGACACGATTGTTACAGAAAATGCAAATCCCTATACCGATATTGAAGGCGAATTGACAAAAATTCCGATAAAAGTAGTGAAGAATTTTGTCGATGCGGTAACTGAACCTGTTGTGAAGGTATTGATGCTGGAAGAACCGGAGCTTCTTGCAAGAGTGGAAAAGAAACTGCAAAAGGAGTTTGCAGGAAGACTAAGCGTGATGAGGTCAAAGCCATTCTTTTTGGAGTTTACTGAATTCGGTGTAACGAAAGGAACGAGCTTGAATAGTCTTATTCAACAGCTTGGCATCAGCAGGGATGAAGTCATTGCGATTGGGGACAGCGGCAATGATTTATCGATGATCCAATTTGCCGGCCTCGGTGTTGCGATGGGAAATGCAGCTGAAGAAATCAAAGCCCAGGCGGATTTTATTACCGATACCAATATGAATGACGGCGTTGCAAAAGTTGTAGAAGAGTTTATCTTTAGAAAAACGCTTATTGAAATCCCATAATGATAAAAATACCGGAGAGCCCTCCGGTATTTTTAATTGGTCTCATAGTAATTGGGCTGAAAATAATTATTTTGCTATTCCCCAGCATTGCATTAATTGGTGAATGCCTTCCTCCATTTTCTCCAAAGGGATGCCACCGAACCCTAACAGAAACGTTGGATACTTATATTTAATTGGCTTTAACAGATATTCGGTTACAGGGTAAATGGCGATAGAGCTTTCAGCCGCGATTGTTTTTAACTCATTTTCACTTTTTTGCAAGGGAAGGGAAATTAAAATGTGCATTCCAGCTTGGTCTCCAGTGATGATGACTTCAGGATAATACGTTTTAAAGATTTGGGTCAATTTATCAAGTTTTTTACGGTAAATTTTTCGCATTCGGTTTAAGTGTTTTGAAAAATAACCGTCTCTCATGAAGCTGGCTACGATATGCTGGTCGAATCTCGGGACAGTCGCTGAATAATAATAGAATGTTTCCTTATATTTTTTCAGCAATGTTGAAGGCAAAACAAAATAAGCCACTCGTAACGACGGCATTAATGATTTGGTGAACGTACTCAGATAAATGACCTTATTGTTTTGGTCCATCCCTTGCAATGCAGGAATGGGTTTTCCGGTGTAACGGAATTCGCTGTCATAATCATCTTCAATGATGTAACGATTCTCGAGCTTTGCTGCCCAATGCATTAGCTGTGTTCTTCTTGTTGCGGAAAGGACCGCACCGGTCGGAAATTGGTGGGATGGGGTAATGTAAACCACATTCGCATTTGTTTTTTCAAGCTCATCCACAATTAATCCATCTTCATCAACCGGGATCGGAATCGCTTTATTTTGCAGTTGAATTCTTGGGATTGCCGAATAGCCGGGATTCTCGAGGGCGAAGTTTGAATCATTTTCAAGCAACCTTAAAATCATCGGAAGGAGTTGTTCCGTACCCGAGCCAATCACAATTTGCTCCGGTTTACACACAATCGCCCGTGATTGATAAAGGTATTTTGCTATTTCAGTCCGTAATGTGTATTCTCCTTGAGGTTCTCCAATCTGTAACAACTCTTTTGATGGATGATCATATAAATCTTTTGCATATTTTCTCCACAGTGAAAAAGGAAAGGAGTCTGTATCGATTTTTCCTGGGTGAAAGTCAAAGTGGATTATTTTTTCCTCAGCTTCCTCTACAGACAACTCCACTTGTTCTGTTTCGATATAAGGTAATTCATTAATATCCTCTACAAAAAAACCAATCCGCGGTTTTGACACAATAAAGCCCTCTGCAATCAGTTGAGCATAGGCAACTTCAATGGTAGTTTGGCTGATGTTTAAAAAATCAGCTAATTTTTTTTTGGAGGGCAGTTTCGTACCAACTTCAATTTGTTTGCTCATAATCGCAGTTTTAATTCCAATATAAAGCTGTTCATACAAGGGTTTTTTCGTGTTTTTATTCAATTCAAACATTAGCATATCCATTGGAGAATCCTCCTCTCTGACCATGTCATTTTTTGAAAAAGTGGCACTTTTTATATTGTCAGATTTTATTATACTAGTAATCATTAGAGAAGAGGAGATCTTTTTTATTAACTTGAACACAACATTTGAAAGGGCAAGGGGGATTTACATGTTCACGACAGAACAAAACAAAACGAGAATTCTGGTTCTCAATGCACTATTTATTACATTAACATTTCTAGCCACAATGTTTATCAACATCAGGCTGCCATTGATGGGAAATGGAGGCTTGATCCATTTAGGTAACGTGCCACTTTTGATTGCCGCGTTTGTTTTTGGTAAAAAATCAGGAGCGATAGCAGGTGCCTTTGGTATGGCTCTTTTTGATATTGTTTCAGGATGGACATTATGGGCTCCGTTTACATTTGTTATCGTTGGTACGATGGGCTATGTAGCTGGCCTTATTGCTGAGAAGATGCCAGGCAAAAAGCTTTACGTACATATACTAGCAGTGGCTACTGCCCTGATCATCAAGGTTGTCGGCTATTATTTTACAGAAGTCATCCTTTACGGCAACTGGATCCAGCCGTTTGGTTCTATCCCGGGTAACATCATGCAGCTTGTCATCGCCGGCATCATTGTCGTACCACTTGCAAATGGGTTTAAGAAAAGGGTAGGGCGTACGAATTCAATCTAGCTAGCTTTGAAGACACCATTACCGATGTTCAGCTAGAAGAACATGCAGATACTTTTGGTGTTGTTCCCTGTCAAGGGAAAATAGAATTCTAATAATCTTTAGGTGTGTTTTCATTTGAGAACATGCCTTTTTATATATTGAAATATGATATATTTAATTAAAATGTAAACTCAGGATATAGGAGAAATCGATGTCAAAAACCTTATCCGTGATACATGGGTGGTATTTCTATCCTATCGAAGCTGCTATCTGATTATATATACAAATTATCTCAATCTATTAGAAATGCTGAATTTTGAAAGGGGATACATGGTTTTGAATTCAAAATATCTAGATTTGCTAGTCCAAAAATATGATTGTGAAGAAAAAGTGGTGACTGAAATTATTAATCTGGAAGCCATTCTTAATTTACCAAAGGGGACAGAACATTTTGTCAGTGATTTACATGGGGAGTATCAAGCCTTTCAACATGTGTTACGAAATGGTTCAGGGAATGTAAAAAAGAGAATTAAAGACTTGTTTCAAGATGTTTTATTTGAAAAAGAAATCAATGAATTTGCGACATTAGTTTATTATCCTGAAGAAAAATTAAAATTAATGAAAAGTCATTTTAGCAATGAACAAGAATTAAACCAATGGTATATCGTCATCATCGAGCGGATGATCAGGCTTATTTCTCATGCTTCCTCCAAATATACACGTTCGAAATTACGTAAAGCATTGCCGAGTCAGTTTGTGTTTATTATCGAAGAGCTGCTATACAAAACCAATCAATCGGAAAATAAGGAGCAATATTATAAGGAAATTGTCGAGCAAATCATCTCCTTAGGTCAGGCAGATAAGCTTATAACAGGGCTTGCGTATACCACTCAGCGATTGGTTGTCGATCATCTTCATGTAGTGGGGGATATATATGATCGTGGACCCGAACCTGATAAAATCATGGATACTCTGATCAATTATCATTCAGTTGATATTCAGTGGGGAAACCATGATGTACTATGGATTGGTGCTTTTGCTGGTTCAATGGTTTGTCTTGCCAATATCATTCGTATCTGCGCAAGATATGACAATTTGGATATTATTGAAGATGTATATGGAATCAATCTTAGACCTCTGTTGAATCTTGCGGAGAAATACTATGAAGACAATCCGGCCTTCAGACCTAAAGTACATTCAGAAAATAAACAATCTGATCTTGAAACACTACAAATAACGAAAATTCATCAAGCCATTGCCATGATTCAGTTCAAACTCGAAATGCCCATTATCAAGAGACGTCCGTTTTTTAATATGTCGGAAAGGCTTTTACTTGAGAAAATTGATTATGACAAGAACGAAATAACGATTTATGGGAAAACCTACTCCCTAGAAAATACTTGCTTTGCTACGGTAAATCCGGAGAAGCCTGACCAATTATTAGAAGAAGAAAAGCAGGTGATGGAAAGATTATTATTTTCGGTCCAGCATTCAGAAAAGCTGGCACGGCATATGAATTTCCTGATGAAGAAAGGGAGCCTTTATTTAAGATATAACGGGAATCTATTGATACATGGCTGTATTCCATTAGATGAAAAAGGGAATATGGAAAAAATGGTAATTGAAAATAATACCTATTCAGGTCGTGAATTACTTGATGTTTTTGAACGGTATTTACGGCATGCTTTTGCACACCCTGAAGTGTCAGATGATCTTGCGACGGATATGGTCTGGTATTTATGGACAGGAGAATATTCATCACTCTTTGGAAAAAGAGAAATGACCACTTTTGAGAGGTACTTTATAAAGGATAAGGCGACCCATAAAGAGAGAAAGAACCCATATTACTATTTACGTGAAAATGAAGAAATTTGCAGCAAACTCCTTACAGAATTTAATCTGAATCCTGACCAGGGCCATATTATCAATGGGCATACACCCGTCAAAGAAATTGAGGGCGAAGATCCAATTAAAGCAAATGGTAAGATGATCGTGATCGATGGAGGTTTTTCCAAAGCTTATCAATCAACAACAGGTATAGCAGGATATACGTTACTCTATAATTCCTTCGGTATGCAACTGGTCGCCCACAAGCATTTTAATTCAAAAGAGGATGTTTTACTTAACGGGACAGACGTTTTATCAATTAAAAGAGTAGTAGATGAAGAGTTAAAGAGAAAAAAGGTTAGGGAAACAAATGTTGGAGAGAAATTATTACAGGAAATCTCTATTTTAAATAGTCTGAGAGAATATCGCTATATGAATTGACACTAAGAACATAGCTTATCATTTCAAAGAGCAGGATTTATCCTGCTCTTTTGCTAAATCATGAATCTTCGATCTGTTTTTCAAAGATCTTTATAAAATATTTCGCTTGACGAAGTAATTTGTCCTATGCTATTTTTGTATGCATGTTACGTTACAAACTAGTTATGGTGTTGACCATTGTAAAAATACATACCAATGGTTTTATAGAAAGGAGAGTAATAGTTGAATACTTTAACAGGCACGAAACGATTACAACTTGCTTTACTACTAGGGTCACTTGGTCTTTTAGGCCCATTTACGATCGATACGTACCTGCCATCCTTTCCTACGATTGTGAAGGACTATGATACGACGGCATCTCTCGTTCAAGTTAGCTTAACGACTTGCCTACTTGGATTAGGATTGGGTCAATTAATTATTGGACCGATGAGTGATGTGCAAGGCCGGCGGAAACCGCTCAGGACTTTTCTCTTTTTGTATTTAACCGCTTCTGTAATTTGTGCATTTGCACCCAATATTTACACTTTTATTGGTGCCCGTTTCATACAAGGCTTTGCTGCAGCAGGTGGCCTCGTTATTTCTAGAGCGATCGTTCGAGATCTCTACAGTGGAAGAGAACTGACTAAGTTTTTCTCTTTATTGATGTTAGTGGGAAATCTCGGACCGATCGTGGCACCGATTGCCGGAGCCATTATACTGGCGTTTACAGATTGGTCAGGAGTTTTTCTAGTTTTATCTTGTATAGGTATGGTCTTAGTTTTAATGGTTACATGGAAACTAGAGGAAACCTTACCTGAGGAAAGGCGTGTCCCAAGTGATTTTTCACAGGTTCTTAAGAATTTTGGTTCCTTGTTCCGGGATCGGGAGTTTATAGGCTATGCCTTTACTCAAGGATTAATCGTTGCTGGGATCTTTGCATATGTTTCAGGTATTCCTTTTGTTTATCAAAATATTTACGGTGTATCTCCGCAAGTATTCAGTTTATTATTTGGAGTGAATGGTGTAGCGCTGATTATTGGAAGTCAATTGGTTGGACGTTTAGCAGATTATATATCTGAAACGACCTTCTTAAAGATCGGGTTATTTACGGCTAACATAGCAGGGGCTGTGTTACTTGCAGCTCTTCTGTTGAAGGCGCCACTCATTGCTGTTGCGATTCCTATCTTCTTGTTTATTGGATCATTGGCCGTCATTTCTTCCACTTCGTTCACGTTAGCTATGGAGAAACAAGGTCATATAGCAGGAAGTGCCTCTGCGCTTTTAGGGCTTTTGCCATTTGTTCTGGGGTCCTTAACAGCTCCACTTGTCGGTATAGCTGGAGAGTATTCAGCCATTCCAATGGGGGTAATTATGTTTGCAACTAGCTTTATCGCTTTATTGATTTATTTTGGAGTGGTCCGAAAAGTTTTCAAGGTTCAGCCAAGAAGGAAGCTGAAGGGGAATATTCAAATTAAGGGATAACAGAAAGGCCTGACTGAATAGAGTCAGGCTTTTTAAATCAAAATAGATACTATTTATCAAAGCCTTAAACAAAAATAAAAAGCCTTGAAAAATCAAGGCTTTTTGACGTCCCGAAGAGGATTCGAACCTCCGACCTACAGTTTAGGAAACTGGAACGTAACTATATTTCGTTGAGCTAAACGGTGAAAAATGCGATTATATCAAGCGTTTGACCTATTCGAATGCTTAGACGAAGACAACCAACGTTCACGGCGACGTCCTTCGTTCAAATGAACCGTATCATTTAATTTACGACCATTGTAACGCTTTTCTAAAAAATTGACAACAAATAAAAACGCAAATCCTTCACGAATTGACGACTTTTTCCCGATAGGTTAACAATGATTGAATGATTTCTTCGTTTGGAAGTTGTTTAGCTGCCAAATCGTCAAGAAACTTCGTTGAATCGCTTGCAGGGTCGCTTGCTTCGTCCTTCGGGAATTGTAATTTCGATAAAATTGTAAATGCGTTGTATTGATGAACACGGTCAAGGGGTGTTCCTTCTTCGTAATAGATAGACGCCAGGTCAACGGATTCTCCTTCCGTGATAATCTTCTTATGTGCTTCGATCGAAACAACAAGAAGACGGTCTTTCAAGTATTGCTTCAAAGTAATTCACCGCCCGAAAAAATATCATTTGAAAGAATCCCCGCCGATTGTATAGATTTGACGAGGCGAAGTGCTTGAAGACGTCCGAACGTCCTTAAAAATATAATAACAAATATTGTCCCAAGCGTAAAAAGTGAAACTTTTCATTCGTTCCGTGTAAATGAATTCAAGCAAAGCGTCACAAAATGGCATTTTTACGGCACATATTAGGCGAAAGAACTTCTTTTTCTTCTTCGTTTGTAATCATCATGTATTACCTCTAAAGGCGGGAACTACTTCGCCGACACGAAGCCCATCGAAAGTATTTTGCCCTTTGCGATCGTCCCGCAAGGGGCATTTTTTTTTTGTCAAAAATGGTTTGGTTGACTAAGTTCTTTTGAAACCTCTTTTATAAAAATCCGCATTTTCTGAATGAATTCGAAACAAAATGAATCATCTAAAAGAATTCTATTTTCAAAGAAATTTTTATCTACTCGAATGCCTTTTATAGATTCGATTTCTTTTATTTGCTTTTCGTTGTTCCCGTCTATATATCCGCCGTTATGTATTAAAAGATTCCGTACTTTATTACATTTTCGAATATAACTCCATTCGGGTGATTTATCGGGAAAATTTAACCCCGCAACCTTTTTTAAGTAAACTTGTGCTTTTTCTATTCCGTTATGCCTTAAATCGCTAATATCAAGGTCAACCAGCTTTCTTTGCCGTATATCTTTACATGCCTTTATAAGATAATTTTCTAAAAAAGCGAAACAAGTATAAAATAATGACGTCCTCATAATATGGGGGAACTCGATTCCATAACGATATTTATCGCCTTGAAAAAACGAAAAGGAATTTAAACTTCTAATAAAAGAATCGTCTTCGTCTTCCTCATTCTCATAGCCTTCTTCGTTGTCTTCTTCGTCTTCCTCTCGGTCTACAACCGTTTCTAAAAATCTATTATCTAAAAATTCTTCGATATCCTTTGCGTACCTTTGGAAATTATTTAACGGAATATCAATATTAACGAAGTCGGAAAGAATCGGGTCGTAAATCGGAAACCTCAACAATATCACTTTCTTTCGTTTTTGCTTCCATTATATCAGAATCCTAATATAAAAGGCGTTATTGTCGCTGCATTTCGTTCGAATGACATTTAATAATAACGATCAATAATCGAATAGATATCGAAGGGGAAAGAAGAAGGGAAGGCGAAAGGTCTTCGTTTCTATCGCTACAAAATGTTGCGGTGAAAATAAGGAGATTTTAAAACGGAGCACCAAACATTAAAAGCTTTACTTAACTGTAACGCTTTTTTTTATTCAGCTAACTAAGCAGTTTTGTTAAATAAGGAATGGGATAACATTAAAAAAGGAAAATTCGTAGTATTGGCGAGTTTTCCTTTTTTATTGCCTGACGAAACCAAATTAATCTAAAAAATGTTAGTGCGTCATAGAGAGACAAAATATAATCCCTTGACTTGGAGTACACTCTAAGTATTACTCTTACATTGTGTTAGAAATTAATAATGAAGGAAGATATAGACATATCAGATTTAATGGAGGCGGTTAAATTGACATATTCTATTGGAGAATTTTCTAAAATCGTTGGGTTAAGCGAACATACCTTGAGGTTTTATGAAAAGGAAGGATTAATAAAAGTAAACAGAGACGATAACAATGTCAGAATCTACTCGGATGAAAATAAATTGTGGATTGAATCATTGCTACATCTAAAAAATACGGGGATGTCTCTAAAAGAAATGAAGCAATTTGCCATGTGGGGGCATGTTGGGGATGAAACAATGGAAGACCGGTTAGCTTTACTTAAAAATCATCGAAAAAAAGTAGTGGAAGAATTTGAAAAGCTTCGTCAAAGTTTAGAACATCTGGATAATAAAATTAATTTTTATGAAAATGAATTAGGAGACTGTTTCTCTTAAAATTAAACAGCCAGTTGTTTTTCCATTTGCGTCTTTTTGAAACAACTCGTAATCGAAAAAATAAAAATAAAAAAACACTTGCCTTAGAGTGCTCTCTAAGGATTAACCTATTCTTGCACCATATGATACAACTTTACAAAATAGTGCAAAACTAACTAGAACAAGAAAGAGGTTAGAAAATGAACACAAAATATAGCAACTTATTTGAATCATTTACATTTAAAAATGGTATCACCATAAAAAATAGAGTCGTTATGGTACCAATGACAACTTGGAGCAGTAATGATGATTACACCGTTTCAGATGAAGAAATAAAATATTATAAAAAAAGAGTCAATGGAGTAGGACTTGTTATCACAGGATGTACTCATGTTCAACCAAACGGTATAGGTTTTACGCATGAATTCGCAGCTTATGATGATAAATTTATTCCAAGTCTACGGAAATTGGCGGAGGCTGCGAAAAGTGGGGGAGCTCCTGCGTTGCTTCAAATATTTCATGCAGGCAACAAAGCACTGCCATCTTTAACTCCAAATGGTGAGGTGGTTAGTTCCAGTGCTGTAGAGACTGAAGCTACTGCATTTGCTCCTTCAGTATTACCTAGAGAACTTTCACATGATGAAATAATAGAAGTGATTCATGCTTTTGGAGAAACAACCAGACGAGCGATTGAAGCTGGTTTTGATGGTGTTGAAATTCATGGTGCACACGGATTTTTACTTCAAAACTTCTTCTCTCCTTTCTTCAATAGACGTGAGGATGAATGGGGTGGCTCTCTAGAAAATCGCTTGCGTTTCCCATTGGCAGTCATTCAGGAAATGAAAAATGTGATTAAGAATCACGCAACAAGACCGTTTATTTTAGGATATAGAATATCACCCGAAGAAAATGGCGGTTATGGGATGGAAGATGCCTATGAGTTAATTGACCGTCTGGTTGAACAGGATTTGGATTACATCCATGTATCACTTGATGATGTATCTTCAAAACCACGAGGCATTGAAGATGGAAAAACACGTCTTGAATTAATTGTTGAACATGTAAACGGCAGAGTTCCTGTAATGGCTGCTGGTTTTATGGTAACTGCTGATGATGTTGCATCTGCATTAAATAAGGGTTTATCTCTAGCAGCGATTGGTCACGGGTTAATAATGAATCCAGACTGGGTTGAAAAGGTACAGATTGGAAAAGAAACAGAAATTGAGACAGCAATTAAGACTTCAAAAGTAAGTGACCTTGAGCTTCCAGAAAAACTTTGGGGCATAATTCAAGCTTCAGGTCCATGGTTTAAGATCGAAGAATAAAGAGAGGATGTCGCTTATATGTCAAATATTCAAGATAAGGTTGTCATTATTACTGGTGCCTCTAGCGGGATTGGTGAAGCTACTGCAAAAAAACTTGCATTTAAAGGTGCGAAGCTGGTACTGGCGGCTCGTCGAGAAGATAGATTAAAGAAATTACAAGAAGAGATTCAAAATAATGGCGGGCACGCTATTTATAAAGTGACTGATGTTGCCTCACACGAACAAATGGAAGAGTTAGCTGAGTATGCCCTTAAAGAGTTTGGGAAAATTGATGTAATGGTCAATAATGCAGGAGTAATGCCGCTATCACCTGTTCATCAGAAAAAAATTAATGAATGGGATACGATGATTGATGTGAACATCAAGGGTGTTCTTTATGGCATTGCTGCTGTTCTTCCGTCCATGAGAGAAAGAAAAGAAGGGCATATCATTAATGTTTCCTCAATCGCTGGTCATTTAGTATTCCCTGCTGGTGCAGTTTATAGTGGTACAAAGTTTGCTGTACGTGCCATTACGGAAGGTCTTCGTATAGAAGAGGCTAGTAACAATATTCGTACAACCATTATCTCGCCAGGAACTATTACTACAGAATTACTTGAAGCCATTTCAGATCCAGAATTAAAATCTGCAATCGTTGAAGATAGCAAAATTGGAATCGAGCCTGTTAGCATTGCTCGTGCCATTGGATTTGCAATTGAACAACCATCAGATGTGGCGATTAATGAGATGATTGTTCGTCCAACCATTCAAGAACTCTAAAAAGAAAATCTTTGTAATTAAGTAGCCCCACTTTTTGGGGCTGCTTATTTGGTATTTATGACATATACAATTAAAATGGAGATTGATTTTAAACTTGTGAAGATTTGTACTTAAACTACAATGAAAATAAGTTTCTTCAAGATTAGAAGAATGACAATACTTAAGAAGACCCTGCTCAATCGTTAAAAAAAAGAGGAGAGCGATAATAAATAAGTCTATGGATTAGGGTTGACTGAATTAAGGTCAGGATCAGATTGAAACTTCCTATCCATTTTCATTATCTGTGGTGAAGTGTCGATTTTTGCGCTTCATGGATGGCTAACGGGTGCGTTAGTGAATGAAGAGACCGTCTTTTGATGGTCTTATTGAATTTGTCACTGCTTACACATGAATGACGTTTTAATGTAATGCGATATTTAACTGAATAACGATTCGTTGTAAAAGAAAAAGGGTATCGTTTTTGGCGTTGCGGGCTTCGTTTTGGGTTCGAAGGGGAAACGATAGAGAAACGTTTAAATAACGAAAAATAACGTTTCAAGAATTCGCTGGAAGCCTTTTTCGCGTCCCTCTATGTCCGAAAGAATCAAACAAGAAAAACACGAACAATCTAAATAACGTCAATGGTTTGTCAAGTGTTTTCGCTTTACGTATTAAGACATAAAAATAAGACGCCGAATCATTTCGACGCCTTTCCTTCCCGTTCCCTTTTCGCCCGTATTAACGTTGATTTACTTATTCCCGTTGTCGCTTCGACTTCTTTATATGAATTCCCTTCGTCCAACAATGAAAGGGCATGTTCGATTTGTTTCTTCGTGAATTTCTTCGGTCTTCCTTCTCGAAAGTCTTCCCGCTGCTTCGCTATTGCTTTGCCTTCTTGCGTTCTTGTTACAATCATATCCCTTTCGAATTCAGCGAATGAACTCATAATGTTGAAGATTAATCGTCCTGTTGGCGTATCTTCGACAATCCCCATATTCAAAACGTGTACCTTTACGCCACGATCGAATAGTTCTTTTATTGTTGTCATTGCGTCGATTGCCGACCTTGCAAAGCGGTCTAATTTAGTAATAACAAGCGTGTCATCTTGCGACAATACTTCTAGCAATGATTCGAATTCGGGACGCTTCTTCGTTGTCCCTGTGAATTTCTCTTTATATATTTTGTCGCAACCTTCCGCTTCCAACGCTTGAAGTTGTGCTTCCAAGTCTTGGGCGATTGTTGATACTCTTGCATATCCATACTTCATTACAATTCCCCCTATTACTTTTGATACTAAGTTATGACACCATTCGATACCTTGATTTTATTACGTTGTTAAATCGGTGTCAATACTTATAAGTTATGACTATAAATGAATATGACGAAGGGATTCGGCAAGCAATCGTACCGCCGAAATAATCCATTGTTTAATAGCGAACAATAAAATAAATTATGCGTATAAATGTTTGGAAGTAAAGACCCACCTAAGGGGTGACACACCCCCTTTTTTGGCGGAAGATGGCGTTCCGAAAATATACGTTACAAAGTTCGAAAAGTACGGGCAACAAATGGACAATAAATGACACGTTTTTTACTGTTTGATAGAATTGAAATAGATACATAATTTTACAAAAGGGGGAATTCGATTTGCCTACGTGGATTCAATGGGTTAGTTTTGCGTTATCTGTTGTCGGTTCTATTTCGGGCATTTGGGCGTTAGTCCTAAATCACCAAAGAACTGCAATAACAAAACGCAAAGAGAAGGAACGGCTGGAAGCAAAAAAGAGGGCGAAATTTTCGATTGAGCGAACCAAAGAAATGGGTTCAAAACGAATGCAAGACAAATTTGTCCTTCGTAATACTGGCGAAGCAGAAGCCAGGAACGTGAAAGTTGAGTTTTATAATTACGACAGGAAAGGCGACGGTACTAAACGCCTAATAAACTTACTTATGGACGATATTCCTTCGATTATAAACGCTGGTCACACTATAAAAGCATTAATGATTATCGCTGGAAATACCGCTCCGCCGTGGGAAGTCGTCATTACGTGGGACGACGATTTTAAAAGCGGAAATGTTATCGAAACCACTTTAAATTGACGACAAACTTTTGTTATTATATTGCCAACATCTTCAAGCAATCGTTCACCCCAAATCGATAGAACGAAACCCGTCCTAAATTTTTTCTAAGGGTCGGGTCTTTTTTTGCGTTTTTGACGTGGAACTTTGTTACCTTACCGTTACACCCCCGCCAATCCCCGACCACCTATCGCCCAAAAATCGAATTGATCCCCGTAAGATTTACGTAAGGAATCGCCGAAATTGTTGGTAAAAATTAGGTTGTAAAGTACGCTTGACAACCTAAAGATAAAAATTTCCCCTTTGGTACTTGTCGAAACCTTATTCGGTTGAATTATTAAGCGAATGGACGATTTGTCGGGTCGTCCGTTACAAATTTAAAACGATTAAGGGGGAAAAATCACAATGACGACAAAAAGAAGCGAAGAAAGGAAAGAGTTATTTTTCAAAGTAAACAAAAGAATGACAAAGGAAACAACGCTAATCGCCCAAATCGAAAAAGAAATAAGGGGCGGCTATGCGACACTTGCGGCAATAGCTTTATTCATGGATGAAGACGGAAGGGCGTTCCCAAGTCAAGCAGAACTTGCGAAACAATGCGGGGTTTCACGGCAAACAATCAACGCAAGAATTAAGGCATTGACGGAATTTCGAACAAAGGACGGGCAAGCGGTTCTTGAAGCCGAAACCGTTCGGGAAGGAATGGACAAAACACGGACATTTTATCGTTTGCTTCCAGCTTCGGGAATGACGTTTATTCATGACGTGCCGAATGAGGTTGTCAAGTCAGCTTTACAAGCAAATGAAGACAATCAAGAACAATCGTCAAATAAGGTTGTCAAATCTGCTTTACAACGTCAAGAAGTCGCCGAAGGTTGTGAAGAAACGGAAGAAGGTTGTCAAGTAGGCTTGATAGGGGTTGTAACAAAATCGGATAGGTTGTCAAGTGGATTTTACACTAATAAGAATTCAGTTATAACAAAATCCAATAATAAGATTTCAAATATAACAATAACCAATAAGGGCGGGGCTATTGTTGAAAAAGAAAATAATTCTCTATTAGAAAACAACAAAGATAATATTAAAATATCTATTGTCGAAGATAAAGAATCGAAAGATTTGGCGAAAGATACGAATTCTATTAAATCCGATATTGTTGCGAAAGATTCCGAAAAGAAAACCGAAATAACCGAAGACCAAGACGGGCACGGCACGGGGCACACGGCGGCAAAGCAAACGATCGAAGTCAAACAATCCGAATCATTGTCGTTGGAACAAATCGCACGGGAACGGGCGGCAAGGGCGGCAGACGTCCAAGCGGAAGCCCGTCGAAAGTATTTCGAAGAACAAAAGCGGTTTGAATCGGCTTATTATGGCACGAAAAACGTTCATACGGATTCGGAACCCTTGTCGAAGGGGAAACGTCCAAGCGTCCAAAAATCGCCCGTTATACGCCAAAATGAAGCGTTTGATGAAGAAGAATGGCTTGCGTTGATTGCCGAAGCGAACGCCGAAGCTATGGCACGAATGAACGGATAAAAAAATTTAAGATTTTCGAAAAAAGTCGGTTTTCGGTACTTGTCAAAAGGGGGTACGGTCAAATTATTAAGCGTAAAGGAAAAAGAAAGGTTTCGCCCGTTACCTTTCCTTTCCCCTGTATGTTGTGCATAGGTAATACCTCATTTCGATACGGATAACCCGACACAAAACGGGCGTTTTGCTTTGAATTGTGGTTGAGTAATTTTCGTCATATTCCCCGAAATCAGACGCTTGAAAAAGCGTCTTTTATTTTTGGGTTTACTGTTAAAATTTCAATCTTTTAAATATAAAAGGCGGTGAAGATTATGAGATATGGAACGGACGTTTTCAGATTGCATGGAAAGCCGTTGACGATTCTTCGAATAAATAACGGGTTGAAAGTTTCGGACGTTGCGAAGGCGTTAGGCGTTACTTCCGCACACATTTCACAATGTGAAAAATCAAAACGTAAACTTTCGGAATTAAAGACAAAAGAATTTCTTCAACTTGTTGGAATTAGTGAAGAACAAGCGAAGGCACTTGCTCAACTTATCAGAAACTAATCGAAAGGAGGTTTTAAAACTATGAAACTATTTGAAAACGAAAAATTTACGAAGGTAAACGAAAGAATCAAAGAACTTGAATCAAAGAAGGCAGCCGTGCAAGGCGAAATCAACGAAATCCTTACAGCCGTTGAAAAGTCTATCGAAGCGTATGCGTTGGGAGAAGTTGATGAAAAAGACGTCAAGAAGGCGGAACAATTGTTGCAAGAAAAAACGAAGGAAATCGCCGACCTGGAAGAAATGATTCAACGTGTCAAAGGCGTTCGAAAATCCGTCGCAATCGAATCCGTTCCATTTGTTAAAGAAGCACGGAAGAAGAAGGTTGAAGCGATTCAAAAGAAATATGATTCGAAGATTCCCGAAGTCATTGCCGCAAGAAACGAATTCTTGAAGCAATTGGCGGAACTTGGACGAATTGCGAAGGAAGTCGGCGGTGTGAATTCAGAATTCAATTCGATCATGGTTGAACTTGGTGAAAAACCTTCCGTTTATGGTTCGGCAATTGATGAAAGGGCAGTTATTTCGGGGGGGTGGACGCTGGAGAAAGATTGTTTAGGCGTTGAAGAAAATCTTCAATTAAGAGTCTATAAATCGGGGGTTGTTCCGCAAGAGTTCGGGGGTGCGAATTAATGGTTCAAGGCACTTTGTCGGCGTTCGAATATTTGGTTAAACAATTAGAATATGAAGTTCGCACGGGTGAAGAAGTTCTTCGATTGAAAGACGAAGGGAAAACATTCGACGAAATTAGTGAAATTGTCGGAATCACGCCGACGGAAGTTCGAAGTATTCGCCCAATACGGGTTGAACGTTTGAAAGAACAATTTGAATCATATCAAAAACGATTGAAAGGGGGAAGAAAATAATGAAATTCAACCAATTCGATAATCTAAACTATCAAAAGGCAAAGCGTCAACCGCTTGACGATATAGCAGAGGGTTATAAAAAACGAAATCCAATGAAAGAGGAAGTTCCAAGCGATTCAATCGAAGCGTTGCGTAAACTATACAACGCCGACCCGAATTCTTTGAATCCTACGCAACTTCTTATTCTTGGAATGTCGGAATTGCAGAAGAAAAACAAAGAGGAGATGGAAAAACGTCAAAAAGCGGTCAATGATTATATGAATCCGTACAATGCCGCAAAGAAGCAAGACGAAGAAATGATTTCCGCAAGAAGCGAAGAATTTGAACAACTTGCCCGCCAAATGCAAGAACTTCAAAAAGCGTTTGCGGAATTGAACGGGGGCGGCGAATAAAAATGATGTTCGCCGTTTTCGTTTGTTATGCGGTTTTTCTAATTGACGTTTTGAGAAATCGGGAATCTATCAAACGGTGGTGACGATATGTCGTCAAATGAAAATATGAAACGTTGGAAAACCGAAGAAATAATTCGGCGATTGAACGTCGCCCTTCATGGTTTCGATATTTCGAAATTATCCGTCCAAGAACAAAGATTTGTTGAAGAACAAGCGAAAAGGCGACTTGAATTGCAGGCGGCAAAGGAACGCTTGCAGCCGAAGCACGAACAGAAACTTTCAAAGGCGGAAGAATTAGAAGAACGTCGTCTTCGTACTTTGTGGGCGAAATTCGAAAAGGTTACAAACGGGCGACCCGTGAAAGAACTGTCAAATGCGGATTTAGAAAAGCAATCGAAAATATTACGTTCTATTGTTGGACGAAAGGGGGTGTAATTTATGGATATTTTCGAAGGAATGACCGAACTTGAAATAAAAATCGTTCATGAACTATTAAACAAAGGAAATCGCACCTATGAACAGGTAGCGGAAGCCGTTGGAATTAGTGAAAGGCATTTGTTCCGCTATCGTCAAAAACCGCATATCAAACGTGCTGTGCGGGAACTTGCTATTCAAGAACTTGAAGAAGAAGTTCCAACAATGATGAAAGCATTAAAACGAAACATTCAAAAAGGCGATTATCGTTCAATTGAATTAGGTTTCAAGGCGTTGGGCTTACTCGTGGAACGGCGTGAAGTTAATCAAACGACAACGATCGAAGATAATCGTTTCAAAAATATGTCAATGGACGATATTGACGCCGAACTTCAAGAAATCGAACGTCAATTGAAGGTCATTGAAGGCGGTGCAAAATAGTGCGTCGCCTTATTGATATCACTAAACAATTGACAAACGGTCTTGACGTTGAAGTTCATGCGATACGGGGCGAACATTTGGAAGCGAATCTCAAAAGAAGAATCAAAGAACGGAAGGCAAAGGCTGCGGCAATGTTACGGAACGACATGCCTAATAATGTTTTTGTAATTGCCCGTGTTTGTCACTTGGACGTTATGACGGTTCGTGACTTGGAGCGGGAATATTTGAACGAAATGAAACGCAAGGGGGAAGTCGAATGAAGCGAATGAAAAATAATAATGACGTTGTTGTCCGCCGTTTTCAAGGCGAAGATATTGAAAGTTTAATAGAACGATTCAATTTCCGAATGAGAAAACACGGCAAATCGACCAAACTTCCTCAAGATTATCGTTTCACGACAAAAACCCGTAAGGGGGTTTAATCATGCCAGCAATGAAATATGAATTCTTTGAATCTATTTGTATAACAAACGGAATTGTTACGAAGAACTTGACCCGTCTTGAAGTTGAATTTCATGCGTTGGGGATTCTTGGATATAAGGGAACAATCAACGATCAAAGAAGGGCTTTCTATGAATCACGAACGGGGATTTCGTTTCTTGTAGACGCAAGGAACGCCAATGACCCGAATCAACCATAAAGGGAGTGAGTGATATTGTTGCCGATTAGTTACAACAAAAGACGTCGTTCCAAGACGTTTTTAAGTCCGAATAGTATGACGCCAATTGCACCAAGTAGTCATTTTGACTATACGGAATACAAAGCGGAACTTGACCGCCGTAAACACTTCGGCGAACCAAAAGAAAGAGAGGAATCCGAAAAAACTGAAAACGATTAAAAAAGCCGATTCCTTAATCGTTGGGATCGGCTGCGTCTTCTGTTTCATTAAATTATTGACGCGTTCTACATTTGACAATATGACGAAATTGCAATTCGGACAAGACGAAGCAGCAAGAAACCCTAAAAGCATCCGTCGAAGTATCTTGCCGACCTTGCTTCGAAAGACATTTCTTCGGAATAATCATTGATTAAATGTTAGATTATAAGAAAAAGGTCGCCAATCGTGAAAATTGGCGTTTTAATTTGCCCAAATTACGAGAAATGGCTTTCATATTGCTCCAATTTCGCATGTTTTCGACCTTACGAATAAAAAACCATTCAGAAGCCTAAAAACGCATTATAAGCCAAAATATCAACTATTTTTGTGATTTTTACACTTCAAGCCAATTATAAAAAGGAACGGGATTCGGCTTCGGTTCAGTCATTTCTTTATACATTCGAACGGCTTCTTTTTGGACGAATGACCCTAAATCTTCAAATTTTTCCCCGAAATACTTCAAGACGAAATTATCAAATCGACGACGGGCGGATTCCACTTTTTGTTTCTTCGCTTCTTCAATTTTCTTCATTACGGCAAATTTACGGATTTCATTCGAAAAAACTTTTTCACAATAAGAACTAAACGATTGAATTTGAAGACCGTTTTTCACTTTGTCGCCGATTTTTAGCGCAAGATATCGAACGATATTTTTCAGATTGCAGTCAAGGTCGATTGTTGTTGATAAATTTGAAACTTTCTCAATGATTTCTTTATTATCGCTATTAATATCTCTTTCTTGTTTTTGTGATTCTGTTTCAAATGGTTCGAAATCGTCAATTAGCGTCAAACCCCCGTCATTGCTGGCTTTGTTCCTTGTGTATGATGTAACCCCTTGTTGTAACCTTTCAAGACAAAAAGGAAGAATTCTTATGACTTTTACACTTGGACGACCAGCTTTCGTTTTAGTCCGCACGGAATCGACGACACCTAACGATTCAAGCGTCTTCAATGCCTTATTGATCGTTTTGCGGGAATATCCCGTTTGTTCTCCAATAGTTGATTGTTTCATGAACGACAATCCGACACAACGCAAAGACGCCTTTCCAAGACAAAGCAGAACGTCAATAACCGATTGCGGGACGTCCTTTCGAATATGGTCGATATAAGAATATATAGATTTGTCCATTTCTTCAACGCTTGGAAATGATTCGTGTTTTTTCAGTTCTTGAATGTCGATAGCAGCAAAAGTCATTTCAATTCTTCCCCTTCGTTTATTTGATTTCTTTTTTCTACGATTCTATGAGGTCGTCTATTTTCTTCCCTTATTTGAATTCTTTCGTAAACGTAAAACAGGACTATAAAGTGAATGTTGATTCTTTATTGTTTCGTCGTCCATTTGAATATATTTTCTTGTTGTCGTGATATCAGCATGACCGACAATCCGTTGAAGTGTAAAGACGTCTCCGCCGTTCAAAATAAAATTGCGGCAAAACATATGCCGAAAGACGTGCGGGGAAACTCTTTTCGTGATTCCCGCTTTGTCACGATACATTCGAAGTCGCTTCCGAAATGAATTCGGATTGTACTTTGTCCCGCAATTGGCAAGAAAGACAAATTCCGTTTCAAAATATGTCTTGTTTTCGGTGACTAATTCCATAAGTAAACGAACAACTTGATTCGATAAAGGTAAAATTCTTGGTTTGCGATTCTTGTTTTTTGTTGCGGGTAAAATGATTGATTTTGTTTTGAAATCAATATCTTTCGTTTCAAGGTCGCAAACTTCCGAAATTCTCATTCCTGTATCTAACATTAAAAACATCATTACATGGTCACGGAATTGTGCGTATTCCGAAAGGTCGGGGATTGAAATGATCCGTTCGATTTCTTCGTCGGTCAATGGTTCAACGTTATCGTCGTCAACCCGCATTAATTGGATGTTTTCGACGGGATTCTTGTTGATGATTTGTTCTTTATACAACGCATTGAAGAACGCTTTGAGAAATCGGGTGCGGACGTTCACCGTAAAAGGCGACAATCCGAAGACTTGCTTCTTTTCGTTCCAATGTTCTTCTTTAAGATAAACGACATATTCACGGATAATTCCCGTCGTGATATCTTCGACGTTGGTCAATTCGGGATAGCTTTCTGACAACCATTCACGAAACCAATTCATGATAATTCCATATTCACGATATGTCCTTTCCCGAACGCCAAGCGACTTTTTCAATGCAAGAAAATGTTCGAACGCTTGGTCAATGGTATATGTCGCAAATGATGATTCTTGGACGATAGATTTCGCCCGCTTCTTGACTATCTGCTTTCCTTTTCGACTTGAAGACAAAACAAAAAACGCCCCTTTCATTCTTATCTGATACGGATAAGAACGAAAAGGACGTCTTACAGTCTAATATGTTTTTCGGGGTGAAACTGTTGGACTTCGAAATTGCTTTCGAATAGACAATTGCTTTACAAACGTTGATTTGACGCTGTTTTTCGAATATGTACGTCCCGAAGAGGATTCGAACCTCCGACCTACAGTTTAGGAAACTGTTGCTCTATCCTGCTGAGCTATCGGGACATATTATGTAACGATTTTAATTATAATGAGAGAATGGAAAAAGGTCAATGAATTTATTGTTTTTCACCATTTAACAAAAAAACCTTGTAAAACCAAAATTATCAGTTGGTTTTACAAGGTTTTTAAACGTTTATATTAATAGTAAATGAAAGTTATACTCATAGCAATTTCGCGATGGCAATTTGAGCAAGTGCTATTTCCTGGTGGCAATTCAATCGTTTTTTTGCAATGCGGACAAATGGTCGTAAATTTATTTTTAAAAATGATTTTCGAATCTGAATCGTTTGGACCATTAAATGTCTTAATCAATTCAAATTCCCCCTTTCAAAAATCATTCTACCTCATGAAAGGAAATTTCGTGTTTCAAAAATAAGAATGGATATTTCTATAATGAGATTATTAAGGGTGCCCGTCACCGGTTTTTGAACGTAAGATCAACCAGACAAGGAGACTTAACCCAATTAATAAGCCTTCCATGGACAGGATGTACCAAGGGTAGGGGCCAAGGACATTTAGGAGACTTGCACTCTTGGGTTTGTGACTTAAGAACATATAATTTCCATCCACCACTTTATTAATCAGCATAATAATCGGCATAAGGAAATTTAAAAAAACAAAAAGTTTTACAACAGACCAAATCGTAGGACGATAACCAATAACCCAAGTGAAATAAAAGACTACCCAGATGGTCATTAGATGAGTATAAAAGAAATGAATAAATCGAAAATGAGGAAAATCAAACGTTAATAATGGAGTAAAGATCGCCTGAGATGCTCCTAATAAAGCAGTAAAAAGTAAAATTTCATATATGATTTTTTTCCTTGTTAGTAATAGAATAACCGATAAGATGAGACTGATACTGCATAATTCTAAGGGAATAGCATGACTGACATTCCATGTCCCATTCATCAACATCCATAAGTGATAGCCTGTCTCCATTACGACTAGCGAGATCGCGACACCGACTTCTGCCATACGCCATGTCCCGTGTCTCATTTTCTCTCGCTTTCGAAAAATAACGATCGATACGAGAAAAAGGAGCAATATTATTACAAAATGGCTGATTGAAAACATAGCAAAGTCAAATTCTTTATTGCTGCCACCAAACCATGTCATCATCCAACCCCCTTTATTCTAATATATGCAACAGAAAATCAGGCCTGACCAAAATACTGGAAAGAAATTTCTTCCTCATCTAGTCTACCTAATATGTGATATAATAGTTTGTCGAAGATACTCGAAAATGAATAATTTCTTGGAGGTCATTATGGCAGGTTATACGCCGATGATACAACAATACTTAACCGTTAAGGCAGATTATCAAGATGCCTTTTTATTTTTTAGACTTGGAGATTTTTACGAAATGTTCTTTGAGGATGCGATAAATGCCTCACAAGAATTAGAAATAACCTTAACAAGCCGAGAAGGGGGTACAGATGAAAGGATACCGATGTGCGGTGTCCCTTACCATTCTGCCCCTAACTATATCGAACAATTGATTTCCAAGGGCTATAAAGTAGCGATTTGTGAGCAAACAGAGGATCCAAAACAGGCAAAAGGTGTGGTCAGACGTGAGGTTGTTCAGTTAATCACTCCAGGAACCGTTATGGAAGGGAAGTCTTTATCAGAAAAAGAAAATAACTATATTGCCTCCATTACCTGTTTTGATGATCAAACATATGGTTTTGCTTATAACGATCTTTCAACAGGTGAGAGTCGGGTAACCCTGCTTTCCACTAATTTTGAGGAAGTATTAAATGAGTTAGCCGTCTTAAGCGCCAAAGAAGTCGTGGTTGCTAGCAGCTTCGATGGGGATTTGCAAAAGAAAATGCGTGAGCGGGATGTTCTTGCCATTTCTATTGAAGATAATAGTTCAATCGAAATGAACTTTTCACATCTTATTGAGGGTTTAAACCAAGATAAACTAAAACAAACAGTAGCAAGACTTTTTCATTATCTATATCGTTCCCAAAAGAGAAGTCTTGACCACCTGCAGCCTGTAACGACCTATCAAATTCATCAATATATGAAAATTGATTACTATTCCAAGCGGAACCTAGAATTAACCGAAACGATTCGCTCTAAAGGGAAAAAAGGTTCGCTTTTATGGCTGCTTGATGAAACGATGACGGCAATGGGTGGCAGAACTCTTAAACATTGGATCGATCGGCCTTTAATTTCTAAGGAACAAATTGAACAACGCCAATCGATCGTTGAAGTATTAATAAACCGCTATTTTGAGCGTCAAGAGCTTCGTGAAAAATTAAAAGAAGTGTACGATTTAGAACGATTAGCTGGACGCGTTGCGTTCGGGAATGTCAATGCCCGTGACTTAGTCCAATTAAAACGATCCTTAATGCAGGTTCCATTTTTAAAACAGATCCTCCATGGTATGGAGCAAGAGGAAGTTCTACAAATTGCTGATAAGCTCGATCCGTGTGAAGAAATTACCGATCTCCTTGAACAGGCCATTGTCGAGAACCCGCCGCTTTCCTTAAAAGAAGGAAACATGATTCGCGATGGGTATAATGAACAGTTAGATCAATATCGTGATGCCAGCCGGAACGGAAAAACATGGATTGCCCAGCTTGAGCGTGAAGAGCGCGAGAAAACGGGGATTAAATCGTTAAAAGTTGGCTATAATCGTGTGTTTGGCTACTATATTGAAGTGACAAGAGCGAATTTACATCTGCTGCAGGAAGGTCAGTATGAGCGGAAGCAGACCTTAACCAATGCGGAACGTTTCATTACTCCTGAACTGAAAGAAAAAGAAGCATTAATTTTACAAGCGGAAGAAAAATGCGGTGAGCTTGAATATGAACTCTTTACGGAAATTCGTGAGATCGTCAAGGAACAGATCCCACGCCTACAAGCGTTAGCGAAGACGGTCAGTGAGCTGGATGTCCTTCAGTGCTTTGCTCAAGTTAGTGAAGAACGCCGCTATGTAAAGCCTCAGTTTTCAACGGATCGGAAAGTTGTTGTAAAGGACGGCCGGCATCCGGTTGTTGAAAAGGTCCTGAATGCACAGGAATACGTTCCAAATGACTGCTTTATGGACAGTGAACGAGAAATTCTTCTGATTACTGGTCCGAATATGTCGGGTAAAAGTACGTATATGCGCCAAATTGCCTTGACGGCGATCTTAGCACAAATTGGCTGTTATGTACCTGCCGCAGAGGCCGTTTTACCGATATTTGATCAAGTATTTACAAGAATTGGTGCCGCGGATGATTTGATTT
The DNA here is from genome assembly GCF_053749995.1 of Neobacillus sp. K501. NCBI lineage: Bacteria > Bacillati > Bacillota > Bacilli > Caryophanales > Bacillaceae > Neobacillus > Neobacillus sp. K501. Next base: position 272,797 of record NZ_JBSLYA010000001.1, on the reverse strand, counting down.
CCGGTCAAAGTACGTTCATGGTGGAAATGCTTGAAGCCAAAAATGCGATAACGAATGCAACGCAGAATAGCTTAATCCTATTTGATGAAATTGGACGCGGAACATCGACCTATGATGGAATGGCGCTGGCCCAAGCGATCATTGAATACATTCATATAAATATCGGTGCTAAAACACTATTTTCCACGCACTATCATGAATTAACGGTTCTGGACGACGAACTAGAGAAGTTAAAGAATGTTCACGTAAGTGCGATTGAACATAATGGGAAACTTGTCTTCCTTCATAAAATAAAAGAAGGTCCAGCTGATAAGAGTTATGGAATTCACGTGGCGGAGTTAGCGGAATTGCCAAAGGAATTAATACACAGGGCCAATGAGATTTTATCTTCTTTAGAACAAAATGATGTTCAAACAGCACCTATTAAAAAAGAAGAAAAAGTAATACAAGAACAACCAGCCCAGCTCTCCTTCTTTGATGAACCGAAGGAAGCGAAAAAACAAGAGCTGACTTCGAAAGAAAAACGAGTAGTAGAGAAGATGAAAGAGCTTGATATTTTAGATTTAACACCGCTTCAGGCGATTAATATGTTATATGAGCTTCAGAAAAAGTTAAAAGGTTAAGAGATTTGGAGGTGAAACGGCATGGGCAAGATTATCCAATTAGATGATGCACTATCTAATAAAATTGCCGCGGGTGAAGTAGTTGAACGACCTGCTTCTGTCGTAAAGGAATTGGTTGAGAACGCCATTGATGCTGGGAGTACCGTCATCGAAATTGAAGTCGAAGAAGCAGGTCTAGCGAAGATTCGGATCACCGATAATGGGGGCGGCATTGAAGAAGACGATGTCCTTGTCGCCTTTCAACGTCACGCCACAAGTAAAATCAAGAATGAAAATGACTTGTTTCGCATTCGGACACTAGGATTTCGTGGGGAAGCCCTGCCGAGTATCGCTTCTGTTTCAAGACTTGAGCTGAAAACTTCAACAGGCGAGGGTGCTGGAAATCGGGTTGTAATTGAAGGCGGAAAAGTAAATGTGTTTGAAAAGGCTTCGAGCAGACGGGGGACCGACATTACGATCACGGATTTGTTTTTTAACACTCCGGCCCGTTTGAAGTATATGAAGACGATTCATACTGAGCTTGGAAATATCACCGATGTTGTGAATCGACTTGCTCTTTCCCATTCAGAAGTGTCATTTCGGTTAATCCATAATGAACGAAAGTTGCTGCAAACGACTGGTAACGGAGATGTCCGTCAAGTATTAGCTTCTATATATGGATTGGGAATTGCAAAACAGCTTATTCCAATATCCGGAACCTCACTTGATTACAAAATCAGCGGGTTTGCTTCCATGCCGGAAGTGACGCGTGCATCTCGAAATTATATTTCGACGATGATTAATGGTCGATTTATTAAAAACTATCCATTAGCCAAAGCGATTCAAGAGGGGTATCATACTTTACTGCCCATCGGCCGCTTCCCAATCGTACTCTTAAATATCGAGATGGATCCTCTATTGGTGGATGTCAATGTCCATCCATCAAAAATGGAGGTGCGGATTAGTAAGGAAGCAGAACTGAATGAACTGGTTACCTCGATTATCAAAGATGCTTTTAAATCAAAGATTCTGATTCCGACAGCTTATACGCATGAAAAAAAAGAAACACCAAAATCCGAGCAGACAGCCTTCATTCTTGATGAAGGAACGGATACGGCACCTGCACCGGTGAAAAAAAAATTGGAATGGACACGTCCAGTTTTTCCACCAACTATCCACGAACAGGTTTCAAGGATGGATGTTAAGGTTGAACAAACGGAGGAGAGTCCGATTTCTGAGGATTGGGATCCTTTTAGTCCTGTTATCGATTCCGTTCCACCAGTTCAGGAACATGTCCCTGATGCATCGATGCCAGATATTCAAACAGAAAGCCGAGTCCCAAGAATGTATCCGATTGGGCAAATGCATGGAACCTATATTTTTGCCCAAAATGAAAATGGTTTATATATTATTGACCAGCATGCTGCACAAGAACGCTTAAAGTATGAGTATTTTCGTGAAAAGGTTGGCCAGGTACATGCAGAGCTTCAGGAAATGCTTGTCCCGTTAACATTTGAATATTCTACGGATGATTTTCTAAAAATCAATGAGTATCAACATGAACTGGAAAAGGTCGGCGTTTTCTTAGAGGAATTTGGTTTGAATAGTTTTATTGTTCGTTCTCATCCTCAGTGGTTCCCAAAAGGGGAGGAAAAGCAAATCATTGAGGAAATGATTGAGCAGCTTCTTTTGATGAAAAAGGTTGATATTAAAAAACTGCGAGAAGAAGCCGCGATTATGATGAGTTGTAAAGCTTCAATCAAAGCAAACCGCCATCTTCGAAATGATGAAATTCAGGCGCTATTGGATGATTTAAGAAAAGCATCCGATCCGTTTACCTGTCCGCATGGGCGCCCGATTATCGTTCATTATTCTTCCTATGAGATGGAGAAGATGTTCAAACGGGTCATGTAACTATAATGAAGAGTGTTCTCTTAATAAAAGAGACGCTCTTTTTTATTTTTCAAAAATGTACTTATCATTTTGTTTGTTGTGGTGTAAAATTACACTATATAGATAAATGAATATTCGTAAAAAAGTAGGTGGACGAATGGTTGCTTTTGGTCTATTAAGTGCCTTTTTACCAGTTGTCTTAATTATTTTTATCATTATTTATGCCGTGAAGAACAAAGAAAAGGGGGATGAAGCGGTGATACGCCATCTTTATACGTATTTGGTTCTATTTGCCACACTGATGATGGTTATTGGCGGAGGTATTTCAATTTTTATGGCTGCAGCAGATTTAATCAGTCCACCAAGCTATTATCAAAGCTATGAAGATTTTAAACAAATGAGGATCGATGGGAAAATCAAAGATGAGAACGGCGAGCAGTATACTGAAGAAGAAATTCGGGCTGATTATGAGCAAACCGTTAAGTATGAAAAGAACAGGATGCAGGAAAGTGCGAAAAATCAAATCATTAAGAGTCTGGGCTTTATTGTGATTCCACTTCCCATTTTCCTTTACTTTAATAATATGAGGAAGCGGCAGGCGGATATTTAATATGATAAACACTAAAAAGGAGCCATTGGCTCCTTTTTTTAGTGTTTAAACTTCCTGGTTCTTTTTTATCACTTACTTTACTGCTGCCGGAATTTTATGCATGAAGCGAAGGGCTTCCCCAGTACCAATCGCCACTGATTCCAGAGGATTTGGTGCGAGCTGCACCGGAACGACGATTTCCTTGCTCAGCCATTCCTCCATGCCTTTCATTAAGGCACCGCCGCCTGTTAGAATGACACCACGATCAACGATATCACCGCTAAGTTCGGCAGGGCAATCCTCAAGTGTTGCTCGAATGGCCTCTAATATATGAAGCAATGATTCTTTCAACGCATTTCTAATTTCATAGGATGAGAGAGTAACAGTTTTAGGTAAGCCTGTAACAAGGTCACGGCCGCGGACATCCATGGTTAGCTCCTCGTGATCCACAAGAGCATAACCGATTTCCATTTTAACCTTTTCTGCTGTCCTTTCTCCGATTAAAACATTATATGCTTTACGGACATGTTGGATAATCTCTTCATCAAGTCGGTCACCGCCAATTTTAATCGAATGGCATGACACCACGCCACCAAAGGAGATAATCGCAACCTCGGTGTTTCCACCGCCAATATCGACAATGACATTAGCAACCGGTTCATCAACAGGTAATCCTGCACCAATCGCGGCCGCAACCGGTTCTTCAATCAGCTGAATTTTCTTCGCTCCAGCATTTCGAACCGCATCTTGGATGGCTCTTCTTTCCACGCTGGTTGAACCTGATGGGGTACAAACCACAACATTAGGTTTGCGGACTGCAAAGCCCATCTTCTTTGATGCCTTCCGCATGATATGCTTAAGCAATTCTGTAGTGACATCATAATCGGCAATAACTCCCTCTTTTAACGGCCTGACAGCAATAATTTTTTCAGGTGTCTTACCAATCATTTCTTTCGCTTCATTTCCAACTGCGACAACATTCTTCGTGTCCGTGTCGATGGCGACCACCGATGGTTCATTTACGGCAATCCCTTTATTTTTACTATATACAAGGATGTTGGCTGTCCCTAAATCAATACCAATTTCAAAATTTGATAACATATTAATCACCTAGTTTCCCTATTTTTCTACAAAATAAGCTACGATTAAGCCTATCATGAATTTGAGGGTAAATAGGGGTTTGTAAATGAAACGTTATTGGATTGTAAAGTAGCCTGAACAAAATCATCGTTTTGTAAACGAATCGATATTAGAATGTAATTTATCAAGAAAATTTTTTCTGGTATGTAAATGAATTTCCTTTTTCGGGAATGCATAGGAAGGTGTTTTTTTGTATATACTTATTTGATGTTCAACTGCTTTGTAAAATTGTGTTACGATAAAGAAAATGAAAAAGATAAAAAGGGCAGAGTGAAGGTATTGAATAATAAACAAAAATTATTAGTTCTTATTGGACCGACAGCAGTTGGAAAAACAAAGTTAAGCATTGAACTTGCAAAACAATTTAATGGTGAGATTATCAGTGGAGATTCGATGCAGATTTATCGTGGGATGGATATCGGGACCGCAAAAATAAAAGTCGAAGAGATGGAAGGAATAACTCATCATTTAATTGATATAAAAGAACCAGACGAAAGTTTCTCTGTCGCCGATTTTCAGCAACTTGTTCGAGCGAAAATAGCCGAGATTTCTTCAAGAGGAAAGTTGCCAATGATTGTTGGCGGAACAGGGCTTTACATTCAATCCGTCATCTATGATTATCAATTTTCTGCTGTAGGCGCAGATGACGCGGTTCGATTACAGTTGGAAGAAAGGGCAAAAGCAATCGGAAATGAGGCACTCCATGATGAATTAACAAAGATTGACCCTGAAAGTGCTGCGCAAATCCATCCGAATAATGTGAGAAGAGTGATCAGAGCACTTGAAATTTACCAATCTACTGGTAAGATTATGAGTGAGTACCAAAAAGAACAGCAACTAGATCTTCTTTATGATACTGCCCTCATCGGACTAACGATGGAACGGGATCATCTTTATGAGCGGATTAATACTCGGGTAGAGTTAATGCTTGAGGAGGGGTTGATTGAGGAAGTCAGCCGATTACATAAACATGGTCTACGCAATTGCCAATCGATTCAAGCGATTGGTTATAAAGAAATTTATGATTATCTTGATGGTAAATCAACACTCACGGATGCGGTTGAATTATTAAAACAAAATTCCCGGCGTTATGCCAAACGGCAATTAACCTGGTTTCGCAACAAGATGGAAGTCGAGTGGTTTGACATGACAGATGTCTCAAGTTTGTCAAAAAAAATAACGGAAATTTCATTGTTTGTTGAAGGAAAGCTACAAGTAAAATCGAATACATATTAGTAGAGATAATAGAGGAGGATATACAAATGAAAACCACCATTAACATTCAGGATCAGTTTTTAAACCAATGTCGTAAGGATAATACCAATGTGACTGTATTTTTATTAAATGGATTTCAGTTGAGAGGCCAAATTAAAGGCTTTGATAATTTTACCGTTCTTTTTGAATCAGAAGGAAAGCAGCAATTGGTTTATAAGCATGCGATTTCAACCTTTGCTCCGCAAAGAAACGTATCTCTTGATTTGGATGCCCAATAAAATTATGAACATAAATTCGAGTCCTATTCTTAGGGCTCTTTTTATTTTTCTATTGATGAAAATTAAGATTGTTGAATACACATAAATGAAGGAGTATTTCCTGAAGCAAGTAAACCAATACCTAATTTGTAAATCGCGGATAAAACTTAGAATATTCTTCTTTAATTCTAAGTCGGATAAAAAGCTGACGGATGGAAATTGTTTGCAGAATGAGAGGTGAAAGCTTTGGATCAACCGATTCGCATGAAAAGTAATGGACAAATTAAGGTGGTCCTCAACTCACAAAAGAAAAAGTCCTTAAGTAAAGAGTTACCTGCACCTCAAGTTGTTCCAAAGGTTATTCCCCCTGAGCATTCGGCACTTAAGGAAATTGAAGCCGAACTTGGGGCACTAGTTGGTATGGAAGAAATGAAACGAATGATAAAAGAAATTTATGCGTGGATTTATGTCAATAAGAAAAGGGAAGAAATGGGATTAAAGGCAAGAAAGCAAGCTCTTCACATGATGTTTAAAGGGAATCCAGGAACAGGTAAGACAACCGTAGCAAGATTGATTGGCAAGCTTTTTCAAAAAATGAATGTCCTCACCAAGGGGCACTTAATTGAAGCTGAACGTGCAGATCTCGTGGGAGAATATATCGGACATACGGCTCAAAAAACAAGGGATCTTATTAAGAAGGCGCAAGGGGGAATATTATTCATTGATGAGGCCTACTCCCTTGGCCGCGGCGGGGAAAAGGATTTCGGGAAAGAAGCGATTGATACGCTTGTTAAGCATATGGAGGATAAACAACATGAATTTATTCTAATCTTGGCTGGGTATTCCCGAGAAATGGATTATTTTCTTACATTAAATCCTGGGCTTCATTCGCGTTTTCCATTGGTGATTGATTTTCCTGATTATGATATTGAGCAATTGATGGAGATTGGGGGCCGAATGCTTGAGGAGAGGGAGTATACATTTAGTCATGAGGCAGAAAAAAAACTAAAGGATCACCTCATTTGGGTGAAAGCTGTCCTTAGTCCCAATAGTTTCTCGAATGGACGCTATATTCGTAACATTATTGAAAAATCAATCCGTGCTCAGGCGATGCGGCTTTTAATGTTAAATAGTTATGATCGCCACGAGTTAATGACCCTTAGGAGTAATGATTTGGTGTTTGAAGAAGACTAAAAAAATCGGCGGACAATGATTCCCGCCGATTTTTTAATGTGCTCCTAGTCTTCTAGAAGGAAGTTTCCAATTAAATGTATAGGATAGAACCCTGAGTGCTGTTACAAGGACAAATAAGGTATATAGCTCCCATGGGCTTGAAGCAATGTTTAAGCCAATAAGGATTCCTGCAAGAATTGCCCATACTGCATAAATTTCTGCTCTTAATACAATTGGTTTTCTTCCTGCCAGTAAGTCACGTATGATTCCACCGCCTATCCCGGTTAACACTGCGGCCACAATTACCGCACTCAGTGGATGATTCATATTTGCTGCATAAATCGCACCTTGTATTGCAAATGCTGATAACCCAATGGCATCGAAAAAGTTTCCCCATCTTTGCCAGTGCTTAAGAAGATTATTTGGAAATAAATATACGGCTGTCATGGATAACAAAGCGATTTGGAAAAAAAGACCTTGTTCCCACAGTGCTGAAACCGGGACACCGATTAACAAATTTCTAATAGCTCCACCACCGAATGCGGTGACAATTCCTAGAATATAAACTCCTAAAATATCATATTCTTCTTCCATCGCAACAATGGCCCCGCTAACTGCAAAGGCAATGGTCCCAATAATACTTAGTACTTCCCACGTCATGTTTCGTTTCCCCTCGATGATTTCTATTTCTCTTCCATATAAATGAATAATTATTACCAAATAACTTGATTTTATCATGTATAGGGTATTTATCAACTAAAATTTTTTATGATAAAAAAATGGATGGAAATTAGAGTAATCGCCGCTTTTTTGGTATGATGAGAACAGAAATTTTAGGAAAGCAGGGTGTTGTTTTGGAACAAGAAGTAAGCTTTGAAAAAGCAATTTTGGTCGGATGTCAAACTCCAACACTAGATGATGTGCGATTCCAATATTCGATGGAAGAACTAAGTTCCTTAACAGAGACAGCAAAAGGAAAGGTACTCCTATCTGTTGTTCAAAAACGCGACCGCCCACATCCAGCGCTTTACATAGGTAAAGGTAAGGTGGAGGAATTAAAGGCGCTTGTAGACGAGCTAGAGGCGGACTTAGTCATCTTTAATGATGAATTATCTCCAAGTCAGAAGCGAAATTTATCCTCTGAAATCGAAGCAAGAATCATTGACCGAACTCAATTGATCTTAGATATTTTTGCCCAAAGAGCTCGTTCGAAAGAAGGAAAGCTACAGGTCGAATTAGCTCAGCTTCAATATCTCTTGCCTCGGCTAGCTGGTCAAGGGACGGCGTTATCAAGATTAGGGGCTGGAATTGGAACAAGAGGACCGGGGGAAACAAAGCTAGAATCTGACCGTAGACATATTCGCCGGAGAATTGATGATATTAAAGGTCAGCTATCTGTCATTGTCCAGCATCGCGATCGCTACCGGGAAAGAAGAAAGAAAAATAAAACCTTCCAGATCGCCATTGTTGGTTATACCAACGCGGGTAAATCGACGTTATTTAACCGGCTTTCAGAAGCGGAATCCTATGAGGAAAACCAATTATTCGCTACACTGGATCCGATGACGCGGAAATTAATCCTGCCGAGCGGCTTTACGACGCTCATTACCGATACAGTTGGCTTTATTCAGGATTTGCCAACCTCCCTTATCGCAGCCTTTCGTTCCACACTAGAAGAAGTAAAGGAAGCGGACTTGCTGCTTCATGTGGTCGATATGTCTAATGCGGATTATTTTCAGCATGAGAAAACCGTCAATAAGCTCCTCGAGGATTTGGATGTCAAAGAGATTCCGCAGTTAACGGTTTATAATAAAAAGGATATTAAGCACCAGGATTTTGTTCCGACAGCGAACACACCTATGGTTTTTATTAGTGCTTTTGACCAAGAGGACCGGGTGGATTTAAAAAGAAAATTGGAACAGCAAATGATTGAAATGATGGATGCCTACCAGGTTGCCATTCCTTCGACGGAAGGGAAACTGCTAGCACAATTGAAAAATGATACGATCGTAAGAGAACTTATTTTTAATGAGGAAAGTGAACTTTATCAATGTAAAGGCTATTCGATGAAGGATCATCAAATCTCAGGACAATTACAGAAATACAAACAGTAGATAGGAGCAACAACATGTTTCAACAGTTAAAAAATGGGGAAAAGCTGCAGCAATTAGTAAGAGGAGTCGAACAGCAAATTGCTGGAGTACATAATGCAATCGAGGAGCGAATTGAATTCAATCAATTTCGTGTCTTGCAAAGTTATAAAAAGCATCGAGTAAGCGATTCACACTTTATTCCTTCCACTGGCTATGGTTATGATGATATCGGCAGAGATACCTTGGAATTAGTTTATGCCGATGTTTTTGGTGGAGAGGCAGGACTTGTCCGCCCGCAAATTATTTCAGGAACGCATGCCATTTCAATTGCGTTATTTGGCGTACTGCGGCCAGGTGACGAACTTTTGTATATAACCGGAAAGCCTTACGATACGTTGGAAGAAATCGTCGGCATCCGTGGAAATGGAGTTGGCTCCTTAAAGGAATTCGGAATATCCTATGATAGTGTTTCTTTAACGCAGGAAGGGGCCATTAATTGGGACGATGTCGCCAAGAAAATCAAACCGAACACGAAAATGATCGGAATCCAACGCTCGAAAGGTTATGCCACTCGTCCATCCTTTACAATAGCAGAAATAAAAGAAATGATTGCTTTTGTGAAGGAAATCAAAAATGATGTGGTTGTGTTTGTGGATAATTGCTATGGTGAATTTGTTGAAGAATTAGAGCCTTGTCATGTTGGGGCCGACTTAATGGCGGGTTCGTTAATAAAAAACCCAGGTGGCGGTATTGCGAAAACGGGCGGCTATATTGTTGGGAAAAAGCAGTGGGTGGAGGCTTGCTCCTATCGGATGACTTCTCCTGGTATTGGTGCGGAAGCAGGAGCTTCCCTATATAGCCTTCAAGAAATGTATCAAGGCTTCTTTTTAGCCCCACACGTCGTTGGCCAAGCGTTAAAGGGTGCGGTATTTACCGCGGCATTCCTTGAAAAATTAGGAATGAATTCTTCACCGAAATGGAATGTGCAACGTACAGACTTAATCCAAGCAGTTCAGTTTGATGATAAGGACAAAATGGTTGCCTTCTGCCAGGCGATCCAGTTCGCATCGCCAATCAATTCTCATGTCACAGCTTATCCGGCCTATATGCCGGGCTATGAGGATGACGTGATCATGGCGGCAGGAACCTTTATTCAAGGAGCAAGTATTGAATTAACGGCTGACGGTCCAATTAGGCCGCCATATGTGGCGTACGTCCAAGGCGGACTAACCTACGCACATGTCAAAATCGCCGTTTGTTTAGCAATAGACAGCCTCGTTGAAAAGAAATTAATTGAATTAAATTAAGACTCAAGAGGATACTAAAGGATAGCTAATAAGGTTATCCTTTTTCTTTAAGGTTATGTTAAAGAATATTGCTGATAAGAATAAAAAATTACGTGTGGAATAGAGAAAAATCTTTTGTTAAAGGTCTCTACGTGCCTGAAGGTGGTCTAGAAAAGGAAATCGGTAACCTAAAGAGGTTTTACGTTACGGTAAACAGTTTGAATTAGAGATCTCGGTAAAGTAAAGCTGTTCTACGTGACCGAAAACGTGTTCAAGAAGAGAAACCAGTAATGTATAAAGGTTCTGCGTTATTGGGACGAGATACCGTTATTGAGAATCTAATCATCAATCAGCTTAATTGGTTCAAAAACAATAATTATACTTAACAAATCCTTTTGAAAAACCATGTGAGAAAACTTAACATTAGATTGACATCTTTTCTAACACGAAATATAATAGCAATATAAATTAGAAAAAGGAGAGGAGAAATTAAAGTGAGTGGGAAAGAATTACGCCGCTCCATGCCACTGTTTCCGATCGGAACAGTCATGCAATTAACAGAATTAACTGCTAGACAAATCCGTTACTATGAAGAGCATCAATTGATTTCTCCAGCAAGAACAGATGGAAACAGGAGATTGTTTAGTCTTATTGATATTGATAGACTGCTAGAAATTAAGGATTTAATTGATCAAGGAGTGAATATGGCTGGGATCAAGCAGCTTTTATTGATCAAAGAACAGCAGGCTAATGTTTTACAACAAGTAAATGAAAAAGCCAAACAAGAATTAACGGACGAACAGCTAAGAAATCTTCTTCGTCAAGAATTGCAGCAGGCTGGTAGATTTAATCGATCGTCGTTGCGTCAAGGTGATATGTCACGATTTTTCCATTAGAAAATTTTTATAATATAAGGTGGAGGGAATAAAAATGGCAAAGTATACAAAGGAAGATATTAAGAAATTAGCAGTAGAGGAAAACGTTAAGTTCATTCGTTTACAGTTCACTGATATTCTCGGAACAATTAAAAATGTAGAGATTCCAATTAGTCAATTAGAAAAAGCACTTGATAACAAAATGATGTTTGATGGTTCATCTATCGAAGGTTTCGTTCGAATCGAAGAATCTGATATGTTACTTTATCCAGATTTAAATACTTGGGTAGTTTTCCCTTGGACAGCTGAAAAAGGTAAAGTTGCACGGTTGATTTGTGATATCTATACTCCAGAAGGTAAACCATTTGAAGGTGACCCGCGTAATAACTTAAGAAGAGTATTAAAAGAAATGGAAGACTTAGGTTTCACAGACTTTAACCTAGGACCTGAACCAGAATTCTTCTTATTTAAATTAGACCAAAAAGGTGAGCCTACATTAGAATTGAATGACCAAGGCGGTTACTTTGACTTAGCTCCTACCGATTTAGGGGAAAACTGCCGCCGTGATATCGTTCTTGAACTTGAAGAAATGGGCTTTGAAATTGAAGCATCTCACCATGAGGTAGCACCAGGTCAGCATGAAATTGACTTTAAATATGCGGATGCACTAACAGCTTGTGACCAAATCCAAACGTTCAAGCTTGTTGTAAAAACAATTGCTCGTAAACACGGCTTGCATGCAACGTTCATGCCAAAACCATTGTACGGTGTAAACGGATCTGGAATGCACATGAACCTTTCATTATTCAAAAATGGGGAAAATGCATTCTTCGAACCAACAGGTAACCTTCAAATGAGCGATACGGCTCGCCAATTTATTGCAGGGATCTTGAAGCATGCGCCAAGCTTTACAGCAGTAACCAATCCAACTGTAAACTCTTATAAGCGTCTTGTTCCAGGCTACGAAGCTCCTTGTTACGTTGCATGGTCTGCTAGAAACCGTTCTCCACTTATCCGTATTCCGGCATCACGCGGATTAAGTACTCGTGTTGAAGTCCGTAGCGTTGACCCAGCAGCAAATCCATATCTAGCAATGGCAGTACTATTAAAAGCTGGTTTAGATGGAATTAAGAATCAATTAACTCCTCCTGCTCCAGTGGATCGTAACATCTATGTTATGAGCAAGGAAGAAAGAATCGAGGAAGGAATCATCGATCTTCCAGCAACTCTTGCTCAAGCTCTAGATCAATTGAAATCTGACGAAGTTATCGTTGCCGGTCTTGGCGAGCATATCTTCGAGCACTTCGTTGAAGCAAAAGAGATTGAGTGGGATATGTTCCGCACCGTCGTCCATCCTTGGGAGCGCGAACAGTATTTAAGTATGTATTAATAGTAATAGACTCAGTGTGGATTGGCTCCATACTGGGTCTTTTTTGTTATTTCTATTTAAAGTGGACTTGTGTGACCGAAAAGATGAAAAAGCAAGTAGTAGGGTCACAGCAGGAGGTCTGGAGTGACCGAAAAGATGAAAAGGTGAGTAGTTGAGTCACAGCAGGAGGTCTGGAGTGACTGTAAAGAGAATAAAGCAATTAGTAGGGTCATATCAGGAGTTCTGAACCATAAATAAAAAGCCCAATTCCACATGAATTGGACTTTTTGCTATTTAAAAAATTAATGAATATGACGATAAACCCCAATAACTTTCCCTAAAATCGAAACATTTCGCAAAATTATAGGATCCATTGTAGAGTTTTCCGGCTGAAGGCGGATGAAGTCTTTTTCTTTAAAGAATCGTTTACATGTAGCCTCATCTTCTTCTGTCATTGCAACCACGATATCCCCATTATTCGCTGTTTGCTGCTGCTTTACGATTACATAATCCCCATCAAGAATACCAGCTTCTATCATACTCTCACCCATGATTTCTAGCATAAATACATGCTCATCTGCAGGTGCTAGTCTTTCTGGAAGAGGGAAATATTCTTCAATGTTTTCGATGGCAGTAATCGGAAGTCCAGCTGTTACTTTCCCTAGAACAGGAACGTTGACTACATTGTTTCGAGGAATACTTACATGTTCATCTATTTCTAGGATTTCAATCGCTCTTGGTTTTGTTGGGTCACGTCTGATAAGGCCTTTACTTTCTAAACGAGCTAAGTGCCCATGAACGGTTGAACTCGATGCAAGACCGACCGCTTCTCCAATTTCCCTTACGGAAGGCGGATAACCTTTTTTCTTAACTTCCCCTTTAATAAAATCAAGGATATCCTGCTGCCGCTTTGATATTTTTGTCATTTTTTGTTACACCTCGCCCTAGTAATTATTAACTTTATTATATCATGTTCGTTTTTTTTATACAAACATAAGTTCGAATTAATTGTTGACATCAAACAAACGTTCGGATTATAATAAAGACAAATAAACGAACATATATTCTAGTAAGGGGTTTTGAAAATGAAAAAAATATGGAACCAATACTCTTATGCTATTTTACTTATTGTATTAAGCTGCTCTTTAGCCTTTATGTTATCTCTACGATTTAATTCACCAGAAGAAGATCAATATATAAAGATTAAGATCTCAGAAGGAGATTCTCTTTGGAAAATATCTAATCAATTTTCTGAGCAACATTCACTATCGAATAATGATTTTGTCAGTTGGGTCAAACAGCATAATGATATAGACGGAGATCAAATCTATCCAGGTGAAGAAATTATGATACCAGTAAACCAAGATGTTCCCTTTCCTACTGAACTGGCGAGCGCTGCAGGAGAATAGTAGATGAAAGCTATTATTTATTGCCGTGTGAGTACCAATAAGGAAACACAGGAAACCTCATTAATCCGTCAGGAAGAAGAATTAATTCAGCTTGCGAAACAATATCAATTTGAAGTTGTTTCTATTATTAAGGAACAGGCTAGCGGTTATGATTTAGAACGGGATGGAATTCTAGAGTTGTTAGACCAAATTAAGGATGTATCGGTACAAGCAATTCTCATTCAAGATGAAACGAGACTTGGAAGAGGTAATGCGAAAATCGCTCTTTTGCATTGTGTTTTAAAAGAAGGCATCAAACTTTATTCCATTTCACATAATGGAGAATTGCAGCTTTCAGAGTCTGATTCCATGGTACTGCAAATTGTCGGAATGGTGGAAGAATATCAGCGCAAGCTACATAATATTAAAATAAAACGTGGAATGAAAAGAGCGGTTAGTCAAGGATACAGGCCTGAGAAAAATTTGAAAAATTTAGGGCAGCGTTCTGGCCGGGACAAAATAGAGGTTCCGCTTAGCGAAATAATCCGTTTGCGAGAAAATGAATTAACCTTTTCTGAAATTACGGCGACACTTCGTGGATTTGGTTATAAGATATCAAAAGCAACTGTACATAGACGTTATCAAGAACATCTCGAAACCGAACAGGAAGAGTAGTGGACCATTTGCCTTGTCAGATGGTCTTTTTTTAAGTAAAATTAATCTTTATGCAGCAAGTATTGAAAGGAGGGTCAAACTCATGCTCTCAAAAGAAAAAATGGCTAGAATCAATGAATTAGCAAGGAAAGCAAAGTCATCTGGATTAACCGAAGCGGAAGCGAAGGAACAATCTGCGTTAAGAAGTGAGTATTTGTCAACTTTCCGCAGTTCCATGCTAGAAACGTTAACCAATACAACGATAATAGATCCAAATGGTACAGATGTAACACCTTCAAAAATAAAAGCCAGACGAAATAAAAATCTCCATTAAAAAAAAGGAAAACGCTTACTTCGTTTTCTTTTTTTACATATTGAGGCTTAGTATGTGTCAAAATAAGAAACATATGGTGTTTTAACCCTTAATTTGACTATATTTGTTGAATTAATTGAGGGAGAACTTTATTATTAATGGTGTTATTATCTTTTATCCTAGTGAAACAGGAGTGATTTAGTAAATGTTTGATACTATTGATGCATTATCAGTAACTTCAATTCGTACATTATCAATCGATGCAATTGAAAAAGCTAACTCGGGACATCCAGGTATGCCAATGGGTGCTGCACCTATGACCTATGCATTATGGACACGTTATATGAACCATAATCCGAAGAATCCTAAATGGTTTAACCGTGACCGCTTTGTTTTATCTGCTGGCCATGGCTCAGCGTTATTATACAGCATGTTACATTTATCTGGTTATAACCTTTCAATGGATGATTTAAAACAGTTCCGTCAATGGGGAAGTAAAACTCCAGGGCATCCAGAGTATGGCCATACAGAAGGTGTAGAAGCAACTACTGGTCCACTTGGACAAGGTATCGCAATGGCTGTAGGTATGGCAATGGCAGAGCGCCATATGGCTGGAGTTTATAATAAAGAAAACTATGAGCTTGTAAACCATTATACATATAGTATTTGTGGAGATGGCGACTTAATGGAGGGTGTATCAGCAGAGGCTGCGTCACTTGCAGGACATTTGAAATTAGGCCGACTCGTAGTGTTATATGATTCAAATGATATATCACTTGATGGAGATTTAAATAAATCGTTCTCTGAAAGTGTTAAGGAACGTTTTGGATCATATGGCTGGCAATACCTTCGCGTTGAGGATGGCAACAATCTAGAAGAGATTAGTAAAGCCTTGGAAGAAGCGAGAAATGACCTAGACCGTCCAACGATTATTGAAGTAAGAACCGTTATCGGTTATGGCTCACCAAATCGTGCTGGAACTTCTAAAGTACACGGTGCACCACTTGGAGCAGATGAATTAAAGTTAACAAAAGAATCGTACAAATGGACATTTGAAGAAGATTTCCATGTGCCGGAAGAAGTTTATTCTCACTTCCAAAAGCAAATTGTCGAGAATGGCGAAAAGAAGGAAAAAGAATGGAATGATCAATTCGCTCAGTATAAGAATGAGTACCCTGAATTGGCATCTCAACTTGAATTAGCCTTGAAAAATGAACTTCCAGAGGGATGGGATAAAGATATTCCTGTCTATAGTGAAGGTAAGAGCCTTGCTACACGTGCTTCATCAGGTGAAGTATTAAATAGCATTGCGAAAAATCTTCCTACCCTATTTGGCGGTTCTGCAGACCTAGCAGGTTCTAATAATACCATGCTTAAAGGTGAAAAGGATTATATGCCAGATTCTTATGAAGGCAGAAACATCTGGTTCGGTGTTCGTGAATTTGCGATGGGTGCTGCGATGAACGGTATCGCTTTACACGGTGGTGTGAAGATCTTCGGTGGAACTTTCTTCGTGTTCTCTGATTACTTACGTCCTGCTATTCGTCTTGCTGCATTAATGGGACTTCCTGTAACGTATGTATTTACTCATGACAGTATTGCTGTTGGTGAAGATGGTCCGACTCACGAACCAATTGAACAAATAGCTGCATTACGTGCTATGCCAGGACTTTCTCTCATTCGTCCAGCGGATGGAAATGAAGCAGCAGCAGCTTGGAAACTTGCCATCGAGTCTACTAATAAGCCAACGGCTCTTGTTTTAACTCGTCAAGGTCTTCCAACACTAAAAGGCACTGACACAAATGCTTATGAAGGAGTTTCTAAAGGGGCTTATGTTCTGTCTCCTGCGGATAAAGAAACTCCAGATGCGTTATTACTTGCCACAGGTTCTGAGGTGAGTTTGGCTGTTGAAGCTCAAAAAGCTCTTGCTGGAGAAGGAATTCATGTATCTGTTGTCAGCATGCCATCATGGGATCGTTTCGAACAGCAATCACAAGAGTACAAGGACTCTGTGTTGCCGAAGAGTGTGAAAAAACGTCTTGGAATCGAAGTTGGTGCCTCTCTAGGCTGGCATAAATATACTGGTGATGAAGGCGATGTCTTGGCAATTGATCAATTCGGAGCTTCTGCCCCTGGTGAAAAAATTATGGAAGAATACGGCTTTAGCGTAGGGAACGTTGCAGCTCGTGTTAAAGCTCTTTTACAAAAATAATGAAATATTTCAAAAGGAACGGCTCTTAGAGTCGTTCTTTTTTGTTTCTTATACCATATTGAACGTTTGATGAACGTACATCAACATTGGTGACAATACAATGATTATTAAAATATAATAGTATTTGGAGGAATCTTCTGAATTCGACAAAAAAAGTGAAAGTTTTCTGCGTCGTAAGACAAATGTTTTGGAAGTGTTTTTTTATAATGAAAGAAAGTGGATTCAACGAAGGGGAGGAAAGTGGTGAGAAATTATCAGCTTTATTTGATAGAAGATGAATTTGCCGCCCATTACTTCGGAAGAGAGCTTATGTTTTTTCAGCTTTTTCAGGAACACGACAAATCAGATGGTGAGCTTAGATTTATTACAAAAAAACAAATTTCTTATATAACGAAGACTGTAGAGGTATTAAAAATTCATAAATTAATTCAAAAACAGCTTGGGAGGAAGAAAGGGTTCCGTGCTGACCATGGTACATATACGATGGAATTGAGCGGGAAATTAAGTAGGGCTAAATTACAAGTTTTTCAGGATATGATTACCGTTGAAGCGACGGGGACCTATGAAGCTGAGACGATATTTTTTGAAGTACTTCGTAAATGTGAATCCTCGTTTTTGGCATTGGATATGGATCATCAACGATTTGGATGGTTAAAACCGATAAAAGAAAGAAAATATGTTTAATCTTTGCAAGTGAATATTGTATATTCCCGTTTAATTTAGTACACTGTATGATAGACAACATGAAGGAGGAAGTTAAATGGGTACAGGTCTATGGATTCTAGTTGTTATCCTAGCATTAGTAGCTGGTGTAGCTCTAGGATTTTTCATTGCTCGTAAATATATGATGGACTACTTAAAGAAAAATCCGCCAATTAATGAGCAAATGCTAAAAATGATGATGATGCAAATGGGTATGAAGCCTTCTCAAAAGAAGATCAACCAAATGATGTCCGCTATGAATAAGCAACAAGGTAAATAAAATAGGACAAGCACTCATTATAAATGGGTGCTTTTTTTCATTCTTGTTATAGTTTTGTTAGCAGGACTATCGATAGATAATTGGTTACAGTCTAGCAAATTAATCGTACCAAAGACTTAATAAACAAAGTGTGTAATCAGAATTATTATGACATATTTACTGTTATGAAGTGATTTCTTGCTATTAATAATATTAAGTGCTATACTAAGGAAGAATTATTTTTGTTCGGTGTAAAGGATTGTATTAGTAAAACTTTTCGTCTTGATGATCACTGGGAGCAAGGATAGTAATACATTGTGTGAAAACACGCAGGAGGCAACAAAAATGGAAAACGGTAAAGTTAAATGGTTTAATGCAGAAAAAGGTTTCGGATTCATCGAGCGTGAAGGTGGAGAAGACGTATTCGTTCACTTCTCAGCTATCCAAGGCGAAGGTTTTAAATCTTTAGAAGAAGGTCAAGAAGTGACTTTCGATGTTGAGCAAGGTCAACGTGGAGCTCAAGCAGCTAACGTTCGTAAAGCTTAATAACTTCCAACTAAGGCAGACTCTTTATAGAGTCTGTTTTTTTTGCAAAAAAACTGACCGACTCGAATATAATTGCTAACTGTTATAAATATTTCAAAATCTTTATTATTTTATAAAAATTTGGTAAAATGAAACCTCGAGACAAATGGTGTAAATTCCAAAATTATACTCGGGGGAGTTTTATGAAGGTATTTTTAGAGTTAGGCTGGTTTTTTAAACAGGAGAAAAAAGCATACATATCAGGAATCGTTATTTTGATGTTTGTCGCCTTACTGCAGCTGGTTCCGCCGAAGGTCATCGGAATTATTGCAGACCATATTCATAACGGTACTTTGACAAAAAGCGTATTATTTGAATGGATGGGGATTCTCGCAGCTGCAGGCTTAGGGATGTACGGCTTAAGGTTTTTTTGGAGAATCATGATTTTTGGTTCAGCTGTTAAGCTTAGTAAGCTATTAAGGAATCGCCTTTATCATCATTTTACCAATATGTCTCCTTCTTTTTATCAGAAGCGCCGTATTGGCGATTTAATGGCACACGCGACCAATGACCTACAGGCCATACAGCAAACGGCAGGGGTAGGGGTTCTAACATTAGTAGACTCCCTTTCTACTGGAGGCTTTGTCATTTTAGCGATGGCCTTTACAATTAGCTGGAAACTAACATTAATTTGTTTAATTCCGATGCCTTTCATGGCCATGTTGACAAGTTGGTTTGGAACAATGCTTCACCGAACCTTTCACAAGGCCCAGGAAGCATTTTCAGATTTAAATGATAAAACACAGGAGAGTATTACTGGGATTAAAGTCATAAAAACGTTTGGACAGGAAAAGGAAGATATCGAGGCTTTCAGAAAACAATCGGAAGATGTTGTCCAAAAAAACATTGTGGTTGCAAAAATCGATTCCCTTTATGATCCGACAATCGCGATCATCGTCGGAATATCCTTTTTCCTCTCTATCACTTTTGGTTCGAAATTTGTAATGGCAGGCGAGTTAACGATTGGTGAGCTCATTGCTTTCACTACCTATCTTGGTTTATTAATTTGGCCAATGCTGGCTTTTGGCTGGTTGTTCAACATTGTCGAGCGCGGCCGTGCATCCTACGATCGAGTTTCCAATTTACTGCGTGAAAAAGTAGATATTTCCGATAGAGAAAATGCGCTTGACGTCGTGCCAAGTGGTGATATCCACTATAATATCAGTGCGTTTAGCTATCCTGGGGAAAAAGAGCCTACCTTAAAGGATATTTCATGCCTCCTGAACAGAGGCGAGACGCTTGGAATTGTCGGTAAAACAGGTGCCGGTAAAACAACTTTTCTAAAACTTCTAATTCGGGAATTCGAAGGTTATCAAGGAGAAATTGTTTTTGGTGGCAACCCGATACAAGACTATAAGCATGAAAAATTACGTCAGGCGATTGGTTATGTCCCTCAGGATCATTTTTTGTTTTCAGCGACCGTTGCTGAAAATATAGCCTTTGCGAATCCCACCGTATCAATAGAAGAAATCTATGAAGCTGCCAAGCTAGCTAGTATTCATGAAGATATCCTTCAGTTTACCGATGGATATCGAACGATCGTAGGAGAGCGGGGTGTTTCGTTATCGGGAGGTCAGAAACAAAGAATTTCAATTGCCCGAGCCCTGCTGATGGATCCGGAGGTTTTAGTGCTTGACGATTCTTTGTCTGCGGTTGATGCAAAAACAGAAGAGGCAATTCTGTCCTCATTAAGGGAGAATCGTGAAGGGAAAACCACGATTATTACCTCACATCGCTTGAGTGCGATTCAGCACGCTAACATCATACTCGTTCTAGATGAAGGTAAGGTAATTGAAAAAGGTACACATCTAGCACTAATGGAAACAGACGGATGGTATAAGGAAATGTATTTACGTCAGCAACTAGAAGAACTAGTAGAGCATGGGGGGCATTAAGATGGAAGAGTATGCGCAGCTATCCGAAAGAGCGCAGAGAAAGGTCCTCTTTCGGCTGCTTTCTTATACAAAACCGCATAAAAAATCATTAATAATGGCATTTGGACTCCTCTTGTTAACTACGTTAGGAGAATTGGTAGGGCCGTTTTTAGTCAAAATCTTTATTGATGATTATTTGACTCCAGGAAATTTAACTTTTCAACCACTTCTCATTCTTGGTGCCAGCTATTTAGGGATCCAGATCTTGAAATCAATCCTGCTGTTTTTTCAATTAGTGAAATTCCAGGAGATTGCATTAAAAATTATCCAACAACTCCGAATCGATGTTTTCTCAAAAGTTCAGTCTTTAGGTTTAAAGTATTTTGACAAAACACCAGCAGGGAGCATTGTATCAAGGGTAACGAATGATACCGAAGCAATTAAAGATATGTTTGTCACCGTACTGGCTACGTTTATTCAAAGTGGAGTCTTACTTGCCGGTATTTTTATTGCCATGTTTATCTTAGATGTAAAACTTGCTTTGTTCTGTCTCGTTTTCATCCCACTCATTCTTTTTGTCATTGGTTTATATCGAAAGTTGAGCTCGAAATTTTATTTAGATATGCGTGAACGCTTAAGTCAATTAAATGCAAAGCTAAGTGAATCATTGCAGGGAATGAGTATTATCCAGGTGTTTCGCCAGGAAAAGAGACTTCGTAAAGAATTTGAAGCAATAAATGAGCAACATTATCAATCAGGGATGAAGAATATTAAGATTGATGGGCTATTACTACGCCCCGCGGTGGACTTAATTTCAGTTTTAGGCATAATCATTGTTTTAAATTATTTTGGGCTAACCTCACTTGAAACCTCAGTGGAAATCGGTGTACTATATGCCTTTGTTAATTACTTAGAACGCTTCTTTGAACCAGTCAACAATATGATGATGAGGCTTTCCTTATACCAGCAGGCAATTGTTGCCGGCACCCGGGTATTTCGACTTTTAGATAAGGAAGAATTAGCACCTATGCAAAAGGATGGTAATAATCTTTCTATTGAAAAAGGGAAAATTGAGTTTAAAAATTTAACCTTTTCCTACGATGGGAAAAGAGATGTCCTAAAGAATATTTCATTTACCGCAAATCCCGGAGAAACGGTAGCGCTTGTTGGACACACCGGAAGTGGGAAAAGCTCGATCATTAACTTACTGATGCGATTCTATGAATATGAACAAGGTGACATTCTGATTGATGGTGTTTCGATTCGTGATTTTTCTAAGGAAGAACTTAGAGATAAAATGGGGCTAGTCTTGCAGGATCCGTTTTTGTTTTATGGAACTGTCAAAGACAATATTCGCCTACATAACGAAACATTATTAGACGAACAAGTGGAGGAAGCAGCACAATTTGTTCAGGCAGATACATTTATTGAGAAACTTGAAGATGGCTATCATCATAAAGTGGTAGAAAGGGGTTCAACCTTTTCAAGCGGTCAGCGTCAATTAATCGCTTTTGCAAGAACGATTGCGGCCAATCCTAAAATTCTTGTTCTTGATGAAGCAACAGCAAATATCGATACCGAAACAGAAGAAGCAATCCAAACAGCGCTTGCGAAAATGCGGCAGGGTCGGACGACCATTGCAATTGCACATCGGTTATCTACGATACAGGATGCGGAATTGATCCTTGTTTTACACCAGGGAGAAATTGTTGAAAGAGGAACCCATCAAGAGCTCCTTGCATTAGGAGGGTTATATCATAAAATGTTCTTATTACAAAATGGAGCCGCTGAGCGCTTAGAGGATGCAGTCAATTAAATAAAACAAAAAAGCTTGGCTGTAATGCCAGGCTTTAATTTTGCATATCATTATATTATCGATTACGACAAATCGGTCAGTTTGGGCTACTAAAAGTTCACTAATTGGTTACTTTTTTTTATATATCTTCGATTATATTCATTTAATAAATGGTCTAGCTCCTGACTATAGCGAATCGCAATGGAGGAAGTCAAGCCGTTAGTTTGGGCGACCTGAATTAATTCAGCACGCTTTTTTTCTATTAACGTAACTAGGTCTTGTTTAATCACAGCCCAAGTCCTTTCCGGAGTATCCATAAGTTGAGAGATTAATAGGAAATTGTCTACTAATGTTTTACTAGTATAACCTAAGTTGGGAATAAATTCAAAGCAATTTGTAAATAAATATCCAACAAATTGAGGGGGTTATTAGAAAAAATGGAAAGAATTATCTATAAATATTTAGAGTCACAAAATATTCATGTATATTATTAACACTTAAGTCGTGGTTTTGTTAAAATGAAAGGGTATCGACTATATTGGGAGTGTTTATATGACTGATGTTAATATATTTTTAGCTTTAGGTGCGGGGTTTTTAAGCTTTATTTCACCATGCTGTTTACCATTGTACCCAGCTTTTTTATCGTATATTACCGGGATGTCCGTTGGTGAATTAAAAACTGAAAATGCCATGTTGCAAAAACGAAGTCTTCTGCATACGATATTTTTCTTATTAGGGTTTTCGGCGATCTTCGTAGCAATCGGGTTTGGCACTTCCTTTATTGGCAGTTTTTTTCTAGAATATAAAGATTTAATACGCCAGTTGGGCGGCATATTTATTGTTGTATTTGGTTTGATGATCGTTGGTGTTTTTAGTCCTGAGTTTCTCATGAAGGATCGTCGCTTAGAGTTTAAAAACAGACCTTCCGGCTATATTGGTTCTGTCCTGATAGGGATGGCGTTTGCGGCGGGTTGGACTCCTTGTACAGGACCAATTCTAACCTCTGTCATTCTTCTAGCAGGTTCAAACCCAGGTTCAGGCGTGATCTACATGATTGCCTATTCATTAGGATTTGCGATTCCATTTTTAATCATGTCCTTCTTTGTTGGACGGATGCAGTGGATTCGAAGAAACAGTGGCAAGATTATGAAAATTGGTGGATACATTATGATCGTGATGGGGATCGTACTCTTTTTTGATTGGATGACAAAAATCATTTCGATTTTTCAAGGAATGTTTGGCGGCTTCACAGGATTCTAAAGATAGGAATTGATGCCTCGGCTATTTCAGGTATATAATAATTTCTGTGATTATATTTATATAGGGGATGAATCCTATGAACTTCGTTGTTGTTTCTTCAATAGGGGCCGTTTTTATGGGCATCTTTGCTTTATTCATCCGAATGAAAGCAGCAAAGAAACCGACTAACGGATTTAAAATTATTATGCCGCCTTTCTTTATGTCGAGTGGGGCATTGATGTATGTCGTACCGCAATTTAGATTGACTCCATTAGAAATGGCAGAAGCGATTATCTTGGGGATGCTGTTTTCCATTCTGCTGATTAAAACCTCAAAATTTGAGATACGCGACAATGATATTTATCTTAAGCGATCCAAGGCGTTTTTCTATATATTGGCTGGGCTTTTAGTTGTAAGAATAGGGTTGAAATCAATCTTAAGTTCAACCATTGATTTCGGCGAACTTAGCGGAATGTTCTTTTTACTAGCATTTAGTATGATTGTCCCATGGCGGATTGCGATGTATCTTGACTATAAAAAGCTCTATAAAAAGCTTCATAGCATATGAGATGAAAACCACTGTTTTTTCGCAAATCAGTGGTTTTTATTTTCTCAAAATAAAAAACCGCCACAATAGACGGTTTAAAATAAATGCTCGTAAGGAGCGACATCGATTCTATTTTCAAATAACTTTTTACGTAAAAATTTATGATCTCTTTTTGGCGTCGCTTGAATATAACCGCGAATAACAAGATCTTCGGTAATTTTCGGAGCCTTTTCCTTTATGGCAATTTCGCCAATCTTCCCAGCGATTTTATGCTTGGCAACATCACGAAATAATTCAGGCACCGGGCTGACCAAATCATCAAGCAATGCCTTTTCATTGTCACTCCAGAGGTGAAGGGATTCGTTCACGAAATACTCTTCCCAATCCATGGCTGACTTGCCATCTTCCTTAGGCATTCTCTTTAAAAATTTACGAAACATAAAAAAGCCGCCAATGGCCATTGAACCTGCAAATACAAAAATCCATAATAATATAAACCATAAAAACCAACCAGATAGTTGTCCCATTTCATTCACCTTCAAGAAACTATTTTTCACCTTATTATAGTCTGTTTTAAGGTGAAATGACAAGCAATGGGTTAGTAATGGATGTTTTTAAGACAAAGCGACATAGTTGCAAAACTTGTCGAAAAAATGACAATACTGACTACTCTATTGATTTATCACTATAATTCATTGTATTATGGTTACAAATAATATCCTTCCCTACGGGGCTGAATGGGGTACTGGTGTCCCTCATAGTCTTCAAAACTACCTGAGACCTGCGTGCCAGGTCTGGTGGGTTCGATTCCCACACAGTCCCGCCAATTAAATAATACCAATGATTCACTTGAATACTTATTATAAATAGACTGAGACTCTACGTCTTTTTTATTTTCTCCAATAATTAACACTTACAATTACTCTTTTATTTATAAAAAAGGCATGACACTTTATTGGTGGCATGCCTTTTCTATTTAATGATTTATCCATACATGAGCTATTTTCAATGCTTTACCAGTTTTTTTCTGTTGAAAGTAATAATTAAATAATTCTTTTTCGGAACGTTTAATTAAATAAATAAACCCAAATTTTTTAAACAAAGGAAGTGAAAAATCGGATAAGTGTTGATGATATTCTTGTTCTTTATTTTGAATTAAATAACCAAGCAAGGTAAATAGGTTTATATATAATTGTTCATTTATCTTTATAGCTGTTTCTAGTCCTTCGTTTGCCAGTTGTAATAATTCGTCTTTTTGAAGTATCCCCCCATAATAGGCACTTCTTATATAGCCTTCTAATGAAAGTAAGTAAGGGCTTGATCCGTTATTTTTAAGGCTCATTGACTCTTTATAGTATTTATTGGCTGTTTGATAATTTTTTCTTCTATAATATTCAAAAGCTAGGTTGTGTAATACCCTTGCCTTTCGATCAGGTGAATGACAAATTTCACAGCTCTTGATTAAACTTTCAAACCTCTGAATCGTTTCTTTGAAATCACCATCATCTTTTACTTGAATCGCCATCAGCATCTCTGCATCAATCACTCTAAGATAATTATTAATTTCTTTGAAAAATTGACGCGATTTTTCAGCAAAAAAATAAGCCATAACTGGTGATTCATTTAAATGATAGGCTACTGCTAAATGATAGGTATATTCTTTGTTATTGTATTCTGAATCATTAATAGATTTTAATGCTTGCATTGCTTTTAGATTTTCATGAGTAGCTAAATAATAAACACCTAAAACATGTTTAAACAAATTAGCTTCGTAAGTTGATAATTTATCTTCTTTCTTTTTGATTTCAACGATGATGTCATATGCTTCCTCGGTCAAATTATGCATTAATAAATATCTAACACGAAGTAATTTGTAAAGATAGATGTAATCAGAGATTTGAATTAAATCTTCTTGCTCAAGATCATTATTGATAAGATCCATTTCTTCAATTAATTGCATGACAATAACATCATGCCAATGATTTAAACTTTTTTTTATATTTTTAAGTTTTTTTATTTCATTTTCGAGATTAATACCTAGTCGCTCGGCTAGCAGAGTAATAATTTCAGGTGCATATTCAGTATGTAAACGTTCTATTTTACTAATATGGGTTCCAGAACAAATCCCTTTTCCTAATTGCTCTTGAGTCATTTGGTATTTCTCCCGATAAAACTTAATGATTTTCCCCTCATACATATTGAAATTCCCCTTTAGAAAATTATATTTTGATAGTTTTGAGTTTTGGAAAACCACGATTCCCCCAAATTCAATAAATACTTTTTCTATACATGACAAAAAAATGTAATTTTCTAGTAATACAATACTCGAAAATCTATTTAATTCTATAAATTCTGACAATATTCAACAGTGTTATCAGCAAATCTTATAGGAGAAATAGGAAAACTCGTAGAATAATTCCCCCAATTTACCAACATTAAAAGCTCAAGTACAATATGAATGAATAGAGTTATCTAATTATTCACACTCTTATTTTACACTATGTTTCTTTAGGGGGGAAAGCGATGCTCATAGGAATATGTAATCATTTTATGAAGGAAAACATAAAAGATTATTATTTTTAGAAAGTAATAGTAAAAACTTTAGCTGAAATTAAATGAGTTGAAGGAGCGTAGTTTTATGACAATTAGCAAGAAACGATTACTAAAGGTTATGGTAACGGGAGTAGTAGCATCCAGCCTACTTACATCATATTTAATGCCTCAACAAAAATCTTATGCTATCTCAAAATCTGCTGAATCGATCTTAAAAGAGTTATCTGAAGAACAGCGACAGTCTATAAAACAATTAACTCCACAAGAAGGATTTGTCATTGATCCAAGTTTATTGTCACTAAAAGATAAAACTGCCAATATCATTGTTGAGTTCAAAACAGCTCCTGTTGAAAATGCTCAAGAATCTAAATCAAAAGGTACATCGAATGGTAAGGACGAAAAGATAAAAGGGGAACAAGAATATTTCAAGCAGCGTTTAGAAGAACTTTTTAAGAACAAGAAAGAGTTAAACCAAACATTAAAAGAAAATCCAATTCAATATGAAATCAAACAAACTTATCAGAAAGTATTTAATGGAATGGCAATGACAATTCCTACAAGTGAAATTAATACCTTACTTGAGACTGGTGTTGTTAAAAGGATTTGGAAAGACAATGTCGTTAGATTACCGATAAATGAAACATCAGCTACACAAGAGCCAACAACTGGAAAAGTAATTCCGCCAGCGCTTCCACATATAGGAGTTGATCGTTTACATAATGAGGGCCTAAAAGGGCAAGGAATAAAAGTTGGAGTACTGGATACAGGGATTGACTATAATCATCCTGATTTAAAAGATGTTTATAAAGGCGGATATGATTTTGTTGAAAATGACTCTGATCCGATGGAAACAACTAGAGAGCAATGGTTGGCATCTGGTCAACCTGAAACGATTAATGGAAGTTCTTACTATACTGAACACGGAACTCATGTTGCTGGTACCATCGCTTCAAACCCCAAAAATGATGTTGAATTTGCCATGACGGGTGTGGCACCGAAAGTTGATTTGTATGCCTATCGAGTATTAGGAGAATATGGTTCAGGCAATGATTCATCTGTTATTGCAGGTATAGAAAGATCGGTTGAAGATGGGATGGATGTTATTAATCTATCATTAGGTAATAATAATAATCATTCCTTAGACGCAACATCTGTAGCGATCAACAATGCAGCATTAAGAGGAGTCATACCGGTTATAGCTGGAGGAAATGCAGGGCCAAATCCTGGAACGTTAGGTTCTCCAGGTGCTTCTCCCCTAGCAATCACGGTTGGTGCGAGTGATGTACCGACTGATATTCCAACTGTTAAAACAAGTTTAGCAGATATTACAGTTCAAAATACATTAATGGGGCATGGACTTGGTAAGGATTATCTACAGTTAATGGATAATGAGTATGAGGTTATTGAAGTAGGAATTGGCACAGAAGAGGACTATACGGACAAAAACGTGAATGGGAAAGTGGCATTGATTTCTCGTGGTACGATTTCATTTGATGAAAAAATTCGACGTGCTTACGAAAAAGGTGCTGTAGCGGTATTAATTTATAATGATACCGATGGAGAGATTCCAATTTTCTTAGGTGAAAATCATGGTTATGTCCCAACATTTAAAATGGTACATGCAGATGGGGTTAAACTTTCAGAAAAATTAAAAGCAGATCCTACAGCTAAACTTAAATTTACAGACATACAGTCAAATATGACTACAGGTGATGTGTTAGCTGATTTTAGCTCGCGTGGGCCAGTTAGTAATAACTTTGATATTAAGCCAGATGTAGTAGCGCCTGGGGTATCTACATTCTCTACAGTTCCAGAATTTATTAATAGTCCTGAAGAGGGCGTCGATTATTCAAGTAGTTATGCGAGTTTAAGTGGAACATCGATGGCAACACCTCATGTTGCCGGAGCTGTAGCTTTATTATTACAATCACATCCAGAATATACAGTAGGAGATGTAAAAGCTGCGCTTATGAATACGGCTGATCCTTTAAAAGGTCGTCCATACAATGTGAATGAAGTTGGAGCAGGACGAGTCGATGCATATGAGGCAGTTCACAATACAACGTTATTTGAAGTGCAAAATAAGACAACTACCCTAGATGAAAAGGGATTAAAAATAGAGATTGATGATATCTCAGGATCACTGCCTTTTGGCAGTATTACACAATCAAGTGAGACTCAAAATAGAACAACGTCGATTTCTATTAAAAATTTAAGTAGTGAACTAGAAACCTATCATACGAGAATAGAATTCTTAACGATCGGTGGTGTCTCAAAGGATGCTGCACAGAGTGGTGTCACGCTTCAATTACCAACTACGATTAATGTGAATGGAAATGAAACTAAAAATGTGAATGCAGAAATTTCCATTCCAGCTAATGCAGAGTTTGGCATATATGAGGGATATATTTATATTGAAAATGAGTCAAAAACGGCAGAATATCAAATTCCTTTCCATGTTCGTTATTCAAAACCCGGATTCGAAAAAGTAACATTTAATAAACATGCTATTACCAATGACCTAAGTAACTTCCATCCATATATCCAGCCGTTTACACCAGTCGATTTCAGGTTAAATAGCCATATGAAAACGATTGACGTTGTTGTTAGCGATCTAGATGGAAATCCGATTGGATATTATGGCACGTTTAATTTAGAAAATGCAGCAGTTGATACGGATTACTTTATTTTCTTCGGATTTTCAGGTGAAGTAAAACGTTTTACAGGTGATCCCAATAAACCTTTAGCACAAGAATATGAATCACTTCAAGAAGGGAAATACATTGTTTCTTATATTGGGACAGGGGTAGATGGAAAAACATATAAAATCGATAATGACATGGTGATCGATAATACCGCTCCAACACTGGAATTTGATAAGAAAACAGGAATCCAAGAACTTGCAAGTTCAGATTTAACAACTGAGAGTTATGACGGACAAGATTATACAGCCTATTGGGTGCATGGAAAATTGTATGATGATACGATTGATTATTTAAAAAGTAGAGGTCATGACATCACTCAAGAGGCAAATACCGCGTATGCTTATCAAGATTCTTTTTGGCCGACAGCTCAATTTTTCCCAAATGCAAATGGTGAATTTAAATTTGGTGTCCTGCCGGAAGAATATGAAAACCATCCAACAAATGTAAGAATTTATACGCATGATTACGCTACGGCAGGGAATCCGATATTCCCAGAGTTTACATTTATAAATAAAGGAGATAAATATGCTGTTATAAAAAACAATACAAAAGCTGTAAGTCTTGGATCGGAGTTTGTAAATACCTTTACAGTTCAAAACGCCAAAGATTTAACAAGTGCATCTTTAACAATCGATGTTCCAAATTTCTATAAAGTTACAGATGTTAAGCCATCAAAACAACTAGTGGATCTTGCAAAGAAAAATAATTGGACTGTTAATGTCGCTAAGCCGCAAATTACTGAAAGCACATGGTCTAATATGACAGCATTTGCAGTAGATATTTCAGACAAAAAGACACAATTACCAGTTTCCATTCATAATGATATTGATTTATTGGATATCACATTAAAAGTAGTCGATGACCATAATTACATGGTAGAAAGTTCATTCAATTATCAAGAATCATCTTATCAAACAAGCTCTGGTAATAAAACTTCTTTACCAACTTTTGCTGAAAGGTTTAAATTCATCTCTCAGCACTCCTGGGTAGAAGGCTACTACCATGGGGAAGCAGTTAACTTAGACAACTATGATTTAGATTATTCAAAAATTGGTACAAAAGCATATCTAGTAGATAAAAAAGGGAAAAAGTACCGAGCTGATATTTCAAATAGAGGGTATATGACGTTTAAGGATATTCCTGCAACGAAAGATGACTATACGTTAATAGTAGATATTCCTGGTCATTTCCTCTACAGTAAAAAGTTAACATTAAGCAGAACGATCGATGGAAAAGTTCAAGGTAATTTCTATACTGTTTATACGGATACAGCAGCTGCTGGGGATGTCAATGGAGATCATGTTATTGATATTTATGATGCAAAGCTTGTAGCAAATAGTGCTGGAGAAACAGGAGATAAACTAAAAGCAGATTTAAATAAAGACGGGATCGTAGATATCGTAGATTTCAACTATGTTGAAAAGAACTTTCTGTCGATCAATCCATACTTCCCAACATCAAATAAGCCAGTTGAAAAAACGAAGGATTTATCAATAGAAGAATTGAAAAAAAGATTTAATTAATAAAATTTTCCGGTTATCAAAACAAAAAAATCTATTCATTCCGTTTAATTAACAAAAGTCCTCTCAATCATATGGAGGACTTTTTTTCTTGGAGGAATTAAAGCCGTTTTGTTGAAATAAAAAATAACGATGGAAGATGAGGGGGTGTTTCGGTTGAGGCGTATCGTGATTTCGGATATTCATGGTTGTGTAAAGGAGCTAGAACAGTTGCTACAAAAAACAAAAGCTCGACCGGAGGAAGTTGTATTTTTAGGTGACTATGTAGACTCTGGCCCTGATAGTGTTGAAGTTTTAGAGATTGTTAGTGAATTGTGCAATCAGGGGGCAACGGCTTTATTAGGTAACCATGACGAGTTATTTTTAAAATGGCTAGATGATAAGGAGATCATTTACTATTATGGAAAGATAGGCGGAGTGGCGACGATTAATAGTTGTTTAAAGAGACTAGGAATGGATGAGATTGAATACTCTCAATTGCTTTACGACGAAAGTAAAGAAAAGGAAATAAGAAATAAAATTCTAGAGAGTTTCCATGCACAGATTTCTTTCCTACGCAAGCTTCCCTTATATAAAAAGGAAGGAGATCTCATCTTTGTTCATGCTGGAATTAATCCAAAAAAGGGGCTGGATTTGACGACAAAAGTAGAGTTTCTCAATCTCCGGGACGAATTTATTTATGAGTATCATAAACAAGAAACGGTTATTTTCGGACATACACCAACTCGAAGAATTCATCAGCAAAACGATGTTTATTTCGGCCAAAACCGCGTCATCGGGATTGATGGAGGTTGCGCATTTAGAGGCCAGTTAAATGCATTAATCATCAACAATGGTGAGTTTAGTTCAACATCTATATTAAAAATAGAAGAAAGCTAACTAAATATTATAGCTTTCTAACTTACATGCTAGAAGCTGCTCAAGGTAGGCAGCTTCTTTACTTTGTTGTGGAAAAAAATCTTTTTTGCAAAATAGTGTTGTACACAATCGCTTCAACGTGTTAAAATCTGAATATTATTAATTTTATGTCAAATAATCTATCATAACAGCAAGAATATACATAATAGGTTAGTTGAATTAAATGGGGGACTACAAATGAAAAAGAGTTTAGTAATAATGTTGTGTGGATTGCTAGTACTGCTTTCTGCATGTGGAGGAGCTAGCAAGGAAACGAGTGGTGGGAAAGAGGAAAAAGAAGTAAAAATCGGGATTACTCAACTTGTTGAACACCCATCTTTAGACGCGGCTCGTGAGGGTTTTATTGAGGCCTTAAAGGATGCTGGCTATGAAGATGGTAAAAATTTAAAGCTCGATTACCAAAACGCCCAGGGTGACATGAACAATAATCTGACAATAGCTCAAAAATTGGTTGGAGACAAGAATGATCTTATATTGGCTATCGCTACTCCAAGCGCTCAGGCGGTGGTAAAATCAACGAAGGAAATCCCATTATTGTTTACAGCTATTACCGATCCGGTAGGTGCTGAGCTTGTCCAAAGTTTGGAAAAGCCTGGTGGTAATGTGACAGGCACATCTGATACACACCCAGACGCAATAAAGAATACGATTGCTGCGATTAAAAAATTTGTACCCGATGCCAAGAAGGTAGGCATCATCTATAATAACGGTGAACCAAACTCTGTTGTAAATGTTAAAAACGCGAAGAAAGCTCTGGAAGCAGAAGGGTTAGAAGCAGTTGAAACAACAATAACTACTGGTTCCGAAGTAAAGCAGGCAGCCGAGTCATTGATTGGACGTGCCGATGTATTTTACATTCCAAAGGACAACACTGTTGTTGCTGCCTTAGAATCGGTGATTACAGTAGCGAATGCTCAAGATATCCCAACGTTTGTCGGGGAAGGGGATTCAGTTAAACGAGGAACCTTTGCATCCTATGGTTTAGATTATCATGACTTAGGCTATGCAACTGGTAAAATGGCTGTGGAAATTCTAAAAGGGAAAAAACCAAGCGAAATTCCAGTTGGCTTCCCGGAAAATCTTGAACTGATGATCAACAAGAAAGCCGCACAGGAGGAAGGTATCACCTTAACGGATGAGATGCTAAAAGATGCGAAGATAGTGGGAGAATGATTAAAACCATGATCGATAACCTGCCAATTACAAGGCAGGTTATTCGTTTTCATAATATTGTAAATATTAATTGATTTTGTAAACGCTTTCAAATATAATGTGAATAGGTCAAAGCAAATGGACATATTAATTAACAGAGTTGGTTGTCCTGACCTTAAATATTAACAGACTATCAAAATAGCTTTCGAAGACAACTTAGCACATTCCAACAAGTTTCAAGGATGTTAATTTGTACGAGGAGAGGGGAATTTGATATGTGTAGCGTGTTAGGCAATTTGTTTAAAAGTTATGGTAATCTATTTTCTAAGGTAAAAGTGGATTACAGAGAATTAACGGACGAGGAACAATGGGAAGAGATTGCAAGGTCTTTTAAATTTTAGGCAAAGTATAAATAAATGGTTAAAAGCGATTCTTAACAAAGGATCGCTTTTTTTCATGTTTGCTAAGCAAGGGGATAGCGCTGCTTTTATTAACCCGATAATTGGTACGGTACAGATAATATCATAGCCTAACAAAATCGACTATAGTTCTTCTCAAACGCCAATTTAATAACTCCCACTGGTCCGTTTCGATGCTTGGCTATATTCACGTTAATCTGCTCACTCTTTTCTGAATTCACTTGATCAAACTCATCCCGACTTAATAGCATAATCACATCTGCATCCTGTTCAATACTACCGGAATCACGTAAGTCTGACATCACTGGTCGTTTATCCATCCGCTGTTCTACGCCTCTGGATAACTGGGACAATAGGATGATCGGTACTTCATATTGCCTCGCAATTTGCTTTAATTCCCGTGTTATATTACCTACCGCCAAGTCATGGCGTTCAAATCGCTTCGTTTGGGTAATGAGCTGTAAATAATCAATGATTACAAGGTGATTGCCATCCGGGTGCTCCCGTTTCGTCTTTTGGATCGCAGCTCGAATATCAGCAACGGTTTGCCGCGGTTCATCGTGGATATGCAAATTCCAATTATCCAAAAGTCCAACCGCATGGACAGCCCGTTCATAGTCATTCCCGTTGAAATAGCGGTAAGAATTTTTCCATTTGGAGCCGTCTACATTGGAAATATCACTCAGCAACCGTTTGATTAACTGTTTTGAAGGCATTTCTAACGAAAAGAAATCAACGGTACCGCCGTCCTTGCAGCAATTTTTTGCTAGATTAAGAGCCAGAGCGGTCTTGCCAACCGATGGACGTGCTGCGATAATAATCAAATCCCCATTCTGCAGTCCATTGAGCATTCCATTCAGCAGGGGGAAACCAGTATCGACCCCTGAAAATTCTCCTTTGTCCTCGACCATTTCATCATACACTTCGTATAATACATCTCTTTTAGTTTTGTGGTTTATTTTCCCTAAATCCTGCAAATCTATATAGGTTTTATAAAATTCATCTACCCGGCGTTTCCCAATTGCTTAACCATCATGAGAGGATCAATCGGCTTGTTCTGTTTTTCCAGCTCCCGCATTGCTTGAAAAAGGAGCTGGTTTCTTTTTTGTGAAAAATGGCATGGCTCTAACGTAATTTCATGAATCAGTTCCGGAGCGAGAAAGATTGCACCTAAAAGGACGCCTTCTGCTTCAAACAGATTTTCTTGTTGAATATTCAATGATCCAGTGAGGTAGTGGTATTCGTTTGGCATGGCTAGATTCGTGCTCAATTCTCTCCCGTCCTTCCTTTATCCATTTCTCTAACGTTTCTGGAAAATCATTTTCTTCATCAGGGAAAACAGCTATATCAGCAATCATCGGAGGAAAAGGACTTTTTCTAATGTGGTTTTTCAGTTTTCCTAACACCTTTTCATGGTCCATATCAAAGCAAAATTCGAACCATTGCTGAATGGTTTCGTCCTTGATAATGAAGTTGGAATAAACTGATTCAATGAGTACTAATAGTTTGAGTACCTCTTCCTTGGTCATTTTGATTCCTCCTGTAAGATAATTTTCCCTTCCTGAATCATCCTTTCCACCCGTTCAGCCATAGACTCTTTCTTTGTTTTTTTTGGATTTTTCTCTGCCTCTAATTTTGTCCTTATCGCCTTTTCGCAATACAATGGGCTGGTAATATTTCTGTTTGGATTCTTCATTTGATAATCATGGAAGATATCCACTATCCAAGTTTCTAACTGTTCCGTTTTCTGAGGAAGCTGACAAATACGTTCAATCGCTAATTGATCTTTTGGACTCAAAAATATTCCATTGTTTCGTAAAGCAATAAATTGTTTGGAAATCCTTTTGATTCGGATTTCCATCCAGTTTTCAGGTTCAGGGTGATCATCAGTATTTTTTATAGTCTTAAATTCTTGAGTTCTTTTATATGGTTCCAGTTCTGTTTTGTTATCGTTCTGAGAGTGTTCCACTTCCGTTTCGCGAAACGGAGGGCAAAAAAAATCACCTGATCCGTCCAAACATGTAAGGTCATCGGAATTGATCACGGTAAAAAGTGTGCCTAAAGGTGTTTCTTCAGCTTTCAGCAGTCCTTTTTTTACAAGTTTGTCGACTGCACGCTTTACGGTGCTCTTAGCTAGTGGCTTTTTCGCTCTTCCTTCTATGTACATCAAATCCTCACCTAACTGGGAGTAAGCTCTTAAATACTGGCCCTTTGTTAACTTCATCCCATTCAAAACAATTCCATCATCGTAAGCCGCTTTCATTAAGATCCAAACATACAGCCGGAAAGCCGTAACGTTAAACCATAATTCATCATTGGTAAATTGCTTCGTCAATTTTACCCAGCCAGCCATCTAATCATCTCCTATAAATATTCTCACTCCTTATATAGAGAAAAGAAGGGTAAAAGGACAGGTTCAGGGGGAAATTTTTTGTATAAATTGCAGGAGAAAAAAGCAAAAAGACTTAACCGCCTTGGTTAAGTCTATATATGAAATGGATAAGGTACTTGTCTAATCGTCTATTTAAAATCCTTTCTATGTTTTTTTCGAATATATTTTATCGAAAAGGATTAGCCATTTAATCCTTTGTTTTCGATTTTTTTACTTATATGAAGTTGTCTTTTCTTATTGGTTGTTCTATTAACCTCCCCTCATGATCAAAATGGTTTGGTTATGATCACCTGGACCGATAAAATCTAATGCGGCAGGAGAGAAGACTTTAACTTTTCTCTTAACTCCCTCCAAAAGTATTCGGATTGGCTCAAGAACTAGATGATTCTCAAAGATATTGCCTCCAGAGAATATCTTCTTTTTGATTCTCCTTACGTATTGAGCCTTATTTTTCGTTTTTACCGAGATCACTAAAACAGGCTCTTTTGCTTCCTCATGAGGGTGTCGTGAAACTGGCACTGTCAGTAACACTTCTTCCTTGATGGAAGCTACGATTCCAATTTCACTTTCATTTAACAACAGGACGAAGTCATGTCCTGTATTTGTTTTCTTTTGGACAATCGCCACCTCATCTGAGATACATGTGACGAAATCTTCGGATTCGTTCTTGTAGGAGTCTAGTGAGGTTTCTTTTTTCTTGATGACTCGAAAGAATGCTTTTGCTCCAATTTCTTCATCTGTAAAGTCAAAGGGACTTATACTGTTTGTCCGGACAAAGTATAATTTATTTACCTTTTCTTTACTGTTTAATTGGATACATAAAGCAACATCTTCTTTCACCGCCTTTCCCTCATCGTTCGAGAGTTTGGGGACATTCATGTTCATTCCTGGAAATTGAACGAAAATGTAGCTGAAGTTTTTCCTAAGCTGTACATCCAGAAGTCTCATAAACTCACAACCTTTCCGATTTGTTTACAAGGTTTATGCCCTTGTAGGGGTATAATTTCAATATCCTAACTTTACTTTCCTGTATGATATGAAAAGTTTTCATCGTCACTTTCTTTTGAAATGTGATGGTTCCTCTCTTTTGTTGAGTAATTATGAGCAAATCTACTATCGAAAAACAGAGATTTGTCGTTTCATTCTCTAAGTTTTTAAAGCTCTCATAAAATTTTTATATAAATATTTTACAGATTCAATATGATTATTTATAATATATGTAAATTACACATATGAGTGGTGGTTTAGATTCTGTTAATTTTGGAATGGAGGGATTTATGTGAGTGAGCAAGAAGAAATGTTGATTTATAAAACTACAAATATATTAAAGAAGGATACAAGTATGATGAAGTTAAACGATATCATCGAGGAATTGGTTTGTATCATTGAATCAAAAAATGAGGTTGAATGAAAAAATCCAAGTGAGAATTATGTTTCTCACTTGGATTTTTTAACTTCATTATTAATTATCGTTCAAATTCAGATAGATACTTTTTGAGGTTCAGCTAACAGTTTTGCTGATACAAGCCTTTTGTAGACCGAAATACCAATCCAGGATGCTAAAAAAGCTTTAATCAAACCAACAATAATAAAAGGCAAAAATCCTGAAGCAAAGGCAGCTGTCCAAGTCATTTCAGCTGCATATTTTAGCCAAACAGTCCCAAAGGACAAGGTAACAAGCATCCCGATTGTATTAGCAATCATACCATTGAAAACAGTGAAGTTCGTTTTTTCTAAATAAAGACCAGTTAAAAAGGCTGCAGGGATAAATCCAATAATAAAACCTCCAGTAGGACCAACAATGACACCAAATCCACCCGACATTCCGCTGAAAACTGGAATCCCAATCGCTCCGATAAGAGCGTATAAAATAACTGAAAAAGTCCCATATCTTGAGCCCAAAATAGTCGCTGCTAAACCTACGGCAAGTGTTTGTCCTGTTATCGGAACAAGTGGTAATGGAATGGTAATTTGAGCCAAAATACCAATTATGGCAGCAAATAAAGCACTTATAATCCACATTTTTAATTGATTGCGTGTTTGAAACATATGATCACTACCCCCTTTGTTTTATGTTAACTAAATTTATGTATCGGTTAACAAATAAAGTATAAAATGTTTACCAAACCATTGTCAAACTAATTTTTATGATGAAATCATTTATTTTACTAAGAAAATTCCATTTACCCTCAATCTCATAACTAGTTTATAATAAAAGGATGTCCAAAATGGATTTATGAAACTATGAAGTTGTAAGTAGGTGAACAAAATAGACATCATTGAAACAAGGGTGAGAGGTTTTATTGCGGATATTCAACACCCAAAACAAAAAAAGAAAATAAATATGAATGATTTAGAACTTCAGTTACGAAGGCTTTTGGATGATTATTTTGAAATGGACGGATATTCGTTGTTCTACCGTACAATCGAAACATTGCAAACGGAGGGAATACTCATTCCCATTCAAAATAATCAATATAACGGTAGAACACCGGCACTTTCCTTATACTATTGGGTTAATATCAAAGTTCAGGCAATGAAATGGGATCGTCTTGCCATGATGAAATTAGGCGATCAGTTTGATTTTTCCTTTTATGAACGGCATCCCGAGTGGCAAACCAAGGACGAATGGGAAAGAATCCAAAACTTATATACTTTTCTAAAGTCAAGCCAGGATCGGGAAACTGTGTCAATTGAAGAAAGAAGCTTAGAGCTTTTTGGCCATGAAAAATTTCTGTTAGACAGTGATAGTTTTCCTGAGGGAAAAGGATTTTTAGCTAGAATCGGAGTATCAGAAGAGCAGCTTAAAATAGTGACTTACGGCGAGCCTTTTGTGTTTTGGATGAAACAAGGGAAAGAAATAAAAGATATTCAGAGGGTATTGATCGTTGAAAATTTATCATTCTTCCATACTTCCATTAAGTTATTGGAAGTCAGTCAGCTCGATTATGAACCTGAGCTAATTATATATGGTGAAGGAACGAAAATTGAACGAAGCTTTTCTTTCTTCTTTCGAATGTTTCCAGCGCACAACTTTCTTTTCTATTACGCAGGAGATCTTGATGCTGCGGGATACGGAATTTTAACTAGGCTTATAGAAAAATACCCTGATTGCTGCATACAGCCTGCCTTGAAAATTTATCGCAAAATGCTTGAATGTATCGATCAAAAGAATGATCAAAAGCAAGGCCAAACAAAAAACCTAAAATACCGTGATACCTTCTTCCAATGGTTTACTGAAGAGGAACAAAAGCTTTTGATGCTACTATGGCAGGAAAATAAGAGGATCCCACAAGAAGTTTTAACAATCGAAACTTGGAGGAAATGGCAGTGAACGAATCATGGGAAGGTTTCGCACAGCGAATGCAACGATTAAATCCATTGTTTGAGCTTGGGAGGGGAATGGAGGTAGGCGAGCTAAAACCTCATATCCAAACCATTCTGATGCAAGTGCTCCTCATCATCTTTTATCGAGAATTAAATGATGATGACCATCGAAGTAAATCCGATATCAAATTTATGGTAGAAGATTCGATTAAACAAATGAAGCTATTAGCAGATGATAAACAGATTGAACGGATTACAAGCGGTCTTTTATATCAGGGAAAAGAAGAGTATAGCAAACCGTTCGAGGCCCTATATTACGATGAAATAAGACAATCATGGGAGACACAGGTCTTCCGTTATGTCACCATGGATGAATTGTACACAAATCTTGAAATGGGCGGGTCCATTGTTTATAAACTAACGGATGTTGCTCAGGAAATGATCTTTATGAGCAGGGAAATGGCAGAGGAGTTCTCCATCACGATTGAACAGCTGTATAGTATGCAATTGATTAAAAATGGTAATTTTCGAAAAGCTACTCGAAACCTCGATCACCTCATTTCACGCGTAAACCGCTTAATGGCAAATGAATTTTCATTCCAAAAAGAAATGATCAACAATCCCAAAATCTTATTGGTCGAAGAAGAATGGCAAAGAGCCGATAATCGAGTTGAAATTGAAAAGCAATTTGAAGAAGAGAAAAACCACTTCCGTACGATTACTAGTATGATAGAAAAGACGAAACGAAGAAATGAAGAAGATGATTATATTCAAAAAGAATTGATTGTTCTTCAAGAAAAAATTGGCCATACAAGGCAGTTGCATGATCGGTTTGCAAAGCTAGTCATTCAAAATATTTCCTACGAGATGAAATTAAAAGCAGAAAACCCGTCCTTGTTTTGGGAAAACAGTCTCGTTTCATTTCGTGAGCATTACTATGAAAATTGGATAATGAAGGAAAACGTACAACATTTCACTGTCATCGAAAAGGTGCTTTCGCCTTTATTCTCACCAAAGAATGAGTTTATCCTGCCACTTGATTGGATTTGGGGGGAGCAAGAACTCAATGAGAAACAATTAACGGACCTTATCATAGAAGAAGAGCCGGAAGAAAGTATGACACGGCTGCGAGTAACCAACTGGGATTCCGTTATTAAGGCATGGAGTTATGTATTTCAATTTTTACAAACAAACGGTGAATTTTCATTAACGGATTTAAAAGACCTGCCATTAGAGGTACAGGATTTATGGTTTGAAGAATCTGAAACGATCGATTTGTGGATGATGTTCGATAAAAAACCGTTGAAAGTCCAAGTACTGCATCGAAAGGAAGAAACCTTAAGTGATGAAAGGGAAATTCTTCTATATAAACTAATGAAGGAGTATCCACAATTTGAAATGTTTGAAGGTTTAAAGCTCTATACCATGTTCGATCATCGGGCAAAGCCATTCCTTTGGTATCAAATGAAAATCACCCCTTTTAAAATTTGTGTGCAGGAGGAGAAACGATGAATGCCGATACCATCAAGAGAGCATCAGCAGTTTATTTTACGCTATTAAAGAATAAGGTTATCGACGAAAATAGTGAACATTTCCAAACCTATTTCGATCCGGAAGTAAGACAGACAGTCCTTTTATTAGCGGACGAATCCGGTACTTATATCATTGAAGCACCAAAACGTATTCATTTAGTGGTTCAGCCAACTGGTTCGGTTTTTGCAACGAATTTTACCCATATGAAAGATAAGCACAAACAAGTTGAAACGAGGAAACATTTTCATCTTATTAGTATCGTTA
The DNA here is from genome assembly GCF_053749995.1 of Neobacillus sp. K501. Lineage (NCBI taxonomy): Bacteria > Bacillati > Bacillota > Bacilli > Caryophanales > Bacillaceae > Neobacillus > Neobacillus sp. K501. The sequence goes on along the minus strand of NZ_JBSLYA010000001.1, from coordinate 231,954 downwards.
TTATGTCTTTTTTAGCAGCCATCGACCGTAACCAGGCAGCAAAGATTCGAACGAAACGGGAAGGAATCAGTTTCTATGCTTTAGAACGTCTTGTGAATGATCTAATCATTAAATGGGAGAGTCTGCTTAAAACTCAACCGAGCTTCGGAGAAGAAGAACGAATTGATATGAAGGAGGTTGTGACCACCTGGAAATACATGGAGGTTGATAGTGATGATTTTGGGTTGAAAAAGGGTAATAGACGAACCAGAGTCGGTTTAATTGCCGGTGCTATGCGCTTATTAGAGAGTGAGGGGCTAATCGTTATTTTGGATCGGGACGATATCGCTAAGGTCATTCCTAAACAAGAGCTTTTTGAACGGATTGAATACTTGTATCACGATTATGATCGTTATGAACTTTTTAAAAAGTTAATGACGTCTTCAGAGGAGGATGAGCATGCCGAAAATCCATCGAATTAGAATTGTCGGCCTGAAGTATGATGGCATGCAAAAGCAATATAAAGATACTACGTTTAATTTCCATAACGATGAGACATCTACAAATGGTCTGATTGCGATGATGAATGGCGGCGGAAAAGGTGTATTCCTTCAAACCATTTTTCAAGTACTTAAACCTGGTACCTCTTGGGGAAAGCAAAACAATCGTTATTATCAGCAATTCTTCTTTAATAATAAAGAGCAGTTTATTCCCTATACCTTTCATGTTCTTATTCAATGGGAATTGGATGGTGCGGACCGCCACCATTTGATAACCGGAGGAATGTTCTCAGCCGAACAGCGGATTTCAATGAGTGAAGAAAACGCAGATAAACCATTGGAACAGGAAGCTAAGATTCTCCCGAATATTACATTTTATACCAGAGAGTTTGAACGGAAGGAAGAGGCAGCACTTGAGCATATCCCGCTTTTTGAAAATGATGAAGTGGCTGAAACCGAAAGCTTGAAGGATTATTTAAAGTGGAATGGATATGACGTCTACCGAGATACAAAGAAGCACTATCGCATCCTTGATACATACGGCATTAACCGTAAAGACTGGGATATTATGAAGGACATTAATAAGGATGAAGGCGGCGTTGGCAAGTATTTCGAGGGGGCTGAGGACGATCATTCTCTGTTCCAGAAACGAATCATTCCAACTGTAAGTCAGGTCTTACATCGAACCGAACATCAAAAAAACGATCTTGTCGAGATATTTAAGAGTCAGGCTAGTATTGCCAAGGACCTGCCAGTTCTATTAAAAAGAGAGCAAGCCCATAAGGAGTTTTTAGAAGACATTGTTCCCTTTGAAGAGCATTTAGCTAAGGGTGTTGAACATAAAGAGATTGTTCAGGCAAGTAAGCAGACAGGCAGGCAACTTCTTGGTGCGCTGCAGCATTTAAAGCAATCAGAAGAGGAAAGATTGCTTACTGTAGCGAAGGACATGGAGAAATTAATCAACAGGCAGACCGATTTACGTTATCAAAAGGATAATTTAGAGTTTGCAAAAGCTCACCGAGAGGTCATGGATTGGGAAAAGAAAATAGTGGAAGAAAGGGAAAAACATGCTTCCCTACAAGAGATCGTTAAAGTAAAACTTGACAGAAAAGAACAACTTGCCTTCCAAGCCTTACTAAAAGAATGGAACGAAAACGAACAGAGTATTCGATCACTTTCTCAGCAGATCGCGACTTTAGAGCAAAATAGCGGTTTAGAGCAAGTGAATCAAAGAATGGATGAAATTAAACAAGAAACTAGAGTGCAATGGGAACAAGCCTTTTTAGCGATACAAGAAGGAGTTAAGCAGTATCAAGCGTACCAAAAGTTTTTAAGTAAAAAGATAAAAGAAATCTCACAGCAAGATAAGCAGAAGACGAGAGATATTGCGCAGCTTAGTACTGAAATTGATTTTTTATATACGCAAATGCATAACTTTGAATCAAAGGAAGAAGCACTTATCCAAGAATTTGGCGATCGTTTAACCTATGACCTACAAGGGATGATCGAGAGTTTCTTAAAACAAATTGACGAGAAAAAAGCAAGATTAGTTGAGATACAAATAAAGGAAAAAGAATCTAATGAGAAGCAAAACAAGTTAGCTGCTTCAAATGGTACGCTCGTCCAATCAATTCAGTTTTCAGAAGCCAAATGTGACGAATTAACACTTTCAAACGAAAAGCAAAAAGAAAAAGAAGCAAAACTTTTTGATAAACTTCAAGGTTTATTAGATGATGTTTCCGTTCCTTTTACGCACTCGCTCATATCAAAATATAACTTGCAAATAGAAGAAATATTGAGCAATAACCGTCAACAAGCAGAGCAAATGAAAAAAGAACTTTGGGAATCACAACTTGATCATTCCTTAAACGATGAGCCCTTTTGGATTGCCAATAAAGATGTGAAAGAATTAAAGGAATGGATTGATGAGAAGACTGGTATTGATGTGTTTTATGGGACTCAATTTCTCCAATCATTAAGTCACGAAGAACTTGCGAATACCCTAATTGCTTATCCCCTCCTTCCATACGGTTTGGTGGTAAGCGGGCAGCAGTGGCAAAAAATTAACCAGCAGGTTTTAACAGGGAAAATGTTTAAAAGTCCTGTCCCTATTTTTTTACGTGAAGAAATGAACAAGGAACAGCACCAGCCATCCTTTGTCATCATTAACGGAAAAGAAAAAGAGCTTTTAACTGATAAAAATCAGTTTACCAGTTGGAAAATAAAGATTGCTAAACAAATAGAAGACAAGCAAGATACGCTTACTGAAATGGAGAAGACAGAAATTTCCCTGCGTCGTATATTAAAGGAAATCGATCGTTTCTCATCAAATGAACTATCTAGTGATATCGAAAAAGAGATTATTCACGAACAAAATAGACTACTAACGCTGAAAACGGAATTGCAGCAAATCAAAGCACAAGCAGAGAAAGAAAGAGAATTACAGCTTGTGTTGAAAGATCAACTGGAAAAGACAAAAGGAAAGATTGAAAAGCTGACAAGAAATGTAGAAACAATAGAGGATTTTAATCAAGAAAAAATCCTTCATCAAGAAAACAAGCAGGTGAAACACGAAAAGGAAAAACAGAAGGACGCTTTGACCATTCAGCAACAAGAGATAGGCAAAGAGCACCAGCATACTGTTGAACTGCAAAACCAGTGGAGTCAAACATACCTGGAATGGAAACTTACAACTGAACAAAATATTAAGGAGATTGCTTTCTTTATTGAAGAAGCTGTATTTCCTCCTGAACAAAAAGCGGACCAATCGGAAGAGGTTCCTCGGTTATCACCACATTTATTACAAGAGATAAATGGAAGTATCGAGGAGCTAAAACAGCTGCAAAAATCAAAGGAAGAACAAGCAAGAGAATTACTCGTTCTTCAAGCTAGAAAAGAAACGGAACAAAAGCAGCAGAAGAAATTGGAGAAAAAACTCCATGCTCATGATGAGGAATGGAAAAATGCAGCTGAACCAGAGGAACCAATCAGTATCTTAGAAAATATGCTTCAAAATGCTCAGAAGGAAGCGAAGGCAGCAGAAAAGGAAGAACGGGACCAAGGAACGGCGGTAACGGTTGCAGAAACCTCTTTAAAACACGCAATCGAACAACGTGACAAATTAGGAAAAAAGATAGAAAAGCATGAAAAACAACCAGAAGCCTGGGAAGACCTTGATTTAGAAGTAAAAGAAGTAGAAATAAAAGACCAAACGAAACAAACGAAAGAGGAGGTAAAGAAGGCTGAGAAAGTTCAAAAAGAAACAGAAACGAATATTACAGGTTATGATGGTGATTTATTAACCCTATCCGTCATTCTTAAAGAAGAAGCAGCTGTATTTACGAATAATGATGTCGAAAAAATTAAGAATCAAGGAAAAGCCTGTATTTTGTCCTGGTGCGAAGAACATCAAGCCATTCAAGAAGAAGGTAAAGAAAAGCATGCGAAAATTGACCAATCATTGCGTAACTTAAAGCTTACGATTGAAGGAAAAGATTGGGAGATCCGTTTTAAAAATGAAGTATTAACTACTTTAGATCATATGGATACAAGGCATTATACGCATATCCAAAGCATTGTGAAAAATATGAAGCGGTTTTCACAAAGCGGCTTGGAACAATTAGAACGTGATAAAGAAAGGGCAGAAAAGGCGCAAAACTTCTGGGCCAGCCGTGCCAGCATGAAAGTCATGAGTATTTCAGAGGCGATTCGTTCTATGATTGCGAAAATGAAACTGAAAAATGAACGCGGATCCTTTCCGCTTGTCCAACTTAAAGAAGATATCTTACCTAAAAAGGCAGAAGATATCGAACCACTTTTAAAACAGCATTTTGTTTCGGCTATAAACAAAATTACGAAACAATTTGATCTGATTGACGATCATAACCGTGCATTAGATGAAGAAATTAAACAGCTAATAAGTGATGAGCAAATTCTATTTGTCTCTCTTCGAAATCGATATCCTGAGCTGCTTGTCTATAATATGCGAACCGATAATGCCTTTATGTATGGAAAACCGCAAAGAGAGCATTATTCCACCTGGCAGACCATTAATCAAGGCTCTAAGACGAAATCAGACGGAAGTGGGGGACAAAAATTATCCGCCCGAATGGTTATGATGATGATGTTATTATCAGTAAAAAGCGAAACGGATCAAAGCTGGGTTCCTTTAGTCTGTGATAATCCGTTTGGACAAGCTGCATCGGCACATGTACTTGACCCAATCTTTGCTGTTGCTGAAAAACTGAAGTTCCAATTCATCGTTGTTACTCCGCCTGAACTTGTAAAAACGGAAATCAGCCAAAGATTTGATGCCTATTATAAATTGGATTTCATACGTGATAAAGGAAAAGAAATTGTATCAGACACGATTGTTCCAGCCTTTCGGATATATCAGGGGGAGGAAGCGGCTCAAGTTAGGTAACAAAAATAAAAGTTTTGCTTAACCTAAAAATCTCACTTTCTATAAAGAAGGTGAGATTTTATATTTTTATCGATTATGGAATTAGTAGCCGAACTAATTGAATGGAGACTGGTCTTTTATTTCTCCACCGAATAACTACTTTTAGGAGGCGCTTTTCCTTTCTAATGGGGCAGAGTTCATTTTTGTTTTATTGATTTTAATATTTCCTGCAACAATTCCACCTAATATTAAAATAACCCCCAGCCATTGAGATAAACTAACAGGCTCTGCTAAGACTAGGGAAGATAGAATAACTGCTATAGGTAGTTCAGAGGATGTTAAAATGGTTCCAAGTCCTGGTCCAATATGTGGCATACCAATTGTAAATAAGAGTGGCGGTAAGACTACTCCTAGCAAACCAAGATACAAACCATACGGTGCAATTTCGATTAGAACGGGTAAATGGAGTAACTCGGTTGGCGGAAATAGGATAAAAACGGTAATCAGCCCCCCAGTGGTAAAAAAAGCGCTTTTTTGCACAGCTGGTATATCATTTTCGACAATACCACTAAGAAAGATAAAAGTAGTATAAGTCAAAGCAGATAAGAGTCCCCAAACGGTTCCTTGCCATGTCATTTCCCCGCTGCCTTCTGCAAGAATTCCAGCTGCAAATATAGAGCCGATGACAAGTATAGCAATGGAAACAACTTTCCCAAATGATGGTGTCTTTTTATAAAAAAGCCACTCAAATATGCTGCCAATCCAGACAAATTGAAATAAAAAGATGATCGCAAGCGAAGCATTAAGTGATTGCAGTGATTGGTAATAAAAAAGACTAGTTAATCCAAGTGGGATTCCGCATAGTAGTAATTTAGCTATTTTCGTCAGTGTAAGTTTTTTCCTTTTCGTAAAAAGAGCAACGATCCAGATTAATATAGTCCCCATTAAGAATTGACTTCCAGTTACATCTGAACTGGTAAAACCCGCAGCATATGCTAGCTTTACAAAAGTAGATAGTGCTCCGTAACAACATCCCCCTATAAAAACAATTAGAGCGTAATGCCAAGTTTTCATTTTTTTACCCCTTTCATTTTCCTAAAAACATAAAAAACCACACAGCTATATATAGCTGTGTGGCGAAAATAGAGATTTCTCTAGAAAAATCCACAAACAAAAGATTTTATTATTCAATTTCCTAAAGAATTTTAAAATAAATCGAACTTAATGTCAATCGAAAACGGAGCTAAAGGAATTTGGCCAGAATTTTATAAACATGAAATTACCTTTATTGGGAATAACTAACAATTAAATTAGGAGTATTTGTATTTATGAGAATAGAGTCAAATGAATGGAGTTTGTATTTTAATGAAAATTTTGTACCTAACAATGGAACTAATAGTTGGCTTTTTATATCTTTTTCTTTTGGTAAAAGTGGTAGGGAAAAAAATCATTAATCAAATTTCTCCGTTTACGTTTATCGCAGCCATTGTGCTTGGGGAACTTTTAGGAAATGCCTTGTATGACCATAAAATAGGTGTATTTTATATTATTTACTCTATGTCTGTATGGGGAGGATTGCTTTTCCTTGTTGAATATTTAAGTCAAAAATCTCTAATTTTTAGGGGTGTTGTGGAGGGAAAACCCTCAGCACTAATAAAAAACGGTATCATTGATCGCGAGGAATTAAGGAAAAATAGGATGACAATTAATCAGCTTCAAAGTTTGCTTCGACAAAGTGAAACTTTTTCAATTCGAGAAGTTGCTTTTTGTTATTTAGAGTCTAGTGGTTCATTAAGTATTCTTAAAAAATCTAAGTACCAAAAAACTACTCAAGAAGATTTCAACCTCCCTTCAGAAGCTGTTTATGTTCCCGTTACTTTAATTAGGGATGGTGAGGTCCTCTGGGATGAAATGATTGATTTAGGTTTTGATGAGGCTTGGTTAAAAATTCAATTAAAAGCACAAAATATTACAGACTATAAAGATATATTCATTGCTGAATGGCTGAACGGGGATGGTCTATTTGTTCAGACTTTTACATAAAAGGAATATTCGGGAGGCTGTCATATGAGAAGGATAAATTCTGGCTCCGTCAATTCTTACATTAGATATGGGAACATTAAAATACCGAAGAGTATTCTAAGTGAGTGTCCTGAGTGCAGAAAGACAACTGAGTTTATGCTCAATGCCAATTATCAAAGCAGCAAAAATGGATTGGTCACGGAGTCTAGTTGTCCTACTTGTAAAAAATCTGCTGTCTTTGTCATTATGACCAGGGATTTTCCCGATGATCAAGGTGAACATGCTGATACATATATCTATGATGTTCAAGCTTCTAAACATCCAATCAATCAAATAGAAAGCCTCCCTAATGTACCAAGGGATCTTATTCGAGCTTACCGATCCGCGATTAACGTACATCAATCTAGAGAGAATTCAGCTACTGCTGTTATGTCCAAGCGGGTAATAGAAAGTATCCTTAAACATTTTCTTAAAGAAAAAAGTAAGGGTCAACCCTTATCGCAACAGCTTGAAATTTTGCCAAATCATGTTGAACTAGCAAAGCCGATTCAATCGTTAAGCCATCTGCTCGCATCAGATGGCTCCTTGCACAGGATGCTTGAATTAGAAACTGAAATGGACTATGAGACAACTTCCTTATTAATGGATTTATTAGAAAGTTTAATCGAGTATCTCTTCGTTTTGCCTGGTAAAATGGAAGTCACTCATAACAAAATTGCCCAAAAATTTCATTAGAATAGACCAGAGATGACCTGGTCTATTTTCCATTATTGATTGTGAAGAAAATGTGAATATCTCTATTAATCACTTTACAATATTTTTTTGAGAGATATAATACCCATATAGGTATAAACCCTAAGGGGTATATTAAGAAAAAATTGAAGGAGAATTCAAAATGACTAAGAAAGTTATTATTGTTGGTGGCGTGGCAGGAGGAGCTACTGCTGCAGCAAGATTAAGAAGAATTAGTGAGGATGTGGAGATTGTTCTTGTGGAACGTGGAGAACATATATCGTTTGCAAACTGCGGTTTACCTTATTATATTGGTGAAACGATTAAGGATCGCAGCAAATTATTAGTACAAACCGTAAAAGGGATGTCTGAACGATTTAATCTTGATATCCGTAATTTAAGCGAAGTGGTAAGTATTAATCCAGACAAGAAAAATGTCACCATAAAGAACCTCCAAACCGGTGAAGTGTACGAGGAATGGTATGACAAGTTACTTTTATCACCAGGAGCAAGGCCAATTGTACCACCTATTCCAGGATTAACTGAAAATGAGACTCTTTTTACATTAAGAAATATTCCAGATACAGATCAAATCAAAAATTATGTGGACTCTCAACTTCCTAAAAGAGCAGTTGTTATTGGCGGTGGGTTTATCGGGATCGAGATGGCTGAAAACCTGGTAGACAGGGGAGTCGAAGTTACGATTATTGAAATGGCCAATCAAATTATGGCACCAATCGATATTGAAATGGCTAGTATTTTGCACACTCATTTAAAAGAAAAAGGAGTTAAGTTAATTCTTGAAAATGGCGTTCATTCCTTTACGGATCATGGAAAGAAAGTAATTTTAGCAGATGGAACGGAAATTCAAACAGATATGACTATTTTATCTATCGGTGTTAGACCTGAAAATGAATTAGCTAGTACTGCAGGTTTGGCATTAGGGGAGCGTGGAGGAATTGTGGTTAATGAATTCCTTCAAACGTCTAACGAAGATATCTATGCGGTTGGGGATGCTGTAGAGGTAGTTGATTTCATCAATGGAACAAAGACGATGATTCCACTTGCAGGACCCGCCAACAGACAAGGGCGTATTGCTGCTAATAATATGATGGGCAAAATAGAAAAGTATCAGGGGACATTAGGAACTTCCATTGCTAAGGTGTTTGAATTAACAGTTGCAGCTACCGGTAATAATGAAAAAACATTAAAGCGTTTAGGAATGAACTATGAAGTTGTGCATATTCACCCAAGTTCGCATGCTGGATATTATCCAGGAGCTGCTCCAATTTCATTAAAAATAATCTTTGATAAAGAAACAGGGAAAATCTTTGGAGCACAAGCCGTTGGAGCCGACGGCGTGGATAAGCGAATCGATGTAATTGCAACTGCGATTAAAGGTGGATTAACAGTAGAAGATTTAACAAATCTAGAATTATCATACGCACCACCGTATTCTTCAGCAAAAGATCCAGTTAATATGGCAGGCTACGTTGCAACGAATATTATGGATGGAGAGTTGGAACATGTACAATGGTATGAGGTTGATCAAATTGTTGCTGAAGGTGGACTGTTAATCGATGTTCGTGAACCAATGGAACGTGAATTTGGTTATATTGAAGGTTCCATTAATATCTCCCTGAACGATCTACGAAATAAATTAGATGAAATACCAAAAGATAAGACTGTTTATGTAAGCTGTCAGGTGGGATTAAGAGGATATTTAGCAAGCCGAATTCTTAAAAATAACGGCTATAATGTTAAAAATGTCGATGGAGGCTGGAAAACTTACTCATCTGTATTTGGCAGCAATATAAATAAGAATGTTGAAACAACAACAAATGATCTTGGGGAAACTGTTGTAGAAAATTCAAATACAATCAGGGTAGATTCCGTTGTGGATGTAAGTGGGTTAACTTGTCCGCTGCCAATTGTTAAACTAAAAAAGGGGATTGATTCATTGGAAAGTGGCCAAGTTATTGAGCTTCATGTTACAGACAAAGGTTCTTTAAATGATCTTCCCGCATGGTCAAATAACGCTGGTCATACCATTTTAAAAACAGAACAGGATGAAAAACTCATTAAATTCTGGATTAAAAAGAAATAAACAAAATGTAGGACCGCTATGATAAAGGCGGTCTCCATCTTATTAATAGAAGGCTCTTTTCTAAATGAATGTTGTTTTCAATTATTTCTCGAGGATTCACCTGAAAAATACAAAAATAGAACGTTTTTGGAGATTTTTCAGAGTGATTTCCATGGAACTCGAAAATTCCCTTTGATGGGCATCAGAGAAGACATCTGATTCCCGTTTCACAAGAAAAAACATGTGTACGGGCATCAGAGAAGAAATTTGATTCCCGTTTCACAAGAAAAAACATGTAGACGGGCATCAAAGTATGCATCTGATTCCCGTTTCACAAAAAAAAACATGTGTACGGGCATCAGAGAAGCCATCTGATTCCCGTTTCACAAGAAAAAACATGTGTACGGGCATCAGAGAAGCCATCTGATTCCCGTTTCACAAGAAAAAACATGTGTACGGGCATCAGAGAAGAAATCTGATTCCCGTTTCACAAGAAAAAACATGTGTACGGGCATCAAGAAATCTAATTCCTTTTCACAAGAAAAAGCATGTGTACGGGCATCAGAGAAGAAATCTGATTCCCGTTTCACAAGAAAAAGCATGTGTACGGGCATCAGAGAAGACATATGATTCCCGTTTCACAAGAAAAAGCATGTGTACGGGCATCAGAGAAGACATATGATTCCCGTTTCACAAGAAAAAGCATGTGTACGGGCATCAGAGAAGAAATCTGATTCCCGTTTCACAAGAAAAAGCATGTGTACGGGCATCAGAGAAGAAATCTGATTCCCGTTTCACAAGAAAAAACACGTGGACGGGCAACAGAGAAGCCATCTGATTCCCGTTTCACAAGAAAAAGCACTTGGATGGGCATCAGAGAAGCCATCTGATTCCCGTTATACAGGAAAAAACACGTGAGGCATCAGAGAAGAAATCTGATTCCCGTTTCACAGAAAAAGCAAGTGGACGGGCATCAGAGAAGCCATCTGATTCCCGTTATACAGGAAAAAACACGTGGACGGGCATCAGTGGTCGCGTATGATCACCAATTTAACCTGATAAATCAGTTCTACTAAGGGCTGAAACGATAATGTAGATGGTAGATACCAAAACAAATAAAGTTTGCGAAAACAGCCTAACAGAAAGATGACTTAAAATTTATTATTGACATTATACCTATAGGGGTATATTATTGGATCTATCAGTGATATTTATTTTTTTCGAGTAAAGATAAAGACTGTTAGAGGAGGTAAAGCCATGGATTATAATGATCAAATCAAAAATAGGGTAAAACGGATTGAGGGACAGCTTAGAGGTATTTTACGTTTAATGGAAGAAGATAAAGATTGTAAAGAAGTTATTACACAGTTATCTGCAGCAAGAACTGCTATTGATCGAACTATCGGTGTGATTGTAAGTTCTAATTTAGTGGAATGTGTTAGAAAAGCAGAAGAAACGAAAGAAAGTAGTGCCGAAGAATTGATCAAAGAGGCAGTAAACCTATTGGTAAAAAGTCGTTAAAAAATAAAAAGGGTTGACACCCCCTTTTATTTTCATTAACATTATACCCATAGGGGTAACGGTACATTTTTTTGAATTAAATAATACCCCTATGGGTAACTAAAGGTGGAGGAGAATATAAAATGGCAGAAAAGAAAAAAACAACTATTGTATTATTGAGTGGGGATTATGACAAAGCAATGGCAGCTTATATTATTGCGAATGGTGCAGCAGCCTATGATCATGATGTAACGATTTTTCACACATTCTGGGGATTAAATGCCTTAAGAAAAGATGAAAGTATTTCGGTTGAAAAAGGATTCCTGGAAAAAATGTTTGCGAAAATAATGCCTAGAGGCGCTGACAAAATGGGGTTATCGAAAATGAACTTTGCAGGTTTCGGCCCTAAGCTAATCAAAAAGGTGATGAAAAAACACAATGCACTCCCACTTCCTCAACTAATCGAAATGGCACAAGAGCAGGAAGTAAAATTAATCGCATGTACCATGACGATGGATTTATTAGGTCTGCAAAAAGAAGAGCTTTTAGATAATATTGAATATGCAGGAGTTGCCGCTTATTTAGCAGAAGCGGAAGATGGAAATGTCAATTTGTTTATCTAAGATTTCATTCTTGATAGGAGGACTTTAAATGGAGTATTTAAATTATCTATTACTTGCACTTTTACTGTTTTTTATTGTAAATCGCTTTATACCAACAAAAGGGATCAGAAATATTTCAACAGTGGATTTAAAAAATGAATTAAAAGATAAAAATAAAATCTTTGTAGATGTGAGGACAGCAGGAGAATTTAAGGGAAAAAATATAAAGGAATTTAAAAATATTCCTCTCCATCAGCTTACAGAAAGAGCAGAGAAAGAACTGTCAAAGGATAAGGAAATTGTTGTGATTTGCCAGAGTGGGATGAGAAGTCAAAAAGCCAGTAAACTATTAAAGAAATTGGGTTATACAAAAGTAACGAATGTAAAAGGCGGTATGAGCGCCTGGTCATAATAAGGAGGAATGGACAATGAAAGAAATGGCGGCGAAAGAAGTTGAACAATTACTAATTGAAGGAAAAAAACTTGAAATCATAGATGTTCGCGAAGTAGATGAGGTTGCAACTGGAAAAATTTCAGGAGCGATAAATATTCCTCTAGGACTGCTAGAGTTTCGTATGCATGAATTGGATAAAACGAAAGAGTATACCATCGTCTGTCGTTCAGGTGGTAGAAGTGCTCGTGCTTCACAATTTCTTGAGTACCAGGGATTTAACGTAATCAATATGACCGGTGGCATGCTTTCTTGGGAAGGGAAAGTTGAATAATTTTTTCATCTACAATAATACCTATACAGGTATATAAACAGGAGGTTTTAAGATGGAGACGATAAAAGCTAATATGATTTTAGATGCAAAAGGGTTAGCATGTCCAATGCCTATCGTTAAAACAAAGAAGGCAATGAACAACTTAGAGGCGGGTCAAGTGCTTGAAGTTCAAGCAACTGATAAAGGATCCAAAGCTGACTTGCTGGCTTGGGCTGAGAAATCGGGACATCAATACTTAGGTACAATCGAGGAAGGTGAGGTTTTATGTCACTATCTTAGAAAGTCCTCTAGTGATGAAACAATCGAAAGAAAACACGAAAAAGTAATTAATAATGAAGAGCTTGAAAAGAAAATCAATGCAAATGATAACATAGTTATTCTTGATGTAAGGGAAACAGCAGAATATGTCTTTCATCATATTCCAGATGCTATTTCTATTCCATTAGGTGAACTAGAAAATCGTTTAAATGAATTAAACAAAGAGGATGACATCTTTGTCGTCTGCCGAACAGGGAACCGTAGTGACCTTGCTGCACAAACTTTAGCAGAAAGAGGATTTAAGAAAGTAATGAATGTTGTCCCAGGAATGAGTCAATGGACTGGGAAAATAACTTCTCTTTAGCATGAAAAAATTTTAGTTTCAAATATACCTAAGGGGGTAATTTTGGTGACTGTAAGCATGATGACTTCAAAAGAAGTAACTAAAAAAGTTTTTAATAAAGATGAATTGTTCATATTAGATGTTCGTAATGAAAGTGACTTTCAGGATTGGAAGATTGAAGGTAAAAACTTTGAGTATCTTAACATTCCGTATTTTGAATTACTTGATGGTGTAGAAGGAATTATCGATAAGGTTCCATCTGATAAAGAAGTTTTAGTTGTCTGTGCGAAAGAAGGATCATCCATTATGATAGCTGAAATGCTCTCGGATGCAGGGTTATCGGTTTCTTACCTAAAGGGTGGTATGAAGGCATGGAGTGAACATTTAGAACCTGTAAAAATTGGAGAGTTAAAAGATGGTGGCGAAATTTATCAATTCGTGCGGATTGGTAAAGGATGTTTATCTTACATGGTTGTGTCGAATGGCGATGCTGCTATTATTGATGCAACTCGGATGACGGAAGTTTATCTTGAATTCGCTGAAAGAATTGGTGCGAAAATTAATCATGTATTTGACACACACCTGCATGCCGATCACATTTCTGGCGGAAGAAATATTGCTGAACGAACAGGTGCAACTTATTGGCTCCCTCCAAAAGATGCAGCAGAAGTTACTTTTGCCTATCATCCATTAGAAGATGGAAACGAGGTTGAAATTGGAAATGTAAAAATCAAAATCCAAGCCTTATATTCACCCGGGCATACAATTGGTTCTACTTCATTTATCGTGGATGAAAAATTTCTGCTAACGGGTGACATCCTATTCATTGACTCAATTGGAAGGCCAGATTTAGCTGGTTTAGCCCAAGATTGGGTGGGAGATTTAAGAGAAAGTTTATATAAGAAATACAGAGAATTATCTGAAGATCTTATCGTACTTCCTGCACATTTTATGATAATTGAAGAATTGAATGAAGATGGAAGTGTAGCAGAAAAACTAGGAACACTTTTTGCCAAAAATCATGGTTTAAATATAGAAGATGAAGCGAAATTTAGAAAAATGGTTACGGAAAACCTGCCACCACAACCAAATTCTTATCAAGAAATTCGTGAAACGAACATGGGGAAAATCAATCCTGATGATGAAAAACAACGAGAAATGGAAATTGGACCAAATCGCTGTGCCGTTCGATAAATACTAGGAGGTAAAAGTAATGGAAGCAAATAAAGTTTTAGATGCAAAAGGGCTAGCATGCCCAATGCCGATCGTTAAGACCAAAAAGGCAATGAATGAATTAGAAAGCGGCCAAGTTTTAGAAATTCATGCTACCGATAAAGGAGCAAAAAATGACCTTGCAGCATGGGCAAAATCAGGCGGTCACGAGTTAATGAATCATGAAATAGAGAATGATGTACTTAAGTTTTGGATTAAAAAAGGTTAAGAAATAGGGAACCTGGTATGGTTCCCTTTTCTTAAAGGGGGTGGAAGTAAAATGGATTTTGGATTTATTTTGACCATTTTCTTAATAGGATTTATTGGTTCCTATTTATCAGGGATGTTAGGAATAGGCGGTTCGATTATTAAATATCCAATGCTTTTATACATTCCTCCGATATTTGGTCTAGCAGCATTTAGTGCCCACGAAGTGTCTGGAATAAGTGCTGTACAAGTGTTTTTCGCGACAATTGGTGGTGTATGGGCCTATCGTAAAGGCGGTTATTTAAATAAGACGCTAATCGGATATATGGGGGCTAGCATATTAATTGGTAGTTTTGTAGGCGGTTATGGTTCAAGGTTGATGACAGAGGGTGGAATTAATTTAGTATATGGTATTCTAGCCTTAATTGCGGCTGTCATGATGTTTATTCCGAAAAAAGGTATTGACGATATTCCTCTTGAACAAGTGAAGTTTAATAAATGGCTGGCAGCTATTCTGGCTCTAATAGTTGGAATTGGTTCTGGAATTGTTGGAGCAGCAGGCGCATTTTTATTAGTTCCAATCATGCTTGTTGTCTTAAAAATACCTACACGTATGACGATTGCTTCTTCACTGGCCATTACGTTTCTATCATCAATAGGTGCAACTGTTGGAAAAATTACCACAGGACAAGTTGAATTTTTTCCTTCCCTCATCATGGTTATTGCAAGTCTAATCGCCTCACCTCTAGGTGCAATAGCAGGGAAAAAAATTAACACCAAAGTATTGCAGGTGATTTTAGCGTTATTAATTCTAGCAACAGCAGTGAAAATTTGGATGGATATCCTATAACTTTAGATCACTTAAACCCATTACATAAAAGGTGATGGGTTTTTCTTAATTTTAAATGTAATCACATATTGGTTTTCGAATATCGTATCCATACATATACTTTTTAGAAAAAGAATTTGTTTTGGGAGGAGAAGCTGTGATGAACTTCGAGATGCAAAAAGCGATCATGCTGGCAGAAAATATACACAGTTTTATTAAATTAGTCCATAAATATCATCATCATAAAAACAGCTTTAGATTAAATCCTGATAAATTGTATCAAATCAAACTCATCATCGAAGATTTTAAATTCCAAATACTCGCTGATGAACTAATAAGAATAAACAAGTATGATTGGAACGAGAAATATACCTATCATTTAGTTGACCAATTTAACCAAGGAATCAACATTATCGCTGAATACTTGAAAAATAACTACGATGAATTATTTCTTCTTTCAGCAAGAGTGCACATATTATTGAGCCAAAGCTCATCCATTAGAAAGCTCGAAACCACCTGATTCCCTCCTTATTTTTCTTGAAAAAATATCAGTATTCTTCAATGTTAACAAATTATCAAAAAGTTCAAAATCTATTATTGCTATCTTACGAAAATAGTATTATACTAATTTTAAATTTGTTGAATTATTCGAAATTAATAGGTATTGAGGGAAAATGTAATTGTATTTTTTTTAACAAGAAAATGAATGATTATTCATTCATAAATTTCATTCGTTAGATCATATATTATGCAAAGGAGAGTTATTATGGAAAATTTCATCCCAATTCCACAGCCCAAGACCTACGGTCCGCTAGGCAACTTGCCGCTAATTGATAAGGAAGCACCTACTTTATCATTTTGCGAATTGGCAGAGCAGTATGGTCCAATTTATCGAATGGAGTTTTCTGGAGGATTCTCAACCATTATTCTTTCAGGACATGAATTGACTGCTGAGGTCTGTAATAATCCAAAATTCGATAAAAGCCTGGCAGGTGGTTTAAGTAAGGTTCGGGCTTTTTCAGGAGATGGGCTATTTACCAGTAAGACCCAAGAGCCTAACTGGCAAAAAGCTCATAACATTCTTGTCCCATCTTTTAGTCAACAAGCAATGAAGGGTTACCACTCGATGATGGTAGATATTGCCTTACAGTTAGTACAAAAATGGGAACGACTTAACCCTAATGAGAGTATTGATGTAGCAGATGATATGACGAAGCTGACATTGGACACGATTGGTTTATGTGGTTTTAATTATCGCTTTAACAGTTTCTACCGTGAAAATCACCATCCTTTTATCAACAATATGGTGAATTCTCTCGATGAAGCCATGCATCAAGGTACACGACTGCCGATTCAAGATAAATTTATGTTTAAACGAAAACGACAATTCGAGCAGGATATCCAGGAGATGTTTACCTTAGTTGACCAATTAATTGCTGAGCGGAAAGAACAAGGGGATCAAGGGGAAACCGATATGCTTGCGCGGATGCTTAGCGCTAAGGATCCACAAACAGGGGAGCAGCTTAGTGATGAAAATATTCGTTTTCAAATCATCACTTTCCTGATAGCAGGACATGAAACAACGAGTGGTTTATTGTCGTTTACTCTTTACCTGCTATTAAAGCATCCAGAAGTCCTTAAAAAAGCTTATGAAGAAGTGGATCAAGTATTAACAGGTCCGATTCCAACCTATAAACAAGTTACACAACTTAAATATGTTCGAATGATATTAAATGAATCACTACGCTTATACCCGACAGCACCACAATTTACCCTTTATGCAAAGGAAGATTTGGTTCTTGGAGGAAAATATAAGATCGATAAGAGGCAAAATGTTGTGGTCCTCTTACCGCAACTACACCGAGACAAAGAGGCATGGGGAGAAGACGCGGAGGAGTTTCGCCCTGAACGATTTGAAGATCCAAGTAAAATTCCACATGATGCTTATAAACCTTTTGGTAATGGGCAGCGGGCTTGTATTGGAATGCAGTTTGCCCTTCATGAAGCGACATTATTGATGGGTATGATTCTTCAGAAGTTTGAACTAATTGATCATACAAACTACCAATTGAAAATAAAACAAACTATGACGCTGAAACCGGACAATTTTACCATGCGTGTCCAAGTAAGAGAGCAAAAAATAGTCAACCCAATGGTTGATTCACGGGAAAATAATGCGGGCGAGTTGAAAAAACGTAGTCTAGCTCAAAATTATTCACTGATAGGGGTAAACAATCAGCCATTCCTTGTGCTGTATGGTTCCAATATGGGGACGGCAGAGGGTATTGCCCGTGAAATGGCGGCAACAGCTAGCCAAGTTGGTTTCATGAGTAAGGTAGCGCCACTTGATGATTGGATTGATCAATTACCTGCCGAGGGGATAGTCTTAATTATCACTTCCTCTTATAATGGACGACCACCAAAAAATGCACGGAAATTTGTTCAATGGTTAGATCAGCTCGAACCAAGCAAACTAAATGGAGTTCAATATGCCGTATTTGGCTGTGGAGATCGTAACTGGGCCAATACATATCAAGATGTGCCGAGATTCATCGATGAACAGCTAGCCTTAAAAGGAGCTATACGGTTCTCGGAGCGCGGTGAGGCGGATGTAAGTAATGACATTGAGGAACAGCTTCAAGCCTGGAAAAGGGTATTTTTGACTGATGTCATGAAGGTCTTTGGATTGACACGAGTAAATAAAGATGAGTTGAAACGCAGTGTCCTAACGATGCATTATGTTAATCAAGAAGTTGATCAATTGTCGGATTTACCAAGTAATAGCAAAGAGAATGTAAATCGAGTTTTACGTCGTTATCGATTGAATGGTAATGCTCGGGTAATGTTATCTGCTAGTGGAGATAACATAAACCATCTGCCATTAGAACGTACGATAAGTCTTTATGAGCTTCTTGATAATAGTGTAGATTTGCAAGCTGTAGCGACCCGCAGTCAAATCCGTGAAATGGCTGATTTGACTGTATGTCCTCCACATAAACGGGAATTAGAATTATTACTTGAGGAAGAAAACGATAAATTATCAATGCTTGACCTCCTTGAAAAATATGAAGCATGTGAAATGACATTTGAACGGTTTTTAGAGCTTTCACCTCCATTAAAAATAATGGCAGAAATGATTTAATGGATTCAAAACAAAAAGCAGAGACATCTGCTTTTTTGTTTTTGTCATAACCATGTTTACTCACATAAACTATGGTATTAATAAGTAAGGATGTTGCTTTATGAGGTATTTACGACGACCACAACCAATGATTGGTCAAGCTTGGACGGGAAGACATGTTATTTTGCTTCATTGTAATTTGGATAATCAATTGATTAGTCTTCATAAAAGCCTCCATGCACCGATTGAGCCCCCACAGAACAATTGTGCTGAAACATTATCACAATTATTAAGTATTGGCTATCGTATCCAAGCGATTACCCCCGTATTAACCAATCAAATTCAATATTTTTTGGTACTGTAATGCATCTTTAATATCAGGCTAAAAGCTAGGATGATTTCAATCTTCCTAGCTTATTTTATTGGCGAAAAATTACATGAATTTACGTTATTTGGTAATTATAAAAAAAAGGTTTAAGGAGATGAAATCCTATGTTGAAAATGAACAAAAATCAAAACAATGGGAATTCCGATATCTCTGATAACCGTATCACAACAGATATTCAAGATAATATTGCTCAAATCAAAATAGAGTTGGGAGAAAGCTCCGATTTGATTATTCGTACGATAAAATGTGGAGATAGCCTAACTGCATTTGCTGTTGTACACATTGATGGGATTTCAAGTACACAAAATATACATGAACATATCATTGAACCTCTTCTAGCCTATAATTCTAATCTGAAAAAAGATCCATTGAGGGAGATCTTAGAAAAAACTATAGCAATCTCCAATATGAAAGAAAAATACTTTTTTAAAGACATACTAGCTGCAATTGTTACAGGTAACACAGTGATATTAATGGATGGGGAAAAAAGTGCACTAATCCTTGAAACAAAAGAAATTGAATCGAGAAGTATTGCCGAACCCACAACTCAAACCGTGATCCGTGGTCCGAAAGACAGTTTTACCGAAAAACTTCGAACGAATACTTCGCTTGTCAGAGCAAGAATTCAAAGTCCGGATTTGCGTCTTGAACAGATGAGTATCGGTGATGTGACCCAAACAACCGTTGAGATAATGTATCTTAAGGATATTGCAAATGAATCTGTTATAAGGGATGTCAAAGAACGACTACAAAAAATTACCATTGATGGGATTCTTGAATCTTCCTATATCGAAAGTTTTATACTAGATGACAATCATTCACCTTTCCCAACTGTTCAAAATACAGAAAGGCCTGATGTTGTCGTAGGAAATTTACTTGAAGGGCGGGTGGCGATTTTTATAAATGGGACACCTTATGTCCTTATTGTCCCTGTTACCTTCACCCAGCTTTTCCAATCACCAGAAGATTATTACCAGAATCAATATATTGGCAGTTTTTTAAGGATGTTACGATTGGCAGCATTCCTATTAGCCTTATATGCTCCTGCTGTATATGTGGCCATGATTACTCACCATCATGCACTAGTTCCAACGGTATTACTTGTAAGTATCGCTGCCCAAAGGGAGGCGATTCCCTTTCCTGCGATTGTAGAGGCTTTCCTTATGGAAATTACCTTTGAAGTTTTACGGGAAGCCGGCATTCGGATGCCTCGAGCAGTAGGTCCTGCTCTTTCTATTGTGGGAGCCTTAATCCTGGGACAGGCAGCGGTTGATGCTGGATTTGTGTCAGCAGCGATGGTGATCATTGTATCCGTAACTGCCATTGCCAGCTTCGCACTCCCAAACTACAATATTGGAATTGCTGCTCGAATACTTCGATTTATATTATTAATTGTCGCTGCCTATGCGGGATTGTATGGTGTATTAATTGCTTCACTCATCATCGGAATGCATATGTGCGGGCTCTCATCTTTCGGAGTTCCCTATCTTTCTCCAATTGCACCATTTAAACTCGACGAGCAACGGGACGTTCTGTTCCGTTTTAACCTTACAAAATTAGTAAAAAGACCTTCACCTGCTGTAAAAAGAAACAGAGTGAGAATAAGGGAGAAAGATTGAGTGATCAAACAAATGAGAAGAACATTATTATTTGTGATAATTTTAATATTTGGTTCACTCTCAGGTTGCGCCAATTATAAAGAGTTAAATGAAATTTCTCTTGTCCTTGGATTAGGGATTGACTATAACCCAGATAAAGAAACTTTCGAGGTTGTTTATCAAGTGGTCAATCCAAAAGAAAATGCAGCAAAGGAGACGGGGTCAGGTGCTACGCCTGTGGACAACTATAAAACCAGCGGGAAAACACTTTCTGAAGCTGCCAGGAACTCCTCTAAAGTTTTTTCACGTCAGAATGTCTACTCCCATATTCAGCTAGTTATTATTGGCGAACATTTGGCAAGAAAGGAAAGCTTAAACTTTATTTTTGATGTATTTGAGCGTGAAGCAAGTGTTCGAGTGAATGTACCTGTCCTAATCGCACGAGGCAATGAAGTGAAAACGACAATGGATATTATTCCTTCTATCGATAAGGTTCCAGTTAGAACATTCGTAGGAAAAATTAAAAATTCATCCCGTTTACTGGGAGAATATGGAGAAGTAAAAATCAATCAAGTTATTGAAAATTTAACGAGTTATGGAATTGAGCCTTCAATAAATGGAATAACCGTTGTAGGAGACAAGAAGACTGGTTCTTCAAAAGAAAATCTAGAAAAGATGGAAAAAGCAATTGTCTCACTTAATGGAATAGCAGTCTTTAGGAAAGGGAAACTTGTTGGCTGGTTAGATGGAAAAAAGACAAAATCGATTCAAATTATACAAAACCAATTGAAGAATACCAACTTGAATATTCCTTGTGATGCGAGACGCTATAATTCTGTTATGGTGAATCGATTGAAAAATAAATCTAAAGTCGAAATAAAGAATAATCAAGCAGAGATTACAGTTCAAACTAATGCCTATGGTTATTTATCCGAAATGCTTTGCAACAAAGATATTAGTAAACCTGAAGTATTAAATGAAGTGATGCTGAAAGCGGAACGAGAATTAGAAAATGAAATAAGAGAAGGGATCGTTGCTGCTCAGAAGCTAAAAAGTGATGTTTTCGGCTTTGGGGAAAACTTACGTATTGCAAACCATCATAAATGGAAGAAAGTTAAGAATAATTGGAATGACTTATTTTCACAAGCAGTGGTAAATGTCCAGGTAAATTTGGAGATTGAAGGAACAGGAATGCGAATTAAGCCTTATCCTTATTAACAAGGAGTGGAAATATAGATGGACCAGGCAAAAATAAACGGATTTCAATTGTTTAGTGTCATATTTTTATTTGAATTAGGAAGTGCTCTTCTTTTAGGGCTGGGGGCTGGTGCTCAACAAGACGCTTGGATGGTTGTAATAATGGGCATTTTATTCGGCTGTGGGCTTTATCTTGTTTTTGCCAAATTAAATAATCTATATCCTTCACTGCCACTGACACAATATCTCCGAAAAATACTTGGCCGATATTTAGGGTGGGGAATAGGGCTTTTGTATGTCATTTATTTTCTATACATTTCTTCCAGAGTCCTGCGTGATTTTGAAGAACTTTTAGTTATATCAGCCTACCGGGAGAGTACACGCCTGACAATTGGTATCATCATGATTGGGTGTGTCATGTATGCCATCTACAAAGGATTGGAAGTATTTTTTCGAATATCAGAACTATGCCTTTTCATAATCATATTGATGTTACTACTCCTAATTTTGTTTGAATTTGCAAGTGGAATCGTTAAATTTGATCATCTCCTTCCTGTGTTAGAAAATGGTTGGAAACCAGTATTAAAAGCCTTTTTTCCAACTACTATGACGTTTCCTTTCGGTGAAATGATTACCTTTACCATCCTACTGCCTTACTTGAACAAACAAGAAAAGGCAAAAAAAATGGGGGTAATTGGAATTATTATTAGCGGTATGGTTTTACTAATCGAAACCTTATTGAATATCGCTATTGAAGGGGCAGATATTTATACAAGATCAGCCTTTCCCATCTTAACTGCTGTAAGCTATATTAACATTGCTGAGTTTATTCAACGGCTGGATACGCTAGTGATTATTAGTATGGTGATTTTAGGGTTTGTAAAAATTACGGTGTTTTTCTTCTGTGCAACCATTGGGACTGCTGATTTGTTTCATATTAAACAACCAAAGAAATTAATTTATCCAATGGGGATCATTGTCCTTATTAGTTCAATTATTATGGCTCCAAATGATATTGAACACTTAAATGAAGGATTAAAAGTGGTACCCTATTACTTACATCTTCCTATGCAGGTAGGGATTCCTATTTTGCTATTAATTATTGCTTTGATTAAACAAAAAAGAAATCAGCAAACATCATAGCTATGTTTGCTGATTTTTTTTTAGTTTGCTATAGGCCTTTAAATAAATAAGAGGAAGGAAAAAAATAAAAATGAGGAAATAGTCTTCACCTGTTATCTTATACTGAAGTTTACTAAAACCTTTCAGTACTTCGCCTATACCTAGCCCCTGTAGAAAATCAAGAAATGCTACCAGCACTAATACAAGGAAAAATAATAAAAGGGAAACAAATAGATTCTTCATTGACATCACCTTATTTTTTTTTATCTTTTGTAGATTTCTCAAAATTAATTCATATAAATTTACTATTTGGGGAGGTAATAAAATGAATAAACCAAAAGACAACACAAATATTGGACAAGAAAATAATATTCAAACCAATTTTCAAAAAGCGATGTCGTATGGTGATTATCTACATCTTGATAAGGTTTTGGCTAGTCAACACCGTTTGTCCAATCACCATGATGAAATGCTCTTTATCATCATCCATCAAGCAAGTGAATTATGGATGAAGTTAATCATCCATGAATTAACCGCGGCAATCGAGTATATTCAAGGAAACGATCTAGAACCATCCTTCAAAATTCTCTCACGTGTTTCAAGAATTCAACAGCAATTGATTCAGTCCTGGAGTGTTCTCTCTACCTTAACACCTTCAGAGTATTTGGAGTTTAGAGATAAACTCGGTCAATCATCCGGATTCCAGTCCTATCAAAATAGATTAATTGAGTTTGCATTAGGAAATAAAAACGCACATACCCTTGCTGTCTATCAGCATCAAAAGGATCTATACGAAAAAATGCAGAAGGCTTTGCAAAAACCAAGTATATATGATGCTGCGATCCACGCCATTTCTGCCCGTGGGATTCCGATTGATCAAGAAGTTTTAAATCGAGATGTTTCGATAACTTATATACCTAATCCCAGTGTTGAAGAAGCTTGGTTGAAAGTATACAGTAATGTTCATCAATACTGGGATTTATACGAATTGGCAGAAAAGTTAGTGGATATCGGAAATCAGCAGCAATTATGGCGCTTCAATCATATGATCACGGTAGAAAGAATCATAGGGCACAAACAAGGAACAGGTGGGTCTTCAGGTGTAAATTATTTAAAAAGAGTACTAGATCAACACTTTTTCCCAGAGCTTTGGAGTTTAAGAACGAAGTTATAGATGGAAATGGCCGCACAGTGATTTTAGGATGTGCGGTTTATTTTAGAATCAAAAATGTGAAATACTTCACAAAACGTTCAATTTTTCCTTGGTATATTGTTGAGAACTTAATGTATATTAATACTATGATAATGTTGTTTTCTTATTGGGGGGAAAATAAAATGAAAAAAATATTTGCACTAGTAATAGTAATCGGTACTTTGATGAGTCCATTTTTAACGGAAGCTCATGTGAAGTGGTTCACAAAAGTGGCGCCACACAAAGAATCCATTGAACATATACTATCACCTTTGTTTATGTCTTTGGCCTTAATTGCCGCGATTGTCCTTGCTTCACTTACATTACTTATTCCTAAAACAGAAGGTTGGAAGCAAATCAAAAAATGGGATGAGAATTTATCTAGTTTAAGAAAATACTCACGATACATTTTAAAATACGGGACTGCTATTGCTTTAATCATACAAGTGAGTAATGGGACGCTATTTGCTCCAGAGCTCCCGATTAACCATTCGCTCGCGATTGTGTTTACTTGGATTTCTATTGGCTGCTTACTGATCCCACATCATATAGCAACAAAAGTTGGAGCGGCTGTTTTACTAGGTCTGTTTGTTTACATTACAATGGAACACGGCATTTTCTATATGCTAGACTATGGTTTCTATATTGCTATCATTGGGGTTTTACTAATTGGTAAAACAAAGTACGAGAAAATAGGCTTTCCATTCTTATATCTTGGAACTGGATTATCCTTATGTTGGGTAGCTGTTGAAAAATGGGTATTCCCAAGCATGTCATTGGATATTGTCATAAATCACCATGTACCGACATTTGGTTTTGAACCTTCTGTTTTTATTGTGATGGCAGCCTTTATTGAATTTGTTGTTGGCTATTTACTTGTAGTAGGGATCCTTAACCGAGTGCTTGGATTCGTTGTTACTGTCATCTTTATTTTGACGACCATGCTGTTTGGAATGAAGGAAGTCATCGGTCATTTCATGGTTCATATTGTGTTAATCATCTTTATTATTGAAGGGGTATCATTCTATAATCCTCCAATAAAAATGCATAAAACGAAAATAGATCAATTCATCTTTGTTTTTCTTAATTTCATCTTTGTTCTTGCTACCTTTGTGTTAATTTACTATCGATTTGCTTAACAATATAAAAACAGTCGTTCTCTCATAGGACGGCTATTTTTTTATGTGTAAAAATGTTTTCAGAATCTTCATATTTTCGCTGATAATGTTATTGAAAAGGAAAAGTTATCATTGTAAAATATTAGTAGTGATAAATGAATGAAGACTCATTCATTGAAAGGAGGAAACAAACACAGTCATAGTTTCAGGTAAATTAATAAATTTGCTGGTGAAAGAGGTGAAGGGGATGTCTAACGATAAGCTAACTAATCCCTATGATTCTTTTAGAAGAGTCAGTGAAATGTGGGAAAAAGGACTAAATGGATTACTATTTCAATCAATCGATAACCATGGATTAATCCAAATGACGAAGGTCGGACTCGAGGCGAATGCTAGATACATAGAGATGTTAAAGCGAAATCGAGAACTGATGGCTAGTTATTGGAATATTCCTACCAAAAAAGATGTAGCCAATGCCGTGAAACAAACAATTCAAGCGGAAGAAAAGATTGATATTCTCGAAGAACAAATCTGGAATTTGCAAGATCAATTTGCCGCAGCATATGAAGAGCAGAACAAGCTGCTTATGGAAATATTGCAATATACAAAACATGTCGATTCAGAATGGAAACAAGTCTCACAGGAGCTTTCTCAATTAGCAGATTTGAAATCAGAGTTTGAAGCTTTAAAAAAGTCGTTAAAGAAAGACAAGAAGGAACCAGTTCTAGCTAGTTCTGGTTCATCTAAATAGGGTGAGGGGAGAATAAAGATGGCAGTTCATACACTTCTGAAAATGCCAGTTCTTAATCTAGAAAACGAGAAAGAACGGTGGACCACCATATCTAAAGTTTTAAGTGAACCAAAGCCTGAGATCCAATCTACACCAAGAAAAGCGGTTTGGAAAAAAAATAAATCTGTTTTATGGTTTCATCCTGCTCCGGAAAAAAAGTACAACACACCGATATTCATGGTTTATTCTCTTTTAAATAAACCCTATATTTTAGATATTTCAGAAGAAGGAAGCGTCATTGGCAACCTTACCAAGCAAGGATACGATGTTTACCTGTTTGATTGGGGTTCCCCAGGCTTAGAAGACAAGGATATCTCATTAGATACGTATGTAATTGACTATCTTGAAATGGCAGTCAGACGGGCTTTAAGACATTCAAGGGCAAATGAAATATCAATGGTTGGATATTGTATTGGTGGTATGCTTTCCGCGATTATGACCTCCCTCACCGATTTGCCAATTAAAAATCTTGTTCTTGCTGCAGTTCCTTTCGATTATAGTAATTTCATTGTCCCTGATAAATGGGTGAAAGCCATTCAAAAAGGTACACTGAATTTCGATCGGTTTGCGGATGCATACGAAGTCATCCCTTCAGAGTTTTTATATGCGATTTTTATGGGGCTGCAAGGATTTAATATCGGACCAAATATAAATCTCTTCACTCGAGCGACTGACTCAAAATATGTGGACAAATGGAGAAGAATGGATAAATGGATGAAGGATGCAGTAACCTTTTCCGGCACAGCTTTCAAACAAATGTTTAATGAGTTATACAAAGAAAATAAATTAGTTAAAGGTGAAATGAAAATTGGCGGCCGTAAGGTTGATTTGGCCAATATTAAGTGCAGTACCCTAGTCATTTCATCCACAAGGGATGAATTAGTTTTAGAAACCCAAAGCCTTCCCGTCATGGAACTTATTTCAAGTGAAGACAAAACCTACGAGCATGTGGAAGCTGGACATGTCTCTCTATGCTTAACTGGTCAGTTTGCCTATGCAATTGATCCATGGCTCGGGGCACGTTCATAATAATCACACTAACCGCGCAGCCATTGTGCGGTTTTTACTTTAGTGAATCATAGATATCTATCATTTGTGTTTGATTTCTGAAGATTCTAATAAATATGATATAATAGTTGATATCAACTTTACAGAAAAAATTTTGGAGGGCTATTATGAAAACTGTTGGTGATATTATGACAACAGTAACAACGTGTTTGACACCTGGAAATACACTTTTTGAAGCCTTGCTCTTTATGAAAAATGCGAAGTGGAATACGGTCCCTGTTATCGATTCTAGCAAAATGCTAGTAGGGGTTTTTACTAGAAGTTCTTTATACAATATGCTCCTTGCAGATCTCAATAAAAATACCCCCATTTTAAATTACATAGTCGAGGACGTTGGTACGATTCCGGTTGATACATCGGTAGAAAGACTGGACCAAATTTTATTAGACAGTCGGGTTGGAACAGGAATTGTCATTAATAGCAGGAAGGAACCTGTTGGACTTTTAACCAAAAATGATGCCCTCAAGAATTATTTACATGAATCCAATTTATTAAAGGGACAACTTGAAACCGTGCTGAAGACGTCTAATTTAGGCGCTGCCATGACAGACGATACTCATCAGATTATTTTTGTTAATTCCAAGCTGATTGAAATGATGGGTAAGGATGAAAAGGATATCATTAATCAAAAAATTGACAGTATCGTCCCAAAGATAATCGATCTAGGAGAGGCAAAGGAAATCCAATTTCGAATACGCCTTCAAGCGGAACATTTTATTGTTCGCGTTTCCAAATACAATATGTCGGATGGGAAACAGGGAATGATCATCCTATTTCAAAATGTATCTGAATTAGAAAACATGGGCCAAGAACTGGAATCAGTGAAAAAATGGAAAACGATCCTTCAATCCGTTCTTCATAATGCCTATGACGGTTTAGTCATGGTGAATGAAAAACATAACATTATTTTTATAAGTCCGTCTCTTTTGGAATTGTTTGATCTTCATGAACTAAATGTTGACAATACAACGGTCGAAGAGGTTCTCCCTCATTTTCAATTAAGCCAAGCACTTAAAACAGGTGTAGCTGACATTAGTGATTTTATGGAGGTAAAAGGAATTACCTATATGGTTCATCGAATCCCTGTTTATCAAGAGGATCGAATCATTGGTGCGATCGGTAAGATTGTTTATCGGCAGCTACATGAAGTACGGGAGCGCTTTAAAAGCTTTGACAATAGTGAAAAGAAAAAGCTTTTGTCGGATAAAAAAGGGGAAAAGGCTCGATTTACCTTTAATGAAATTGTTTCGGATGATGAACAAATGGAAAAATTGAAACGCAGTGGGATGAAAGCTGCAAAAGGGAAAACAACCGTTTTAATCCGTGGGGAAAGCGGCACAGGAAAAGAACTGTTTGCTCATGCCATCCATAGTGCTAGTCATTATTCAGATGGCCCTTTTATTACAGTCAATTGTGCAGCGATTCCTGAACATCTGTTAGAGTCTGAGTTTTTTGGCTATGAAGAGGGTGCATTTACCGGGGCAAAGAATAAAGGGAAAATGGGTAAATTTGATTTGGCTAATGGTGGAACACTTTTCCTTGATGAAATTGGGGATATGAGCTTGCAGCTTCAGGCAAAGCTCCTTAGTGTCCTTCAAGAAAGAGGTTTTTATCGAATCGGTGGAACTGAAAGAGTTGAAGTGGATGTTAGAATTATTGGCGCAACGAACCGACCATTAGAAAAAATGGTAAGTGAAGGAAGTTTTCGTGAAGATCTATTCTACCGGATCAATGTGATTAGTTTTGATTTACCTCCATTAAGAAAACGAAAAAGGGATATCCTGCTGCTAAGCGAGCGGTTTATCCGAGAATTAAACAAACAAAATGGAACAAGTATTACGGGTTGGGACCCTATGGTGGAACAAGCATTAATCGAATACGATTGGCCTGGAAACATCAGAGAGTTGAGGAATGTTTGGGAAAGGGCCATGGTGTTTGCCGAAAATGGAAAGGTTCAACTCGAGGATTTCCCTGATTATGTTGTGAAAAAAATAGGTTATGATTTTCTTGAAGAGAATGAAGAGACAGTGAATCTTCCATTACTTGAAAGAGTTGAACAAATGGCTATCCGTAAAGCACTAAAGGAAACGAAAGGGAACAAAAGTAAAGCTTGTCAACTACTGGGGATAAGTCGATCTGTATTATACGATAAACTCAAAAAATATCAATTAACATATTAAATGTATGAAAATAGGACAATTTTATATAATTACTGTCGTTTTTTCAATCGTTTTTATATAGATAAGAGCATAAGGAGGCTCTGATCTTCGTGGCATGAAACTTGCATTATTTTAATTGATTGATAATTTAACATTTTAATAATTAATAAGGGGGATATGGTATGCGTGAAGTAGTCATTGTTGAAGCCGTTCGTACACCTGTTGGTAAAAGAAAAGGAGTTTTTAGTGATGTACGGCCAGATGATTTAGCTGCAAAGGTATTAAAGGAATTAGTAAACCGTGCTGGAATTTCTCCAGGAATTGTCGAGGATGTTATTTTGGGGTGTGTACAGCAGGTAGAGGAGCAAGGAGTAAATATTGCCCGTACTGCTGTTCTCATGGCTGATTTCCCGATTCATGTTCCAGGTACGACGATTGATCGTCAATGTGGTTCAGGGCAACAAGCCGTTCATTTTGCCGCTCAGGCGATTTTAGCTGGGGATATGGATGTTGTGATTGCGGGCGGTGTGGAAAGCATGACGAGAGTGCCGATGGGAGCTGCACGTCAAAATTCAACATGGAGTGAAACATTAACTTCCAAATATGAAATGATCCATCAAGGATTGTCTGCAGAACGAATTGCTGAAAAATGGGGCTATACACGTCAGCAATTAGATGAGTTTTCTTTAGTAAGCCATGAAAGAGCCATTAAAGCTCAAGAAGAGGGGCATTTTGATCGTGAAATTATGGCAATTGAAGTGACCTTTGAGGATGGAACAAAAACCGTTGTTAAACAAGATGAAGGACCGCGTAAAGGGTCAACTATTGAAAAATTAGCCACACTTCAACCTGCATTCATGAAGGGTGGAAAAATTCACGCAGGAAATTCAAGTCAAATGAGTGACGGAGCTGCAGCCCTATTATTAATGTCTAGAGAAAAAGCGGAGGAATTAGGTTTAAAACCAAGATTCCGCATTGTATCACGTGCTGTTGTTGGTTCAGATCCAACATTGATGTTGACTGGTCCAGCAGAAGCCTCAAGAAAAGCACTGGCAAAAGCAAACCTAACCATTGAAGATATGGATACGTATGAGGTGAATGAGGCTTTTGCTCCAGTTCCGCTTGTTTGGTTGGATGAATTGAAAGCGGATCCACAAAAGCTTAATCCAAATGGTGGAGCCATCGCTCTTGGCCATCCATTAGGTTGTTCAGGTGCACGCCTCATGGTATCCATGTTGCATGAACTAGAAAGAACAGGGGGCCGCTTTGGAATTCAAGCCATTTGCGAAGGCGGCGGTATGGCAAACAGTACGATTATTGAAAGAATCGGGTAATTCTTCGAAAAAGGAGTGGTATCAATGAAAATAAATGGCAGTGTGACAGTTGTAACGGGTGGAGCTTCTGGTTTAGGTGAGGCGACAGTAAAACGACTTGTAGAAAATGGAGGACGTGCGGCAATTCTTGATTTACAACAAGAGCGAGGTGAGGCTCTAGTTGAGAAATTGGGCTTTGATAAAGTTTTATATATTAACACCAATGTTACTAGTGAAGAAGCTGTCCAGTCTGCCATTAACCAGACCTTTGAAAAATTTGGTGCCATCCATGCAGCCATAAACTGTGCTGGCATAGGTGCTGCTGAAAAGACTCTTGGGATAGAAAGACCCCATGACCTTGGTGTTTTTACAAAAGTTATTCAGGTTAACTTAATTGGTACCTTTAATGTTCTGCGACTCGCAGCTGAGAAAATGGCTCAAAATTCTCCAAATGAAGAAGGGGAAAGAGGCGTCATTATTAATACAGCTTCGGTTGCTGCTTTTGATGGACAAATGGGGCAAGCAGCTTACAGTGCATCAAAAGGTGGAATTGTCGGAATGACATTGCCGATTGCTCGTGATCTAGCAAGACATGGAATTCGTGTCATGACGATTGCACCGGGGCTCATCGATACTCCATTATTTGCAGGTGCACCGGAAAAGGTACGTGCTGCACTTGGTGCGATGGTACCATTTCCGCCTAGATTGGGCTACCCATCTGAATATGCACAGTTAGCACAGAGCATTATGGAAAATCCTTTACTCAATGGTGAAACCATTCGTCTTGATGGAGCCATTCGTATGCAGCCGAAATAAGAAATCTTTCAATTAATAAACAGCAAAGAGACAATGTTTAATGGCTCAATTAAAACTTTGTTTGTTTTAATTGGGCCATAAACGTTAATTCCATTTTGAGGTGAAATGAATGCAAACAATAGTAGAAATCGTAGTAGACGCAGAAAAAATTGATCATCTGGGACATATGAATTACCTAGAATATATTATTTTCTCAGAAAAGGGAATGCGTGATTGGTTTATTAATGCTGGAGCTTCTCATGAGGAGTTGGTTCCAAAGAATATGGGAATGGTTTTTATAAAATTGGATGTATCGTATTTAAACGAAGCTAGATTGGGAGATTCACTTAGAATCATTACAACACCAGTGAGGGTAGGAAATAAGAGCTTTACCATTAAACAAGATATCTATAATCAAAATAATCTACATATTACGGAATTCAACAAAACTTTTGTTATGTTCAATACGACAACAAGAAAAAGTATCCCCGTCATAGAGCAAATTGCTAGACAATTCCACAACAATGAAATGGATGGTAAATAAATGAACAAAGAAAAAATTTCTGATTGCATCTTGCCCTTAAGTGGAGCAATCAACTTCCGGGATATGGAAGGATTAGGAACACATAATGGTAGAAAGGTGAAAACTGGGATTCTTTTTCGTTCCGCTGAATTAACAGGGTTAACGGAAGGGGATATGCAAATTTTAGAATCGTTAAACATTAAAAGGGTATTTGATTATCGCAGACAAGAGGAAGCGGCGCGGAAGCCTGATCCTATCATTGGAAAATCGATTAATGAACGAGTCTCCGTGATGTCAGAAGATAATATCACTACAAATATCTTTAATAAAGAAGATGCCCCCAAAGATTATTTTAGCCAATTTACAATTGAAAGGTTTTTAAGAATTTATACAAAAATGCCGATTCAAAACCCATCCTATAAACAGCTTATGAACCGATTAAAAAATCCTGCAGAAAATTTACCTCTTATCCACCATTGTACAGCTGGACGTGACCGGACAGGCGTTGGAGCAATGATTATATTAATGACGTTAGGTGTACCATATAAAACTGTATTAGAAGATTACCTTCTATCCAATCAGACTTTAGAATCCTATCACAATCAAATTTTTATCAAAACTTCTAATTTTTTTTTAGTTGATGAATGGAATCAATTTAAAGAGGCTTTTCCATTACGTGCAGACTATCTAAATGCTGCTTTCGATTCAATCCTTAAAACTTATGGAGATTTTGAGACATATATAGTGAAAGAGTTCGGTATAACTGATGAAATTCGAAAAAACATTCAAGATTTTTGCTTAGAGTAAAGCGAATATAGCCAAACATTTACTAATCCTGTTTATATATTCTAAATAGAGGTAATGCAAATCGAATAACAGTAAATTTTATTTTAAACAAAGAGGTGAAATAGTTGAAAGCGCTACAAATTCCAGTTGTTGAACTACCTAAAGAAACAGAAAATTTAAGAAAAGAAATTAGACAATTTATTAAGGAAGAAATCGACAACGGTTTCATTGAACCGAAATGTGATTGCTGGTTAAGTGGATTTTCAGCTGATTTCTCTCGAAAGATGGGTGAACGTGGCTGGATTGGCATGACCTGGCCGAAAAAATACGGAGGCGGGGAACGTCCATCAATTGAAAGATATATCGTAACAGAAGAGATGTTGGCAGCAGGGGCACCTGTTTCAGGCCACTGGATTGCCGATCGGCAGACAGGACCACTTTTACTTAAATATGGAACTGAAGAACAAAAACAGTATTTCTTACCAAGTATTGTAAAAGGTGAATGTTTTTTTGCCATTGGATTAAGTGAACCAAATGCAGGTTCTGATTTAGCAGCGATTCAATCCCGAGCGGTGAAAGTGGATAAGGGCTGGGTATTAAATGGTAGTAAAATTTGGACAAGCGGTGCTCATGTTGCGCATTATTCGATTGTCCTTTGCCGTACATCCCCGCAAGATCCAAACAATCGTCATGCAGGTATGAGTCAATTAATAGTAGATCTAAAGGCTACAGGAGTTACGATTCGTCCGATTCATTTAATGACGGGGGAACATCATTTCAATGAAGTATTTTTTGAAGATGTATTTATCCCTGATGAGAGGGTTGTTGGCGAATTGGGAAATGGTTGGGCCCAAGGTATGGCGGAATTGGCTTATGAAAGGAGTGGCCCGGAACGAATTCTAAGTACATATCCACTTCTAAACGAACTAACCAACATCCTTTTAGAAAAAGGTGACAATAAGGGTTTAAATCAAGTAAGTCGGTTAGTGGCAAGAATGTGGACTCTACGGAATATGTCGCTTGGTATTGCTCGATTGTTAGAGGAAGGTGTTCCCTCAAACATAATTGCTTCATTGGTGAAAGACATGGGTACCCAATTTGAACAAGAAAATGCTGAGATGACGAGACTATTAATTTCAGCCAATCCTTCCACTCATTCTAAATCACGTATTGAGAGATATTTGGCACAGTCGATTCTGCAATCCCCAGGGTTTACATTACGTGGAGGAACGAATGAGATCCTTCGTGGAATTATCGCAAAGGGGGTTATCCACTAATGAGTGAAATGAAAGAAATGATTATTGACTCAACCGCAAAGATTATGGAGAAGTTTTCTACAAAAGAAGTGGTAAATGATGCTGAAAAAGGAATCTGGGCGAGTGAATTGTGGGATAGTTTAGCAGAATATGGAATGCTAAACGTTGGCGTCTCGGAAGAATTAGGCGGAAGCGGTGGGGATTTTGAGGATGCGCTTAGTATTTTAAGATTAGCAGGAAAGTACTCAGCACCGATTCCATTAGCGGAAACGTATATGGCGAATTGGATATTATCTGATTATGGTATAGAGGTTTCGGACAAAATCCTGACGATTGCCTATGAAAAAGAAATGCAACCTTTTCAGTTTCATAAGGAAACTGATGGGTGGATTGTATCTGGTCAAGCGAATCATGTTCCATGGGCGAGATTTGCCGAATCGATCATTCTATTTGGAGAAACCGAAGAAGGAACAATTCTCGCCTTGCTAGATTTAGATAAAGCCGAAATCATACACGGGAAAAATATGGCTGGTGAGGCCCGTGATCAAGTCATTTTTGATCATGTTTACCTAAAAGCTTGTAAAATCATTTCTATTGATCATCGTGAAGTTGGTAGAAAAATTCTATATAGTGGTGCCCTAACGAAAACGGTCATGATGGCTGGAGCATTAGAAAAAATTTTAGAAATGACGATCAATCATTCAACCGAACGTACCCAATTCGGCAGACCGCTTCATCGATTTCAAGCGATTCAGCATCATATTGCAGCACTAGCCGGTGAAACAGCAGCAGCAGGAATTGCCGCAAATTATGCGGTGGATGCTTATGGAAGGAATCCTTTTTCAAAAGAAATAGCACTTGCAAAAATCCGCGTAAACGAAGCCGCTGGTAAGGGGAACCCAATCGCTCACCAGGTTTTAGCTGCGATTGGATTTACTTACGAACATACTTTGCATCACAGTACACGAAGGCTGTGGTCATGGCGAGATGAATTTGGGACGGAAACCGATTGGGAAGAAGTGATTACGCAAGAATTAATAAAGTTAGACCAAGATGGACTATGGTCGATGGTCACAGGCGTAAAAAATTTTTCAACAAAGGCGGGAATAAAATGAAAGACCTAATATTTACTATTGAAAATCAGGTTGCGAAAATTGTTCTTAATCGCCCCGATAGTTTGAACGCCTTCAGTCTTGAAATGATTGATTTATGGATTGCAGCCTTGGAAATGGTTCGTGATTCTGACGATGTGCGAGTTCTCGTCGTTTCTGGAAACGGACGTGGGTTCTGTTCAGGCGGCGATATTAAATCTATGGCAAAAGGAGAGGGGTTCCTTCAAAGTAATGGAGTGGAAGACTTATCATCAACTGCATTAGCAAGGAAAAACTCCTTGTGGAAAAAAGTTCAAAGAATTCCCTTGCTTTTACTAGAAATTGATATCCCAGTGATTGCGGTTTTACATGGAGCTGCATTCGGAGCAGGATTTGATATGGCGCTTGCATGTGATATTCGAATCGCCGCCGATAATACGAAAATCTCTGAGAGTTATTTAAATGTTGGAATAGTTCCAGGAGATGGTGCCGCATGGTTTTTACCAAGATTAGTCGGAACCGATAAAGCTTTAGAATTGCTATGGAATCGTACCGTTTTAACGGCACAAGAAGCAAAAGAGATGGGGCTTGTTACACATGTAGTCCCGAACGAGCAATTACCGGAATTTGTTGATCAATATGTGGAAAGATTACTAGCCGGTCCCCAGACAGCAATGCGTTTTACAAAAAGAGCTGTTTACCAAGGCTTGACCATGGATTTACGTACTTCCTATGATATGATCTCTTCCGCAATGGGCATCGTCACCGAACTTGAAGACTATCAAGAAGGAGTAAAGGCAGTACTAGAAAAAAGAAAACCAAACTTCAAATAAAATCATCTACAATAAAACAATCTCCTACCTCGAGATTGTTTTTTTTTATCTCCTTGACATTTTAAAAAAAGCGAGTATAGTTATGTACTTGTGTGACACCAATTTAAAAATTTAACTTAGTTTGGTCATGAATTGTTCATAATTAACAGGTAAGATAGATGATAGATTATTTGGTTCCAATTTCATATACAAAAATAAGACATGTTATGTAATAATTATTTGCTAGAAGGTAGGTGCAAAAATGAATAACTTATTTCAAAGAGGTCAAGGTATTCTTAATAAATATATTGGCTTTTTCTTATTGACTGTATTCTTCCTTTGGATGAAAACTTATATTGCTCAATTAACACAATTTGACTTAGGTATTGATAATACATTACAAAAGTTCTTACTATTTATAAATCCTTTAGGATCATCATTACTATTTTTAGGCTTTGCGTTCTTTTTTAAAGGTCGGAAAAAATATATTGCCTTAATCGTTATTGATTTCTTATTATCGTTCTTACTTTTTGCCAATGTGGTCTATTATCGATTTTTTAACGATTTTATTACATTGCCTACGTTAACTCAGACTCAAAACTTTGGCGATGTAAGTGGAAGTGTTGTCACTTTATTAAGACCATATGATTTCTTATTCTTTATCGATATTATTCTATTAATCGGATTGCTAGTTTCTCCAATTGTAAAATTAGAGATTAAAGATATGAATCGCCGTAAAGTAGCAGCATTATTCTCTTTATCATTAGCAATTTCTTTTGGAAATTTATCATTAGCTGAAACCGATCGTCCACAATTATTAACTAGAGGATTTGACCGAAATTATATTGTGAAATATTTAGGAATGTACAATTACACTATCTATGATGCCGTAAAAAGTACAAAAGCATCCGCTCAACGAGTTATGGCGGATAGCGATGATATTACCGAGGTAATCAACTATACTAAATCTAACCACGCTGAGCCTAATCCAACTTACTTTGGTGCTGGAAAAGGCATGAACGTCATTTATTTACATTTAGAATCGATGCAAAACTTCCTGATTAATTACAAATTAAATGGGGAAGAAGTCACACCGTTTTTAAATTCTTTGGTTAAAGAACAAAACACGATGTATTTTGATAACTTCTTTCACCAAACAGCACAGGGTAAAACAGCTGATGCTGAGTTTATGTTAGAAAACTCATTATACGGACTGCCACAAGGTTCAGCTTTTACGACTAAAGGAATGAACACTTATCAATCGGCACCAGCGATTTTAGCTTCTCAAGGCTATACTTCGGCCGTGTTCCATGGAAATTCAGGAAGCTTCTGGAATCGTAATGAAATCTATAAATCGTTTGGCTATAATAAGTTTTTTGATTCAAGCTATTACCAAATGAAAGAAGAAGATTTGGCTGAATATGGTCTGATGGATAAGCCGTTTTACGAGCAGTCCATTCCATTATTGGAATCATTACCACAGCCATTTTATACAAAATTTATTCCTGTATCTAATCATTATCCGTATCCATTAGATGAAGAGCTTGCAACAATCGCACCACATACTACGGGTGATAAATCTGTTGACACGTATTTTCAGACCGCTCGTTATGCGGATGAAGCATTGAAGCAATTATTTAACTATCTGAAGGAATCTGGATTATATGATAACTCCATTATTATTATGTACGGAGATCACTATGGTATTTCTGAAAATCATAATAAAGCAATGGAAAAAGTACTTGGAAAAGAAATTGGTTCATTTGAGAGTGCCGGGTTACAACGTGTACCATTCTTTATTCGTGTACCTGGTATGGAAGGTGGCATTAACCATGAATATGGCGGTCAAATTGATGTGCTTCCAACTTTACTTCACTTACTAGGAATTGATACAAAAGATAAAGTTCAATTAGGAACAGACCTTTTATCAGAACAGCATGATGAACTTGTTCCATTCCGAAATGGTGAATTCATGAGTCCAACGTTCTCATATGTTGATGGGAAGTTTTTTGATTCAACAACAGGGTTGGAGTTAACAGAGGATAAGATGGAAGAAGCTAAGAATCTTCAAGAAATCGTTGAACATAAGTTAGCCCTTTCAGATAAGGTCGTGAATGGTGACTTATTACGGTTTTATACTCCTGAAGGATTCACAACGATTGACCGTACTAAATTAAACTATAACGAGTCAGACGCTGACAAAACTGAAAAGTAACGATTAATTGGCTGCCTTAGAATATTTTCTTGGGCAGCCTTTTCTATTTGAACTACAATCTTCTCTTCATGAAAATTTTGACTAATACATAAAATTATTGGAAGATAAAAGTAATAATTATTTGGGAGGAATACTATGACTGTCTATACTTCAAGAGCGGAGGTTCCAGCGTCTGAAAAGTGGAATCTTAATGATATTTATTCCGATCTCAATAAATGGGAAGAGGATCTTCAACGAATCGAAAAAATTTCAGCAAAGCTAAAAGAATTTGATGGTGCGATTCATGATGGTAAGAGCTTGTATCAGTATCTAAAACAGAAAGAAGAATTGTCTTATGTTTTTAATCATATCTATGCTTACGCAATGTTGAAAGTGGACGAAGATACTAGAAATACCGATGCTCAGTCTTTATTAGATCAGGCGAAGGGGCTTAGCGTAAAAGTTAGTGCAGCTACCTCTTTCTTTATGCCGTATTTAATAAGTTTAGATGAACAAACGTTAAAAGCATACATTGAGGAAGAAACTGGCTTGAAGTATTTTGAAGAGGACATCTATGAGTCTTTTCGCTACAAAACCCATGTCCTTAGCAAGGAAAAAGAGGAAATCCTATCCCAATTAGGGGAAGCTTTATCAGCTCCGAGTACGACCTTTGGGATGATGAATAATGCGGATATAAAGTTTGGGGATGTAACGGGTGATAATGGAGAGAAAATGGAACTAACTAGAGGGATGTATTCGCAAATTCTCGAATCCGCCAATCGAGAAAAACGCAGGGAAGCTTACAAGGCCTATTATCAACCCTATGTTCAACTGAAAAATTCCATTGCAAGTACGCTTTCTGCTGCTATCAAAAATAATGTTACATTAGCTAAGCTTAGAAATTATCCATCTGCATTAGAAAAGGCGTTGTTCGGTGATCGTGTTCCAAAGGAGGTTTATGAAAACCTGATATCTGCAACAAAAGCGAATATTGCTCCATTGCATCGGTACTCGCAAATTCGGAAAGAAAAGCTGCAATTAGAGGATCTTCGCCAATATGATATGAATGTTCCTTTGGTTCAAGGAGTCAAACAAGTAATCTCCTATGATGAAGCCTATGAAACCATGCTCAATGCCCTTGCACCGCTTGGGGAGGATTATGTATCCATTTTAAAAGAGTTTAAAGAGTCACGATATATCGATGTCAGAGAAACACCTGGTAAGAGGTCTGGTGCATACAATCTTGGGATTTATGGGGTCCATCCGTTTATTTTATTGAATCACCGAGATGACTTAGACAGTTTGTTTACCCTTGCACATGAATGTGGTCATGGCGTCCATAGTAAACTCAGTTCACAATATCAGCCGCAAATTACAGCTCGTTATAGTATTTTCGTTGCAGAGGTTGCATCGACCGTTAATGAGGTTCTACTCATTAATTATTTATTAAATCGTGAAACAAATCCTGAGGTTCGACAGCATTTATTGAATCATTTCATCGACCAATTTAAGGGTACATTTTTCACCCAAGTCATGTTTGCTGAATTTGAGAAAAAAACTCACGAACTAGCTGAAAAGGGCATTCCATTGAATGCCGAGGTGTTCAATCAAACCTATGAGTCCTTGTTCAAAGAATATTATGGTAATGAATTGGTGTTTGATGACGAAGTGAAATATGGCTGGGCTAGAATTCCTCACTTCTATCGTCCTTTTTATGTTTATAAATATGCTACAGGATTTGCCTCAGCCATCCATTTAGCAACTAGGATTTTAGAAGGCGACAAACAAACATTGAACTCCTATCTTGAATTCTTAAAAAGTGGTAGCTCGGATTATCCACTGGAATTATTAAAAAAGACAGGGGTAGATTTAACGACGCCATTACCAATCGAAAACGCGCTAAAAAAATTCAGCAAACTAATAGAAGAGTTTGTGAATTAACAATAAAAAACGGTCTTCTCTGGAATCAGAAGAGACCGTTATTTCATTTTTTTAGTTGAA
Organism: Neobacillus sp. K501; assembly: GCF_053749995.1. NCBI lineage: Bacteria > Bacillati > Bacillota > Bacilli > Caryophanales > Bacillaceae > Neobacillus > Neobacillus sp. K501. The sequence goes on along the minus strand of NZ_JBSLYA010000001.1, from coordinate 192,033 downwards.
TTTAAGGCCACTCTTACAATTGCTCATGGTATCATGACTATAAGAATATATTTAAATAATTGAGATTTCCTAGTGGGAAAGGTGATATCTATTTGGATCAAACTTATTTCTTTTATTGCATTATTAGGCACGATTGTCCTTATTGCTTTAAACACAGAGTTATTTCAATCCCTTAGATCTGGAGATATTGATTCAATCCTTCAGACGCTAACGGAAAGTACTTTTGATAAATTTTTCATTACTTTTATCATTATGGTCATTCAAAATTCTTTTACCATCATTCCGCTCATCCTTATCATTTCCATTAACTTTGCATTATTTGGATTTTTTAATGGCCTTCTTTGGAGCTGGTTTACAAGTATTATTGGTGCAGCCATTTGGTTTTATGGCAGCCGTTATTTTTTCCATGATTGGGTCCAAAAGAAAACGAATCCAGATTTGTTAGCAAGAATGGAGAACAATGGCTTTTTATTTGTTTTTCAAGCAAGAATTATCCCGTTTGTGCCAACGAGTTTGATTAACATTATTGGCGGATTAAGTACCATTCGTTTTAAACATTTTATTATCGGTACCATGGCAGGAAATTTTATTTTCTTTTTTGTCTTATCATTAATCCCTGCAGGGCTCATGACAGGAAATGCAGATAATTATGTTCTCCTAAGCATTACACTTTTGTTACTTGGGTTTGTCATTTTTTTCCGTGTTAAGAAAAAGGGAAAAAGAATGAAAGAGTAAAATATTAATAGGATTTTTTGATAAACTTCTTGCCTAAATTGAAAAAATAATGTATTCTAGTTTATGTTTTTAATCGTATTTAAAAGTATGACCTCTTCATCTGATGAAAAGAAGAGGTCTTTTTTATGTAGAGAAAGTGAGGGTGTTCATCATGAGCTCAGTCAAAAAAGGTAACCCTTGGGCACTTTTGCCGTTTGTGGTGTTTTTAATTTTATTTATCGGTTCAGGTGTTATGACAGGGGATTTTTATAAATTTCCAGTTATCGTGGCCATTACGATAGCAGCTGCGGTTGCTTTAATGATGAACCGCAAAGTATCATTCAATCAGAAGGTTGATGTTTTTACAAAAGGTGCCGGTGACGCAAACATCATGCTAATGGTTGTAATTTTCCTATTAGCTGGGGCATTTTCTGAAGTGGCGAAAGGGATGGGGGCAGTTGATTCTACGGTCAACCTAGCTTTATCGATCGTTCCTCAAAATTTATTAATGGTTGGCATATTCATCATTGCCTGTTTCATTTCGTTGTCGATGGGGACGAGTATGGGAACCATTGTAGCACTTGCTCCAATAGGCGTTGGTATTAGTGAGCAAACCGATATTTCCTTGGCACTTTCCATGGCAGCAGTAATTGGCGGTGCGATGTTTGGTGACAATCTATCCTTTATCTCGGATACGACGATTGCAGCTGTCAGAACACAAGGAACAAAAATGAAGGATAAATTTAAAGTGAATTTTCTCATCGTGTTACCAGCAGCTGTGGTTACCTGTGTTATTCTCGCTCTTTTAACAATGGGTGAACAGGCGACCATCATAAAAGCTTCCTATGATTGGCTGAAAATTTTGCCGTACCTTTGTGTGTTAATTACGGCATTAGCTGGGGTCAATGTCTTTTTAGTTCTTTCTTTAGGTATTGTGTTCTCTGGAATTCTTGGGGTTTTGGATGGCAGTTATCAATGGATGGATGTCATTCAGAATATTAGCAGCGGAATGGCTGGAATGTATGAAATTTCGTTCTTAGCGATATTAATTGCAGGGATGGTAGCGGTGATAAAACACAATGGTGGAATCGATTTTCTCCTCCACAGTGTCACAAGAAATATTAAATCTAAAAAAGGTGCCGAATTCAGTATTGCCGGACTTGTGGGCTTAACGGATCTCTCCACTGCCAATAATACGATCTCGATTATTATTGCAGGACCACTTGCTAAAAATATTTCGGAGCAATATGGAATCGACCCACGTAGGTCAGCAAGTATCCTTGATGTTTTCTCTTGTTGTATACAAGGGATCATTCCTTACGGAGCACAAATGCTAGTTGCTGCAGGTGTTGCAGGAATTTCACCGGTGAGCATTTTGTCCTATTCCTATTACCCCGTTTTAATTGGTGTGTGTGGAGTTCTTGCGATTTTGACTGGTTTTCCTCGATTTTCAGTAGCTGTTAAGCAAGAAGGAAACGTAAAAAGTGTAAATGAAAAAGTGAGTTAAGAGTATGCGCTGGCTCATGACAGAACCAGCGTATTTTGTTACAGTTCCATTCACTGGCAATTACTACCTCAAGTATGTTATTATTTCAAAATGAAAAATATTGAAGGTGTGATAATGTGTCAGAATTAGTAACTGGAAAAGTGCAACATCGAAAGCTTCCTCTAAGTAGAATAATTCTCCGAACCATTATGATTACACTCGGTGCTATTTTAATGGCTGTAGGCCTCGAAATATTTCTGGTACCTAACAAAGTTATTGACGGGGGAGTAACCGGTATCTCGATCATGCTATCCCATGTTACAGGAATTCAGCTTGGTATCTTTCTATTCCTTTTAAATCTGCCATTTGTCTACTTGGGCTATAAACAGATGGGGAAAACTTTTGCGATTTCAACGGTATATGGAATTATTGTTTTATCTATTTTTACCTCTCTTTTTCATCCGGTACCCGCATTTACAGATGATATCCTCCTAGCGACTATTTTTGGAGGGATGATTCTTGGAATCGGAGTCGGAATTGTAATCCGGAGTGGCGGGGCCTTAGATGGAACCGAAATACTTTCCCTTGTCGTCACTAAAAAAGTTCCATTTTCTGTTGGCCAGATTATTATGTTTATTAATTTCTTTATTCTAGGTGCAGCTGGATTCGTATTTACTTGGGATCGGGCTATGTATTCATTACTTGCCTATGTTATTGCTTCCAAAGCGATTGATACGGTAGTGGCTGGGCTTGAGGAATCAAAATCTGTTTGGATTATTAGTGAAGCGGCAGAACAAATTGGTGATGCAGTAAATGCTCGATTAGGTAGGGGAGTGACCTATTTAAAAGGGGAGGGTGCTTATACCGGTGATGAGAAAAAAGTCATCTTTAGTGTTATCACAAGGCTTGAGGAATCAAAGCTGACAACGATTGTTGAAGAAATAGATCCATCCGCATTTTTAGCAATTGCTGACATCGCTGAGGTTCGGGGTGGACGCTTTAAGAAAAGAGATATCCATTAAAAGGTTATTATTAAAACAGAAAGGGTTGCCTAGAAGGCACCCTTTTTCTGTCTTTATAGAATCATCGCAGCAATCCAGCCGAAGATGATTAATGGTATATTATAGTGGTTGAAAGTGGGAACACACGTATCCCAAATATGATTATGCTGGCCATCAGCATTAAGACCGGCTGTTGGTCCAAGCGTGCTGTCAGAAGCAGGCGAGCCTGCATCACCTAATGCAGCTGCGGTACCTACTAAAGCGATTGTTGCCATCGGGCTGAATCCTAGCTCCAATGATAGGGGAACAAAAATCGTCGCTATGATCGGAATGGTTGAGAAGGATGAGCCAATCCCCATTGTCACGAGCAATCCCACAATAAGCATTAATAATGCACCTAGTGATTTACTACCGCCAATTAGTGATGCTGACTGTTTTACTAACGAGTCAACATCTCCCGTTTCCTTCAAAACATCGGCAAATCCAAATGCAGCGAGCATAACAAATCCGATGAATGCCATCATTTTCATACCATTCGTTAAAAGTTCGTCTGCTTCCCGCCATTTAATTGCTCCGCTAATATAAAGGATGAGAATCCCGGTTAAAGCTCCGATGATCATCGAATCTACTATTATTTGAATGGTTAATGCACCAACAATGGAAATGATCGCGAAAATAATTCCCTTCTTGGAGTAAACCGCTTTTTCTAACTCAAGTATGGCTTTATCCTTATATTCTCTTGGTTTTCGGTAAGTGATAAAGATGGCAATAAGTAAACCAATCACTAAACCTGCAGTAGGAATAATCATTGCAATCGGAATGTCGCTCATATTAACTTTTAATCCGCCATCTTCCATATTCGTAGCTAAAATTTCGTGAAATATTTTTCCAAAACCCACTGGAAGTAAAATATATGGTGCAGTTAATCCAAATGTTAATACGGAAGCAATTAACCTGCGATCCAACTTTAATTGATTCATTAACGTTAGGAGTGGGGGAATCAAGATTGGAATAAAAGCAATATGGATTGGAATCACATTTTGAGAAAAACATGCCATTAGTAAAATAGAAAAAACGATAATGACTTTGGAATAGGCTTTCCCTTTAGAATCACCTTTCTTTTGTACAATTCCTAAAACCCATTCTACTAATAGATTTGGTAACCCTGTTTTAGAAATGGCAACGGCAAAGCCTCCTAATAATGCGTAACTTAAGGCAACTTCCGCACTGCCACCTAATCCGTTTGTGAAAACTTCAATGGTCTTATCTATGGTTAGTCCGCCTGTTAATCCTCCAACAAGAGCGCCGATAATTAAAGCTAGTACTACATTCACGCGCATAAGGCTTAAGATTAACATGACAAAAACGGCAACTAAAACTGCATTCATTAAGGTGTTCCCCTCTCGGTGCTTTATTATGCTAAATTGGTAGAGTGTTAAAATCTATTTACTAAAATACCATACTAGCAAATTTATTGTCAATATAAAAAATGTCATACCTATAGGAATAACGTAGGAATGGCATTACATAAAAAATCTAGAACACACCATGCATGTTCTAGATTTTCATTTATTTTTTTTCAGTTTTTTTGTCGTTCTGTTTATCACTTAATCCGCGATAAATTTGGGTATACATGCTACCTTCAACAATATTTTCTAAGAAAAATGGACCGATTAGTTCTAAATACTCTTCGTCTTCAAACATTTTTTTGTTTTGTAGTTCCATCTCCGCCAAGCCTTCATATGTAGAGAGAAGGGCGTAAGTATGATCTTCTCCAGATATAGGGGTTAAGATCTCAACATGATGGTTATAATTCTCGTTTCTAAACTTCTTGATTTCTCTTAAATTGTCGATACCTTCTTTAAATTTATCTTGTTTTACGATAAAGGTTTGATAAATATAAACCGTCATACTATATGTCCCCCCGAAAAAAGATTTCAAACATATGGATAGATTACCCAAAATTTTGCTTTTCATTCCTATGATAGAAGTGGGGGGATTGGATTAGAAAATCCTATAAGAGTGTTATGTTTGCTTTTTTACATTCCTCGATAATTTGTTCATTCCAAACAGATACTTGCACTTCTCCAATATGAGCCTTCTTTAAGAAAAACATACAAATTCTTGATTGACCAATCCCGCCGCCAATGGTATAAGGCAGGTCCTTATTAAGGATTGCTTGATGGTATTCCAAGTTTACCCGTTGCTCGTTGTTGGAAACCTTTAATTGACTCAATAATGCTTTTTCATCGACACGAATGCCCATAGAGGAGACTTCAACTGATTTTTCTAAGATAGGGTACCAAAAAATAATATCCCCATTTAGCGTCCAATCATCATAGTCAGGAGAGCGGCCATCATGTTTTTCTCCTGATAGTAGATCCCCACCGATTTGCATAATGAAGACTGCACCGTATTCTTTGGCAATGGCATCCTCTCTTTGTTTAGCCGTTAATTTAGGATACCGATCCTCAAGTTCTTGTGAAGTAATAAAATATATTTCTTCTGGTAAGATTGGTGTCAGTGCTGGAAACTGTTGAAACAAATAGCTTTCTGTATTTTTGAATACACGATAGATTTGTTGTACTTCTTTTTTTAAGGTTTCTAAGGATCGTTCTTGTTTTGTAATGATCTTTTCCCAGTCCCATTGATCGACATAAATGGAATGAAGGTCATCCAAAATTTCATCTCTTCTAATCGCATTCATATCTGTGTAAAGACCTTCGTGAAGATTAAATCCATATCTACCGAGAGCCATACGTTTCCATTTAGCAAGAGATTGGACAATTTCGATATTTGCATCTTTAATATCTAATGCTCCGAACGAAACGACTCGTTCGACTCCATTAAGGTCATCATTAATTCCTTTACCTGATGAAATCATTATTGGCGCAGACACTCGTGTTAAATTTAGTGCTTCAGCCAGACTTTTTTCAAAATAGTCCTTTGTCTTTTTTATCGCAATTTCTGTCTGTAATAAATCTAATTTTGAATCATAACTTTTGAGTCCTGTTTGTGAATTCTGCATGTTAAGTCCCTCCAAAAAATTGTCCAAAGTAAGTAGCTAATGCCCCTGGAATATTCTGAAATTATAGCAAACAAAGTTATTTTCTGTCACTATAAAAAACATTTTAAAAATGAGTTTTAACCGGAGGAACGTATCCTGCATACTGTGGATAATAATGAAATCAACTAATCTTTCGTAATGAGAAAGGAGTACTTAGTTAAATGGAAATCAATACCTATAATGAATTAATGCGTCAATTTATCGATGAAGCTAATGAAATCAAAGAAAGTTATGATAATGCAAAAGAAACCTTGTTCAAACAGCATGAGAAAGCGTTAAGACGATTTAATGAAATTCAATCCCAGTTCAAAGAATTCGAGATCGCCTATAAACTTGGTGAAGTCGATGAAGAGGATTTTATTGAAGCACAGAAAGAATATGAACGAGTTGAAAACACTGTTGTCGAAACAGGTTATAGACTGGATGAGATTGAACTTTATAAAAAAGAATTACTAATGAGTGTACTTGTAAAACAAAATGATCTAAGACAGACTTACAAAAAGGAATTAGCTGTGGAAACAGATAAATTAAGACTCCAATTAATGAAAGCCAAATATGAATTTCTAAAACTTGCTGTAGAATTGCGCAAATCCTATAATAAACTTAGTTATGAAGAGTATTATCATGAAAAATTAAAAAAAGACCTTGGACTCCCTTCGGAGGTAAAGGAATTAAATGCTTTTCAAGCTCTTGCACCATCCATTCTAGATGAAGGGGCTGGCATATCCTTTCGGGAGTTAACACATGCTCTTTACTTTGGCATGCTTCCAGAAGAACTAAAAATGGCAATAGAAGAGAAAGAAAAATAAAACACAAACCCTTCATCAATAAATTTGGTGAAGGGTTTGTGTTTTTTAAAAGATAAGAAAGTTTAAAATTTGACTTTGAGAATTGTCCAGCTCCAGAGCCTAGGGGCTCGGGTCATAAGCCAATCCGTCAAGAAGGTTAAAAAGCAACCTTCACGCCGGCTCGTCTTATACCTGTCGCCCCTGACCAAGGCGCTTCCGCTTTTCTTATAATTCCCAATCTGAAAAGGAACCGCTACCTTGACAGCTGGGGCATTCCATCGAATTGAAGTAAGCAAACTCATTGTAGGGATAGACAGTAAATCCTCTGCCATAACAATCAGGACATTTATCCTGATCTCTCATTTGGGAGATATGATTTTGTTGTCTCGTTTCTCTCCATTGATTAAAAGAATTAATCAATCCCACATTATTCACCTCAAATAATTTTTATAAATATTATGATATAATAATTGTATTTTTATACTTTCAATTGATAGATTCCTGAATTCGTTTGCCTACATTATTTCCTTAATCCTTAGATCTTAGAGCTGCCAAGATTTCACCACCTATTTTTTTATGAATTTTTATGTATTTGGGCAAATAATGGGGATTAATAAGAAAAAAAATATTATTGCGAATATTAGTCTTATCGATTAGACTAACTATTGTGACAAAATAATGAACGTGTATCATTGTTTTTTGTCAATGAAATGGAAGCGTATACATTCGTGAGGAGATTGGGGGAAATTAAATGAATTTACCTGAAAACAATGAAACACATGAACTGAAACGAACAATGAAGTCTAGACACTTATTTATGATTTCACTTGGAGGGGTAATCGGATCAGGTCTTTTCTTAGGTTCAGGCTATACCATCAGTGAGGCAGGACCGATGGGGGCGATTCTGTCTTATCTTGTTGGCGGCTTTATCATGTTTTTAACCATGCTTTGTCTCGGAGAATTATCGGTAGCTATGCCGGTATCTGGTTCGTTCCAAACCTATACGACGAAATTTATAGGACCGGGGACAGGGTTTGCACTTGGGTGGCTATACTGGTTAGGTTGGTCAGTAACCGTTGCCTTAGAGTTTCTGGCAGCTGGACAGCTTATGGAAAGATGGTTTCCTGATACACCAATTTGGATATGGAGTGCCATTTTTGCTGTTCTGTTATTTTCGCTTAATGCTCTTTCAGCTAGGGCGTTTGCTGAATCAGAATTCTGGTTTTCAAGTATAAAAATTTTAGCCATTCTTCTATTCATTGCATTGGGTGGAGCAGCTATGTTTGGATTCATTGATTTGAATGGTGGACAAGATGCCCCATTCTTAGCTAATTTTACCGCACATGGACTGTTACCAAATGGTTTTACTGCTTTAATTATTACGATGATTGCCGTAAACTTTTCATTCCAAGGAACGGAATTAATTGGGATCGCGGCAGGTGAAAGTGAAGAACCTGAAAAAACCATTCCAAAATCAATTAGACAAACAGTATGGCGTACACTAGTGTTCTTCGTTTTGGCGATTTTTGTTGTGGCTGGCTTAATTCCAATGGAAAAAGCAGGCGTAGTAGAAAGCCCATTTGTTGTGGTATTCGATAGTATCGGAATTCCTTATGCCGCAGATATTATGAATTTTGTTATTTTGACAGCGTTATTATCTGTCGGTAACTCTGGACTTTATGCTGCAACTCGGATGTTGTATGCGATGTCGAAAGAAAAAATGGCTAGTCCCGCGCTAACGAAGGTCAATAAGCGGGGAGTTCCGTTTAATGCTTTGTTATTAACAATGAGTATTGCTTTATTATCTCTTCTTTCTGGGTTTTTTGCTGCAGAAACAGTCTTTGTATGGCTTTTATCGATTGCCGGTCTCGGTGCTCAAGTGGGCTGGATTTCCATCACAGCATCGCAAATTGCTTTCCGTAGAAAATTCATCCGGGAAGGGGGCAGAGTGGAGGATCTTAAATTCAAAACACCTCTATATCCAGTTCTGCCAATCATCGCCTTAACATTAAACATCATTGTTTTATCAAGCTTAGCCTTTGATTCAGACCAACGTTTAGCACTTTATCTTGGTGTGCCATTTGTCATTGCTTGTTATTTGATATATCATTTCCGAATCAAAAAGAATCGCGAGCAGGACGGAATGGGCGAACAAGAAATTCAATTACAATCAGATAAAAAAATGGCTATATAGTGCAAATGAAAAACGCTCAATTGAGCGTTTTTTTTTGATAATTGGTGGAGATTTTCAAATACTATGGAAGAGGTGATACTATGGGAAAATGGAATGAACAAGCTGCACCAAACAATAATCTGCCACCGAAAACAATTAAATCATCAGACATGCTATTGGGAGAAAAAGCAGAGCATGAATTCTCTGAAGAATTATCTGATGGTGGAGAAAGAGATAAATTCATTTAAAGTCAAACAAAGAATCCAAAACGGAGTGACGCTTAATTCGTCACTTCTTTTTGTTTTTATTTTACAAAAGAATTAAAGTATTGTAGAATTTCTATGTACCTAATAATTCTAGGTAGGTGAAACGATGTTTAATCGGGAATTAGTAAAAGGAAGTACGTCGCTCATTTTGCTCCAGCTATTAAATGAAAGAGACATGTATGGCTATGAATTAGTCAAAGAATTAGAGAAACGCAGTGATCATGGCTTAAGCGTAAAAGAAGGTACCCTGTATCCAGCATTGCACAAGCTTGAAAAACAGGAGTATATCGAATGCTATTGGCAGGAGCAGGAAAAAGGACCGGCACGGAAATATTACCGGATCACTGAAGCGGGAAAAGAAGTTCTACATGAAAAAACCCGTGAATGGCAGGACTTTGTAAAAGTAATGAACAAGGTAATTGGGAGAACGAAGCATGGTACAGCCGAAGAATAGGTTTTTAAACGAGCTTTCCAAAGGGCTCGGAAATCATCAAGATAAAGAAAATATTCTTCAAGACTATGAGGCCCATATCGATGAAATCTTACTTGAATTTATAGATTGTGAAGATGATGACTTCATCATGGAACGGATTGTTTTAAGGGTTGGAAGCCCGTCAGAAATCGCTGACATGTGGAGAGAGGAGCTTTCCGTTACACCGAGTAGAATGAAATGGGTATTTATCATTTTAAATATTCTATTCTTTGGGGGTGGAAGTCTTCTAACATTGTTCCATAACCTATATGATTGGGACTGGCTGACAATCGTTTGGAGTCACTTAACAGCAATACCCACGATAATTGCACTTATTTATATGTTCTTTTGGGCATTGCTTGGTTATGAAATTGGAAAAGGGTTTGGCCATGGAGGCAGGAGATTGTTAAAAAAGACTTTTTTATTATCATTAGTTCCGAACCTTATCCTTATGCTTTTAACGGTTTTTCAAGTAATCCCGCATTCATGGTTTGCACCACTTTTAACAAAAACATTTATTACAGCTTGTATCATCTTTACCTTGTTTCTGTACCCAATTAGCTTAATAGGGTATCGCTGGGGGAAGAAGGCTTCGATATGAGCACTTTTTTTACTCAAATACATAGAAAAACTATGTACATAGAATTACAAAGTAATTTAGGGGGTCCTTGTAATGAAGATAAGCAAATCGGATTGGATATTTTTACTATTATGCTTGGTGCTAGGAATCGTGGCGGAAGAGTCCTTTCTTCGAGCTGAAATAGGTATTTCCTATTTGGTATTTACCATTGTTCTATATGGCATCTTTTTTTGGCGGTATCGTGGCTTTACCTTTTCACATCAACGTTTTGGCTATTTACTTATCATCTGTATTTGGCTGCTATCAGCCAGTTATTTTATCAATGATGTTCCATTTTTCTATGCACTGAATATATTAGTCATTCCTTCATTGGTTATTTTTCATCTTGTGTTAATAACTAGCCCAAGAAACTTACTATGGAATAAACCTGTATTTATTGTCTATTTATTTACAAAAATATTTGATGCTTTGAAATACAATATTGGCATTACATCCTTATTGGGAAAAGGGCTAAAACAAGGAATGGACGAAAGTAAGTATCAGCTTTGGAAAAAAGTATTGATGGGTGTAGTAATTTCATTACCAGTTTTATTTGTAGTTTTGCAATTACTTATGTCTGCTGATAGCCAATTTGAACGGATGATAGGTGGAATCCCACAATGGTTTAAATATGTGGATGCTGAAATTGTTGGTCGTACCATTGCTGTTTTCATTTATACTTTTGCTTTCTTTGGGTTTATTCAGGTTCTTTTCCAAAAACAAACCAAGGTGACCAAGCATCTTGATTCTTCACAACACTTTCAGTTAGATGCCATTATCAGCATCACAGTCCTTGTCATCATAAATTCGGTTTATGTGTTATTCACGATTGTCCAATTTACATATTTTTTTAGTGGTACACTTCAAGGAGATTTTACCTTTGCAGAATATGCGCGAAAGGGATTTTTTGAACTCGTGTTTGTGACGCTAATTAATTTATCGATTATCGTCTTTGTCCTTACCTTTATGAGGGGGATTTCTGGAATAATGAAGCGGTTGACGCAAAGTTTGTTGACGATTTTGATCCTTGCAAGCGCCATCATGTTAAGCTCAGCATTTATACGCTTGAGTATGTATGAAGAAGCATACGGCTATAGTTTTATACGTGTCATGGCACACTCATTTATGATTTTTCTTACGGTCATTTTTATGTATACGCTAATCAAAATTTGGATGGAAAGGCTATCCTTATTCCACTTTTATTTTATTTGTTCGTTACTCTATTACACTACGATGAGTGTTATCGATGTTGAAAAAATCATCGTAAAGAAAAATATCGAGCGCTATGAACAGACTGGAAAAATTGATATCAACTATCTAAATAGTCTCGCATTCACGGGAGTGGTTGGCTTGATCGAACTATATGAAAAAGAGGAGAATATCCCTGGGTTAAAAGAAATTCTCATAGAAAGAAAAAACATGGCAAAAGAACAAATTCCAGCATGGCAGTCATATAATCTTAAAAGAGAACAAGCAAATGAAATGCTGAGTGAATTACAACTAGAATAGAAACTTTCCGTTTGCCCATCCGTCTATTTTTATAGGGAATAAGGTCAATATGAAAAGGAGTGTTCATTATGAATCGGAAAGATGTAATTCTTGAACAATTTTTGCTGTGTGATTCGAAAAATGGCTGGTTTGTTTCATTTAAAAGTGCAGTTGCGGAATTGAATGCTGAGCAGGCGACATGGAAAAATACGGAGACTGAAAATTCCATAAGGGAAATCATCAGTCATTTAGTATTTTGGAATGAACGTTATTTAAATCGCTTTAAGGGTATTCCCATTCAAAAAATGGAAGGGGATAATGATTCCACTTTTGATGCACTAAATGATGTAGAGTGGAATAAAAGCATAGAACGTTTTCATGCTGTAATGAAAGAATGGTATCAAACGATTCAACTTGCTGATGAGGAGAAGCTTGATCAACAAGTTAGTGAGGATTCGAAGGGGAGTTGGTTAGAAACATTGACGAGTATTACCCTTCATAATGCGTATCATATTGGACAAATTGTAACAATTCGAAAACTCCAGGGTTCATGGAGGAAAGAAATCGGGGTTAGTTAAATGAAAACCGGACTCATTTTTTGAGTCCGGTTTTTGGTTCTTTATTAATCACCGTTAAACATTTCAAAAATTCCTTTAGCAATGCTGCCTTCGTCTTTTCCGCCACCACGATTTGGCGCTGCTGCAAAGACACGGCTCGCAAGTCGGCTAAATGGCAGTGATTGAATCCAAACAGATCCAGGACCTTTCAGGGTTGCAAAGAATAACCCTTCACCACCAAATAGAGCTGTCTTAACACCCTTAACAAATTCGATATTATAATCAACTCCGCTTGTCATGGCTACTAAACAGCCTGTATCGACTCGGAGTGTTTGTCCTGGCAAAAGTTCTTTTTTTGTAATCGTACCGCCAGCGTGAACAAACGCCATTCCATCGCCTTCAAGCTTTTGCATGATAAAGCCCTCACCGCCAAAGAAACCGGCACCGATTTTTCGTTGAAACTCAATTCCAACTGAAACCCCTTTAGCTGCGGCAAGGAAAGCATCTTTTTGACAGATAATTTTACCACCTAATTCACTTAGGTCCATTGGTATGATTTTTCCTGGGTAAGGTGAAGCGAAGGAAACATGTTTTTTTCCAGCTCCTTGATTGGTGAAGGCTGTCATAAATAGGCTTTCGCCAGTAATGACGCGTTTCCCAGCACTAAATAATTTACCCATTATCCCGCTCCCGCCACCATGACCTGAACCATCACCAAAGATGGTTTCCATATGTATGTCATCTTCCATCATCATAAAACTTCCTGCTTCTGCTATGACCGTCTCTTGGGGATCGAGTTCGACTTCAACAAACTGCATATCATCTCCATAAATCTTATAATCGATTTCATGGTTATTCATCCTAAATCCCTCCACTCATGTTATACCTATATTTTAAAGGATTTAGGAAAAAAGTGCTAATTTTTAGAAAAGAAATAAAAAAGACGTCTGTAGGAACAGACGTCTTTGCGTATTGAGGCGAAAAACCACACTCCACATAGTGCGCTCCAAAAAGGAATGTTTCTCGACTTACACAATTCAGCTCATCGCTTAATTAATATAACATAGTCCGCTAGGAAAAAACAACTGGTTTATTTTTGAAACAAAAGTATTGATTATTATTTCATATTATTCTATATTCAAATAATCAGATATACAAATTAAAAACGTAAGAAGGGTTTATATGTTTAGTGACAAAAGATTCCATCAATATTCCTTAAGAAGTGTGCCAAAAGATGTCCTGTCAGGCCTCATTGTTGGTGTCATAGCCATTCCGCTTGGAATGGCGTTTGCGATTGCTTCTGGGGTAAAGCCAGAGTATGGGATCTATACGACAATTGTAGCGGGAATCCTTATCTCCCTGTTTGGCGGTTCCAAATATCAAATTGGGGGTCCGACGGGTGCGTTTATTCCGATATTATTTGGAATCGTTATGACTTACGGATATGAAAATCTACTAATTGCGGGTTTTTTAGCCGGTGTCATGCTGTTATTAATGGGAATTTTTAAACTAGGTTCATTAATCAAGTATATTCCTAAACCGGTAACCATCGGATTTACCACAGGAATTGCAGTCACGATTTTCACTGGACAAATTGCTAGTTTCCTAGGACTAACAGGGATAAAGAAACATGAAGAGTTTATCAAAAATCTTCAAGAAATTTTTGTGCATTTGGATTCTCTTAATCTTTTAAGCATCTTAACTGCCGTTATATGTTTAGTGACGATTGTCCTGACGCCTAAAATTGCTCCAAAGGTTCCCGGTCCCTTGCTGGGTTTAGTGATTTCTACGTTAGTTGCTGCTATTTTTTTTCCTGATCATGTGGCAACCATTGGTACAGCATATGGTCAAATACCAAGTGCTTTACCACATATCCAAATTCCTGATGTGAATTTGGATATGATTATCCACCTGTTAAAGCCAGCGTTTGTTATCGCCATGCTTGGAGGAATTGAATCATTGCTTTCAGCGGTAGTGGCAGATGGGATGACCAATAGTCGTCATAATAGCAACAAAGAACTGATTGGTCAGGGGATTGCCAATATGATTACCCCATTATTTGGAGGTATTCCGGCAACGGGCGCCATCGCGCGTACAGCGACGAATATCAAGAATGGAGCCGTATCACCGTTATCAGGTATTATCCATGGGGTAGTTGTTTTGCTCGTCTTGTTGTTTTTTGCTCCTTTTGCCTCCTATATTCCATTAGCAAGTATGGCACCAATCTTAATGGTTGTTGCTTGGAATATGAGTGAAAGAAAAGTGTTTGCCCATATATTTAAAACAAAATCAACTGATTCTCTTGTTCTCGTAGTCACGTTTTTGCTTACTGTTTTTGTAAATTTAACAACTGCGGTAGAAGTTGGTTTAGTAATGGCTGCCATCTTGTTTACTAAGAGGATGAGTGATCTGATGATTACGGCAAAGGCATTGCCTAATCCGAAGCATAAGCATGCTAAGGTTGAGACCCAAATTGTGTCTGACAGCCATGATTGTCCACAAATCAGTATCTTTAATGTGGAAGGCCCACTATTCTTTGGTGCTGCCCAAACATTTGAACAAACCATCATGAGTACGATTAATTATAACCCTAAGATTCTCCTCTTACGAATGAGCAGGGTTCCATTTATGGATACAACCGGGGAAGCAAACTTAGCGAGTATTGTGTCTCATTTTTCAAAAAATGGTATAGTTATCATATCAGGAATAAATGAACAACCGAAAAAGGTTCTGTTAAAGACAGGATTATATGAAGTGATTGGCCAAGAGCATTTTTTCGAACATACAGGTGATGCCATTCAGTATGCCCTTGCACAACTTGATAAAAATAAATGTCTTGGCTGTAAACACTTTGCCTTTAGGGAATGTAAGAAGCTAGCGACATCTGAAACAAGGGAAGCCAGCACGAAACTAACAGCTACCTACTAGAATTTGAACAAGGAAGTGAAACGATTGAATCTTGAAATGCAGCAATTTAAGGCGGAATTTTTTAAAGCACTTGCTCATCCATTGAGAATCCGCATCTTAGAGCTTCTGTCTGAGGGGGATAAAAATGTGAATGAAATACAAACCCTTGTAGGCAGTGAAGGATCTGCTGTGTCACAGCAGTTAACCATTTTACGAGCAAAAAACATTGTTTCAGGTACAAAAGAAGGAAATAAAGTGATTTACACACTAAAAGACCCAATGATCATTGAACTTCTAGCTGTAGCCCGGCAGATTTTTAACAACCACCTAGTTGATACAATAACGATATTAGATAAATTCAAAGATGACGAAGAAGAAGTACCATCAGTGACGAAAAACTAGTTTCCCACCGTCAAAAATAGCAGTTTAAGAGAACCATTTTTTGATTTGGAAAAGTAGGGAAAAAGATGAAAATACAGGCATTTTGCTTGGATTAATCTTGACAATCTAGCTAAAAAATGTTAAATTTTATACAGCCGTTGCACGAGATTAGATTTATGCTACAAAGCTTGTTCAAAGTTTTAACCGAAGTTTGGATGAGAAAGTGAAAGTAAAGCTATCACGTTGTAAATTGGTGAATTTTACAAGTGGCTTACCTTTAAGCCAATAGGAGGATTTTTTTACATGAAAAACGGTAAAGTAAAATGGTTCAACTCTGAAAAAGGTTTCGGATTCATTGAAGCTGAAGACGGAAACGATGTATTCGTTCACTATTCTGCAATCCAATCTGAAGGTTTCAAAACTTTAGAAGAAGGTCAAGAAGTTTCTTTCGAAGTAGTTGAAGGAGCTCGTGGACCACAAGCTGCTAACGTAACTAAGAAATAATTAATGAAACCACCTATAACAGCCCGGCCAATGTGTCGGGCTGTTTTTTGCTGTTTTACAGCTTTCATTCTTTCATAATATCCCCATTGTTCCTTTATTTTCTTAGTTTTCCACCCTCTATAAAGTTAGTATTTTGCTATAATAGTATCATTCGAGTTTAAAGGATGAGGTGAATCGTATGAAATTTATCCATACTGCTGATTGGCATTTAGGTAAGCTCGTTCACGGTGTGTATATGACAGAAAACCAGCGCGAAGTACTCAACCAATTTGTTGATGTCGTGGCAGAAGAAAAGCCGGATGCTGTCGTGATTGCTGGTGATTTATATGACCGATCTGTGCCGCCAACAGATGCTGTTGAACTGTTAGATGAAATTCTTTTTAAAATAAATGTCGAGCTAAAGACTCCAGTCGTTGCAATTGCTGGGAATCATGATAGTGCGGAGCGCCTATCATTCGGTAGCTCGTGGTATAAACATAGTCAATTTTATTTGTCAGGGAAATTATCTACTAGCTTTAAGCCTGTACAGGTTAACGGTGTGAATTTTTATTTAGTCCCATATGCTGAGCCTGGTATTGTTCGCCAGCTGCTTGACGATGACTCGATTCATTCTCATCACGATGCGATGAAAGCAATGGTCGGCAAAATGGAGGAAACGTTAAATCCTAATGAACCTAATGTACTTGTTGGACATGCTTTTGTGTTAGGTGGACAAACCACGGATTCGGAGCGGATATTATCTGTCGGTGGTTCCGGTTGTGTAGGGGCAGAAGTGTTTGAGCCGTTTTCCTACACAGCACTTGGCCATTTACACAGTCCAGAGGCCATTAAACATGAAAAAGTGAAATATTCTGGATCGTTATTAAAATATTCATTCTCAGAAGCGAAGCAAAATAAATCGATTTCGATTATTGAAATAGACGATAAAGGGAAATTTACTCATCGTTATCGTTCGTTGGTTCCGACCTATGATATGCGCGAACTTGAGGGTCATTTGGAAGAATTATTAGATTCGCAATTTTTTGAAAAACAAAGACTGCATGATTATTTAAAAGTCACCCTACTAGATGAAGGGGCATTGATTGACCCAATTAATAAATTGCGTCAGGTGTATCCGAATGTCCTCCATCTTGAGCGGAAAATTGATGTGACGGACATGAAGAAAAAGCAATCTTTTAACATTACGCAAAGTGAAAAAAAGTCAGAGCTTGACCTGTTTGAGCAATTTTATGCTGAAATGACTACCTCTGATTTTACGATAGAGAAAAAGGATGCAATGGCAGATGTCATTGAAAAAGTGTTGCGTGAGGAGGGTGTTAAGTGAAACCTTTAAAACTGAAAATGCAGGCATTTGGTCCATACGCAGATGTTGAAATCATTGATTTCACGGAACTGGGAAATCGAACGATGTTTGTGATATCTGGTAAAACGGGCTCAGGTAAGACAACCATTTTTGATGCGATCAGTTATGCCATTTATGGGAAAGCGAGCGGTGAGGACCGTAATGGACCAGAGCTTCGCAGCCAATTCGCCAAAGAGGATTTGCCAACTGAGGTTTCGCTTGATTTCTCACTCCGTAACAAAGTATATTCGATTATCCGTTCGCCGCAACAGCCGAAAAAGAAAGAAAAGGGCGAAGGATATACAACGCTTCCTGCTAAAGCGGAACTCTATAATTGGGATGAGCAGGGTGAGAAGCAACTAATAGCTTCTAAAATTAATGATGTTGAGGAAAAGATTAAAGAAATTATGCTGATTGACAGCAATCAATTCCGGCAGATCTTAATGATTCCCCAAGGAGAATTCCGCAAGCTGTTAACATCTGATAGTAAGGACAAAGAAGTTATATTGCAACGATTGTTCCACACTCAGATCTATAAAATGGTGGAAGAAAAGCTCAAGGTCGAAGCCAATGAGTTGAAAAAGTCAGTGGAGGACCAAGTACAAGCTAGAAATGAAGCGATTCGACGGATTCAGGCAGAAACGAACCTCGAATTGAAAAGCTTATTAGATGCTGACAGTGTCAATGACACGATCATCATGCCATTATTAAAAGAAGAAATTACGAGTTTATCAGACCTGATCGATAAAATGGTTATCATATTAAAAGAAAAAGAACAGGAACAAGATGTTCTTAAAGGAAAGCTTTTTGAAGCGGAAGCCATTCTAAAAGACCTGCAAACGAAAGAAGATTTAACACAACAAAAAAATCAGCTTGAGCAACAGGCAGATTTATATGTGGAAAAAGAGAAGCAGGTACAACTAGCACAAAAAGCAGCGGTTTTAGCCAAGCAAGAAGAACTTTGCCATCGCTTAAAACGAGAAGTAGATCAGGTACAAGCAAATGTCACTTCGATTCAGGCAGAAATTGACCGCTTAACTGTTGCGGTGGAGCAGGACGAAGAATTACTGCAAATTGAACTTAATCGTGAAGAAGAGCGGAAAGCTGCACAGGAAGAAATGAATCGTTTAGTTAATATGAAAGAAGATGTATATTCATTTTCTGCTTTAGTAAAAAAGGCAAGAATGCTAGAGGCTTCACTAAAAGCGACAAAGGAAAAGCAGTTTTCAGCGGAGAGAAATTTAGAAGGTTTGGAAGAACTGTTTAAAAGCCTACAACAAAAAAAGACAGAAATAGAGACAGGGAAAATCACATATATAGAGAATGAGAGACAAGTTGAAAAGCTGCAGGGCGAGCTAGACCGTCTTGAAAGGTATGAACTGTTCCTTGATCGTCAACAAAAGGCTGAACAAGAGCTAAAATTAAATACGTTAAAATATGAAAATACCTTAGCTAGATGGAATGATGCAAAGGCGCTTTTAGAAGAATTGGAGAACAAATGGCTTCATGGCCAGGCATCGCTCCTGGCAGCTAGATTACAATCAGGTGAAGCTTGTCCGGTTTGTGGTTCAGAGCATCACCCAGCACCAGCTGTTTTGGCAGGTTCCGAAATTCCTACGGAAGAGGATTTAAAGGCAGCAAAAGAGCAAGCTGCTGTTTTTGAAAAAGAAAAATCGGCTGCTGAATCAAAGTTTTTCGATAGCAGATCTGTTGAACATACCCAACGGGATGCTGTAGCCGAAATGTTACTGGAAATTCGCATTCACCGTCCAGAATTTACAGATTTCGATTTACAGGATGTGAAATCTGAGGCTATAACTAGGAAAAATCTATTGATAGAAACACAAAATAAGCTAGCTCAACAAATTAACCAGTTTAACAAATTAACCTTGGAAATAGAGAAAACTGAATCTGAAAAAACGAAGCTACAAAAAGATATCCAGCAATTTGCTGTCGAAGTGACCGATTTAACGGTACAGTTCACAGAAAAGAAAACAGAAGTAATGAGATTGATAAAGGTCATACCAGAGAATCTCCGCTCTGAAGCTGAATATGAAAAGTCGGTAGCAGCCTCAATAAAACAGTATGAGATGCTCTTGAAAAAGCTAGATGGGGCAAAACAGCGGGTTCAAGCTGGAAAAGAAAAGCTATCAGGGGAAACAGCAAGATTACAGGATGCGAAGAAGTATCATGAAGCGAAACAAACAGAACTTCAAACCGAAAGAGAACTTTTTATCAATAAGCTTTCAGAACAAGGGTTTGAAAATTATGGGGTATATAACGGTTCTAAGAAATCAGAATCTGAAGTCCAAGCGCTTGAAAATCAAATCCGCGGTTATCGTGAAGAGTTCCGTTCTGTGACGGATCGTTTGAAAGAATTAACGGAACGATTAAACGGCGTGAAAACTCCAGATGTAGAAGGTTTAAAAACTAAGCTTGGAAATCTTGGTGGAGAAATTGAGGAACTGAATCAGCTGCGGACAGATCTAATTGTGAAAAAGCGGGATAATGAAGCGATTTATCAGCGGGTTGAACAATTAAATGAACAAATGAAGGTTCTAGAGGTAAGATATAAGCTTATTGGTCATCTATATGAGATTGCCAAGGGGCAAAACACGTATCGGATTACGTTTGAACGTTACGTCCTCGCTGCCTTTTTAGATGATATTTTACGAGAAGCAAATGGAAGATTGAGAAAAATGACTTCTGGCCGCTTCCAGCTCCTTAGGAAAACGGACCGCTCTAAAGGAAATGTTCAAAGCGGTTTAGAGCTGCTTGTATATGACCAATATACAGGTCAGGAACGTCATGTGAAAACATTGTCGGGTGGGGAAAGTTTTAAAGCAGCATTATCTTTAGCTCTGGGTCTTGCGGATGTTGTCCAAAACTATGCTGGTGGAGTATCGTTGGAGACGATGTTCATCGATGAGGGCTTTGGCACGCTTGACCCTGAATCACTAGACCAGGCGATTGAAGCATTGATGGATATCCAAAGCAGTGGCCGCTTAGTAGGAATTATCTCCCATGTTCCAGAATTAAAAGAGCGGATCGATATCAGACTCGAGGTCATAGCAGGTCAAACTGGAAGTAGAACTGAATTTATTTTTACAACCTAATATTGAATAAGAGCTTGAGTGACCGGAAATCGAAAAACTGAGGTAGTTCGATCATAATTCATTTTTTGAAACTACCTCCCAACAAAATAGCAATAATTACGGAAAACCAAAAGAAGAGTAGTCCCCTGCTAATAACTAGAGGACTACTCTTTCTTAAATAGCTTTAAAATTAGGAAATGGGTATTGTGCTTCTGCAAGAGAGGAAAGACTGGTGAGCTCCGCAACAGACATAATCTGCTTCCACACTCCCTTTACTTTTTCAGAAAGATGTGCTTGATCTATCGCCTCAGGTGACTTCCATTCCGCTATTTCAATGATTGTTCCATCTTCAGCCTGAAGGGTTAATAACTCTAGATCTGTAAGTAAACCTTCTTCACGTAAGACGGGAATATGTCCTTTTAGGATTTCTTTTAATTCTAATTCTTTACCAGGTTGTGGTCGATAAAGTGCCATAAAAACTAATGCCGACATACAAACACTCCTTCATTTTTTCTTAATGATACTTCATTATTCGTTTATTTCAAATAGAATGGTTTTATCTGATAACCTATGATGTTAAGCGGGCAGAATATTTTTCTTCCCAAATTAACTAATTATTGTTTACAATTAAATATAAAGTTAATAAATGTGCTAAACAATGATTATGAAATTGGGGTTTTAATATGATAAAAATAGTAGACTTTCAGAATGATAATCTTATGAAGGAATTATTTGGTCTTCAAAAAATCTCTTATATTATAGAGGCGAAATTGATTGATTATTATGAAATCCCTCCTCTAAAGGAGACATTTGAAGAGTTCTTAGATTGCGGTGAAACGTTTTTAGGGTACTGGGAGGATGATGAGTTACTTGGAGCTTTATCCTATACTATCGAAAAAGAAGTTTTAACGATTTGCCGGATGATCGTACATCCGAATCATTTTCGAAAGGGAATAGCTCAACAGTTATTAACAGCGGCTGAGGAGAAAAATGCTAAAATACAAGTTTATCACGTATCAACAGGCAAAGATAATTTTCCTGCGAAAAAGCTTTATCAAAAAAATGGTTATGTATTAATAGAGGATATTGAAGTGGAGCCCGGATTTTTTATCAGTAATTTTGAAAAAAATAAGACCGTCAATTAAAATTTATCCTCTAAAGGGAAGATTCACACTGAATCTTCCTTTTAATTTGCAAAAAACAAAGTAGGTTTGTATAGAAGAAGGAAATTTATTTTCCCCTGTCAAATTATTAATAAAACAATTTGATTAAAGGTATTGGGGGGAAGGGTATGCAACAAATAAAAGCAGGAATTGATGCTGGGGGTTCATTAATAAAGATTGTTTTTGCCGAAAATGAGAGAATGCACTTTAAAAAGTATTCAATTAATGAAATGGACCAAGCGATTACATGGTTGAAATTGGTGGCACCTTCCGTAAAAGTCGTTATAACTGGGGGAAGGGCACATGCTATTCAGAAAAAACACTTTCCTCAATCGATGATTATTCCAGAATTCCAGGCAACCTGTGAAGGGGCGAAGGTGTTCTTAGCAGAAGAAAAGAAACAACTTACAGAACCATTCTTACTGGTAAATATTGGTACAGGGACATCTTGGCATGTTGTTAAAGGTGATAAACAGGTAAGGATTTTAGGAAGTGGACTCGGTGGTGGAACATTTACGGGCCTTGGCTCATTATTATCCTCTGCAAAGGACTTTAGGTTGCTGTCAGTGCTGGCAAATGAGGGCGATAAAGGGAATGTAGATGTACTGGTAAAAGATATTTATGATGCCGGTGAAACACCGATTAATGGAGATTTAACGGCGGCAAACTTTGCGAAAGGCAGGAAAGGAAATCATACTGAAGCGGATCGGATTGCATCCCTTAATAATATGATCGCTGAAAATATCATATTATTAACGATGCAGGCAGCTAGTATTCATGAAGTACAAAATGTAGTCTTTATCGGTAGTACTCTTGCTGGTAATCCATCTTTAAGGAAAGGCTTAGAAAGTTTCTCCGAAATGGTGGGGTTAACATCTATTTTTATCGATAAGAGTGAATACTGTGGGGCAATGGGAGCTTTCCTATCTTTCTAAAAATGTTCGCTTGAACAAAGTGGTTATTAAAGATAAAGTTAATAGGAAGACGATAAAGTAGGTGGCAATCTTGGAAAAAAGATATTTTACTATTGGAATGGCCGGACATATTGACCATGGAAAAACCTCTTTAACGAAAGCCCTAACCAATGTTGATACCGACCGCTTAAAGGAAGAGAAAGAACGTCAAATCTCAATTGAGCTTGGATTTGCTCCATTATATGAAGATCATGAAATTCAAATCTCAGTCATTGATGTTCCTGGACATGAACGGTTTATCAGGCAAATGATTGCAGGTGTAGCTGGGATCGACCTCGTTGTTCTTGTTGTAGCAGCAGATGAAGGAGTCATGCCGCAAACAAGGGAACATCTTGATATTCTTAAATTCCTTGGTGTGAAAAATGGAATTATCGCTATCACGAAGATTGACCGAGTAGATCAGGAATTTATCGAGCTGGTAAAGGATGATATTTTAACAGAATTAACAGGAACTGTTTTTGAGGGAGTACCTTTTGTCTTAGTGGACAGCCTCTCAAAAAAAGGTATTGAAGAAATAAAAGAGCTCATTATTAACACACTGAAAGAAAAAGAGATGCGTGATGCGAAAGGAGCGTTCCGCCTCCCTATTGATCAGGTTTTTACCGTTAAGGGGCAGGGGACAGTCGTCCGGGGCACTGTTTATGAAGGGTCGATAGAAGAAGGACAAGCACTAAAAATTATGCCAAAAGGTTTAGAAGTGAAGGCAAGGCAAATTCAGGTTCATCATCAACCTGCACAAAAGGCTTACGCAGGTCAGCGAACGGCGATTAATCTAGCGGGTATTTCTAAGGAAGAAATAGAACGAGGGGATGTCCTAGTTTCTTCAGAACATTTTATTGTCACTAAAACAGTGGATGTCGCGATTCGTGTTGTCGAGGATCTTGAACATATTGTTAAACAACGAATGCCTGTTAAGCTCCATATAGGAACAGCAGAAGTAATGGGACGAATTGTTTTCTTTGATCGAAATGAAGTAAAAGAAGAAAATGGTGAAATTCTTTGTCAGCTTCGTTTGGAGGAGGAGATCCTCACAAAACGTGGTGATCGTTTTATCCTGCGGCGCCCAAGCCCGCAAGAAACCATCGGCGGTGGCTGGGTGATCGATCCCCGAGGGGATAAATATCGATTTGGTAACGAGACGATAGAAGAATTAGAGAAGAAAAAAGAAGGTACACCAAGAGAACGGGTAACGGCAGCTTTATTTGAAGCTAAAAGCTTATCGTTAACAGAATTAATCAAGCGGACTGCGCTTGATAAAGCCGCTCTCGAAGAATTATTAGAGGATGGAGATTTTGTCTTTTACAATCGTAAAGAGTATACTTTGCAAATGTTAATTCATACGATTGAAGAGGATATTTATGATCGAATCCAGGAATTTCATCAAAAGCATTCAATGAGATTGGGGATAAATAAAGCAGAGCTTTTGCAGACAATGCAATCTAGGTTCCCGAAATCATTGCTGGATTTTGTCATTGAGAATAGTATATTTAGTGGGGTTCTTCATAAGAGAGAACAATTTGTGTCAATCGCAAACTTCCATCCGCATGTACCAAAAAGCTGGCAGAAGCGGACAGAAAATCTCCTAGAAGAATTGAAGAATGATGGCTTAAAAGTTCGCTATTATAAAGATTACATAGCCGCTTCTGGTATTCCTAATCATCTGGAGGTTGATTTACGAAGATTTCTTGAGGAGCAAGAGCTGGTGATCCAGTTGGATGAACAATTTGCCTATCACGGAGAAATCTTCATGCAAGCCGTTGAAAAACTTCGCAAAAACACCGGTACAGAGTTTGAAGTAGGAGATGCCAAAGACATTTTGGATCTTTCGCGGAAATATATGATACCTTTTCTAGAAAGACTAGACACTAAAGGTCTTACAAAGCGTAATGACAATAAACGAGTCTGGCAAAATTAAGCTCAAGAAACCTCAATCCAATGTTGATTGAGGTTTCTTCTTAAAAGATAAAGATAAAATTCCACTTCGAGAATTGTCCAGCTCCAGCACCCTAGCGGCTAGTGTCCTTCGCTCTCCGCCCTACGATAAGTCAAGCACGAATGCGCTAACGCTCTTCGTGTTTCCTTTATCTCAGTTGGAGCGCTCCATAAAGGAAGGATTCGTAAGCATTGGCATCGCACGAAGGAAAAGCGTTTTTCTTTTTCGAGGAGGCCATACGCCGCTGGCCAGGGCGCTTCCGCTTTTCTTATTATGAAAGAAATTCTCCTGGGTTTAAGCCAAGTTC
The DNA here is from genome assembly GCF_053749995.1 of Neobacillus sp. K501. Classification (NCBI taxonomy): domain Bacteria; kingdom Bacillati; phylum Bacillota; class Bacilli; order Caryophanales; family Bacillaceae; genus Neobacillus; species Neobacillus sp. K501. The sequence continues at coordinate 166,796 of NZ_JBSLYA010000001.1, read as the reverse complement.
GCGGCAGATATCACTTACCATTTGCATTTCATTATGATCGAAATTGCCATCTGCATAACCAATTGCGATACAATAGCGAGCGACCAATCTTGCTATTTCTGGCTTGGATCTAATCTTACCAAGAGCACGAAACGCTTCTGCACGGCCAATCATCCGATCCATTTCAATCCGAGACACAAAGTAATTAAATCGTTGAATCACCTTATTTGTATCAAAGACTCGCAATTCCTCACTGGAATGAACGAATTCCATCATTTTCTGGCGTTCAGTGGCATCCAAGTAACCATCAGCCATTGAAACTAATGCACAGGCAGCCACAACGGCCTCAAGAACGTCCTGACTCTTATACTTATTAAATAATTCTTGTGCTTTTCTCTTTTGCTGGTTCGCCCACTCGGCATAATCGGTTTGATTTGGTGACCAGGAATTTCCGCAGCTGTTACAAGTGAACTTTAATTGATTTTTGCCGATGAACCCTCCAAGTAAACCGACCGGCCCAAGGATTAACCCGCCAATAGCTGCTTTTCCAAGACCAAAGCCTTTTTGTCCTGTCCGGACATTAGATGAATGACAGCGCGGACAATGGATATTATCTCCTCCATAGGATCGATTAGAAGAAGAGGATGGATGAGTCTGAGTAGGATATCCATATGCTGGCTGAGAATAGGATGATTCCGGCTGCAGGTGAATCCGCTGTGGCGGCTGGTTTTGCTGATATGAATTATTTTGATATTGATTTGATTGAAAGCCATTGTTCGTAAATGCACTGTTTTGGTTATTATTTTGATTCTGTTGGAACGGCTGTGATGGTGGAGTAGGTACAGCCGGAGGATCATCAACCGTTACACCAAAGTTACGGCATAATGCTGCTAAGCCCCCCTGGAAACCACTGGCAATGGCATTAAACTTCCACTCACCATTGTGTCGATATAACTCTGCCGCCACAATGGCGGTTTCAACAGTAAAATCTCTTCCTAAGTTAAATCGCATTAATTCCTCATTGGTCTGTGGATTGAAAATTCGGACAAATGAGTTAGAGATTTGTCCAAAATTTTGTCCTTTTAATTGCGCATCATGAATCGTAATGGTGAATGCTATCCGATGGATATGGGCTGGAACTCTGTTTAATTCAATTTTAATTTGTTCGTCATCTTGGGCACCGTAACCATCGCGGTTATCGCCACTGTAAATAATCGAACCATTTCCACCAGACGGGTTATTATAAAATATAAAATCTTGATCACTTTGAACCTTTCCAGTTTGCCCTAATAAAAATACTGAGGCATCTAAGTCAAAATTAGCCCCATTTTGGCTAATATCCCAGCCCAAGCCCACAACCACATTTTGTAATCCGGGATTAGATTTTGTTAAATCCACTTTTTGTCCTTTGCTTAGAGTTACACCCAAAACCTTCACTCCTATCCAATTTTGTCTACCAATCGAGATGATATGTTTATTATGTATCGAAAAAATATTTCTTTCAAACGTATTGGTTATTCTTTTAAACAATACGAGTATAGAAACATTAAGTTTCAATTTTTTAAGTAAAATTTTGCCTCGTATTTTGATTGAGCGTAAGTCGGGCAGCTTGAATCAACGATTGAAAAGGTAATCCCCCCTTTATGTAACGAATGTTGACATGGAATTTTAAAAATTATTTGAAAAAATCGAAATTTTGAATTATAATTGTAAGAAAATTATAAAAAGTTGAAAAGGGGTGCATTTATTGAAATTATACATTTCTGTTGATATGGAAGGAATAACGGGTCTTGTTGACCATACCCATGTTGATTCCAACAAACATAATTATGAACGAAGCAGAATCATTATGACAGATGAAGCAAATCATGTCATCTCTGCCGCTTTTGAAAATGGTTGTAAAGAAGTTGTTGTGAATGACAGTCATTCCAAAATGAATAACCTTTTAATAGAACGACTTCATCCTGAAACACAACTCATTACCGGGGATGTTAAACCTTACTCCATGATACAAAGTTTAGATGATTCATATACGGGTGCGATTTTTGTAGGTTATCATGCACGTGCATCACTAGCTGGTGTAATGTCCCATTCGATGATTTTTGGAGTTCGTAATATGTACATAAATGATGTTACTGTCGGAGAATTAGGTTTTAATGCTTATGTTGCAGGATACTTTGGTGTTCCGTTATTAATGGTAGCAGGTGATGATCGAGCAGCCATCGAAGCAGAGCAACTCATTCCTAACATAACAACCGCTGTCGTGAAAGAATCCATCTCACGGTCTGCAGCAAAATCACTAACTCCGAAGAAGGCTGGGGAGCTGCTTCGCGAAAAAACAGCCTATGCTTTAAGAAATAAAGAAAATTTGAAACCGCTTACTCCGCCGGACCGACCGCTTTTAGCGATTGAGTTTGCTAATTTCGGCCAAGCTGAATGGGCTAATTTAATGCCAGGAACTGAAATTGTACCAGGAACCACCATCGTCCGTTTTCAAGCGAAGGATATATTGGAAGCGTACCAAGCCATGCTGGTAATGACTGAATTAGCAATGCGAACTACATTCTGTTAGGAAGTGGGACAAGCATGAGTACATATTTTATCAAGCGAATCATTGCCATGATTATCACCTTATGGCTGATCATTACCGGGACATTCTTTCTCATGCACTCGGTACCTGGGTCACCCTTTAATGAAGAAAGAACAACGAATGAAGCCGTCCAAAAGAACCTCGAAGCTTATTTTCATCTAGATGAACCTCTCTTAGTCCAATATGGAAACTACTTAACATCACTGATACAGCTAGATCTAGGCCCATCCATCAAAAAATCATCACAGACAGTCAACGAAATGCTGGGAAGAGGATTTCCTGTTTCATTTGAACTTGGATTTTACACTCTTATTCTAGCCATTATTTCTGGAATCACACTTGGAATTCTTGCTGCTCTAAAACATAACAAAATGATCGATTACTTAGCTATGTCGATTGCCGTTCTCGGAATTTCGATTCCTAACTTTGTAATGGCAACATTACTAATTGAACAATTAGCGGTCAATATTCCGATTTTCCCGGTAGCAACATGGACAAGCCCGAAACATATGGTACTGCCTATTCTTGCGCTGGCAACAGGTCCGATGGCGATTATTGCCCGGTTAACGAGATCTAGTATGCTTGAAGTATTAACACAGGACTATATCCGTACAGCAAAAGCGAAAGGGCTATCACCTGTCAAAATTGTTTTCAAGCATGCTCTCAGAAATGCGCTTTTACCAGTCGTAACGGTGTTAGGGTCTCTAGCGGCCAGCATTTTAACAGGAACATTTGTTATTGAAAAAATCTTTGCCATTCCTGGGATGGGGAAATATTTCGTTGATAGTATCAATACACGTGACTATCCCGTCATTATGGGGACGACTATTTTTTATAGTGCGATTTTAATCTTTATGCTGTTATTAGTGGACTTAGCCTATGGTGTCCTAGATCCGCGGATTAAGTTTAACAAAAAGGAGGCGAAATAATGGAACTGCGAAAATGGGAGGAACTCAACGTTTCACCCGATATTCCAGATGAATGGTTCGTCCCGAAAGCTCGAAATAAAACCGAAGCGGAAGAAGTGGTGAGACCTAGTTTATCTTATTGGAAGGATTCATGGCTCAGGCTCATTAAAAACAGGCTGGCGATGGTAGGAATGATCTTTTTATTCTTATTAGCATTATTCGCAATTTTTGGCCCAATCATTTCTCCACATTCGGTGGAAACACAAAAGTTAGCGATGCAGAACCTGCCGCCTTCAAGTGAGAATTGGTTTGGTACCGATGATTTAGGTAGGGATGTATTTACAAGAACAGCTTATGGTGCAAGAATCTCTCTATTTGTCGGATTGGTTGCCGCTCTTATCGATTTTATTATTGGCGTCATCTATGGGGGAATTGCAGGTTATAAAGGCGGAAAGACTGATAATCTGATGATGAGAATTGTTGAAATCTTATACGGGCTCCCCTACTTACTCGTTGTTATTTTGGTAATGGTGGTCATTGGCCCAGGATTAACCACGATCATTCTCGCACTTTCGATTACCGGTTGGATTGGAATGGCAAGGATTGTCCGCGGTCAAGTCTTGCAAATTAAAAACTATGAGTTTGTTCTAGCCTCGAAAACATTTGGTGCTAAGACAGCGCGGATTATCCGAAAGAACCTTTTACCCAACACAATGGGTCCAATTATTGTACAAATGACCCTGACCATCCCGTCAGCCATTTTTGCTGAAGCATTTCTGAGTTTCATAGGTTTGGGAATCCAAGCTCCACATGCCAGCTGGGGTGTTATGGCCAATGATGGATTATCTACCATTCTATCAGGCTATTGGTGGCGGTTATTCTTCCCAACCTTGTTCATTTCTTTAACGATGTTTGCATTTAACGTTTTAGGTGACGGGCTTCAAGATGCCCTCGATCCGAAGCTGAGGAGGTAAGGCAGCATGGAAAAAATCCTTCAGGTTAAGGACCTTCAGGTTTCCTTTTCAACCTACGGCGGTGAAGTAAAAGCTGTCCGTGGTGTTACTTTTGATTTACATAAAGGAGAAACACTTGCCATTGTCGGTGAATCTGGGTGTGGAAAAAGCGTAACCTCACAAAGCATTATGCGGCTGATTCCCGAGCCTCCTGGAAAAATTGCCGGTGGTGAAATTCTTTTTAACGGTAAAGATTTAATCCAATTAAAGGAAGCAGATCTTCGAAAAATACGTGGTGCTAATATTTCCATGATCTTTCAGGACCCTATGACAGCATTAAATCCAACTCTCACCATTGGGGAGCAAATCATGGAAGGGATTCTTCAACATGAGAAGCTGTCTAGGCAACAGGCTCGGAAAGCAGCCGTGGAGATGCTGACGTTAGTTGGAATACCAAGTCCCGAAGAACGATTAAAACAATACCCACATCAATTTAGCGGAGGAATGCGGCAGCGGATTGTCATCGCAATGGCACTGATTTGCAGCCCAGATGTGTTAATTGCCGATGAACCAACAACGGCTCTTGATGTAACCATCCAAGCACAAATACTAGAATTGTTTAGGGAGATACAAAAGAAAACAAGTGTTTCGATTATTCTAATCACCCATGATTTGGGAGTAGTCGCTCAGGTTGCGGACCGAATCGCTGTTATGTATGCAGGCAAGATCGTTGAATTAGGGTCAAGGCGTGAAATTTTTTACCAGCCGAAGCATCCCTATACACAAGGACTGCTGCAATCAGTCCCGAGGTTAGATATAGAAAAGGCAGAACTCGTGCCAATACCAGGTTCACCACCAGACTTATTTTCTCCGCCCGTTGGGTGCGCATTTGCCGCAAGATGTCCTTATGCGATGGAAGTATGTGATCGAGTTTATCCATCCTCTACATACCTCAGTCAACTGCATCATGTGGATTGCTGGCTCCAGGATGAGCGAGCAAAAAAATTGGTTTCAACAGTTGTTTAAATATAAAAATCTAGGGGGAATAAGATGAAAAAGTTTGGAGCAATGTTTGTTACCGTTATGTTGTTATTTGCTTTAGCTGCCTGTACAGCCACCAAAGATTCTGGAAGCGAGCCAAAGGATAAAGGAGACGAGGGTTCCAAAGAAAAAACAGAAAAGGTACTTTACTTAAATAATAGTGTAGAACCAACTTCCTTTGACCCTCCAATTGGTTTTGATGCTGTATCTTGGAATGCCTTAAACAATCTCATGGAAGGCCTTACCCGTTTAGACGATACACATGAACCTAAGGCAGCGACAGCGAAAGACTGGGATGTATCAGAGGATGGAAAAACCTATACATTCCATATCCGTGAAGAAGCAAAATGGTCAAATGGTGATGATTTAACAGCAGGTGACTTTGTTTACGCTTGGAAACGTTTATTGGATCCAAATACAGCATCATCTGCAGCATTTTTAGGCTATTTTATTGAAGGTGGAGAAGCCTATAACACAGGTGCTGGAACAGCGGATGACGTGAAAGTAAAAGCGGTTGATGACAAAACATTTGAAGTAACACTGACAAGTCCACAAGCTTATTTCTTAAGTGTAATTGCAAATCCAGCTTTCTTCCCAATCAATGAAAAAGTGGCGACAGCAAATGCAGAGTGGTTCTCTGAAGCAGAGTCATTTGTAGGTAATGGTCCTTTCTCATTATCCGAATGGAACCACGATAGTGATTTCACAATGGTTAAGAATGATAAATATTGGGATGCCAAAAATGTGAAATTAGACAAAGTTCATTGGGCGATGATCGATGATACGAATACGGAATATCAAATGTTCCAAACAGGTGAGTTAGATACTTCAGAAGTTCCATCAGATCTTGCTGATCAAATCTTTAAAGAAGGAAAAGTAAAAGTAGAGGATCAAGCTGGGGAATATTTCTATCGCTTTAATGTTAATAAGGAACCTTTCCAAAATGTAAATATCCGTAAAGCATTTGCGATGGCAATTGATCAAAAACAAATGGTCGAGCTAGTTACAAAAAATAAAGAAAAGCCTGCATATGGCTTTGTATCATATGGTTTCAAAGATCCAGCTGGTAAAGACTTCCGTGAAAAAAATGGTGATTTAATTAAAACAGATGCGGAAAAAGCAAAAGAGCTATTGAAAAAAGGGATGGAAGAGGAAGGCTACACAACACTTCCAGAAGTAACATTAACGTATAGCACGCTTGAAACGCATAAGAAAATTGCTGAGGCAATGCAGCAAATGCTGAAGGAAAATCTAGATGTCGATGTTAAGCTGGCAAACATGGAAAGTAGTGTGTTTGCAACGGAACAAAAAGCTTTGAAATTCCAGCTGTCACGAAGCTCTTTCTTAGCAGATTATGCTGATCCAATCAACTTTATGGAAAACTTCCAAACAGGTCATTCGATGAACCGTACTGGCTGGAGTAATGCAGAGTTTGACCAATTAATTAAAGATGCAAAAAATGAAAAGGATGAAACAAAACGTTTTGAAATGATGTATAAAGCTGAAAAAATCCTGTTTGATGAAGTGCCGATCATTCCAATCCATTTCTACAACCAAGTTTATTTACAAAATGAAGATGTATCGGGCATCGTCCGTCATCCAGTTGGATACTTGGAACTAAAAGGAGCAGATAAAAACTAAAAGCGGAAACGATTTTTAATCAAAAGGGATGTTCGGATTGAACATCCCTTTTGTCCTCATACATAATTCGATTGATAGAAAAGGGGGTTATAAAATGACTTTACTTAAGCCTAATCGTCTGAAAAAAGGTGATACGGTGGGTGTGATTGCTCCGGCAAGTCCGCCGAATCATGAAAACCTAGAACGAGGGATTGCATTTTTAAAAGAAATTGGACTTAGTGTGAAAGTGGGGAAGGCTGTCGACCAAAAATATGGTTATTTAGCAGGTACTGATCAAGAGAGATTAAATGATCTGCATGACATGTTTCTCGATACTGAGGTAAAGGCAATCTTTTGTGCTTCAGGTGGCTATGGGACGGCTAGAATTGCTCCTTACATTGATTTTGATCTTGTGAAAAAGAATCCAAAAATTTTCTGGGGTTATAGTGATATTACATTTTTGCATACAGCCATACGCCAAGAAGCGGATCTTGTAACCTTCCATGGTCCGATGCTAGGATCTGATATTGGTAAAGAAGGGACGCACCCGTTATCCAAAGAGGGTTTTCATCAATTGTTCGAGCAGAAAGAACTTATTTATTCCAATGAACTATCACCTTTAGAAACTTTAGTACAAGGACAGGCTCAAGGTGAGTTAGTTGGCGGGAATTTATCCCTTTTAGTAAGTACACTGGGAACATCTTATGAAATTGATACAAACGGAAAAATATTGCTAATAGAAGATATTAATGAAGAACCACGTTCGGTGGATCGAATGTTGAATCAACTCAAAATGGCGGGAAAACTTGATTCTGTCACTGGGATATTAGTGGGAGATTTTTGTGATTGCGTATCAAAAAGGGAATTCTCTTTAACCCTTGACGAGGTTATTGCCCACTATGTGGAGCTTGCCAATAAACCTGCTTTAAAAGGTTTTAATATCGGTCATTGCAATCCACATATTTCAGTTCCACTAGGTGTAACAGCAACATTTTCTACTGATGAAAAAAGACTAATTGTCGAAAGCGGCATAAAATAAAAGGTGGGAAGAGGATGATTATTGATCAAATTCAAACATTTCGCACAGCTGTCCCGTTAATAAAACCATTTAAAACAGCGCTTCGTACGGTAACCACTGCCGAAGCGATTATGGTCAAAATAACCTGTGATAATGGCGTGATTGGCTGGGGAGAAGCGCCACCGACCGTTGTCATAACCGGTGATAGTCTTTCAAGTATTGAGTATTCCATTCAACATGTTATCAAACCATTTTTGGAAAATAAAAGTCTATTAAACTATGAAACTCTTTTTCAAGGAATAAACAGCATTTTGGTTGGGAATCCGAGTGCGAAAGCAGCAGTCGATATGGCCTTATATGATTGCTTGTCACAGAATTGCAGGCTGCCGCTTTATCAGTTCCTAGGCGGATCCAAGAAAGAGTTGGAAACTGATTTTACCGTAAGTGTTAATGGTCCTGAAGAAATGGGAGACGATGCTGTATCCTATATCCAAAAGGGCTTTGATGTCTTAAAGGTGAAGGTTGGAAAAGATAATGTTTCAATGGATATCGAACGAATTAAAGAGATTAGGAGACGCGTAGGGAGCGAAGTGAAAATTCGCCTTGATGCTAATCAAGGTTGGACTGCTAAGGATGCCATTCGGGCAATACGCAAGATGGAGGACAGTGATCTAAGAATCGAACTGGTTGAACAGCCGGTTAAAGCTCATGACATTGAGGGGTTAAAAAAAGTTACTGATTCAGTAGATACACTGATCATGGCAGATGAAAGTGTTTTTACACCAAAGCAGGCATTCGAAGTTTTAAAAACAAGAAGTGCTGATTTAATTAACATTAAGCTAATGAAAGCCGGCGGGATCTACCAAGCACAGATTATAAATCACCTGGCAGAAACCTGTGGTGTCGAATGTATGGTAGGCAGTATGATTGAAACCAGAGTAGGGATTACTGCCGCTGCTCATTTTGCTGCAAGTAAACAAAATATCACCCGTTTCGACTTTGATGCTCCGCTCATGCTGGCAAAAGACATTGTCGATGGTGGGATTCACTATCATAAACGTTTCATCACATTTCCTGAGTCACCCGGTCTTGGAATTAAGAATGTAATGGTCGAAGGAGGGGTTACCCTTGGATAGAAGGATTGTCAATGTTCCAGTTGCAACGGTTTGGACATCTTATAATTCTGCAAGAGAAATAGATTCTCCTGCGATATCAAACCCGGTTGAAATCAATAAATGGTTAGAAGGATTAACCTATGAGACGAGGCTTGGATTATGTGAACAAAACCTGGTTCAGACCCAGCTTTTATATGGAGAAGAGGTATTTGTTGTGGAGGAAGTTGAGAACTGGTCACAGGTGATTATTCCTGACCAATCTACTTCAAAAAATAAATCGGGTTATCCAGGCTGGGTACCTAGCGCTCAGTTGGTGAAGCCATCGGCAGATTGGAATTTGAAGAAAGGACCTGTTGTGGTAATTTCAAGTCCAATGGCGCAACTAACGAAAAGGACGGATATAGAGCTATCTTATCAAACGATCCTTCCGTTTATAAAAGTAGAGGATGGTAAAGCGTTGGTACGGACTCCGGATGGATTAGATTCACTAGCTATTGAAAATGTGGAGATTGCTGAATCTTATGCTGAACGCCGTAAAGGAAATGGCAAGGATATTGTCACTGCTGGAGAAAAATTTCTAAACCTTCCCTACTTGTGGGCGGGAATGAGCAGCTTTGGGTATGATTGTTCAGGTTTTAGCTATTCAATGTGTAAGGCAAATGGCTATTTGATTCCTCGTGATGCCCACGACCAAGCGAACGCAGGGATGAATATTGACCTTTCAGATATAAAACCTGGTGATTTACTGTTTTTTGCTTATCAAGAAGGAAAGGGCAGCATTCACCATGTAGGAATCTATTATGGGGATGGAAAGTTACTTCATTCTCCTAATACGGGAAAAACGATTGAGATTATTCCGTTAGCTGGGACTATTTATGAACGTGAACTTTGTGTGGCTAGACGTTATTGGGTTGAGACGGAGGAATCCTAATGGGCAAATTATTAGAAGTAACGAATTTAAAGAAACATTTTTCCTTTGGAAAAGGGAGGGTTTTAAAAGCCGTTGACGGCGTTTCCTTTCATATTAATAAAGGGGAGACACTCGGGATTGTTGGGGAATCTGGCTGTGGGAAATCCACGGCTGGCAGGACCATTATAGGTCTGTATGACCTAACTGAAGGCGAAGTCATTTTTAACGGGAAAAACATCCATTCGTTAAAGAGTAAGGAAAGACATGAATTTCACCGGCAAATGCAAATGATTTTTCAAGATCCCTATGCGTCCTTGAACCCAAGGTCAACCGTAAAGGAGATCATTTCAGAACCTATGGAAGTTCATGGAATGTATTCAAATAAACAGGAACGGTTGAACCGTGTATATCAATTATTAGAGGATGTTGGTTTAAATCGTGATCATGCAAACCGCTATCCGCATGAATTTAGCGGAGGTCAGCGGCAGCGGATTGGAATTGCCCGTGCACTGGCTTTAGACCCTGAATTTATTATTGCAGATGAACCGATATCTGCTCTTGATGTTTCCGTACAAGCACAGGTCGTAAACCTACTCAAGCGGCTGCAAAATGAAAAAGGATTAACCTATCTTTTTATTGCCCATGACCTGTCAATGGTGAAACAAATAAGTGACAGAATCGGGGTTATGTATCTTGGGCAATTAGTAGAGTTAACCGACAGCAACGAGTTATATAAGAAACCGATGCATCCTTATACTCAGGCTTTACTTTCAGCGATTCCTATTCCAGATCCGGACATTGAGGACCGGCGTGAGCGGATCATTTTAAAGGGAGAGCTTCCTAGCCCAATCGATCCACCTAGCGGTTGTGTTTTCCGAACTCGTTGTCCAGTGGCAATGGAAATATGTGCCCATGAAAAACCAGTCTGGCAGGAAGTGGAATCTAATCATTTTGTTGCCTGCCATTTATTTGATAAAAAGAAAACGGGTAACAATGATTATTCACAAGTGGCGGTTACGAGGTAAGCGATGAAAAAATTACTCGAGTATATTAACGCTGAACTGAAAGGATTCAATGGGAGAATTGGTTTGGCTATTGAAGTGCAAGACGGTGAAAACTTCACAATCAATGGGGATCAATTATTTCCGTCTGCCAGCATTATTAAGCTCCCGATTTTATTAGCGGGACTGATAAAAGCTAAGAATGGTGAAATAGATTTAGATGAAGTGATTACGATTTCCGAAAATAGTAAAGTTGGGGGGGCTGGGGTCATCCAGGCACTTTCCAAAAATGCTTCTCTGTCCATTCAGGATTTACTGACGTTGATGATTACCGTTTCAGACAATACCGCGACGAATCTAATTATCGATTTAATTGGTATGGATGCGATCAATGATAAATTCAAACAGGTTGGTTTGACCAATACGGTCCTTCAGCGAAAAATGATGGACTTTACCGCGATGGAAAAGGGAAAGGACAATCTAACCAGTCCGCTAGAGATGATCCACTGTCTTAAGCTGTTGAATGGATTAAATTTTACGATTGGATTCGAAGGAACCGTTATCGCGCGAGAAATATTGAAAAGTCAACAATTCAAAAATAAGCTACCAGAGAGAATGGATCAGGAAAAAATTACGATCTTAAATAAAACAGGAGAGCTTCCAGCTATTGAACACGATTGTGCCATTTTGGAATTTCGGGGCAGAAGAGTGTATGTGGCCGTTATGATGGATGGGCTATTGGATCAATATTCTGCTAAACAATTGATGCATTGGATCGGAAAGCATATTTCGGATTTTCTAGTAAGTGAATAGTCTCATTGAATGTATGAACTGAATCGGGCAAAAACCTATTCAGTTTTCTTTTTTTCTTAAAAAAGAATCGTGATACAATTTCATCATATAATAAATAAAAAATTTTTTCCCCACCCGTATCTTTTTAACCCTGTTAAAGCGTTTATAGGGTAGAGAGTGCTAAAGGAGTGAACTGGAATGTCGAAGAAAGTTGTTCCCTACACCACAGAGCAGTTGGATGAAAGAAACGAGGATATTTTTTGGACCGATTTTTATCCAAAGCTTAAGCGCTATTGTCACTTCCTTGCCCAGAACAAATGGGATGGAGACGATATTGCCCAAGAAACCTTTGTGAAAGCATTAAAATACAGTGGAAATAAAATGATGTCACCTGCATTACTTAATAAAATTGCCTACCATCATTGGATTGATGTTGTTCGGAAGAGAAAAAAGATAACAACCGAAATGGAATCTGAACAGATAAGTGATGACCGGAAAGAAAACCGATCGGGTGTTGTAGAACTATTGATAGAGAATTTTTCCCCGAAACAGGCAGTCATATTATTATTAAAAGAGGGATTCCTCTATCAAATTAAGGAAATTGCCGACATTCTCGGTACTACAGAAATGGCAGTGAAAGCAAGTCTGCATCGAACTAAGAAGCGTGTAGAAAAAGGAATCGATGAGAAGAAATCTCTTGCGCTTTTGTGGGATGAAGAGGAACGGGAGCAGTTAGAGTTGCTGTTTAAGGAATCGTTAGAATCTCAGGACCCTTCTATTTTAATCGAAGCGCTTCCCTCCCTTCATTGCATTACAGAACAACCGAAACTCCAAACCATCTCAAGACAAACTCCTTCTAGCACTCTCTGCATGGCTGCTTAGCCATAAAACAGCTTTTAGGAGGATCATGAAATGAGTACAATTCCATATGTGATTGAACAATCGAACCGTGGGGAACGGTCGTATGATATTTATTCTCGACTGTTAAAGGACCGAATTATTATTATTGGTGATGAAATCAATGATCATATAGCAAACAGTGTTGTCGCCCAATTATTATTTTTAGCGGCAGATGCACCAGATAAAGAAATCTCTCTTTATATCAACAGTCCCGGAGGCTCAACATCCGCTGGTTTTGCGATTTTTGATACGATGCAGTATATTCAGCCTCAGGTAAGAACCATTTGTACAGGAATGGCTGCCTCATTTGGAGCGATGTTATTGTTAGCGGGAACGAAAGGGAAACGTTATGCTTTGCCAAATAGTGAGATTATGATTCACCAGCCATTAGGCGGTGCACGTGGTCAGGCAACGGAAATCGAAATTACTGCCAAGAGGATTTTAAAATTACGTGAACATCTAAATCAAATCATCGCTGAAAGGACAGGTCAACCTGTTGAAAAAGTTGCCAAGGATACCGATCGAGATTATTTTATGAGTGCTGAAGAAGCAAAAGAATATGGAATAATCGATGAAATTCTTTATCCGAAAGCATAATAATAGGGAATCAAAAATAGGTTAGCTTCGGCTGACCTATTTTTATTGACATCTTTAATATGATGAAATATAGTTAAACGAGTGAATAGTTAAACTGTTAAACTAATATATATAGAGGTGAAGACATCAATGGCCGACTTCAAGGTTCAAGATTTGATTGACCGCTACGTGTCAGTCTCGTTCCGGGTAGATAAGAAAGCGGGTGCCTTAATAAAGGCACATATTGGAGATGATCTGACTACGGATCAACTTTACATATTAGGTTATATACATGAACAAGGAAAATGCACGTCATCTGAATTAGCTGAGGCGTTTTATGTAAATAAAAGTGCAATTACTGCCATCATCAATCGACTGGTGGAAAAAGGTTTGATTGACAGGACCAGAGATGAAACCGATCGCAGGGTTATCTATTTAACATTAACCGATGAAGGTAAAGAGTTACATCAAATTACGGAGGAAAAAGTTCATCAGTTAGTCGAGTGCTTTATCACTCAATTTGAAGAAAGTGAAATTAAAAGTTTTATCGAGACCTATGAAAAATTAGCTGTCATTTTAGACAACATGTGCAAGGAAGAAATGGGGGAATAGGGTATGAGAGCTATCATCAAAGGAAAATGGTTTATTCTAATCGCTTGGATAGTCATTATTGCCGCACTCTTTATGGTTGCACCGAACATGGAAAAACTCGTTCGAGAGAAAGGGCAGATCAATGTTCCAGATGGATATTCTTCCACATTAGCAGAGGATATCCTTAGTGAAGTCCAATCAGATGAAAATAAAGGCAGCGATTTGCAAACGGCTTTAGTATTTCATAGCGATAAAAAGCTAACAGAAAAAGACTTTGCAAATGCTGAAAATGCTGTAAAACAGCTGGAAAAAAATCAAGATGAATTAGGGATTACAGAGATCTTATCACATTTTAATCAAGAAGCATTAAAGGATCAGCTTGTATCAGAAGACGGAACAACCATTCTGGTTTCCATGAATGTTACAGCAAATGGCCGTGAAGGGAAAGAAATCACCGAGGATTTATATAAGGCGATTGATGATGTGAGGCTTGATCATTACTATACGGGAAACTGGATGATTGGGGAGGACCTTGTTACCAACTCTCAGGAGGGTTTAAAGAAAACGGAGGGAATTACCGTAGTTTTCATTTTAGTTGTCCTGTTACTTGTGTTCCGATCAATCATTGCTCCGATTATTCCTTTAGTGACAGTTGGATTCAGTTATCTCACTGCGCAATCGATTGTGGCGATTCTAGTGGATAAAGTGGATTTTCCACTATCCACCTTTACTCAGATCTTTCTAGTTGCTGTTCTTTTCGGGATTGGGACGGATTATTGTATTTTACTATTAAGTCGGTTTAAAGAGGAATTATCGAAGAATGATAGTGTGGTAGAAGCAATTATTACTACTTATAAAAATGCAGGTAAAACTGTCTTGTTCAGTGGTTTAGCTGTTATGATCGGGTTTGCTTCTATCGGTTTTTCAACGTTCCAACTATACAAATCAGCAGCAGCTGTAGCGATAGGAGTCGCTATTCTATTACTAGCACTATTCACTGTCGTCCCATTTTTTATGGCTGTCTTAGGGAAAAAGCTGTTCTGGCCATCAAAAGGGAAGCTCGAACATGGGGATAGCAAATTATGGGGAGTTACGGGAAAGTTTGCTTTAGCACGTCCATTAATCGCCCTGATTATAGTAGCTGTTATTTCAGTTCCTGCTTTATTTACTTATGATGGGGAGCTGTCCTTTAACTCTTTAGAGGAAATAGGCGATGACTTTCATTCTATTAAAGGATTTAATATCATCTCTGATTCTTTTGGTCCTGGTGAATCGATGCCTACCCAAATTGTCATCAAAAATGATGATGAATTGAATTCCTCAGATTATATTGCTTTGACTGAAAAAATCAGCCTAGAGCTTGCTAAGATTGATGATGTAGACGTTGTTCGTTCTGTCACAAGACCAATGGGCGAGCCAATAGATGAACTATATATTTCAGGTCAGGTTAAAAGTTTAGAAGAAGGGCTTGTTCAAGGGAATGACGGAATCCAGCAAATCAGCGATGGTTTGTCTGAAGCTGGTGGCCAACTAAAAGCCAATCAGCCGAAAATGGAAGCAGCCACAGACGGTATTAGTCAGCTTATTTCAGGCACAAATCAATTGCAGTCTGGAATGGGAACCATTCAAACCAACCTTGCGAAAATTGAAGATGGATTAGAACAAGGTGCCTCAGGAACAACTCAAGTTAGAGAAGGATTAGAAGTTATCAAAACTGAATCATCAAAGGTTTTAGCAGGCAGTCAGAAATTACTCGACGGCTATAAACAGGTAGCAGCTGGAATCAGTTCCATTAACAATACACTAGGAGCGACAAATCACTATTTTACTAATCTCGAAACAGATCTGCCTGAAGTTCTTGGAAATCCAAATTATCTTGCATTAAAAATGACAATCCAAGGTACCCAAGACCAACCAGGGTTACAAACGGTTGCAGCACAATTAGCAGGAAGCTTTAGCCAATTAAATAGTAATTTTAACGAAGCCATAGTTGGTCAGGAGGCTCTTGTTAAGGGAATGGAAGAGCTAGTAAAAGGACTTTCTGAGATTGAAACGGGCCTTTATGCAATGGAAAATGGCCAAGGACAAATTGTTCAGAGCCTTCCACAGCTTTCTAGCGGACTAAATGGATTAAATAATGGCCAAGAGCAAATATTGAATGGTTTTAAAGACATGGGCAGCCAGATTACCCAGTTAACGGATGGGCTAACACAAAGCGCGGATGGTTTAAATCAAGTCCATGATGGCCTTGAGTCAGCTCAAGAGTACTTAGCTGGTGTATCGGAGCAAGAGCAAACTGGATTTTATATTCCACAGGATGTACTTGATAGCAAGGACTTCGAACAGTCACTTGATGCTTATATGTCTAAAGATCGTAAAGTAATGACAATTGATGTAGTCTTTAATAAAAATCCATATTCAAACGAAGCGCTCAATCGAATTCCTGAAATTAAGGAAGCAGTAGAACGAGTAGTGAAGGATACAAAGCTTGAGAATGCAAAAGTGGCAGTCGGCGGTGTTTCTAGTATGCATCACGATCTTGACACCATTTCTGAAGGTGATTACTCCAGGACCGTTGTTTTCATGCTAATTGGGATAACGATTATTTTAATGATTCTTTTCCGCTCGATCATCATGCCGCTTTATCTAATCGGTTCATTAATCTTAACCTACTATACTTCTATGGCCATTTCAGAGGTCATCTTTGTAAACTGGTTGGGTTACACGGGTATCAGCTGGGCTGTTCCGTTCTTTGCCTTTGTCATCTTAATAGCACTTGGTATCGACTACAGTATTTTCTTGATGGACCGCTTTAATGAATTCAAGCATATGTCGGTTGAGCAAGCGATCCTTCAGGCAATGAAGAAAATGGGAACAGTTATTATCTCGGCTGCGGTTATCTTAGGTGGAACCTTCGCTGCAATGATGCCAGCTGGGGTATTATCGTTGCTTGAAATCGCGGCAATCCTATTGATTGGCCTGTCTCTATATGCACTAGTGATTCTCCCGCTTTTTGTACCAGTTATGGTCAAAACATTTGGAGAAGCAAACTGGTGGCCATTTAGGAAAAATAAAGACAGCATAGTAGACCAGTCCACTCATATGTAAAGGGAATGCACGCTGAGGTAAATTTCAGCGTGCTTTTTTATGTTGTTGGAAAGAAAATCGGCAGTTTAATATAAATGGGGAGTGGTTTAACAAAAATCGTTATCCCTTTAACAAAAACTGGGGCATATTTTACGAAAATTGAAGCTTCTTTTACAAAAACCGGCACATCTTTTACAAAAATACCTCCCGCTTTTACAATCAGCTCAGAAACTTTGCCAATTTGCCACTAAAAGAATAATATTCCAAAAATAATTTGACTTTTAACATCAGGAAATATATAATTTTGACAAAAATACATTTAAAACGATGATGGGGACTAGTAAAGTGGAGTTGTCTTACAAAGAGAGGGAACCAATGGTGTGAGGTTTCTTAAGACGATCATTTGAACCTGCCTCGGAGTTCTGTATCGGATCTTTTTGAAGATACAAGCGGATGATTTCCGTTATCATGATGAGAGTATGAAGCATAATGCTTTATAAATTTAGGGTGGTACCGCCAGGCCTTGGTCCCTTTTTGAGGATCAAGGCCTTTTTATATTCAAATTTATTAATGAGGTGTCATAATGACAAAAGAATTTGTAAAAGACGTAACCAGCATGGATGAGGATTTCGCCCAGTGGTATACAGATGTTGTAACAAAAGCAGACTTAATTGACTATTCCAGTGTTCGCGGCTCGATGATCATTCGTCCGTACGGATATGCTCTTTGGGATAATATTAAAAATGAATTGGATCGTCGAATTAAAGAAACAGGGCATGAAAATGTTTATATGCCACTGTTTATTCCAGAAAGCCTGCTTCAAAAAGAAAAGGATCATGTCGAAGGATTCGCACCTGAAGTAGCTTGGGTAACGCATGGTGGTTCAGATGAACTCGCAGAGCGATTAGTTGTTCGCCCAACTTCAGAAGTACTTTTCTGTGAGCATTATAGTAATATCATTCATTCCTATCGAGATTTACCAAAGCTCTATAACCAATGGGCAAACGTAGTGCGTTGGGAGAAAACTACTCGTCCATTTTTACGTACATTAGAGTTTTTATGGCAGGAAGGCCATACAGCCCATGCAACAGACGAAGATGCGATGGAAGAAACCATTAAAATGTTAAACGTCTATGCAGCAATTTGTGAAGAAATCCTTGCCATTCCAGTTGTAAAAGGTCAAAAAACAGAAAAAGAAAAATTTGCTGGTGCAAAAGCGACGTTTACAATTGAAAGCTTAATGCATGATGGTAAAGCATTACAGTCAGGTACTTCCCACCACTTTGGTACTGGATTTGCTGAAGCCTTCAATATTCAATACACAGATAAAGAAGGCAAATTGCAATATGTCCATCAAACATCATGGGGCTTTACTACAAGAATCATTGGTGCCTTAATCATGGTTCACGGAGACGACCGCGGTTTAGTGATTCCGCCAAAGGCAGCACCAACACAGGTCATGATCGTACCAATCGCTCAGCATAAAGAAGGTGTGCTTGATTTTGCCTATGACTTGAAAAATTCTTTGGCAAAAGTTGCACGTGTTGATATCGATGCCAGCGACAAAAAGCCAGGCTGGAAATTCAATGAATATGAAATGAAGGGTATTCCTGTTCGCTTAGAAGTTGGACCAAAGGATATCGAAAATAAACAAGTTGTCCTAGTAAGAAGGGATACGTTAGAAAAGGTGATTGTTCCATTAGCTGAATTAGAAACGAAGCTAGTTGAACTTCTCGATGAAATTCAAACAAACCTTTATAACAAAGCTCTACAACACCGTGAAGAACGTACTTCCGTTGCGGTTACACTGGATGAACTAAAAACATCGCTTGAATCTAAACCTGGATTCATCAAAGCTATGTGGTGTGGCGAACTTGCTTGTGAGGAAAAAATTAAAGAAGAAACAACGGCAACTTCGAGATGTATCCCATTCGAACAAGATCAAGTGGCTGATACATGTGTATGCTGCGGAAAACCTGCAGATAAAATGGTTTACTGGGCTAAAGCATATTAATTTTTAGGAGAGACTCTTCCAATTTTGGAGGGGTTTCTTTTTTGTCGAAAAAAAGGATTTTCCTTAAGTTTTGCTGAACTATTTAATGAAACAAAGGGGGAATAAAATATGAAACCAATTTTAATTGATTTTCCAAGTGAGTTTTACAGTGATCGACTGCTCATTCGGATGCCAATGCCTGGAGATGGACAAGTGGTATATGAAGCGATTGAGTCATCACTTGCGGAATTAAAGCCGTTCATGCCGTTTGCACATATTGAGCAAACAGCAGACGATATTGAAGAAAATATACGTGAAGCCCACGCCAAGTTCTTAACACGTGAGGACTTAAGACTTCTGTTATTTAATCGAGAAACAGGAGAATTTATTGGCTCATCTGGTTTGCATCGAATCAATTGGGAGATCCCAAAGTTCGAAATTGGTTACTGGATTGATACTCGGCATTCAGGAAAGGGGTATATAACCGAAGCAGTGGAAAGAATAACTCAATTTGCATTTGATGAACTAAATGCCAAACGAGTAGAAATCCGCTGTGATTCCAACAATTCTAGAAGCAGGGCAATCCCAGAACGCTTAGGATATACTCTGGAAGGAATCCTAATAAATGAGGGAGTCTCGGCGGATGGAAAAGAAATAAGAGATACCTGTGTGTTTGCGAAAACAGAATAAGTACAAAAGTAAGGTTGCACTTATTTATAGAAAAATAGTTCTATTTATCTAAAAATAATAACGTGTGATTCACATCACTTACTCCTTGTGTGTTATTTCATATAATATCACTATATAAATAGTGATAACTACATAAGGAGTGTTAAAAATGTTAGAACAAAATACTATTAACATTATTAAATCAACGGTACCTGTTTTAGAACAACATGGTGAAACCATTACCACTCGCTTTTATCAATTAATGTTTGGAAATCATCCTGAGTTATTAAATATCTTTAACCATGCGAATCAAAAGCAGGGCAGACAGCAGAAGGCACTAGCCGGAACTGTTTATGCTGCTGCTCAATATATTGATAACCTTGAAGCTATATTGCCCGTTGTTAAACAAATTGCCCATAAACATAGAAGTCTTGGAATTAAAGCAGAACATTATCCAATCGTCGGAAAGCATCTATTACTAGCCATTAAAGATGTATTAGGTGATGCGGCAACGGACGAAATCATTGATGCTTGGGCACAGGCATATGGGGTTATTGCGGATGCCTTTATTAGTGTTGAGGCGGAAATGTATGAAGAAGCTGCAAACCAGAATGGCGGCTGGGACGGTTTCCGCAACTTTATTGTTGATCGCAAAGTCATTGAGAGTGATGTTATCACTTCCTTCTATTTAAAACCAGAGGATGAGAAGGAAATTTCACACTTCCTTCCCGGTCAGTATATTAGTATAAAGTTAGAAATTGCTGATGAAGAGTATACGCATATTCGTCAATATAGCCTTTCAGATGCACCTGGTAAAGGATATTACCGTATTAGCGTGAAACGCGAAGCAGGTACAAGTAATCCTGATGGTATGGTCTCTAATCACCTGCATGACTCTATAAAGGAAGGGGACGTTCTTAAAGTGAGTGCTCCTGCAGGGGACTTTGTTCTTAATACTGAAAAAAATACACCTGTCGTATTGTTAAGCGGTGGTGTAGGCTTAACGCCAATGTTAAGTATGCTTAAAACTGTGGTGGAAGTTCAGCCTGAGCGCAAGGTTTCATTCATCCATGCGGCAGCAAACAGCAATGTTCATGCATTAAAAGAAGAGGTTGAGACATTATCTTCGCTTGAAAATGTGACTTCATTTGTGTTTTATGATGCACCAACTGAAGAGGATCGCAAGAACAATCGTTTTGATGTAGAAGGCTATATCACGAAGGAATGGCTTGAAAAAAATGTCCCTGTTAACGATGCAGACTTCTATTTCTGTGGTCCGGTTCCGTTCATGAAAGCAACTAACCGTGCTTTAAAAGATTTAGGAGTTAGTGAAGAGAGAATTAACTTTGAATTCTTCGGTCCAATGGGCAGCCTAGAAGAAGAGACTCAAAAAGAACTTGTAACAGTTTAATACCAGAGTAAAAACCGGTTTCCAATGGAGACCGGTTTATTTGTGGTTTTTATTACATATTTTTCAATTATAGTATAATTATAGTAGATGAATGAAAAGGAGGAATTGTAATGGCCACGATTAATTTGATGAAAAAGACTGTTGGGGTAATTTTAGAAAAAAAGAAGTTAACGGATGTTGTTGCTAGAGTTGGATTGGTGCTTGATATTTCGGGTTCAATGAGGAATCTCTACAAAAATGGAACCGTGCAAAAAGTTGTTGAACGAATTCTAGCAGTCGCTAGTAAGTTTGATGATGATGGAACTTTAGATGTATGGGTGTACGATAACGAGTTTTCCCGATTAAAGTCAGTGACAGAAAGAGACTTTGACAATTATGTTGAAGATTACATATTAAAGAACGATTTAATCCATAAATTTGGCAGAAATGATGAACCGTCAGTAATGGAAGATGTCATCCAAAAATATACACTGGAACAACCATCTAAAGAACCAGCATTTATCGTCTTTATTAATGATGGTGGCTGTAAAAAGACTATTAAGAAACCAATAGTAAACTCGTCTTCAAAACCAATTTTTTGGCAGTTCGTGGGTATAGGGGATTCTAACTTTGAGACACTTGAAAAATTAGACACAATGGAAGGCCGTTTCATTGATAATGCAAACTTTTTCCATATTAAAGATATTGTGAAAATATCCGATGAGGAATTATATAATAAACTCCTTGATGAATTTCCATCCTGGTTGAAAGAAGCGAAAGATAAGGGGATTTTATAATTCTTGTTACTTATTGTATTTAAGGCCAGTTAAATGGCCTATTTTTTTTATGTGAAATTTTTCTTTCTTATATAAATTATGATTAAATTATAGGTAGAAATCACCAGGAAAGGATGAGTGGTTTGAATAAAAAACTCATAGGGGTAACCACTTTCGTTGCTGTTTTTTTCTGCCTTCTTTGGTTGGGTGGATTAGGCGTGGCGGTAGGTGAATTTTATGCAGGAAAACCTGACACGATTTCACAGCCCAAAACAATAGCGGAGAAGGAAGAAAATAAGAACGAATTAACGATTGTTGCTCTTGGTGACTCCTTAACAAGAGGAACTGGGGATGAGACAGGTAAAGGCTATGTTGGTGTCCTAGTGGATGAAATCCAGGAAAAATCAAATCAGCCTGTAAAGCTTACGAACTTAGGAATAATTGGACAGCGCTCCAATCAATTAAAAGAACAGGTAAAAGAGGCAGAGGTTCAACGCCAAATTGGAACAGCAGATTATGTACTAGTTACAATAGGCGGAAATGATTTGTTTCAGGGTGGACAAGGCCTAATTGAATACGAAACGATGGCGGATATTGAGGAAGTAGAGAAGAAATATATCGAAAATTTACAGTTTATCCTCCAGCAGATTCAAAAGGTAAATAGTGAAGCAACAGTATTTTTAATCGGATTGTATAACCCATTTATTGACCTTGATGAAGGAAAAGAAATATCACAAATTGTACTTCATTGGAATTATCAAAGTGCCGAAGTAAGTGCTTCTTTTCCAAAGGTTGTTTTTGTACCGACCTTTGATTTATTTGAGTTAAAGGTAAATGATTACCTCTATACAGATAAGTTTCATCCAAATACAGAAGGATACCGTTTAATAGCAGAGCGGGTTGCATCATTGCTGACATGGTAAGGAGACCGGACATGGAGAACATCACTTTATCTGTACATCATTTAAAAAAAGTAATCAAAGGAAAAGAAATTATTAATGGAATTAGTTTTGACTTAAAAAAAGGAGAAGTTTTTGGTTTCTTAGGACCGAATGGTGCTGGAAAAACAACAACCATTCGGATGTTAGTCGGTTTAATTAAACCCACTTCCGGTACCATCTATATTGGGGGTTACAATATTGCTAATGACTTTGAAGGTGCAATGAGAAACCTTGGATGTATCGTTGAAAATCCGGAGCTGTATCCTTATCTATCTGGTTATGACAATTTGTTTCACTTCGCAAGGATGCTCAATGATATTGGAGAAGAAAGAATAAGAGAAGTAACAGAACTGGTTGGCTTAACAGAGCGGATCCACGATAAGGTCAAAACCTATTCACTTGGTATGAGGCAGCGGTTGGGGATTGCCCAGGCGCTGTTAGGAAGGCCGAAAGTATTGATTCTTGATGAACCCACTAATGGATTGGATCCGGCTGGAATTCGAGAGATGCGGGAATTCATTCGTTTTTTAGCAGAAGAAGAGGGTTTAAGTGTTCTGGTTTCGAGCCATTTATTAAGTGAAATCCAACTATTGTGTGACCGTGTTGCGATCATTTCAAAAGGCTCTATTATACGAATTGATTCTGTCCAAACGCTGTTAGCCAATCGAGAAAGAGTGGTTTGGAGGCTTAAACCTTATGAAAAGGGGAAACAGGTTTTGAGTACTGTTACCTCAATTGAAGAAACGGAAGAGGGTACCATCTTAACAGAGTTCCATGAAATAAAAACACCCGAATGGAACAAACTCCTTGTGGAAGCCGGGATTTCTGTTACGGAAATGAATAGGAAATTACCTGTATTAGAAGACCTGTTCCTCGAATTGACGGAGGGAAATAAGATTGAATAAATTAATCCAAAATGAAATGATGAAACTAATCGCTAAAAAGCGGTTAATTGTCATTGGAATCATTATTGCCGTCCTCGTTGCCTTATTTACCTATGCACAATATAAGGAGGTAAAAACCCAAAGGGAGAAACTAGGAACGGATGATTGGCGGACGATCCTTCAGCAGCGAATTATTGACCAGCAAAATCGCCTAGGTTCAAGCCGTATTTCTGATGAGTGGCGAGAACAAATTCAAGTCAGTCTCCAGCAAAATCAGTACTATCTTGATCATGATATTAATCCTTCTGAACCGGGTGCACCAACATTTATTAGAGTTTTCCTGGAAAGTTCGATTGAACTATTTATTCCTCTGATGGTAATGGTGATTGCCAGTGATATCGTATCATCCGAGCATAGTCAGGGCTCGATTAAGTTATTATTAACGAGGCCAGTAAGACGATGGAAGATTCTATTAAGTAAGTATATTACCTTGATTCTAGCCATTTCCCTTATTGTTGCAATGGCCGGGATTCTCTCATATTTTATTTCTGGCCTTGTTTTCGGCTTTAAAGGATGGGGAGCACCAGTCCTTACGGGATTTACCTTTACTGAAGCGGGATTAAATATAAAAAATGTGAAATTAATCAACCAATGGCAGTTTTTATTTATGGACTTTGGTCTTGTTTGGTTCGTAGCCATAGTAGTCGGAACCTTATCATTTATGCTGTCTGTTTTAATACGAAGCACGGCGGCAGGTATGGGGATTATGTTAGCGGCCTTGATTTCAGGGGTTTTACTCAGTAATATGGTGGCATCTTGGGAGTCCGCTAAATATTTTTTTATGGTAAATTTGCGCTTAACAAACTATATGAGCGGCAGTCCACCGCCAATTGAAGGGATGACGCTTGCGTTTTCGATGACCGTACTATTCATTTGGTGGGCAGCCGCACTGTTCGTATCCTTTTTCGTATTTACAAAAAAAGATGTCTATTAATGAAATAAAGAACCTCCTTTTCAATGAGAGAAAGGAGGTTCTTTCTGCCTTATATTGGGGGATGAAGGCAGGACTGACAATTAAGATGTTCTATCAAATAGCTGGTATTAGAGGGGATCCTACCAGCTTTGGGATATTGGATTATTGTTTAACTGAGATTTGCACAGGATCCTTATTGACAGCAAAATGCTGCTTGATAATCAAAGACGGACCGCCTAGATTTAATAAATATCGGGCTTCAATCACTTGTTTCATAAAGGCGCCGAACAAGCCAGATAGTCTAAATTTCCCAACCTTCCCTACCGCTGCCCATACACCGATGGATGCGACAGAGCCTTTATGATGATATTCAAAGTCTTTCAAACTGCCGCCACGTAAAGTTGAAACGATGTTTTTTGCGCATACATCAGCTTCCTGCAAGGCAACTTGTGCAGTAGGAGGAAGGGCACTCTTCTCATCTTTCATAAATAATGCGCAGTCACCTATACTAAATACATTACTCGTACCTTTTACTCGTAAGAAGGAATCGACTGGCAATTTTCCTTTCTCGATTGGTAAACCACAATGTTGGACGATTGGATTCCCTTTAACCCCGCATGACCAGATTAATGTTCGCGTAGGGATAACAATATCATTTTCAAGAATTACTTTTTCAGGCGTACATTCTAAGATTTTTGTTGCCATATACATGTCAATATTAAACTTTTCTAAAATCTCTGTTGTATATTGGATGGATTCCTTTGGAAAGAAAGGAATAACAGATGGAGCCGCCTCTACTGCAACTATCTTTACTTTTTCAAAAGGAACATCATATTTTTTACAAAGCTTAGGCAGCCCTTCAGCTAGTTCACCCAGCATTTCAATACCGGTAAAGCCTCCACCCGCAACTACAAATGTTAATCGGGAAGGATCATTGTCTTCCTTGAATTTGGTTAATTGTCGGATGATTTGATGATAAATGGCTTTTGTACTTCTAAAGCTCCGAATGGCAAAAGCATGTTCTTTAATACCAGGTATGCCGAATGTTTCGATATCAAAGCCTAATGCAATTAATAAATAATCGTAATCTACTGTATCTCCGCCTTCAAGAATTACGGTTTGCATCCTCGTATCAACTGCTTTAACAGAACCCTTGATAAACCGTGTTTTCTCAGGATTGATAAGCTCAGGTATAGACATTGCGATCTGACGGTCAGCTGCCGTTCCAGCACCCGTTTTATGTAGTTGTGTTGTAATATAATGGTAGTCATGTTTATTGATAAGGGTAACGTCAGCTTCACCGGATTTAAGCAATTTTTCTAATTTTTTCCCGGTTATGATCCCACCGTAACCGGCTCCTAGGATTACTATTTTAGGCCTTTTCATGTAGTTCCTCTCCTATGAAAAATATTATTCAATTTGTGAAATAAATCACAATTTCATCACAAAAAATAACGAACTAACAACATAAGTTCATTGTGAAATAATTCACATATCTAACATGGTTATAGATTACGATATTTATTCTATGTAAACAAGTAGATTTTAGCTAAAAATTTGTCAAAATGGTAAATTATTTATACCAATCTGGGGAATGATAATTTCGTGTCTAAAATTGGATAAATCTGCATAGATAGGAAGGAGATTATGATGATGATTAAAATGTTACTATTCGTTTTTAGCTTAATGCTATCGATTCCTGGTATCGTCGCAGCAAATGGGTCGATGCCAGCTGCAGATGAGGTACTAGCTGAAAAAATGCCGGTGAAAGATTCGCAGTTGGAAAAAGGAAAAATGGAAGCAGAAGAATGTGATTGTGAAAAGCAGGAAGAAATGCATCGGAACTGGCAGGCTAAAATGGCTGAGAGGGAACAAAAACTTCTCATTTGGATTGAACTGTATACCCCTGAGAAAAAGGCTGAATGGACAAAGGTATTAGAAGAAAAGAAACAATTGCGCGATAAGTGGTTAAGTCCTGAATTAGCTCAAAAACGTGAAACATGGAAACAAGAAAAAATGGCTAAAATACAGGAATTGAAGAAGCAATTGGATGAAGGAAAAATAACCAAAGAGGAATTCGTTAAACAAGCTCATGGTGGTAAACAGCTGGGAAATATGAAAACTTTTCACGAATTAAAGGATGCCGTCGAGGCTAAGAACAGTAAAAAGGCTGCAGAACTGCTAAACCAATTACTGGAACAAACGAAACAGCATAATGAAAAAATGAAAGAAATGATCAATAAATAAAGAAGAGAGACGCCATTCCCCCAAAAAAAATGGCGTCTTTTATTTGCTAAATATTAAATAAATGGGAAACCTTTAAAAGGTAATCCCATTTCAAGGAGGTAAGATGATGAACAGAAAAACGTTAATGATGTCAACTGTAGCATTAGGTGCAGCCTATTTATTGCGAAATGATAAATCACGAAAAAAATTAATGAATCAATTCCAGACATTTACGGATAAATCAAGAAGGTAGAAATAAAAAATGCAAGATGGATGACATCTTGCACTTTTTTAATTGATAAGAAAGTATAAAAATCGACTTTGAGAATTGTCTAGCTCCAGCGCCTAGGGGCTCGGGTCATAAGCGTGTCTAGTTCCGGCTCCACTTTTCGGTCAATCCGTCAAGAAGGTTAAAAAGCAACCTTCTCGCCGGCTCGTCTTATGCCTGTCGCCCCTGGACAAGGCGTTTGAGCTTTTCTTATTTCTTTAGTTCCACTTTGTCTTTTTTAGGCTCATTCAGATCATCTTTTAACTCTTCTTTAATATCACTTGCTAAACCATTCGTTGCCCGTTTAAACTCACGAATGGACTTTCCTACAGCACGGCCAACTTCAGGAAGCTTATTTGGTCCAAAAACAATTAATGCAAGGACAAGAATCAAAATTAAACCCGGCACTCCTATATTTGAAAGCATTGAAAGCTCCTCCTATGGGATATGTTTAACACTATCCAATTATATCACTAATTTTGATTGAACGTAATGATATAAAAGCTTTGCTGTATTTTCAAGCGATGATTCATGAGTTCTCTCAAAGGCATGGGATGAGTCAATTCCAGGGCCAATTAAGCCATGAACAATATCATGACCAGCACGAATGGCGGCAGATGCATCCGACCCATAGAAGGGATATATATCTAATTTATATTGAATATTATTTTCTTCAGCAAGGCGGACTAAATTTTTCCGAAGTTCATAATGATAGGGGCCGCTTGCATCTTTAACACAGATAGATACGGTGTATTCATCTGTGGATTGTCCGTCACCCATTGCCCCCATATCAACCGCTAAATATTCAACCGTTTCAGGCGTAATATTGGAGTTACCTCCATATCCAATTTCCTCATTATTCGAAATTAAGAAATGAGTCGTATACGGTAATGTGATGTTTTCTGTTTTTAATTGTTTGATTAACTGTAGCAAAATCGCTACGCTTGCCTTATCGTCTAAGTGGCGGGATTTAATAAATCCGTTAGGTGTTACTTCTACACGCGGATCGAAAGAGACAAAATCACCGACTTCAATTCCAAGTGCTCTAATATCTTCAGCATTATGTACTTTTTCATCAATTCGTATTTCCATATTTTCTTGATTTCGCTCAGCTTTTCCAGCATCCTTATAAACATGGACGGAGGTTTGATGCATAAGGATAGTACCTGTAATTTTCTTTCCGCTGCTAGTTTCAATTTGACAGTATTCGCCTTCAATCGAGTTATATTTGAAACCACCAATTAGGTCGATTTTCAGCCTGCCATTAGCCTTTATCTCCTTCACCATTGCCCCAAGTGTATCAACATGTGCTGTAAGCATCCGGTGCTGCCTCGAGTCTTTCCCTTCAAGCGTGGCAATAAGTCCGCCCTTCCGGTTTCGTGTCGTTTTCACCTGCAACTCCGCTAGGTATTTTTCTACATAGGTAATGACTTCATTGGTATTCCCTGATGGGCTTGGGATGGACACTAAATCAACTAAAAGCTTCATTGTATCTTCGAGAGTTTTATTTTCCAAAGCGATAACTCCTTTCAGTCTCTTCACTCTTGCCTATTATACAACTAATTAATTCATTTTTACTATTTGAACCATCCTTTACTTTTAAACCATAATGACATTCCAAAGCCTACGAGAAACATCAAAATTAGCGTAATAAAATATCCGTATTTCCAGGATAGCTCAGGCATATGCTGAAAATTCATCCCATATATTCCTGCAATAAAGGTGAGTGGCATAAAAATCGTGGTTATGACGGTAAGCACCTTCATTACCCGGTTCGTTTGATGCGAATTTAATGAAATATAGCTATCACGAATATCCATCGTTAGCTCACGATTGGCTTCAATTAATTCTGAAAGTTTTAGTAAATGATCATGGATATCAGAGAAATATTCAACTTTTACTTTCATATCTGTAAGTCGTTGTGAATTAATAATACGATAGACTAAATCTCTCATTGGGGTGATCGTATGTCTCAAGGTAAGTAGATCGTGCCTGGTATCAAAAAGTTTTTCTAATAATACTTCCATCGATACTCCCTTAGAGTTTTCGTCAATTTCATTTAAGGTATCCTCAATTTGATAGACGAGAGGGAAATAATTATCGACCATTTTATCAAGGGCATGATAAAGGACTTGTGTCGGGTTCCATTTTTTTAAACTTTTTGTTTGAGACAAGCGTTCCCAGACCTCATGTATTTCTTGGGAAGGTTGGTGATGAAAAGTTACGATAAAGTTTTTTGCAAGAAAAAAATTAATTTCATCTTTTGTAATCGAAACAGGATTTATAGTTTGGGTAACAAAGAATGTATATTCATCATAATAATCCAACTTCGGACGTTGTAGAGTGAAGATACAATCCTCAATGGACAATGGATGGAATTCCAGTGGATCGGATAATAATTGGATTTCATTTTCCGTAGGCTCTCGAAAATCGATCCAGTACCAAAGAAAATTTCCCATCAATAACTCTTTCACATGTAAATTTGCAATAAGCCGATGATCATGGGTGACCGCCATCGTTCTAATCATTTAAAACACCTAATTTCTGTTAACCTTTAAATCTCATCCATTTCTATGATAACGATATTACCATCATTTTTCAAAGGAGATTCCTTTTATAAAGTGGATATCTTATTTACGGAATAAAATTCCATTCCTCGAGGAAAGGTAAGGAGAAAGTTCTTATTAAGGGGGAGACGGATGACATTTAATAAAGTGCAATCCATCCAAGAATCCTTAAAAGCACAAATTCAAAAAGCTGAGGATGTTGTTTTCAAGGAAATCCAAACGAAAGAAAAATATTTAGAAGTTTTGTATATAAAATCGATTAGTGATGAAGCCCAGCTTCAGGAGTTACTGATTAAGACGTTTTTTGAGATTTATACCCCTGAGAGATTCTTAAGCTATCTGCATTCGCATCCAAAGGTGAAAACATTTGAAAACGAACAAAAAACGGTCGAGGAATTACTTGCCGGGGTCGCTGTTCTCTTTTATCAAGATGCGATTTTCTTATTAGATACTAAAATTGATAAAAATAGTTCAGTCTTAGACACAACGGTTGAAACGACGATTCAAGGACCACAATCAGGGTTTAGTGAAAGTTTGCCGACAAATCTTGGACTGATTCGTCATCGTTATCCAGAATCTACATTAATGGTGGAGTCAACGAAATTAGGAGTAATTTCTAGGACGCCAGTTATGATCCTTTACGATTCTAATACCGTTGACAATATGGCACTGCAGGAAGTAAAAAAATTCCTTTCATCGGTTAAAATCAAGATGTTCCAATCAGGTGAACAATTGTTGGATCTTACAAAAAAATCGCAAAGGACATTGTTTCCTACCATTATGGTAACGGAAAGACCTGATCGTGTTGCGATTAATCTCGCAGCAGGAAAAATCATTTTACTCGTTTCAGGTTCTCCCTTCGCCGTCTTGATGCCGACTGTTATGAAGGATTTAATGTCGTCGATGGCGGATATCTACCAAACCTATTGGATCGGTATATTTCTACTTACACTTAGATATATTGGATTGTTTACCAGTACCATGCTGCCAGCCTTGTATGTAGCGATGACAAGCTATAATCCGGAGGTCTTACGAGTTCAATTAGCACTCTCCGTTGCAGGAAGCCGCAGTGCTGTTCCTTATCCTTCATTTATTGAAGTATTCCTCATGCTAATCATGATGGAGTTATTGATGGAAGCTAGTATTCGGCTGCCGAAAGCGATTGGCCCGACAGCTACGACGGTTGGAGGCTTAATTTTAGGTCAGGCAGCGACCGAAGCGGGACTTGTCAGTAATATTATGATTATTATTGTTTCATTAGGTGCCATCTCCAATTTTGTTATCCCCATTAGTATCTTTAGCTTTGCTGTAAGAATTTCAAAGTATATTATTTTGTTATTATCCATTTTTTATGGATTAGTTGGCGTGATCATTGGATTTTTCTTTTTGATTGCCTATATGGTCAGTCTTGATAGTTTCGGAAAACCGTTTTTCTCCTTTATCGAAAACAAACCAACAAAAAGTTAATTTAAGAGGAAATTGAGTGGTGGGAATGAATCGTTATTTTTTATATTTAATGCTTCTAAATATGTTTACGAATATCATCATTTTCGTGCCCAAAATTCTCATTAGTTACCGATTTGATGGAGTGATTATGAG
Source organism: Neobacillus sp. K501 (assembly GCF_053749995.1). Taxonomy (NCBI): domain Bacteria; kingdom Bacillati; phylum Bacillota; class Bacilli; order Caryophanales; family Bacillaceae; genus Neobacillus; species Neobacillus sp. K501. The sequence goes on along the minus strand of NZ_JBSLYA010000001.1, from coordinate 135,429 downwards.
CATCATCATCGCTATTTTCATTTCGATGGGTTTGATTTATCTGAATACAAAAGTTTATGCGCGATTCCTGGGTAGAGGTCTGCCGGAAATCATCGATAATAAATTGAAAAAGCCTTTTAAAATAAGCTTGCTTGTCGGATTTTCTACCTTCTGGTTTAGTGCCGGGCTGTTATCCCTGCTTGGTTTTATCGATATTCTTCATCGCTTTATTAATCCTGAACTTTCAAAGGTGTGGCTAATGGCTATATTTGTAGCTGTTATATGTTTTGTGATTCAATTTCCGACACAAAAGGTTATGTACTTGCTAGAAATTGTATTACTAATAAACGTTCCATTGATAGGATTTATTTTCTTTAAAGCTTTAGTAAGTGACTATTTAAGCTGGAACTCTATTTTTGAAATCGGCACCCATTTTTTCACTCCACCTAAGATGGTACCTATTGCAGTTGCAACATATGCCTTTTCAGGTTACGCCAACATCATTATCTTCAACCGTTTGTTCAAGGAGAAAATCAAAAGTATTAATTTGGTTTTTATCTTTGGTTTAGCAGTTATGAATTTGTTTACGACAGTTTTTATTCCGATTGGAATACATGGTGCAGATGGCGTCCATGAATATATGTACCCGTGGATCATGACGTCTGATTCTCTTAGGATGGTTTATAGTCCGATAGAACGAGCATTATTCATATTTCTTATGTTGTATGTCAGCATTACTTTATTAAGCGTTTCTGTCCATTGGCATGTAGCCTATGAATTGATTAAGGGCTCATATTCACAAAATGCTAGTAAAAAGAAGAATTGGCTTGTGTTGGTTATTTTTTTAAGTTTATCGCTTTTGATAGTTTCTAGGATTGATTTAATTAGTCCAGAAAAAATCATTATTTTTTGGTTAACCACACGATTTTTCTTCGAAATTGTCGGTGTGTTAGGCTTTTTCTTTATTCTTAGGAGGCGGAGATTCTGAGGATTTACGTAAAACCAATCAGTATCGTACTTCTATGCATGATAATACCGTATTTGTTGTCTGGTTGCGGCTTTAAGGATATCGATAAACGTTTATTTGTTGTGAGTATTGGGATTGATCCAGCGAAAAATAGTGAAAAGAAGTTCCTCATCAGTCTTAAGTTTGCGGTTCCTGTTGTTGAAGAAAAGTCGAATGAATCCTTTATCGTCTCCGAAGAGGCTGATTCCATTTCAGAGGCAGTAAGGATTATAAAAACAAAAGTCGATAAAGAAATAGATTTTAGCCATGCGAAAGTAATCATCTATAATCAAGATGTATTAAAGCCAACGATGGAACCAAACCTTTACTATTGGTTTGTTAGAAGGAGAGATATCCAAGAGGTTTCGTGGGTGGCAGTTGGCAAGCCTTCGGCAATAGATGTACTGAAAGTGACGCCTAAAACAGAACGACTTCCTTCTAATTCCCTGTTTCTGGCATTGGGAAGAGACGGCTCAGAATCAGCTTATATTATCTCAGAATTTCTTTTTGACTTTAAAAAGCGTTTCAGTGAAAGGGGACTTGACCCTTATTTGCCGATCATTGAAGCAAAAAAAGAATTGTTTGAAATCAATAAAGTGGGATTATTAGATAAAAAACAATTAAAGGTTACTCTAACACCAGAAGAAACAAAGATATTGAATTTCTTTTTAAAGCATGAATCTAAAAGTGCTTTAAAAATTGGGAAAGAGGGTAAAACTTTCATCATTGATACTGGAAAAGTAAAAACGAAATATAAGATAATCACAAAAAATCAAAAGGAGCCCTATATAAAGGTTGATGTATTCATAAATGGAAGGTTAGAAGAGGCTTTGTTTAGTATAAACAATAATGATCTTTACAAATATGAAAAAATAGCAAGTACTGAAATAAATAAAGCGTTTGAAAAGACTCTCGCAAAGATGCAGAAAGCGAATGTCGATCCGATTGGTTTCGGTCTTCTCTATCGAAGTCGACATTTTGAAATAGATGATTGGGAAACTTGGCGGCGAATCTATCCCACGATTAAATTCAAAGTAAATACGAAGGTTCAAATTGAAGATACAGGTTTAGTGGAATAAGTGAAGAGGCATTCCAAACGAGCAGGAATGCCTTAGCCTTGATTATTATAATATTACGGTTATTTAATTTCGCATAACTTGTGGTATATATACGCAGAATGGCTCGCTTTCCAAATAATCACCCGTTACGGCATAGGTTCTTGAACGTGAGCCTCCGCAAATATTGTCGTATTCACAAACACCACATTTTCCTTTATATTTGTCAGGTTGACGGAGTTCTTTAAAAACCTTGGCTTTACGATAGATTTCTGCTAACGGCGTTTCTCGAATGTTGCCGCCCACGATTGGAAGCAGACCGCTTGGCATGACATCCCCAATATGAGAAACAAACGCAAAACCATTACCGTCATTTACTCCTTTAGGTGCTCGTTTTAAGCCATCATGCATTGAGGCGAAATCGGTTGTGATGGAATCTTCATATCGAATTTCGCCTTTCTCAATCACATGGTCACGTGCTTTTTCTTGTAAAACTACACGGCGGTAATGCTGGGCAGCTGTTGTTTTAATATCGTATGGAGCTGTTTTACTTAATTGATATAACCATCGGAAAACTTTTTCATGCTCAACTGGAGTAATACAAGCGTCCATTTGGCCTCTCCCCGTGGGAACAAGGAGGAATATGTACCACATTACCGCACCAAGCTCAGAAACAAGCTTTGACATTTCTTCTAGGTGGTCGTAATTATACCTGGAAATAACGGTATTTATCTGTAATGGCATATTTAATTCATTTAAGTATTTAATTTTTTCAAGAGTTAACTCAAACGATCCTGGAACTCCGCGGAAATGATCGTGTATTTCAGCAGTTGGTGCATCAAGACTAAAGCCCCAGCGGGAAAGTCCAACTTCCTTGGCACGTTCTATTTTTTCCTTTGTGACATTTGCAGTTGCACTTGGTGTCATCGAGACACGCATACCTTTTTTAATGGCATAGTCAGCAAGTTCAAAAAGGTCTTCTCTCAACATACAATCCCCGCCAGTAAAGACTAGCATCGGATTATCCATTTCATAGATTTGATCAATTAAATGGATTCCTTCTTCATGGGTTAATTCACGAGGATCGGGTGTGAGCTGGGCATCGGCTCGACAGTGAACACATCTAAGCTGGCAGGCACGTGTTACCTCCCAGATGACGATAAATGGATTTACGTCGTAATCGATTCCTTTACCGATTTCACTCATCCTATGAGGATGTCCTTTTCCAATTCCTTGCATATTTATCACCAAACTTTATCTAAATTTTTTCGATAATAAGTTATTTCCTTCATTTATTATAAATTTGTCTTTCTTTCGTGGATGAAATCTTTGTTACAATATATCTACAATACTCTTTTTTAAAAGTTACAAAACTATTTGAATTTAAAGTTTATGAACGGGGTATTAGCCATTATAATGAAGTTAAATTTATTAAACTAGGAGAATTCGATGGGGAAAAGACTTGTAAGTATTTGTATTTTATTGATCATTATTGCAGTTGGGATTTTTCAAAAGGATGAATTAATGTCATTAATTAAAGCGGGGGGCTTTCTATCTGTTTGGATAAGTATCTTGCTAGTAGCAATTTGTGTCTTTTTTCCCGTTATTCCGTTTCCGGTTTTAGCAGGTGTGGTTGGTGGAGTTTTCGGTACAACACAAGGGGGGATCATTTCCTTAACTGGGGCAATGATTGGCACGATGGTATTCTTCTTTTTAAGCAGATATGGATTTCGGGATTTTGCACAAGAGAAGCTGCAGAAATACCCAAAAGTACAGGAATATGAGGCTTTTCTTAATCGAAATTCATTTATGGCAATTCTAACTTGTCGGTTGATTCCGATTATTCCCGCACCTGTTGTTAATATTATTTGTGGATTAAGTAAGGTGAATGGGGTAATATTCTTTTTTGCTTCTACCATTGGCAAGATCCCAAACATTTTAATTTTATCCTATGCTGGTGCAGCTTTTAGCGATAATAAACTTCTATCCTTTGGCCTGTATGGTGGATATTTGCTGATCATTTTCTTGATCAACTTTATTTATATGTATCGAAAAATGTCGAAGGAATCCGTTGATTAAATAATTTTTTGTTTTGATAATTTATTGTGCTCCTCGAGATTAATCAGCACTTTAAAAAAACTTTTTAGAATGAGCCATTTAGCAGGGTAGGTATTTTTGAAATCTTCTATCATTTGCTCAGAGTAATAAATGAAACAATCAAAATAGTTTTTTTCCTTTTTTAAATCATATAGCAGTGCGTGTAGAATCGTATAGTAATCATGAATTTGGTATGGATTTAGTCTAATCACTTGAATACGATTGGTTTCAATGAAATGTAAAATTGCTTGATTCTGTAATACAGAGCTAGACTCCTTTGATAGATCATTTATGCTTTCCCGTTCATTAATAAAATATATTCCCTTCATCCAATAACACCTCCATCGTTCGTTATAGTATTGGTATTGACAAGGAACTAAGGAAGTATACCTCCTTAACTATTAAGGGCTAATGGATAAATTCGTGATATGACATTAGGAAATTTGTACAAAAAAATGGCCCAGCTATTTTTAGCTGGGCCATTTTTAGCAATATATGTTAAAAGGGGGCGGAGGATTGGTTCACTAACTGAACCTAAACCTATTTTAACGAAAAAGTATGAACAAAATATGAATGAATAATTAATAGTTATGTAATTTAGGTGGGTGAGAAGGGGAATGAAAGATTACCATTGCTGTGCAACATGCAAGTATTTTATAGCGGAGAAAAAAACAAACAGAATGATTTACTTTTGCAAGCGATTGGGATATGAAACAAAAACAAATTATAAGTTTAACTGTTGGACGCCAAAAGAGAGAATTCTGTCACTGATGGAAAAGGATCAACGATGACGATGCTTCTGTTGTTGGTATATGAAAAAATAAGGCAAATAAAAAAATGAATGGAAACGTCCGGAACTGTAATCCCGGACGATTTTTGTTGGTCAATTACTCTTCATTTGAAAAAATGTATCCATTACTCTTTTTCCAATTCTAAAATTTGCCCCGTTATCTGTTTTTCCTTGGTATGCCCACGGAACGATAACAGACATCGCTACTTCAGGATTTGAGCTTGGGGCATAGGTGACTAAGCTTAAATTAATGACAGGAGGTGGTTCCTTCCCAAATTTCCAGCGTTCTGGTCCATCATAAAACGCTTCTGCAGTCCCAGTTTTTCCTGCAGGGGAGTAAGCTGCACCAGCAAAACTCTTAAAGGCTGTACCACCGGGTTCCTGATAAACTTTTTTAAACCCCAATTGAACTCGTTCCATCCAGTCAGGTTCAGCATCAATAGTATTTAGTATAGTTGGTTTCGTTTCTTGAAACACGGGACCGATTTCTCCATTATTTACTGAGGTATCGCGAATTTCTCTGACTATATGTGCCTTCATCCGGTTGCCGCCATTAGCAATTGTAGATATATATTGTGCTAGCTGCATCGGAGAGTAGGTGTCATATTGACCAATAACAAGGTCCATAATATGTCCTGGGAGTTTGCTTGAACCTTTTAAACCAACTGATTCATTCGGAAGGTCAATTCCAGTTCTCGATCCGAGGCCAAAGCTAGCAAACGAATTCCTGATAATTTCGGAAGTATTTGGTGCAAGACTTAATGGCTGATCGTATTGGTAGTTACCTTTTCCAATTCGAATGGCTGTATGGAACATATAAACGTTTGATGATAATTTTAATGCTTGGACATCATCTAGAGTACCCAAATAGGCATATGATTTTTTGATCGGAGTGTCTTTAATTTTTATCCCTTGATCATTTATTCTAGTTCGGGGCTTTATTACTCCTGTTTTAAAACCGGTTAAAATAGTAGCACCTTTTACAGCTGAACCGACATTATAAGTAGTCGTGATCGTACCTAGTGCATCATCCTGCATTTCTGCCTTTCCGGTTTCACTATTCTTAACGATTCTCTTTCCGGCCATTGCTAAAACTTCGCCATTGTTAGGATCCATTAAAACAACATAAGCACGGTCTAATAAATTCGCACCTGCTGTTTTTTTCAAGGCCCATAGCTCTTCCTCGATAATTTTCTCTACAGCAATTTGTAAATCCATATCAATGGTTAGGACAAGATCTTTGCCTGGTTTACCATTGGAGACAACTTCGGTCTCAATGACATTACCTGCTTTATCCGTTACGGTTTTTACTTTTGCTTTGTGACCATGAAGTACGTCCTCATATTGCATTTCCAATTGGCTTTTTCCAACACGGTCATTCCGGCTGTAGCCTAAAGATAAAAAATGATCAAGCCTTTCAGCCGGTAGTCCTTCCTCGGTTTTTGTTACGTTGCCTAAGATGGATTTGAGTGTTTTATCAAAGGCGTAGGATCGTTCCCAATCGGTCGTTGTATCTACACCAGGCAAGGATTGGAGATGTTCACTGACAATCGCAAATTCTTCGTCCGTCACATCTTCGTTCTTAACAATTTGCGGTGTGAACTTGTAGCCACTCGTAAACTCTCGATAAATGGCAAGGATTTCTAGCTCTTCTGGTGTCAATTTACTTAACTCTTCCTCTGTTATACGGTCAAGCTTCAGTTTATATAAATCATTGTCCTTTAATTTCTTGGCTTTAAATAAAGCTTTTTCTTTATCGGTTATTTTGTTTTCTGCAAGTTGGGGGTTCTTTAATATCCAAAAATCTTTCTTATCTCTAACCGTCACTTTATCGGCCTTTTTTTCAATCAAATGGGCCAATCTCTCCGCCGTTTCGAGCATTTCTTTCTGACTTGCTCCCAAATTGGTATAGGTAATAGCACGCTTTGAAAAATTATCGACAATAACCTTGTAGTCACGGTCAAGCATTTTTCCTCTTGGGACAGGATTGTTGATGGTAATATCTTCTTTCCGTTCCAGTTCCCGTTTGAAATTTTCACCATATACAATTTGTACAAAGCCAAGTCTTAAAATCAGGATGGAAAATAATACGAAAACGCTAAAAAATAAAAGATTTAATCGTACCGGGAAATGAGACTTTTTCTTCTTCTTTTTCTCCAAACCGTTTCACATCCTAAATACCCATAGTATGTACCGTTAGTATATCCAATTTAAAATTGGTAATTATTAATTATTTTTAGGTTAACTTCGCAAAAATGTAAAGGATTTCCTGCTAATGATAATAATGTTAGACTGTTTTTCTGTTTGTAACCTTTATGTAAATTTTCCCTAAAAAGAGAATGTTAATATATTACCTAGGTAGGATATTACTTTCTATGGGAAGGTGTGCCATCTTGAATAAGTTAAAGAATTCTAAGCATATCATCTATTTTTTTGGGGCTTATTTCCTATTGATGATTTCCTTAATCTTTTTTGCGGTCTCCTATGATGGAGCGGGAAAAGCGAGTAATCGTTCTAATGAGGTGACTTCTACTTTTAACAAGGAAATGAAGCTGTATGAGGATAGGCAAGTCCAAAAAGAATTTGCGAGCGCTGACACAAAGGATAGGTGGAAACCATCGAATCCATTTATCATTTCAGCTCTTACCTTGGCATCTGTTTTAGATGTAGTCATTATTTTAATTTGGGCGAAAAAAAGAAATAAAGGTACTTCTCAAAAATATACCGGAAAAAGGTTGACGGACCATAAATGGTTTTGGAATCTTATTGCCATGGGAATTGTTCAACCTGAACAAGGGAAAATGGTTCTAAAGTGGAGAAATATGCTTCTTTTCATCATATTAATGGCAGCCTTGAAATATTTCATTTCAAGAAAACTAGATTGCAGAGAATCCGCCTTACAACAGCTTGGTATATAACAGATATTCGATAATATATTGGGAGAAAGAGGAGGTTTGTTTAAAGATGGAACATAAAGTGGTAGACAAAATATTACAAACTACATTGGAGCAATTTAATGCATTAGATGAAAAAATTACTCATTTTTCAAGTGTAATCGGATTAGCAGATTGGGATGCCAAGGTAATGGCGCCTAAAAAAGGAAGAAACAATTTTGCGAAGGCGATCGGAACATTGAGAACGGAACTTTTTAAATTGACTATCTCTCAGGAAATGGGAGAACTGCTGGCAGTTTTGACCTCATCCGAACACTTAGAATCACTAGATGAAATAACAAAAGCAAAGGTTAGGGAGTATAGGGATTTATATGAAAAATCAAAGAGTATTCCTGCTGATCTATTTCAACAATACGCCATATTGACAGGGCAGGCCAATGATGCCTGGGAAGAGTCAAGAGAAAAAAATGATTTTGCTTTATATCTTCCTTACCTAGAAAAGATTGTTGCCTTTAAACGAAAGTTTGCAGAAATTTATGGCTATGAGGATCATCCTTATGACGCCTTGTTAGATGAGTTCGAGCCCGGGTTAACAGTAAAAACACTTGATCCATTATTTGCAAAGCTTAGAGAATCGAGTGTCAACCTGCTTACGCGTATTCAAAAATCAGGTAAACCAACACCTGATCACATTTTCAATCAATCCTATAATATCGAACAACAAAAAGCCTTTAATCGTTATATTCTGCCAATCATCGGGTTTGACATGGAAGCAGGAAGGCTGGACGAAACGGTACATCCATTCGCTCAAACCGTTAATATCGGTGATGTGCGATTGACGACCCGTTATTTAGCAGAAAATGTTCGTTCCGCCATCTTTGGTACGATTCATGAAGCTGGCCATGGTATTTATGAGCAGCAGGTGAATCCTGGATATGAGGATACGGTTCTTCAGAGCGGTTCTTCCTTTGGTATTCATGAATCCCAATCGAGATTTTTAGAAAATATGGTTGGACGAAGCAAGGAATTTTGGCAATATTTTTATCCAAATCTACAAGCGCATTTTCCGAAGCAGCTTGGGACTGTAACGGTTGATGACTTCTATCGAGCGATTAATACAGTCAAACCATCCTTTATTCGTGTAGAAGCAGATGAACTTACGTATAACCTTCATATCATGCTTCGATATGAAATTGAAAAATCGTTAATTGCAGGTGAGATTGAGGTTAAAGACCTTCCATCTATTTGGAATCAAAAAATGAAGGATTATCTCGGCATTACGCCTAGCACTGATACAGAAGGGGTACTTCAAGATGTTCATTGGTCTTTTGGCGGGATCGGTTATTTCCCATCCTATTCACTAGGAAATCTGTATGCAGCCCAAATTCTTCACTCCATTCAGAAGGATCTTCCTGACTTCTATCACCATATTGAAAATGGACGGTTCTCAGTCATCCAAGAATGGTTAAAAGAAAACATTCATTATCATGGCAAGCTTTACGCACCCAATGATTTAATCGTCAAGGTAACAGGTGAACCATTAAATGCCGATTATCTCGTTGAATATTTTGAGAAAAAATACTCTGAAATTTATGGACTTTAAAATTAATGATTGACAGTAACATTTAACCTAGTATATATTGATATTAATAAAATATTTCCTTTTTAAAGGGGAGTAGCTGGACAATAAAGTCGTCATTCCGAGAATGTAAATTCTCCGGCTTTATTGGCAACGTGATGTTGTTAGCAAGACCTTTACTGCATAAACGGTAAAGGTCTTTTTGTGTTTTTAAAGGCCTTTACCGCAATGGGTAAAGGCCTTTTTATTTGCAGCAAAGGAATATTTTACTACACTACACACTACTGAGGAGGATTTATTAATGGACTTAACACTTTTGCTGGAATATGGATGGGTGCTAATTGTTTTAGTGGCACTAGAAGGTTTGTTAGCGGCTGATAATGCCCTGGTACTTGCGATTATGGTAAAGCATCTCCCTGAAGAAGAACGAAAAAAGGCCTTATTTTACGGATTGGCCGGTGCCTTCGTTTTCCGTTTCGTTTCACTATTCGCTATCTCATTCCTTGTAGACGTATGGCAAGTTCAAGCGATTGGCGCACTTTATTTATTGTTTATGGCGATTAATCATATCTTTAGAAAAGTGTTTATTAAGAAAGAGGAAGAAAAGAAGGATGACAAGCCCGTTAAGAAAAGTGGATTTTGGGCTACTGTTTTTAAGGTGGAATTGGCTGATATTGCCTTTGCGGTGGATTCAATCCTAGCTGCAGTTGCACTTGCAGTAGTTCTACCAGATACTCCACTCCCAAATATTGGCGGACTTGATGGCGGAAAGTTTTTAGTGATCTTTGCCGGAGGTATCATCGGATTGATCATTATGCGTTTTGCTGCCAACTTATTTGTTAAACTTCTTGAAAGAAAACCTGGGCTTGAAATCGCTGCCTTTATGATTGTAGGCTGGGTTGGGGTAAAATTAGCTGTTTATACCCTATCACATCCATCATTAGCGATTCTAAGTGAAGATTTTGCCCATTCTACAGGATGGAAAGTTACCTTTTATCTGGTATTAGTTGGAATTGCAGTTGTTGGCTGGTTCTTTTCCAAAGATAAACATCAAGAAACAGGCAAAATAGAATCATCAAATTTATCATAATTTACACTATCAGAAGGAAAACTGAAAGTAAAAAAAGAAAAGGCAGCAGTATTTAACATTAAGTCTGCTGCCTTAAATTAAAGAGGTATTACATTGATAATCATTAATCTACTTCTTGTCGCACTTTTAATTGCATTAACAGCTTTTTTTGTGGCAACAGAATTTGCCATCGTAAAAGTAAGAGGTTCTAGAATCGATCAATTGATAGCAGAAGGTAAAAAAGGGGCAAAAGCAGCAAAACATGTAACAGGTCATCTAGATGAATATTTGTCTGCCTGTCAGCTTGGGATTACGGTAACTGCTTTAGGGCTAGGCTGGCTAGGGGAGCCGACCGTAGAGGCAATCCTCTATCCTGTGTTTGTAGAGCTGGAGTTAAATGCATCTGTATCGCATATATTATCCTTTGGTATTGCCTTTGCATCCGTCACCTTTTTGCATGTCGTTATTGGAGAATTGGCGCCAAAAACCGTGGCGATTCAGAAAGCAGAAGCGATTACACTTCGGTTTTCAAAACCTATTATTTGGTTTTATAAGATCATGTACCCTTTTATTTGGGTCCTAAATGGCTCTGCACGATTGCTAACAGGCTTGTTTGGTTTAAAACCTGCTTCTGAGCAAGAGTTAGCCCTATCTGAAGAGGAATTAAGGATTCTTCTTTCAGAAAGTTATAAAAGCGGAGAAATCAATCAGAATGAATTAAAATACGTAAATAATATTTTTGAATTTGATGAAAGAATTGCAAAGGAGATCATGGTTCCGAGGGTTGAAATGGTTACTGTCGATATTAATGACAGTCTTGAAGTTGTTCGAGATGTGATTAAAAAAGAAAAATATACACGCTATCCAGTTGTTGCCGATGGTGATAAGGACAATATTTTAGGATTGATTAACATTAAGGAAATTTTGACAGCTGAAATTTCTAAGGAAGAATTTTTAAAAAATTCTTCCTTAGATACGATTTTAAAGCCTGTCATTCGCGTTATCGAAACGATTCCTATCCATGATTTATTGGTTAGAATGCAAAAAGATCGCTCACATATGGCAATCCTGCTAGATGAATACGGCGGAACATCGGGACTGGTAACGGTTGAAGATATCCTTGAAGAAATTGTTGGAGAAATACGTGACGAATATGATATGGATGAAGTAGCCGAGATTCGGAAACAAAATACGGATCATTATTTATTCAACGGTAAAGTTCTAGTGAATGAAGTCAACGATATTCTTGGTACGAATTTATCAGATGAGGAGATGGATACCATCGGTGGATGGTTTCTCACTCGAAATTTTGATGCCAAGAAGGGTGATGAAATTATCGAAGAAGGCTTTACTTTTAAAATAAAAGAAATCACAGGACACCATATCATATTAATTGAAGTAAAAAAGATAAAAGATTAAAGTAGCTCCCTCCTACTTTTTCCAATGGAGGGACTTTTTTGTATCCAGACATTTTGAATGGCATCACAGGAGTAAAAAATTTGTCTATTTCAGTCTGGAAATGGGATAATGGTAATAAGTACATAAGAATAGGAGAGACAAGCATGAAGGTCAAAATTAATCGTCACGCAGCAAAAGCCCTGAAAAAAATGATGGAAGGTGAAGAAGCGGAAGGAAAGTTATTCCGTATTTTCGTTACACATATGCATGGAGATCATGCACATTATGATTTAAAGCTTGATACACCAACAGCAAAAGATGAAGTTGTACAAACGGACAAGGACATTGATTTCATCCTTGAAAAAGGCGATGAATTCTTAGATGGTGTCTGGATTCAAATGTTCCATGTACCAAAAGAAGAATGGCTCATTACTAACCCTTCAAAGGGCGGGCATCACCACCATCATTAGAAAAGCTTGGATATCCAAGCTTTTTTAGTTGGAAATATTAATAAATTTCTTGAAAAGACATATCCTTTTTTCATATAATCCAATTATTGCTACTACGTTTAAAGGGGAAATGCTATGATTCGGCGCTTTTTTTCTTATTATTTACCGCATAAAAAGTTATTTATCCTTGATTTTAGCAGTGCTGTTATTGTTGCAGCATTGGAGCTTGCTTTTCCTCTTGCCGTCCAGTGGTTCATCGATGACTTACTGCCAGGAGAAAATTGGCAAGCCATAGTAACAGTTAGTTTAGCTTTGCTGATGGTTTATGTATTAAGTACTTTCCTCCAATATGTCGTGAATTACTGGGGACATAAGCTTGGGATTAATATTGAAACCGATATGAGGCAGGAATTGTTTGAGCATGTTCAAAAACAATCCTTTCGTTTTTTTGATAATACGAAAACAGGGCATATTATGAGTAGAATTACCAATGATCTCTTTGATCTTGGTGAACTTGCCCACCATGGTCCAGAAGATGTGTTCATTGCAATTATGACATTTATCGGCGCTTTTTGGATTATGCTTACGATTAACGTCAAGCTTGCCCTTGTTGCTGTTTTGATATTGCCGTTATTAATAGTCGTCGTGGTTGTCTGTAATTTAAAAATGAACAAAGCATGGAGCAAAATGTATTCGAGCATTGCAGATGTAAATGCCCGGGTCGAAGATAGTGTATCAGGAAGCAGAGTCGTGCAATCTTTTACAAATGAAGATTTCGAGATTGCTAGATTTCGAAAAAACAATCAGAAGTATCGTGGAGCAAAGCTTAGTGGATATAAAGTGATGTCTTTTAGTTTATCAGGAATCTATATGATGACCAGGTTAATCACCATACTAGTCCTAGTTTATGGTGCATGGTTAAGCTTCACTAATCAGCTTTCATATGGTGAACTTGTTGGCTTTGTTCTATATGTCAATATTTTATTTAAACCAATTGATAAAATAAGTGCCATTATGGAATTATATCCAAAGGGAATGGCAGGATTTAAACGTTTTAGTGAATTGATTGATTCTGAGCCAGACGTAAAAGATACGAAGGATGCGATCGAGGTAGCATCATTAAAGGGAAACATTGTATTTGATCATGTTAGCTTTAGCTATGAGGGAAATAAAGCCGTCCTGGACAATATTAATTTAAACATTCGTTCAGGAGAAACGGTCGCGTTTGTCGGCCCCTCTGGTGCTGGAAAAACCACGATATGTTCATTAATTCCAAGATTTTATGACGTAAATAGTGGTGCGGTGTCCATCGATGGTGTTGATATCCGTGATATGTCAAAAAAATCTTTGCGCTCGCAAATAGGGATTGTCCAGCAAGATGTTTTCCTTTTTACTGGGACAATAAAAGAAAATATTGCCTATGGGAAGCTAAATGCAACGGATGATGAGATATTTGAAGCGGCAAAACGTGCTCACCTTGAGAAATTTATTACCTCCTTGCCAGATGGGTATGAGACACAAATTGGTGAACGAGGGTTGAAGTTATCAGGAGGACAAAAACAAAGAATGGCGATTGCAAGAATGTTTTTGAAAAATCCACCGATCTTAATCTTGGATGAAGCCACCTCTGCTCTTGATACAGAAACAGAATTGGTTATCCAAGAAGCCTTAACAGAACTGGCTAAAAACAGAACAACCCTTATCATTGCTCATAGACTTGCTACGATTCGCAATGCCGATCGAATTGTGGTCGTAACCGAAGATGGGATTGCCGAAGAGGGCGGTCATGACGAACTAATAGAGCAAGATGGAATCTTTGCAAACTTACACCGCGTCCAATATCAACAATAACCGTAAAACCTCCTTTCAACTTTTGGAAGGAGGTTTTATGTTATAGAAACATTATGTAAACTGCCGTAGCGTATTTTTGATTAATATTATCCAAAGATGTTAAGCTTAGAACATTAAGCAGGAAGGGAGTAAGCTACATATGGAAAAAGTGAAAAACAATGTGGACATCAAACTGGTCGCTCTCGACATGGATGGAACCTTGCTAAACGATAAGCATGAGGTTTCAGAAGCAAATCGAAAAGCGATAAAAGAGGCTCAAGAAAAAGGAGTTTATGTCGTTCTAAGTACTGGAAGGACATTAAGAACTTGTCAAGACCATGCGGATGCTTTAGAGCTCACTTCCTATTTAGTAACCGTTAACGGCAGTGAAATTTGGGATGAAAAAAGGGAAATCGTTGAAAGGAATTTTGTTTCCACAGAGTTAATTCAATGGATGTGGGAGCTTACGAAACAACATAAGACAAAATTTTGGGCAATCAGTACGGAGAAAAATTGGTTTGATGAAATGCCAGAGGACGTAACCGGGGTTCAATGGTTAAAATTTGGTTTTAATATTGACGATGATGCTGTAAGAGAAATCATTCTAAATGAACTGCAAGCAAAAGGTGAATTTGAAGTGAGCAACTCTTCACCCACAAATATTGAAGTAAATCCAGCAGGTATTAATAAGGCAAAGGGACTGGAAATAGTCTGTAACCGCCTGGGGATTGAGATGAAAAATGTCATGGCTGTTGGTGACAGCCTCAATGATTTAGCAATGATCCAAGAAGCCGGGGTGGGGATTGCGATGGGGAATGCTCAAGAAACGGTGAAAGAAGCTGCTGATTGGGTGACTGCTTCCAATACAGAAGATGGTGTTGCCGAAGCGATTCGAAAATGGGTATTATGATAAAATAAATTCGTTTGAAGTGTATATTTTTTGGTTTAAAATTTTTGTGTACAGGAAATAATAATCAAGCAAGATAAAATTGCAATTTCATGTATAGTTACATGCTAGGAGGCTACAAAGAAAATGGAAACAGGTAAAGTAAAATGGTTTAACGGTGAAAAAGGCTTTGGATTTATCGAGCGCGAAGGTGGAGACGATGTATTCGTTCACTTCTCTGCAATTCAAGGCGAAGGTTACAAAACCTTAGATGAAGGTCAAGAAGTTACGTTTGAAATCGAAAATGGTCAACGTGGACCACAAGCGGTTAACGTTCGTAAAGCATAATCAACCTTCTAAACCAAACAGACTCCTATTTCAGGGGTCTGTTTTTTATTTGCTCATAAAAAAACCCCACGAAATTACGTGGGGAAAAAGTAATATGGTATTTCTAGTAGTAGGTGATTTTCTAAACATCATACAAGCAAATGTTTATTATTTATGTATTTCTTGAACTCTTCCAACCAGCCCATTCGTTAACCTAACTTTAATTCCATGAGGATGGAAGACTGATTTTGTTAAAATATCCTTAACAATTCCGCTTGTGCGCTTTCCTGTTCTTTGATCAGCCTTTAGGACAATATCTACCGCAATCCCGGGTAGGATGTCCTTGCGGTTTTGCCCATTCATTAAACACCCATTTTTCGACGGGAGTTACTTACTTTTTTTGTCTGTTGGCTTGTTAGCCTTTTTGTTGCTTGTGAGTTATTGGCATGAGAATTTCCACCAGCCGCTTTATTTTTCTTATTCTCTAGCTGCTGCTTCATCGCTTCCTGTAGACTCACTTTCTTTTTTGGAACTTCAGGTTGATTTTGATCGGACATAAATATACCTCCAAAGTAGTTGAATGTATTCACAGTATAATCTATTTTTTGATAAATTAACATTTTAAAATCGAATTCTTATTTTTGGATAGTAAAATAATAAGCGAAATAGTTAATATTATTTCACAATTTTGCTTGGGTACGTTATACTGTTAAATAATTAAATGATGTTATTCCTTCGGGGTCAGGTGAAATTCCTAACCGGCGGTGATGAAGCGCAGCTTCTTAGTCCGTGACCCGGTTAACCTAATGGTTAAGCGGTGGATCTGGTGAAACTCCAGGGCCGACAGTTAAAGTCTGGATGGGAGAAGGAAAAAAAGGCAGGAGTGGAAACGGGATAAGTATATCCTTTTTTACCCCTTTATTTAGTATTGCCTTTAAAATCCCCCTGAAGACGTATCGCTTCAGGGGGATTTTTTTACCCATGAATTTTACAGGGACAAGGAGAAAAATACTATGTTTACCGGAATTATCGAGGAAATTGGTACAGTGGCCAATAGTCAGCGAAGTGGAGATTCTTATGTTCTAACAATTGAAGCCAAAAAAATACTTGAGGATGTCCGCCTAGGGGACAGTATTGCGGTTAATGGTGTTTGTCTTACTGTTACTAGCTTCACACATAACCAATTTACTGTTGATGTGATGCCAGAAACGGTGAAAGCCTCGAGCCTTCGTACCGTTCAGCGAGACACAAAAGTAAATCTGGAAAGGGCAATGGCTGCAGGTGGAAGATTTGGTGGACATTTTGTTTCCGGACATATCGATGGAACTGGAGTAATTAAATCAAAAAAGGCTCTTGAAAATGCGATTTATTATGAAATTTTAACAGACCCCGAACTGTTAAAATTCATCATTAAAAGAGGTTCAATTGCCGTTGACGGAACTAGTCTAACCGTATTCGATGTAACGAATGACAGTTTCACACTATCACTTATCCCTCATACACGCTCTGAATCTATTCTTGGAAATAAGGACAAGGGTGAAATTGTTAATCTAGAATGTGACATGATTGGTAAATATGTAGGACATTTTTTGATGAGTACTTCCGGACAAACCTCTAATAAGAGTGCATCAGGTTTAACGGCCAAGTTCTTAGAAGAAAATGGCTTTTACTAAAGGTCTTACCATTATTTTTGTAGAAACGGCAAACAATAATCTAGAAGGATTATGAGGAAGGGGAGGATAGGATGTTTGATACAATTGAAGAAGCACTGAC
Source organism: Neobacillus sp. K501 (assembly GCF_053749995.1). Lineage (NCBI taxonomy): Bacteria > Bacillati > Bacillota > Bacilli > Caryophanales > Bacillaceae > Neobacillus > Neobacillus sp. K501. Next base: position 118,297 of record NZ_JBSLYA010000001.1, on the reverse strand, counting down.
AGAATTAAAACAAGGGAAGGTTGTCATCGTTTGTGATGATGAGAACAGGGAAAATGAAGGTGACTTTATTGCCCTTGCAGAAAGGGCTACACCAGATGTGATCAACTTAATGGCAACACATGGAAGAGGGTTGATCTGTGTTCCAATTGAAGAGGAACTAGCAGATAAACTAGAATTAGGCCCAATGGTAGCCCATAACACCGATCCCCATGGAACAGCCTTTACAGTTAGTATTGATCATGAATTTTCAACTACAGGGATTTCTGCTTTCGAGCGTTCTGCAACAATTTTAAGTATGCTCGATTCTGAAGCAAAACCTGCTGATTTTAAAAGACCAGGACATATTTTTCCTTTAGTTGCAAAAAAAGGTGGCGTTCTTAGTAGGACGGGACATACAGAGGCAGCAGTGGACTTAGCAAAATTATGTCAGGCAAAGCCGGCAGGGGTAATTTGTGAAATAATGAATGAAGATGGGACAATGGCACGAGTTCCCCAGTTAAGGGAAATTGCAGATAAATTAAAAGTTAAATTTATTACGATTAAAGACTTAATTGAATATAGGAAGAAATTGGAGCAGGCTAGTCAAAGATAAGTTTAGCGAAAATATGGAAAAATTTATATTTGGAGGAATTATGGATGAATAATCTTTTTGAAGGTAATTTAGTTGGATCAGGTTTAAAAATAGGAATTGTTGTTGGCCGTTTTAATGAATTTATTACGAGTAAATTGTTAAGTGGAGCACAGGATGCTTTAAAAAGACATGGTGTAAGCGAATCTGATGTCGATATAGCATGGGTGCCAGGTGCGTTTGAAATTCCGTTAATCGCCCAGAAAATGGCTAAAAGTAAAAAGTATGATGCCGTGATTACTTTAGGTACAGTCATCCGAGGATCAACTCCTCATTTTGATTATGTTTGCAATGAAGTAGCAAAAGGTGTTTCTAAAATTACATTAGAAAGTGGCATCCCGGTTATTTTTGGTGTGTTAACGACTGATTCCATTGAGCAAGCGATTGAGCGTGCTGGAACAAAAGCAGGGAATAAAGGATGGGAAGCAGCAGCAGGGGCAATTGAAATGGCAAATCTTTGTAGAGTTATTGAGCAATAATAATCCATTTTGTAGAAATTAGCAAAAATGATACAAAATTCTCCACGTTATTATATAATAGGACTATCATAAAAAAATAATTGAAGAATAGGTGCTAGAAATCTTTTTCTAAAGATTTTAAGCTTAATAGGGAAGTTTGGTGAAAAGCCAACACGGTCCCGCCACTGTAATTGGGAGCAACCTATAAAATGTCACTGTCGAAAGATGGGAAGACATAGGAAGCGATGACCATAAGTCAGGAAACCTGCCTAATTCTTGCGCCAAAAGGAACCTACGAGGATAGGGAGGTGTGGAAGACTAGTGCCTTTTTACTTATAAAGTATAAGGATCTATCGAACCAACATCTCTACATAAATGTAGAGATGTTTTATTTTTTATTCACACTTTTTTATGATCAAAATGCCGTACATAGGAGGAAAAAATGAAAAAATTATCTTCGTTATTATTTATTTTATTATTATCCATTGGTGTATTAACAGCCTGCGGTGAACAAAACGAAAGTCCTAAGGAAGAAACAAAAGGCAGTTCTGAGCAACAATCAACAGATAAAGCTTTTCCGGTAACCATTAAGGATGCCTTTGACCAAGAGGTAGTCATTAGCGAAAAACCTGAAAAAATTGTTTCTTTAATACCAAGTAATACTGAGATTGCCTATGCATTAGGACTTAAAGAAGAAATCGTTGGAGTATCAGATTATGATAATTATCCTGAAGAAGTCTCAAAAAAAGAGAAAGTGGGCGGCATGGAAGTTAACTTAGAAAAAATTATTGCTTTACAGCCTAATTTAGTGTTAGCACATGCCTCACAACATACAGCAGAAGGTCTGAAGCAGTTAAGCGATTCTGGAATTACCGTATTAATCGTGGATGATGCGCAAAATTTTGAGGAGGTAAATGACACCATTAGTTTGATTGGGAAAGCTACAGGTGAAACAATCAAAGCAGAAGAGCTAGTGAAAGAAATGGAGGAGAAATTGGCTGAAATAAAAGAGAAAGCTGCTGAAATCTCCGAGAAGAAAAAGGTGTTCATTGAGGTAGGGGCGGAACCAGAAATTTTTACGACTGGTAAAAATACTTTTATGGATGAAATGTTGCGTTTTATAAATGCAGAGAATATCGCAAACGACCAAGAAGGCTGGGTTGCGATGGATCAAGAAGCAATTATTAACCGTAATCCAGATGTCATCATTACTACTTATGGATTTTATGTTAAAAATGCGGATGAGCAAGTGTTAAGCCGAAAAGGCTGGGAAAATGTCAATGCAATTAAAAACAAGCAAGTCATCGATGTAGACTCTGATCGTGTGACCCGGTCAGGTCCTAGGATTGTTGAAGGAGTAGAGGAACTTGCAAAGGCTGTCTATCCAGAAGTTTTTAAATAATAAGTTAATAGCCTATTTTTTTGCCGGAGGTTTCCTGCTCTTTTCGATACTATTAGGGATATCGATTGGCAGTGTTTCGGTCCCGATTTATACGATTATTCAAATTATTATCGCAAAACTAACTGGCTTTATTTCACTTGATCAGATTGACCCGATGTATTCGAGTATTGTTATAAATATCCGTTTACCCCGAGTAATTTTAGCAGGTCTTGTAGGAGCAGCTCTTGCCATTGCAGGAGCGGCCTTTCAAGGTCTTTTAAGAAATCCATTAGCCGATCCCTTTACATTAGGTGTATCCTCTGGCGCTTCAGTCGGGGCTGTACTTACTTTGTTTTTTCAAATTTCCATCCCCTTTATTGGCAACTTCACACTGCCGCTTCTAAGTATTTTGTTTTCCTTTATCACGATCTTTTTAGTACTTGCTTTCGCTCGTAAAATTGATCGTTCGATGAGAGTGGAAACGATTATATTAACGGGAATTATCTTTAGTTCGTTTCTGGGTGCGATTATTTCACTAATGATTGCTTTAACAGGAGATGAGCTTAGACAGATTATTGGCTGGTTGTTGGGCAGTGTATCGATGCGCGGCTGGGAATACATAAAAATTATTTTGCCATTTTTTATCATTGGTTCCGTCATCTTGCTTTTTAATGTGAAAGAACTAAATGCGATGTCGTTTGGAGAAGAAAGAGCGCAGCATTTAGGGGTTAACGTTCAAAAACGGAAGCTAGTGGTTTTAACAGCGGGTTCGATCCTAACTGGAGCAGCAGTGGCTGTTTCTGGAACCATTGGTTTTGTAGGACTTGTCATTCCCCATCTCTCTCGATTATTGTGGGGTCCAGATCATAAGCATTTGCTGCCATTAGCGATAGTAACGGGAAGCGGATTTTTAATCTTGGCAGATCTCCTGTCCCGGACAATTATTTCCCCTACCGAATTACCGATAGGGGTTATCACCGCCTTTATTGGTGCCCCGATATTTGCAGTCATTTTATTACAAAGAAAACGGATGGAAAGAAGTGGTTAAGAATGCTTAGCGTTCAACAAGTTTCAGGAGGATATTCAGGTGAATCAGTCCTGAAGGATGTTTCCTTCAACGTTCAAACTGGGGAGCTTTATGGGATACTTGGACCAAATGGAAGCGGCAAGACGACATTGTTAAAAATGGTGAGCGGTATCTTACCATTTGAAACGGGTGAAATCCTGATTAAAGGAAAAAGAGTTCAGGACTATAAAACGAAGCAGCTGGCCAAAATGATTGCGGTCTTATCTCAGCATTCGCCACCTTCTTTTTCCTACACCGTGAAAGAGACGGTTGCGCTAGGGCGTTATGCCCATCAAACAGGATGGTTTCAATCATGGGGGGATAATGATGAGGAAATTGTTCAAAGAGTCATGATGCAGACAGGCATATCTTCCTTCCAAAATAAAAATATTCAGGAATTATCAGGCGGTGAAAAACAAAGGGTGTTTCTTGCGCAGGCTCTTGCGCAAGAACCCGAAATTCTCCTTTTAGATGAACCAACGAACCATTTAGATTTATCCTATCAAAAGGAGTTACTTGATTTCCTTAAAAAATGGACGAAAGATTCAGGTTTAACGGTAATTTCCATATTTCATGATTTGAATTTAGCGGGCTTGTATTGTGATCGCTTGTTATTACTAGAGAAAGGGAGTATTCATATTGACCATGCTCCCAATGAAGTATTAAGAGAAGAAAGAATAAGGGAAGTCTATAATACCGAAATTCAGAAACATCCCCATCCGAAAATTGCTGCCCCACAAATCGTATTATTGCCGGAAGTGGAAGGGAAAAAGATAGAAGAGAATTTGATCATTAATGAGGTTTTATTAACGATTTCGGATGAAATGATCACGTTAACTTCGCCGCTTCCGTTAAGAACAATGTCTTCAGGTGTAATTGGTTCAGGAACAGGTTGGTATCATCACTTTGTCAATCGACATGTTGGAAAGGATTACAATTGTAGTGATCATCGCAAGGAAATGGCGGACTATTTAAGGTCTAATCGGTTTGAACCATCCGAAACGGTAGGGATGATGACGGCTGTGTATCTGGAGGACGTATCCTATAAAATTTTAGAAGAGGATCGTTTTTCTGTATTCATTGTCGTCACTGCAGGTGTCGGAAATGCAATTGATGCCTCTAAAAGCGAAATGCACTCATTCGAAATGGTGCCAGGCACCATCAATACATGGGTCTTCGTCAACGGGGAAATGACCGAAGAAGCATTTATTCAATCTATCATGACGGCTACAGAAGCCAAAACGAAGGCAATGAATGATTTAAAGGTTATCGATGCGGTGACAGGCACCATAGCTACAGGTACCTCAACAGATAGTATATTAATCGCTGCGACACAATCTGGCGAATATCTTGAGTTTGCGGGAACGATTACCCCTTTAGGGAAACTGATTAGCAAAGCTGTATACGAATGTACGACAGAGGCAATTCAAAAATCTCAAAAAAGGAAACAAGTATGATTGTCTATCACTTAACTGCTATCACCATTGCTTATTTTATTGACCTGCTAATAGGAGATCCACCACATTGGCCACATCCAGTCAGATGGATTGGGACAATGATTTCTTTCTGGGAAAAACGTTTGAACCAGGGGAGGAATAAAAAATGGAAAGGAGTCAAAATGCTCGTTTTTGTTTTAATTTCCGTTCTATCTATTGCTATTCTCTTGGTAATCATGGGCTATCAGATACACCCGTATATTGGTATGGCTGTGGAAGCGATTATGATAGCGACAACCGTTGCCCAAAAAAGCTTAAAAGAGGCATCTATGGAGGTATATCGTCCGCTAATAAAAGGGGATTTGGGAGAGGCAAGGATCAAACTATCGTATATTGTAGGCCGCGATACTGATCATTTAAAGGAAAATGAAATTGCCCGCGGAGCGATAGAGACGGTTGCTGAAAATACAAGTGATGGAGTGACAGCACCATTGTTTTGGGCGCTAATCGGCGGAGCCCCGCTTGCTATGGTTTACCGTGCAGTCAATACCTGTGATTCAATGGTTGGTCACAAAAACGAAAGGTACAAAGAATTTGGTTGGGCTTCAGCGAAATTCGATGATGTGATGAACTGGATTCCTAGTCGGTTGACAGGAATATTAATGCTAATAGGAAATGGGCCGAAGAGAATGAGTTACCGAAAAGCATGGTCAATCTTGTTCCGTGATGCAAAAAAGCATCCTAGCCCAAATAGCGGCTGGGGTGAAGCTGCTGTTGCTGCCATATTAGCTATTCAGCTTGGTGGGATCAACTTCTACAAAGGTATGATTTCGAACCGGGCAAAAATGGGTGAACCTTTGGTACCCATTCAAGCTGAACATATAAAGCAAGCAAATAGGATTTTAACCAGAACAGTAATATTGTTTTTAGTATTATTATGGATCGGAGGGATGACGATTGAAATGGCCTTCACATGGTTCCAATCCACAGTATTTATATAAGGCAATGGGGCTCGAGCTTCCCGGGGAGTATATTGATTTTAGTGCGAACATCAATCCAATCGGTCCACCAGCTGCTATAAAAGAAAAATGGGGCGAATTTTATCGTGAGATATCGGTTTATCCAGATCCTTACGCTTTTCAATTAAAAGAAATGATTGCAAAGAGAGAATCGATTAGCCCAGATTCGATTATAATTGGTAATGGCGGAGCAGAGCTGATTACCCTCGTGGCAAGGATGCTAGCAGGTAAAAAAATAGGAATTATCCAGCCTACCTTTTCTGAATATGAAAAAGCTTGCCTAGCAAATAAATGTGAAATCTCATACCATTCTTTAGCGGGACCAGACTTTTCCTTAACTCTCCCAGATTTGTCGAAGGTAGATGCATTATTCCTATGTAATCCCAATAATCCAACCGGCGTTCATTACCCTCCTTCAAAACTCAAGTCAATTATGGAGGAATGCGAAAAACATCGCTGCTTGCTAATTTTAGACGAAGCATTCTATGATTTCTTATCAAACTATGAATCTATCATTCCGAATATTAATCAATTTCCAAGGTTAATTGTCCTTCGCTCCATGACAAAAATGTTTGCAATACCAGGCATTCGGCTGGGATATTTAGTTGCAGCACCCAAGATTATTCATGAACTCAATACACTCCAATCCCATTGGAGTGTTAATACGATTGCTTTACGATCAGGTGAATTATGTTTACAGGACGAGACGTATATCAAGGATACTCAACGATTTATCGATGGTGAACGGAAACGACTCTTTGAATTTTTTACACAGGCTGATTTTGAAGTTTCACCATCCAAGGTCAACTTTTATCTGTTGCGAGATTCAAAAATACTGGATCAATTTAGACTCTTTGAAATTCTTCTCCATCGGGGAATCATTCCGAGGCATACGTTTAATTTTCCAGGCCTTGATGGGAACTGGCTTCGCTTTGCAATTAAAGGGAAAGATGAGAATGATCAATTAATGGAGGTGTTGTTAGCATGGAGACAACATCAACTTTAATCTTCATTACTGGAGGAGTCCGCAGTGGAAAGAGCAACTATGCTGAACAAATGGCCGTGGAGATTGCAAGGAAATATGACGGGCAGCTTACTTATATTGCAACAGGCGTACCTTCTGACCAAGAGATGAAGCAGCGAATTGCCAAGCATCAGCAAGATCGTGAGGCCGGATTGTTTAATTGGAAAACGATCGAGCGATCACTCAAAATTGGAGAAATAGCAGACGGTTTTTGCAAAAGGGATATAATTTTACTAGACTGTGTCACTACGCTATTAAATAATGAATTGTTTTCCAATGACCAGGATTGGGATGAAGCTTTTATCAAAATGACTTTAGAAAGAATTGTTAACGGTATTTTAGCCATAAAATCCCGTGCTGGAACATTGATTGTGGTTAGTAATGAGGTATTTTATGAGCCGAACGTCGGAAATGAGCTGGTTTTTACATACCGTAAGCTACTTGGTCAAATTCACCAACGTTTGGTCGAGAATGCTGATCAGGCAATTTTAGTCGAAGCGGGCATTCCAATCATGATGAAAGGAGCAGGCAGATGAAGGGAGTCATGATTCAAGGAACAGCTTCCGATGTGGGGAAAAGTTTAATTGTAACGGGACTCTGCCGAATCCTAGCCAACGAGGGAGTGAAAGTTGCCCCGTTCAAATCTCAGAATATGTCAAATAATTCTTATGTGACAAAAGATGGGAAGGAGATAGGCAGGGCGCAGGGGATTCAAGCAGAAGCGGCAAAGACAGAGGCGACAGTGAGGATGAATCCTCTATTATTAAAACCGCGCTCGAATCAAGATTCTGAGATTGTCTACTTAGGAAAGGCGATTAAGACTCTTTCAGGAAGAGGCTATCGGGAAGATTTTTATGAAAATGGCCTTGAAGTTATTGAAAAATCATTAATAGAACTTGAAAAACAATATGATGTGATCGTGATAGAAGGGGCCGGAAGCCCAGTTGAAATCAATTTAAAGGACCGTGAACTGGTAAATATGAAGGTTGCAGAGCTGGCGGATGTTCCCGTTGTGCTTGTAGCAGATATTGATCGGGGAGGTGTATTTGCTAGTATCGTCGGTACACTTGAGCTGTTAGAACCAAAAGAGAGACAAAGAGTCGCAGGAATCATCATCAATAAATTTCGAGGTGATCTTTCCCTTTTTGAAGATGGAATTCTGTGGATTGAAGCAAAAACAGGAATACCAGTCATCGGTGTATTGCCATATATTGATTCTCATATGATTGATGGGGAGGATTCTTTGTCCTTATCAAGCCAATTTTCTACGAGGAAAACAGGCAATATTGATATCGCAGTGATTCATCTGCCGTTTATTTCGAATTACAGCGACTTCGAACCGTTTTTATTTGAAGAAGATGTTTCCATCCGCTGGGTGAAAAATAAGTCTGAATTCGGCAAACCAGATGCTATAATCATTCCGGGAACAAAAAGTACGATAAGCGATTTGAAAACGTTAAAAGATAGACAGTTAGATTATCAGATTCAGGAGCATGTACAAAAAGGCGGCTTTATCGTTGGTGTATGTGGGGGATACCAAATACTTGGAGAAGAGTTGTTGGATGAAGCAGGTTCTGATACTGGAATTCATAGCAATCTAGTAAAGGGCTTGGGCTGTATACCTGGTAAAACCATTTTCTATGGTGAAAAAGAAACCAATAGAGTAGCCGGAGTATATCATATGGATACCGGACTCCAGCCTAATGAAAAAATAGAAGGATATGAGATTCATTTAGGGAAGACAATGATTGCGAGAAATGGATGCTCATTTTTAAGATTAGATAATGACTGCGATGAAGGGTTTTACTCGAATAACGGCCAAATAATTGGGACCTACCTTCATCATTTATTCCATAATGATCATTGGAGAAATCATTGGTTAAACATGATTCGAAAAAGTAAAGGTCTATCAATGAAAGATTCCCTTAATATAGGTGATTTTAAAGATAAAAAATATGATGATCTTGCCAACCAGATGAAATCAAACCTTAACTGGGAGCTTCTTAAAGACATTATCAATCATTGGAGTACAAAATGATGACGTTTTTAAAGGGGTTTATCATTAATCTGCAATTTTTCACCTCCATCCCAATTACCATCGAGATTCCGATGGATAAAGAAAATCTAAAGAAGGCGGTCCAAACATTTCCTATTTTAGGGCTATTTCAAGGTATTTTCTTTTCTAGCCTTTTATATCTTTTCATAGAATTCACTCCATTCTCAACGCTAGCGGTGTCATTTATGCTTTGGTTGGCAACGATTCTCTTAACGGGTGGGATTCATCTTGATGGTTGGATGGATGCAAGTGATGCCTATTTTTCTTATCAGAATCCAGAGAAGCGGCTCGAGATTATGAAGGACCCTAGAACGGGGGCATTTGGCGTTATTTCAACTATTGTATTGCTAAGTACAAGATTCTTCTTTATTTACGAAATAACTAGTAATTATCAAACTCTTTCATTCTTATTAATCTCAGCCATTCCATTTTTGAGTAAATGTGTGATGGGCGCATTATTGTTAACCGTTAGCTCGGCTAAAAAGGATGGTCTTGGCTCATTATTTCAAAACGCAGCATCGCCAAGTGCGTTATTCATTTATCTGATCTACTTAGTGGTGTTTCTTTTATTTTTCATTAGTAAAGGAATTCTAGCTGCTGGTATCTTGCTATTCATTGCGTTTTGTTGTTATTGGTTTTGCCGCAAGAAAGCAGTGAAATGGTTTTCCGGAATCACGGGAGATGTTTTAGGAGCTTCTGTAGAAGGGACTGAATTAATACTGTGGCTGACATTGTGGTTATTGCATTATTTCGTCATTACTTAACCGAGGCAAATAAGCGTAAAGCTTATTTAGGTTGGACTGATTCTCCATTATGTGTCAATTCTGAAAGGAGTTCCATTGATAGAAGCTATGAGCGCTATTTTTCTAGTGATTTAAAACGCTGCATCACAACAACGAATCAATTATTTCCTAACAAGGAAATGATTCTCTTAGAAAATTTAAGAGAAATGAATTTCGGTAGTTGGGAAGGAAAAACATATGAAGACTTAAAAGAAGACAAGCAGTACCAACGGTGGTTAACAGACCCTTCCCATTACTCACCGCCAAATGGGGAATCTTTTCAGGAATTTACTGAAAGAGTCCAAGATGGATGGAAAATGATCTTGGATGCAATGCATGAGCAAAGCTTCCAATCTTGTGCTGTGGTTACACATGGTGGCGTCATTCGATATTTATTAACCCAATTCGCTCCCATAAAAAAGGAATTTTGGGATTGGCAGGTTAGTCATGACCAAGGGATTGAATTGATTTTTGAAAAAGCAGCTTTATGGAGGGGTGACCGGTGCACTTTATTACAGGTGGTGCCTTTAACGGAAAACGAGCTTGGGTAAATCAGAACTTTGGAAGGGGTTATTGGCTGTCAGCCTATCAAGGAACCCCATTTCCCGTAGAAATTACCATTGTAGAGGATTTGATTTTTTTAGAAGGGGTTGAAATTTGGATAAAGGGATTAACGGATAAATATGATGCAAATCATTGCCTTGAAATCTGGAATTCCAGTCTAGAGAACTGGCTTTTATGGGAAGCTGCCAGTCCGAATCGCAAATTGATCGTGATTGGGACAGATATTACAAAAGGAATTGTCCCGATGGATGGAGAAAATAGACTATGGCGGGACGTAACAGGATGGGCTTATCAAAAATTAGCTGCGAAAGCAGAAAGAGTCGATATGATCTGGTATGGCTTAAATCAAACAATTAAAGGAGATGGGATGAAATGAGAATCTATACAAGAACAGGGGACAAAGGAAAAACGAGTATTATTGGTGGTAGAGTGGATAAAGACGATATCCGAGTAGAGGCGTACGGAACCGTCGACGAGGTAAATTGTTTTGTTGGTCAGGCGATAGTGGAATTGGATGTAGAAATTTTCAAGGATGTTTTGGCCGACCTTGAAAAAATTCAACATGAATTATTTGATTGTGGTGGAGACCTTGCCAATGTAACGGCAAAGCGTGAGTTAAAGCTGCAAAAAGATTCGATTGATTACTTAGAAACGAAAATTGACGAATATATTGAAGAAGCTCCAGAATTAGAACGGTTCATTTTACCTGGAGGAACGAAACCTTCTGCATCGATTCATATTGCGAGAACAGTGACAAGAAGAGCGGAAAGATTAGTAGTGAAATTGTTGAAAGCTGATCCCACTACACCTGAAGTAGCCTTACAGTACTTAAATCGATTGTCAGACTATTTCTTTGCCTTGGCAAGAGTCATTAACTTCCGTCTACAAGTGGGTGACGTGGAATATGTACGCAGTGCAAAGGTTTTTAGGGGTGGTAAACGTAAAGATGAAAAATAGGATGTTACCTTTATTGGCTTTGTTTACCGCATTATCGACTATCGGAGCTGCGATCAAAATTCCATCCAACATTGGCAGTGTAGCATTTGATGTTTTCCCTGCATTAATTGCTGCAGTGCTATTAGGAGGTATTCCTGGAGCGATCGTTGCTGCGTTTGGACATATGTTATCAGCCTTGATTGGCGGTTTACCACTAGGACCAATGCATTTATTCATCGCAGTCGAAATGGCCGTGCTTGTTTGGACTTTTGCGATTTTGTTTAAGAAGAATAAGACGATCGCGAGTCTAATGTTTATTTTGGGTAATTCTTTTGTTGCGCCGCTGCCATTTATTTTTATTATGAATATAGGCTTTTATTTAGCTATAGTCCCTTCGTTGATCGTTGGTTCGATCATTAATTCGGTGATGGCTTTATTTGCGATTCCACGGCTGACTGCATTCCAAATCATTAAGAGAGATGTAAATTTATGAGGGATGTTATATCGATTCCTTTTCAAGACAAGGAATCACTAATCATTGCCAGCGACAATAGTGGTGCAATTGGCATGAAAGAGCATGATCATGTTCGAGTTTCATACGAAACGGTTGGTTATTTTTCATTTAGAGTAGCGGCGATGGAATGTATCGCAGCTGGTGGGGAACCCGTTTCTGTCATCCTTCAAAATTTTTGCGGAAATGAATCTTGGAGCGCATTAGTAAATGGGATCCAAAAAGGATTAACAGAACTAAATAGGAAGGATGTTATGATAACAGGCAGTACGGAAAGTAATTTCCACTTAAGACAATCTGCTGTCGGTTTATCTGTGCTAGGTAGAAAGCCTGTTGATAAAAAAACAGAGTTGGTTTATTCTGAGCAATTGCAATTGGCGGTCATTGGTTTACCACTCGTTGGGAATGAAGTAATCGAACAACATGAAAAGGTTGTTCCATTATCATTATTTCAAAAAATATGCAATTTAAAAGAGGTAATGGTTTGGCCTGTTGGATCAAAAGGTATCCTATTTGAGTTAAATCAAATGTTTCCGAATCAACGAATTACTCCTGATCGGCTGAGGACAATGATAGATGTAGTAAAATCCTCCGGACCCGCAACTTGTTTTATTGTTGTATATCATCCAGTTCAAGAAAAAGAAATACGGCAGTTAACTTCTGAGTACTTTCATTCAATAAAAATAAAGAAAGAATAGCACGCCTATCGTGGCGTGCTATTGTCTTAAACCTTGAAGTTTTTCAAGAATGGAATCAACGCCTTTACCAATAACATTCAGCGCATCCTCTAGGCCTTTTTTCCAAACAGGGGCTTGTTCCTGAATGACTTCTCCAATTTTTTGAGCATTTTCATTTAGTTCCTTGCCAATTTTGTCTGCCTGTTCTTTAATTTCTTCTCTTGTCTGTGTTTTACCAGCAAGCTGATCATTAATCGAAACAACCTCAAAGCTTTCCTGTTGTAAATGGGGAAGGGATTCCTTTATAATTTCCTTGAAAATCGGGACCACATTACTCGAACTGCTGCTTGGCAAATAATGCTCACGGTCGGTTTGGTCAAAGCCAATCCAAATCGCAGCTACTAGATTAGGAGTATAACCAACCATCCATTGATCTTTGGTACCATTAATATCTGCATAAGGGAGCTGGGTTGAACCAGTTTTTCCAGCGATTTGAACACCTGGGATCTGAGCATTTTTACCGGTACCTGATTCTACGACATTTAAGAGCATCGCTGTCATATCATTGGCAACTTTTTTTGAAATGACCTTTGTCTTTTCTGCTTCGCGTTCTGCGATGATATTACCTGTTGGTCCGACTATTTTTGTAATCAAATGGCTGTCAGCGCGTTTCCCTTCATTTGGAAAGGCGGAAAAGGCATTGGCTAATTGCAGCGGTGAGATACCTTTGTTCATTCCTCCAAGGGCAATAGCAAGGTTTTTATCTTCTTTTTCCACAGGGATTCCAAAACGTTTGACTGTATCTAAGCCTTTCTCTAGACCGATTTCATTTAGCAGCCATACCGCTGGGACGTTTAACGAATCTTCAAGAGCCTTGTACATCTGCACTTTTCCCTGAAATGTTTTAGAAAAATTCTCTGGTGCATAATTACCGAATGTTGTCGGCTCATCGACTAATTCGGAAGAATATTCATAGCCTTCCTCAAGGGCAGGAGTGTAAACCGCCAACGGCTTCATCGTCGATCCTGGCTGTGCCTTTAGCTGTGTTGCCCGATTAAATCCGCGGAACACATGCTCTCCGCGCCCACCAACGAGTGCAAGGACACCGCCTGAACTAGGATCCATTAGTACAGAGCCCGTTTGTACGATTTCACCTGCTTTTCCTCGTGGGAAAAGAGCATTATTACTCGTTACCTTTTCGAGTCCTTTTTGCAGGTTTTGATCCATTTCCGTATATATCCGGTATCCTCTTGTTAAGATTTCTTCCTGTGTTAATCCGTATTTGGAAATCGCCTCATTTAATACGGCATCAACATAATAGGGGTATTCGCGCTCAACAAAACTACCTCCGCCTTTATTAATCTGGATTTTTTCGTTTTTCGCGGTTTCGTATTGATCCGCTGAAATCATTCCTAATTCCTTCATCTTCCCTAAGACCAGATTTCGCCTTTTAATCGCCAAATCATAGTTTTTTGTAGGATCTAGATAATTAGGGGATTGCAATAGTCCAGCAAGCAAGGCAGCCTCACTAATGGTAACCTGATTGATTGGTTTATTATAATATCTTGTTGAAGCATTGGCGATTCCCCATGCCCCGCTGCCAAAGTAAACCTGATTTAAATACATTTGCAGTATTTCATTTTTTTCATATACTTTTTCAATTTTAACCGCTAAGAATAATTCCTCAGCCTTTCGTTTATAGGTTTGTTCAGGTGAGAGCAAAGCGTTCTTCGCTAACTGCTGGGTTAACGTACTGCCGCCGCCGGTAATCTCGCCTGCAAACAAATTACTAAAAAATGCCCTGGCGATTCCTTTAATATCAAAGCCATTATGTTCATAAAATCGTTCGTCTTCAATCGCAACAACAGCATCTGGAACATGGCTTGGAAGTTCCTCAATGTTAATACCTTTTGTCCGATTGGTGGCGACATTGGTAGCAACAGCTTCATTCTTATCATAAATAACGGTTGGCTGACTTAAACCTTCCTTTAAGGATTGGACATTTGCTCTCGTTGCCAGCCAGCCAAAGTAAACAATTGTGATTAGGACAATAACTAGTAGAATTAATAGGATTATTTGTGTCAGGTGCTTCTTCTTCCAGAAACGGACAACCATTTCCCAAAAGGGCTTCAATCTCTCCATTTGATCTCCTTACTTTCCAGGATTTTTGCTTTATCCATTATAAATTTTTTAGCTAAAAAACACCAATGATTGTGTTTTGAAGGAAAATATTTTGTTTGCGAATTTAAAGTAAATGCGTGATATTTGCGGACAACCATTTTCAGTCCAAGCATATGTTATTAGAAAGAAGCATATAAAGGGGATGATGGAATGATCAACTGGAAGGTCCGCTTTAAAAACCGAAAATGGGTGATGGCCTTTATTGCTCAACTATTTATCGTGGCACAAATGGTGTTAGCTGGATTAAATTCATTAGGTATTACGGATTTTCAGCTTACCGAAGCGATACAGCAATCAATACTAAATTTCGTTAACGCAATATTTATTCTTTTATCGATGATGGGAATTGTACAAGATCCAACAACAAAAGGTATGAGTGATAGCGAACGAGCGATGACCTATAAAGATCCTAATTAATAGTTTGTATAGGAAACACCAGACTAGCAATCTGGTGTTTAAATATTTAGAATAATCAACTTTTATGTTATAATTCTGGTAATAACTGATTTTCCAATGTGATGAAAAAGGCAGTTCCTAGAAATCTAACATACTACATAGTAGGTCATCTTGATTTTTCTTTCGAATAGGATATAAAGAAGGGGGTCTAGTTATGTGGTTTTGGATTGCGGTTATATCTTTATTACTTATTGTTTTCGAGGAGTCCATCTATTATTTTTGGAATCGCTATATTTACGGAAGAAAAGAATCGAAACCCAAAAATTGGAAAAGGAGAATTACCCTCGGAATATCCTTTTTAATAAGGAAAAGAATGAGAGATGCACATGATAAACATAACCATAAGATTAGTTCATAAAAAACTGCCTTTGCCATCTCGGTAATAGGTAGTTTTTTTTGATTATTTAGAGGGAGGGTTGTTTTTATGCTTTTTATTCAAATATCCCCCAATGATATCAAAAAGAAAAAAAAGGGAAAACAATAATAATATGAAATATTCCGCATTTTCCATTACCCGAAAAGGATTTACACCTTTTGTAATAATTCCTTTTGGACTTATTCCCATTAGAATATCCATTATGATTATCACCGAAAACAATCCCAGTGCCAATAACATCGTGACAAGCAATAGTTTCACTCAACATCACCTTCAAAAAGCATTTGTTCTATTCTTTGTTATAAATAAACCAGTTAATCGTTAAATTGAAGAAAACTTATTGTAAAAATTGGATATTCTTGAATGTTCCGTGCAAAATAACCACAGATAATAAATTAAGTGAGGCGGAATTTGTGTCCATTTTGTCTAAAATGATGAAAAAGAAACGTAATCGAATACAGAATGATAACTACAGACAAAAACAAGATCCGCAAAATCCAGAAGATTTGCCAATTTTAAGAGATTACCAAGAAAATGTTACTCGTTTAAGGATGGAATTAGGTAATAGTAACGATTTAGCATTACGTGAAATTAAGGTTCGTCAAAATAAAGGAGTTGCAGTATATATTGATGGACTAGCTGATAATCAAATGATCAGTGATTTCTTTTTAGAATCCTTATTAGAAGATACTAAAGGGTCTCATGATGATTTTTTTCAATGGATGCTTGAAAAAGCAGTAGGGTTAGGTAATCTGCAGGTCATAATAAATTGGAATCAAGTATTTGATTTTTTGTTGTCGGGAAATACGATCCTTTTTTTAGATGGCTATAATAAAGGAATTAGTATCGAAACAAAGGGATGGGAAAAACGTTCCATTACTGAACCGACTACTCAATTAGCAATACGTGGACCGAAGGATTCTTTTACAGAAACACTTCGAACAAACACAGCTTTAATTCGAAGAAGAATAAAAAGCCCGAATTTATGGCTTGAATCTATGAAAATTGGAACGGTTACTCAGACTGATATAGCCATTATGTATATTAAAGGAATTGCAAATGAAAAAATTGTTTCTGAAGTGAAAGAAAGGCTCCAGAGGATCAATATGGATTCCATCCAGGGATCTGGTTATGTTGAGCAGTTAATTGAGGATCAAACATGGACCATATTTCCTACCACCTTTCACTCAGAAAGGCCGGATGTGGTAACTTCACAGATATTAGAAGGCAGAGTGGCAATCATTGTTGACGGGACACCATTTGTAGTTACTGCACCAGCGATATTTATTCAATTTTTTCAAGCACCAGATGATTATTATTCACGCTTTGATATTTCAACAGGTATTAGGTTATTAAGGATTCTTGCTTTTTTTATTGCTCTTATCGGACCTGCTGTGTATATTGCGGCAACTACTTTTCATCAGGAAATGATTCCGACAACGATGGCGATTGCAATTGCTGCACAACGTGAAAATGTACCATTCCCAGCATTTGTCGAGGCTTTAATCATGGAAGTTACGTTTGAGATATTAAGAGAAGCAGGGTTACGGCTTCCACGAGCGGTTGGGCAAGCTGTTTCTATTGTTGGAGCTTTAGTAATTGGACAGGCGGCAGTTCAGGCTGGATTTGTATCTCCTGTTATGGTAATTGTTGTTTCTATTACGGCGATTGCCAATTTTTCAACCCCAGTGTTTGCGATGGGAATTGCGGCCAGATTACTTCGTTTTGTCCTAATGGGATTGGCTACGATTTTAGGTTTTTATGGAATCATGTTAGGTTTTATGTTTATGAGCATCCATTTATGCTCACTTCGCTCATTCGGAATTCCCTACATGATGCCTTTGGCACCGTTTAATATCCAAAATCAACAAGATATTTTTATTCGTTTTCCTATTTGGGCAATGAAAAACAGACCTATGTTCATTAGTAAAGGAAATATGGTGAGAACTGGGGAACATCAAAAGCCAGGTCCTCCTCCTGCACAAAATGATGATCAATCTAAAAATGGTGATTCATGATGAAAAGAATAGTAATAATAGGCCTGCTGTTGATTTTGATGTTTTTCTCCCTAACTGCATGCTGGAATCAACAAGAACTGACTGACTTGACCTTCGTTATGGCTTTAGGAATCGATAAAGGAACAAATGAACGTTATCAAGTATCATTTCAATTTGTAAACCCAGGAAATGTTTCATCCAGTCAATTTGGTGGTGGACAGGGTCCACCCATCGCTGTCGCAAAAGCAACGGGAAATACGATAACTGAGGCTGCAAGAAATGTAACTAAAAAAATTCCTCGGGAATTATACTATGCACACACTAATTTAGTCATAATTAGTGAGGAGGTTGCAAAAGAAAAAGACCTATTTTTATCCATTTTTGATTCATTAGGCAGGGATCCGGAATTTAGAAGAACGACTGAATTGGTGATAGCAAAAGGCTCTACAGCAGAGGAAATTTTATCTACCATTACCATATTAGAAAAATTACCTGTCAATAAAATAACCAAACAAATTAAAACGAATGAAGGCATGCTAGGAGAGGATATCACGGTCAATATTGATGATTTTGTAAGTGGCATTGTCAGTACTGGTAAAGAGCCTATTTTAACAGGATATATTTTAATGGGTAAAAAAGAAATAGCAAAAGATCTAAAAAATCTTGAAAAAACGATACCAGATGCTTTCCTCCAAGCTGACGGATTAGCCGTTTTTAGTGATGGGAAATTGACAGGATGGATTGATCATAATAATGCTCGTGGTGTGTTATGGGTTTTAAATAAAGTGAAAAGCACCCAAATTAATGTGAATTGGGAGGATAAAAAAAACGCTCTTAATGTGGTGCCTATTCGTTCAAAGACAAAAGTATCAGTAGTCTTCAAAGATGGCAAGCCTGTCATACACATTAATGTAGAAAATGAAGGCTGGATAAGTGAAGCAAATATTGCGATTGAGTTGACTGATCCAAAGGTTATTTCCAAAATCGAAAAAAAGGTCGAAGAAAATATTAAAACAGAAATTCTAAAAACAGTTAAGGTTGCACAAAAACAAAAAAGTGATATCTTTGGCTTTGGTGATCGAGTACATCGAGCAAATCCTAAACTTTGGAAGAAATTAAAATGGAACTGGAATGAGTACTTTGCAAACCTTGAAGTAAAAGTTGAAGTGGACTCCTATATTCGCAGAGAAGGAGTCAAAACAAATCCGTTTTGGTCTAACCTTGGTAAATAATCCTTTGCTCCAAACAGGGTCAGGGGGAGGATAATTATGGAAAAGGCGAAAATTAATGCTTCACAATTGTTTGTCTTGATCGTTTTATTTGAGATGGGAAGTGCTATTCTTATCGGCTTAGGATCAAGCGCCAAACAGGATGCTTGGATATCGATTTTGATAGGATTAGGTTTTGGTATATTGCTCTTTCATATCTATTACCGACTATACGTATACTACCCTGACCTGCCCCTTACAAGCTATCTCCAAAAGATTTTAGGTAAAACCGTGGGGAGCATTATCGGGGTATTGTATATTATTTATTTTATGTACATTGCAACAAGAGTCATGCGTGATTTTGGCGATCTGTTAACTAGTACAATCTATACCAATACACCACTTTTTGTTGTAAACACATTAATGATTCTTACCATTATCTATGCTATACACAAGGGGATTGAAGTCATAGCAAGAGTAGGCCAGCTCTATTTTGCGATCATTTACTTTTTAGCAATTATTGGAATGTTGCTGATTTTATTTTCAGGTTTAATCCATTTAGAAAATCTTCAACCTATTTTGGAAAATGGCTGGAGACCAATTTTCAAGACGTCTTTTCAAGAAACCATTAATTTTCCTTTTGGGGAAATGATCGTTTTTACGATGCTTCTTCCATTTTTGAATGAGCAAAAAAAGGCAAAAAAGGTTTGTATCGGAGGTATGATTCTAGCGGGTATTAATATTACTTTAACGACGATCATTAATATTGCGGCCTTGGGTGTTGATTCTTTTACTCAATCGACCTTTCCGTTGTTAAGCACAATTAGCAAAATTCAAATTGCTGAATTTATTGAACGGCTCGACGTCTTTTTTATGCTTTATTTGGTGATTGGGGGTTTCTTTAAAGTCACTATTTTTTACTATGCGGCAGTTGCAGGAGCCGCGGATATCTTTAAATTTAATAATCAGCGAAAGCTCATTTTCCCAATTGGATTTATCATCTTAATTGCATCTCTAACGATAGCATCTAACTTTTCAGAACATCTATTAGAAGGTCTAAAATATGTTCCATTTTATATTCAGTGGCCAATCCAAATCATCATTCCCTCCATGGTCCTTTTCATTGCCTACATAAAAAACAGAACAAAGAAAATAAGCTCACCATGAGGCGAGCTTATTTTCGATCCAGGGTTTTTAAGTTAGTTGGATGACCCTGTTTTATTGGCAATACAATGTTTACAGTCGTCCCGTCACCGAGTTCACTTTCAAAATGGATTGTACCTTTATGAGATTGGACAATTTTGAAACTGACTGTCAAACCTAACCCTGTTCCTTTCTCTTTCGAGGAATAAAACGGCTCACCAATTTTATCTAATCGATCTTTTGATATCCCAATGCCATTGTCTTTTATGGTGATACATAAATGTTCGGTTCCGGCAGTTTCAACACCAATCCAAACCGTACCATTATTTTTTGAAGCTTCAATGGCATTTTTAATAAGATTGATAAACAACTGTTTTAGTTGGTTTGGCTCACATTCCAGTATGAGTTCCTCTTCTGGAAAATGAGAGTCCATTTGGACATTATGAAGACTCGACTCAACACCTAATAGGGATATAACATCATTTAAGATCTTTTGAATCGGCAGCCTCGAAAAATGAAAATGTTGAGGTTTAGCTAATAGCAATAGTTCACCAACAATGTGATTGATACGGTTTAATTCATCTAACATGATTTGATAATAGTATTGATGCTTTTGATCTTCGGTTTGCAAGATTTGGACAAACCCTTTTAAGGAAGTAAGTGGATTTCGTATTTCATGGGCGATACTAGCAGATAATTCACCAACGAGTGAAAGTTTTTCCGACCGAAGGAGTCGTTCTTCTGCCTGCCTTAATGAAGTAATATCTCTACCCATAATGACTAACCCTTCCCGGCTTCCGTCCTCCTGAAATAGTGGAACTTTAATGGTATCGAAGATTTTGTTCGTACCATCTGGAAGAGGAATGACTTCTTCACAACGAGTAATTTTTCCGTTTATCCAGGTTTCTTCATCTGATACTTCACAATTTTTTAGTGCTTCTGCATAAAACTCTGTGTATTGTGCTAATTCAGAGTCCTTTTTCCCACGATAATCGACGTTTTCAAGCTGAAATAATTTTAAGCCAAATTCATTTGCCTCAATCCAGCGACCTTCACCGTCCTTGAAGTTAACAAAATCAACCATTGAATTAATTAACGTCGAAAGCCGTCTTTCTTCTTCCTTTGTCGTAGAAAGTTCTTCTTTTTTTAACAGGAAAAAGTAAAAGAATCCACATGTTAAAAGAATATAGAAAATTTCTTTCACACGTTCGAAATAATAATCATATGAGGTTGGTATATATTCCGTAAGCAGATAATTACTGCCATATAACCATATTAAACTTCCTATCAGGTACAGAAATACCAGTTTCTGTTTTTTCATGTAAATCTCCTGTTCTCCGGTAACGAATAATCTTTATTTAATTATATAGTACAAGATGTGAAGGTATTTTGGAATAACGCATTACTGGAAATTGTCTATAAGTAATATCCATTATAATATAGCAAAAAGAAAATATGGAAAAAGGTTACAAAACGGTAACAATACTTGGAAAAAGTGTTTACCGGATTGTAACCCTTTTTATTGCCAATAAAAGTATGATTTATCCAAGGATGAAATGTACCAGGTCTACAAAAAAGGATGGAGAGTTAATATGGAAACGATTTTTAATGATTTATATAGAAAATATCATCACGAATTATTTAATTTCCTTTTTTACATGGTTCATAACCGGGAACAGGCAGAGGATCTCGTACAAGAAGTGTATATCCGTGTATTAAAATCATATACACAGTTTAAAGGTGAAAGCAGTGAGAAAACATGGCTGATTGCCATCGCTCGTAATGTAGCGATTGATTTTTTTCGAAAACAAAAGGGATGGAAAGAACGAACTATAAACAAATTGAAAATAGAGGATTTGCCGATAAAAGATCAAAGACCAATACCGGAAGAAATGGTTTATCAGTTAGAGGAAAAACAATTCATGTACCACTGTTTAGAAAAATGTTCGCTTGACCAAAAGAGTGTGATCATTCTTCGCTATATTCAGGAACTTTCCATTTTAGAGACAGCTCAAGTCCTTGGCTGGAAGGAAAGCAAGGTGAAAACCACGCAGCATCGGGCGATTAAACAGTTGAAAAATCTGATGCAGAGTAAAATGAAGCAGGAAATGGCGGGCTAATGCTTTAAAACTCAATGCCTTTGTTTACTTAATCACTCCTCAATAGAAAATACTTTGCTAAGTTTTAACTAGGATGTAAAATAATAGAAGAGTTATATTTTAGTAAAATGTGAGGATATTAGAATGACAGAGGCTAAGATATTAGTGGTCGAGGACGAATTGCCAATTCGCAAGTTAATAGTTTTTAACCTGCAAAGATCAAATTATAAGGTAATTGAAACAGGAAATGGGCAAGAGGCTATTCAGCTAGTTAAGGAACAATCACCTTCTTTAGTCATATTAGATTTAATGCTGCCTGATTTAGACGGTTTTGAGATCTGTACAAAATTAAGAGAAAGCTACCCTGAGTTGCCCATTGTCATTGTATCTGCCCGAGGGCAGGATATGGAAAAAATAATGGGACTAGAGCTTGGTGCTGATGATTATATCGTAAAACCCTTCAATCCATTAGAATTAGTTGCAAGAATAAGATCAGTGCTTAGGAGAACAACGCAAAAGGTTGATAAGCAGCCTTCAAATGTCATAAACAAAGGGCCTTTTGTGTTAGATACAAAGACACAGCGGGTATATAAATCAGGGCAGATCTTGAAATTAACTGCCCGGGAATACCAATTGGTAAAATTATTTTTTGATCGTGTGAATGAACCGATAACAAGAGATGAACTCCTCGATAAGATTTGGGGAGTAAATTACTTTGGTGACCCCAAAACAGTTGATGTTCATATTCGAAGATTACGTGAGAAAATCGAAGATGAGCCATCTAACCCTAGCTACCTCAAAACGATTTGGGGGTTTGGTTATTGTTTTCAAGAGTGCGAGATTCGAGCATGAAAAAGGGAATAAAAAGAAGAGTGGTTTGGAGTTATTTGCTCCTAATCATTTTTAGCGTTGCATTATTTGAAACGATGATTCTTTTTGCCTTAAGAGTTTACTATATTGATGGGGTAAAGCAGGCATTGCGTGATCAAGGAACGATGTTTTCGTCCATAAATGAGCAAGAATTAATTGACGACCGTCTAAATAATGACCCAGAAAAACTTTTGGATCAATTTCGATTTTTGGTAGAGGCCCAAGTACAATTGATTGATGAAAACGGCATGATTGTTGCTGATACACATAACCATGAGAATTTATATGTTTCAGACTATGTGGATGTGAAAACGGCTTTACTAGGATCAATTGGTTATTTGGATACGGAGATAAATGATGAACGAGTGTTAGTCGTCACCCAACCGTTACAACGGGGGAGCACCGTCATTGGAGCAATCCGATTTACCACCTCTCTTGAAGGAGTAAACAAAGTATATGCTCAGAATGCTTTATTTCTTGTTTCATTTGGTGGAATTGTTATTTTAACCGCTACCATTATGAGCTTCTTTTTAGCCAATACCATTACCAAGCCAGTTAGTGTGATTACGGCAGCAGCCGAGCAAATGGCATCCGGGAAGCTTTCAACAAGGATTCCTAAAGAAAAGGATGACGAAATCGGAAAATTGGCAGAGACGCTAAATTATATGGCGGAGGAAATTGAAAGACATGAACAATTAAAAAATGAGTTTATTGCTTCGATTTCACATGAACTTCGCACCCCATTAACCTCGATAAAGGGCTGGTCTGTGACCTTGCAGTCGATGTCCGAGGATCCATTCTTTCGCGATGGCCTTGAAATCATATCAAACGAAAGTGACCGATTAAATGGGCTGTTAAATGAATTACTTGATTTTTCTAGTCTTTCGTCTGGAAGGCTTCCTTTAGTATTGGATGAAGTTACCTTACCAGTCTTAATTAACCAGGTGATTCAGCAATTAGAACCAAGAGGTTTGCGTCAAGGAGTTACGCTTCGTACGAATATCGATGAATCGATCGGAAAAATCATGGCAGATAAAAATCGGATTAAACAAGTGCTGATGAATCTGCTAGATAATGCGTTAAAATTCACTCCAAGTGATGGAATCATTACAGTGGGACTAGAAAAGGACGAAAATGCTGCTGTTATTACGATAAGCGATACCGGTATTGGAATCGCGAAAGCAGAATTAAAACTCGTTCGGGATAAATTTTATAAAGGGAAGTCGAAATCAGCAGGAAGCGGGTTGGGCCTTGCCATTGTCGATGAAATCATTGGAATTCATCAGGGGCAATTTCTATTAACAAGCCAAGAAGGTATAGGGACTACAGCAGTCATTCGCTTGCCGTTGTAATCGATTAATTATTCTGGAGGACACATGAGAATAGCAATCAATTGGAAACTCGCTGCCACGGTTGCAGCTTGTTTATTTTTATTTACTGGCTGTAATTTATTTGTTTCCCCTGAAAGTTTAATTCAACTGCCAAACCAAGCAAAGGTCGAAAATCAAGAGGAAGATTTAATTTCGATTGCAAAAAGAAATTTGCCTAAAGGTACGGAACTGTCTGTCCCAAATGGCCCTGTTGGTGTCGATCCAGTTTTAAGTTTGGATCTTGATGGTGATGAAAAAAATGAAGCGTTGGTCCTTTACCGCTCGATTATTCATCAAAATCAAGTGGGGGCATTTTTGCTGAAGGAAGGTAAAAATGGCTGGGGAAAAGTCTTTGCTACCAAAGGAACTGGTTCTGAAATAAGTTGGGCAAGTGCATCGGATATAACCGGTGATGGGAAAATGGAAATTTTACTTGGCTGGCAAACAGGGGGATCAGAAGTAAAAGTCCTTGAAATCTATCAATGGGAAAAAGATAAATTAACAATCTTAAATGAACTAAATTATCACGAGTTAGAAGTGATTCATTTTGAAAATGATCCAATAGCAAGACTGGCGTTGTGGAAGCGGGACATAGCGGATGCTTATAAAATCGATTTGTTAGTTTGGAGTGGAAATACTTTCATTTCTGACAAGGACCACTACCCATCTTATTTCCAGAAGGCGATCTCTTACTATGAGCAAAGGACATCAGAAGTTCCGGATGCTGCCTATTACTGGTATTATTTAGCGGACTCCCATTTAAAAGCGAATCATCCTGAACAGGCACTAGATGCTATAAATACGGGAATGAAATTGAAATCAGTTGTTCCAACAAAAATAACTTTTGAGCAATTGAAAGTGAAAATTGAAAATAGACAAAAGGAATTGATCAATACAGACGTTGCCTTTGAATTGTCTGACCCTGATGTGACGATTCGTGTTCCCCGCAGCCTGGCGCCTTATCTATCAATAAATAGTGAGTTAATTCAAGATGATCATTTTACGATTTCTGTTGAAATTTCACCTGACAAAAAGTTGAAGCAATCGCTATTCACGGTCGAGGTTTTCCCTGTTGATATGGTCGTGAATAGTGATTCAAAAATGGAGAAAATTGGCGAGAATTTAGAGCATCAATTTTTTGTTAGAAGAGCGGAGTCATCTACTAACCACGGAAATAGAATCATCCAATTTGCCGTTAACACGATGGATCTCATCATTTCAAACATCGAATTAGGCCCATTAAATGCAGAATATCGGAGCTTAGAAGATGAAGTTGTCCTTCTGAAGGTAAAAGAGGCAGTAAAGAAATATTGGTATGTTATGAGTGGCGGCGATATGCCTGAGGGGAAAATGAAAACGGTATCCATCAATAATCATGAATATCGTTATCTTGGTAAAGATCTGAATACCCATGCGAAATTGGTGAATTATTTATCAGATTCCTTTACTGGGAATGCCATAGACTCTTTTATAGAACAAGCTCAAATCATTGAATATTTCGATAAGTTTATTCAGCCCAATGCTGATGGCGGCTCCTTCCTAAACTATGATGTAGGGGAAATTGTACAGAAGAAAGATAAGGGAAATGAAAAAGAATTTGATATTAAAATTCCGCTGGGGAATAGTTTTACCTATGAATTTGTTCATATAAGTTTCCAAAAAACTGAAAATGGTTGGAGAATCTTTTCAGAACCGGGTACTTTTTAACTTAAAATAGGCAAGTCAGCCAACCGATCTGATTTGCCTATTTTTATAAAAAAATAAAGATTTTTAAATAAAAAACTTGTTTTAACTGAAAGTTCAGAATAAAATAAAAGTAACATACCAACCGGTAGGTATGTTTAGTCTAATAATGGCATATTCTTTTTTAGCGGCAAAAAATCTAGATTCTGAATAAAGGAATGGAGTGGATCGTATGCATTTGCGTTTAACGGATGAACAGAAAATGGTACAAAAAACAATTCGAAGATTTGTAGAAAAAGAGTTGATCCCACTAGAAAATGATGTCCTTAGGAATGAAAGAGAAGGAAAGCCAAGTCTACCTCCAGGAAAATTAAAGGAACTTCAACTAAAAGCGAAGGAAGCAGGTTTTTGGGGAATCAATACACCTGCTGAATATGGCGGTGCCGACCTTGGTCAAATGATGATGGCGATTGTGTTAATGGAAGTGTCCAAGACTTTCGTTCCTTTTAGTTTTGGAGGTTCTGCGGATAATATCCTTTATTACGGAAATGAAGAACAGAAGAAGAAATATTTGCTTCCAACTATTGAGGGTGTGAAGAAATCTTGCTTTGCGATGACAGAACCAGGTGCGGGATCAGACACACAAAATATTAAAATGACAGCTGTGAAAGATGGAAATGAATGGGTATTAAATGGTGAAAAAACTTTCATCACCGGTGGAAATGAAGCAGATTTTGTTATGGCGATTGCGATTACAGATAAAGAAAGACATCAGGTTACTCGAGGTCGTGAGGGTGTAACTTGCTTTATCGTCGACCGTGACATGGGCTGGAAATCAGAGTATATACATACGATGGGAGAATGGGGACCAGCCGGCTTAGTATTTGAAAATGTACGTGTACCAGAAGAAAATATTCTTGGCGAATTACACAAGGGATACAATCTAGGACTGGAATGGATCGGCTTTGCCCGTTGGGTGGTTGGTGCCCGAGCAGTTGGAACGGCGGAACGCTTATTGCAAATGGCGATTGATTATGCCAAAGAAAGGGTAACTTTCGGCAAACCAATTGCGGAACGTCAAGCCATTCAATGGCAAATTGCTGATTCAGCAGTAGAAATTGAAGCAGCAAGATGGCTGGTATTAAATGCAGCGTTTACGCTTGATGAAGGGGAAGATAACCGTCACTTAGCTTCGATGGCTAAACTTTACGGCGCAAATATGGGTAATAATGTTGTTGACCGTGTTATGCAAATCCACGGTGGAATGGGCTATACAAGAGAGCTGCCAATTGAGCGTTGGTATCGTGAAGCAAGACTTTGGAGAATTTACGATGGCACGGATGAAATTCAGCGCATGATTATTGCTAGAAACTTAATTAAAGGCCATGTTAAAGTGGGTCAAAATTTTTAATATCTGATTGTAAGCGCTATCTAAAGATTGATAGATTATTATTTTTGTATAGGAGGAGAAAAAATGGCAGGCAGATTTTCAGGAAGAGTGGCATTTGTTACCGGCGGCAGCCGTGGGATTGGGAAGGGAATAGTTGAGCTTTTTGCAGAGGAAGGCGCGAAAGTCGCTTTCATTGATTTAAATGAAGAAGCATTAGCAGAAACAACAAGTGAGCTGAAGGAAAAAGGCTATGATGTATTTTCCAAGGTTGCGAATGTAACGGATCCTGAACAGGTGGAAGGTGCAGTAAGAGAGGCGTATGAAGCCTTTGGTTCCATTGATATTCTAGTCAATAATGCCGGGGTTATTCGTGATAATCTCTTATTCAAAATGACAGATTCAGATTGGCAGACTGTCATGGATGTTCACTTAAAAGGTTCCTTCAATGCTGCACGCGCTGCCCAAAAGTATATGGTTGAAAACAAGTATGGTCGCATTATCAATATCTCTTCAACATCCGCACTTGGAAACCGTGGCCAAGCCAACTATGCGGCTGCCAAAGCAGGCTTGCAAGGCTTCACGAAAACATTGGCGATTGAGCTGGGTAGATATGGAATTACAGCGAACTCAGTTGCGCCAGGATTTATTGAAACAGAAATGACAAAGGAAACAGCCGCAAGAATCGGTGTTCCGTTTGAGCAATTAATTCAAGCAAGTGTTGCGAATATCCCTGTTGGCAGAAGCGGTAAACCTGCAGATATCGCCAATGCGGTTGCATTCTTTGCAGATGAAAATTCATCGTTTGTCAATGGTCAGGTTATTTATGTAGCCGGCGGACCAAAAAATTAATTGGGAAAGTGAGGCGAAGAGTAATTGTTTAAAGATCAAATTGGCAAAAAGTCCATTAAAGTTAAAAATGTGGTGGAAAGAGGAGCAGTAAAGAAGTTTGCTGAGGCCATTGGTGACCTCCATCCGATCTATTTTGATGAGGAAACAGGGGAAAATTCTCGTTTTAAAAAAAATATTGCACCTCCAACCTTTCCTAGAGTCTTTGACTATGGTGTGATTGAGGGGCTGCATCTTCCAAATATAGGATTAATCCATGGTGAACAAACCTTTCATTATGAGCGTCCGTTGTTTGTTGGTGAGGAGATTCTCTGTTATTCAGAGGTGAAGAATTACACGGAGAAAAAAGGGAATTTTGGTCATATGGGGTTCCTTGTGTTAGAAAACTATGGAGAGGATCTAGCCGGTAATACGGTGTTTAGTTCTACCTCTACTGTGGTCATCTCTGAAGCGGTGAGGAAGGTGTTAACGAAATGAGTACCCTAGCACATTTACAAGTAGGAGAGGAAATAAAAGAAATTCAATTAGAGCCTGTTTCAAGAATTGATTTAATCAAATATGCAGGTGCTTCAGGGGATTTTAATCCGATTCATACCATCGATGATGAAGCGAAAAAAGCTGGATTGCCAGGTATTATTGCTCATGGTATGTGGACGATGGGGAATTTAGCAAAGCTTTTTACACCTTACTTTGAAGAAGGGTTTGTTGAGGATTACTCGATCCGATTTAAAGGGATGGTTTTCTTAAATGATGTGATTACTTTGAGAGCCACTTTAAAAGAAGTCAATGATCGTAAGCTTCGCTTTTCGGTCCAGGCTGTGAATCAGAATGGAAATGAAGTTCTAAAAGGTGAAGTTTTATATCATCAATTCTAAAAAATAACCCGGCATCAATTAGTTAATCCTTTTTGCTGCTGGGTTTCTTATTATTCTTAAAGAAGGGGAGGATGTCGAATGACGGCAAAAATGGTTTTAAGCTATTCACCGCCTGTGTTCTCAAATGTGGAGGAAGAAAGACTGCATTTAAAGCAAAAATTGGCAGCTGCCTTTCGTTTGTTTTCTAAATTTGGTTTCG
Source organism: Neobacillus sp. K501 (assembly GCF_053749995.1). Classification (NCBI taxonomy): domain Bacteria; kingdom Bacillati; phylum Bacillota; class Bacilli; order Caryophanales; family Bacillaceae; genus Neobacillus; species Neobacillus sp. K501. Next base: position 89,066 of record NZ_JBSLYA010000001.1, on the reverse strand, counting down.
ATGAAGGGGTCGCTGGACATATCACTGCAAGGGATCCAGAAAAGAAAGATCATTTCTGGGTGAATCCATTTGGAATGCATTTCAGTCAAATAAAAGCATCTGACTTAATCCTTTGTAACCATGAAGGGGAAGTTGTAGAGGGGAAATTTCCTGTTAACCGTGCTGCCTTTGCGATTCATTCCCAGGTTCACGCAGCACGACCAGATGTCATTGCTGCTGCACACGCTCATTCTGTATACGGCAAGTCATGGTCTTCATTAGGGCGTCTCCTTGATCCGATTACCCAAGACGCTTGCGCTTTCTTCAATGATCATTCATTGTTTGACGATTTTACCGGCGTCGTCCTAGACACAGAGGAAGGAAGACGGATTGGTAAAGCGCTGGGAAATCGAAAGGCCTGTATATTGCGAAATCATGGTTTACTGACAGTTGGACAATCTGTCGATGAAGCGGCCTGGTGGTTTATTACAATGGAGCGCTCATGCCAGGCCCAATTGCTGGCAGAATCAGCAGGGAAACCAATTGTAATCGATGATGAAAATGCTAGTGTAACCTATGATACGGTTGGGACAACGGAAGCAGGCTGGTTCCAGTTTCAACCATTATGGAATCGAATTGTTAAAGAGCAGCCCGACCTATTAGATTAGTGTTGATATCTGAAAAGATAAGTCATCTTTTCAGACCATACATATAAATATTTGGAGGTTTACAGATGAAAATAGGAATTGTAGGTACTGGAGCTGTCGGAGGCTATTACGGTGGTCATTTAGTTAAGGCAGGAAATCACGTAGTCTTTTTTGCACGAGGGGGAAATCTATCATACTTTCAGGAAAATGGTCTAACGATTGAGAGTGAAGTAGAACATTTCCATGTCCAAAGTACATTTACCGATGATTATCAACTTTTTTCAACAGTGGACCTCTTGTTATTTTGTGTGAAGTCAACAGCCACAAATGAAGTAGCAGATAAATTACTTCCAGTTTTAAAGGAAGACTGCTTGATTCTTACACTCCAAAATGGCGTTGATAATGAGGAAATTCTTGCTTCCCGTTTCGGGAAAAATAGAATTTTATCGGCGGCAGCCTATATTCAAGCAGTAGTAAAAGAAACCGGTGTTATAAAACAAATTGGGGTACCCCCTAGGCTGGTCATTGGAGCACTTGATGAAAATTTAGCTGACAAAGTTGAAGAAATTAGCTCTCTTTTCAATGGCGCTAACACCGAAACATTTACTTCAAAAAATATAATAGAAATGAAGTGGAAAAAACTGCTTTGGAATGTCACCTTTAATCCGTTGACGGCTTTAGTAGAATCAAAAGTTGGGGCTATTTTTGAGAATGAGGGTTTGTATACAACAGCCAAAACTATCTGTAAAGAAGCGATAGCCGTTGCAAGAGCAGCAGGTTTAGACATTGATGAAAGCTTTGCTGAAGTGGTTTTCAAACAAGGACAATTTGCTCGTAATCATCATACTTCGATGCTGCAAGATAAGTTAAGTGGAAGAGCCATGGAGCTTGAATCGATATGTGGATATATTGTCAAAAAAGCGAAGCAATTGGAAGTGGATATTCCCGTCCTTGAAACCATTTACCATCTCTTAAACTACGAGGATCAAAAATTACGACAACACTAATTTTGAACCAGAACGGCGACAGTAAAAAGAGGGATTGCCACTTTATGTGTAGGCGGCGGTCAAGTATTGACGATTTTGGTAGAAAAAATATAAATTTATAAATAATTTTAATATAAAAATATTAACTGTTTTTTCTTGTAACAGATTGTATACATGAACAATAAAAAAATAGTAATATAACTTATTTTCAAAAGGAAATAAACATGAAAATTTTCCGACAAAAGTAGACATTGAATATTCTAAAAATTTTGGATAATATTACTTTAATGACATACCGACTAGTTAGTATGTGAAAAATTCCCATTTTAACTAGTAAAGTGGATTGCATGAAAGCGCTTAAACACAGCCTGTTGGATGATATCGAACTATTAATATTTAAACATATAGGATATGGAGGAAAGATCAATGCATGTAAAAGAATTATTTGACTTAACTGGAAAAGTTGCGATTGTTACTGGCGGTGGCCGAGGATTGGGACACCAAATTGCCGAAGGTTTTGCTGAAGCAGGAGCAAATGTTGTCGTTTGTTCTAGAAAGCTAGAAGCTTGCCAAGAAGTAAGTGAAGAGTTAAAAAATATTGGCGTTGAGTCAATCGCTTTAAAATGCGATGTCACTAATCCTGAGGATGTCAAAAATGTAGTAGAGAAGACTTTAGAGCGTTTTGGGCGGATCGACATTCTCGTGAACAATAGCGGTGCTTCTTGGGGGGCACTTGCAGAAGAGATGCCGCTTGAGGCTTGGAAAAAAGTCGTTGATGTTAATCTCACAGGTACCTTCTTAATGTCACAAGCTGTTGGAAAAGTAATGATCGAACAGCAATCAGGAAAAATTATTAACATTGCCTCAGTGGCAGGTCTTGGAGGCAGCAACCCGAAATACATGAATGCTGTCGGCTATAATGCCTCTAAAGGGGCGGTCATCACCTTTACTAAGGATTTAGCTGTTAAATGGGGACAACATGGAATTTTCGTCAATGCAATTGCTCCTGGGTTTTTCCCAACAAAAATGTCCAAAGGTTTGCTCGAACAAGGTGGAAATGGAATTCTTGAAGGGACTCCATTAGGTAAATTTGGTTCAGACTCAGATTTAAAAGGAGTTGCCTTGTTTTTAGCAGCACCAGCTTCCAATTTTGTGACAGGGGATGTCCTAGTGGTTGATGGCGGCGCACATGCGATGTAAATGAAGAAATTTTATAGAATTCAGGGGGGAAATAAATGAAAAGAGATGCCGTTATCGTATCTGCAGTACGCACAGCGATTGGAAGACAGGGCAGTGCTCTTGCCACTGTTCCAGCACATGTATTTGGAGCAGAGGTCATTAAAGAGGCAGTAAAACGAGCGAATATCGATCCTGAAATAATAGATGATGTCCTATTTGGTAATGTACTATCTGGTGGGGGGAATATTGCTAGATTAACAGCCTTACAGACTGGTCTATCTATTAATTTGCCAGGATTAACAGTCGATAGACAGTGTGGCTCTGGAATCAATGCTATTAATCTAGCTGCTCAGGCCATTTGGGCAGGCGATGGTGATGTGTATATTGCCGGCGGTACCGAGAGCATGAGTCGGGCACCATATTTGATGGAACGTCCAGAAAAGCCATATAGCGCTTCACCGCCAAGCTTTACAAATTTGAAAGTCTCAACAGACGAAATCGGTGACCCGCCAATGGGGATTACAGCCGAAAATCTTGCTGAAAAATATAAGATTACGAGAGAAGAACAAGATGAATTTGCTTATCTCAGCCAGCAGCGAATGAAGATTGCCATGGAAGAGGGTCGTTTTGATGAACAAATTGTCCCCATTACCATTCCGGTTAAAAAGGGTGCACCAATTGTGTTTAAAACGGACGAGCATCCAAGGCCGCAAACGTCGCTTGAGGCATTATCAAAGCTTCAACCGGCTTTCCTAAAGGGTGGTACTGTAACTGCCGGCAATAGCTCAGGATTAAATGATGCTGCTTCAGCATTAGTCATTATGTCGCGTGAAAAGGCAGAGGAACTAAATCTGACTCCATTAGCCGTAATCCGAGCATATGCGGTAGCTGGAGTCGATCCTAATATCATGGGAATCGGACCAGTACCTGCGGTAAGAAAAGTAGTAGAGAAATCAGGGATCTCTTTGGAGAAAATTGATCTAATTGAATTTAACGAAGCCTTTGCAGCTCAAGTATTAGCGTGTAACAGAGAGCTGAACATGGATTTAGAAAAGGTCAATGTGAATGGCGGAGCCATTGCCCATGGTCATCCATTAGGGGCAACTGGAGCCATCCTCGCAACGAAAGCGGTTTATGAACTAAAAAGAACTAACGGCAGGTATGCGCTATTGGCAGCATGTATTGGCGGCGGACAAGGAATCGCCACCATTATCGAACGCGAGTGAAGCCTTTATGAAGCAGAGGATCTTGGAAGCAGGAATTAAATTAATAGATGAGAATGGATTCAAATCAACCTCCATTAACGATATCGTTGAGGCAATTGGAGCAACAAAGGGGACCTTCTACTATTATTTTGCCAGCAAAGAAGAGCTGTTAAAGGATATACATTTATTGTATATAGAGGATTTAATTCATAGGCAAGATAAAATACTAGCGAATCCTGCTACAACCTGCACAAGAAAATTATATGAAATAATCTATTTGTTGATAAGTAATATTCGTACAAAGCGACAAAGTGCTCGGATTTTTATTCGGGAAATCAGGCATCTTTCGAAAGATAACTTTGATTCTATTCGTAATAAAAGGAACGAGTTCCGGGTCAATGTCCAACAGCTTCTCGAGGATGGAATTCAAAAAGGTGAATTTATAACAGGCTGTCAGGCTGACATCGTAACTTTAGGGATATTGGGGATGGCCAATTGGAGTTTTTATTGGTTTAATCCGAATGGAGCCGTTTCAGAAGAAGAGCTGTCAGAAATTTATGTAGATATGATATTAGCAGGAATAAAAAGCTAGTAAACTTCAATGGTGACGAATGAAACCATGTTAAGTGTTTTAGGGAGGTAAAATGATGCTGACTTTACATTATGAACATTGGCCGAATATCGCCAAGTCTTTAAACGTACCAAATACTTCTTTATATGACAATTTAAAGGTAAGTGCCAGTCGTTATCCTGATCAAACTGCTATCTACTATTATGGAAATAAACTTTCCTACGAGCAATTAGATTCAGAAGTTAATGCACTAGCTGGTTACCTGCAGCAAAAGTTAAGTGTGGCACCAGGGGAAAAAGTATTGTTGTTCATGCAAAATTCACCCCAGTTCGTCATTGGTTATTATGCGATTTTAAGAGCAAATGCTGTTGTTGTTCCAATCAATCCAATGCTTGTTGCCGATGAATTAGAATTTTACATCCGTGACTGTGAAATCAAAACGGCACTTATCGGACAGGAACTATACGATCGAGTTGGACCATTACTAGGTTTGACCTCACTAGAAAATTTGGTAATTGGAGCCTATTCCGATTATAAAGGGAATGAATTTGATGGCAATCTTCCTAAGGAAGTAGAAATGGCAAGGCTGGTATTTAATAAGGCTAATCATTACTACTGGCAGGACGCGATTCAGGCAAATTTAACACCAAGTGAACATACTGCAAAGGGCGATGACCTGGCTGTTCTTCCATATACTTCAGGCACGACGGGATTGCCAAAGGGTTGTATGCATACAAATCGCACAGTCCAAGCAAACACATTAGGGGCCTACTATTGGTCAAGGACAACTCCAAATGCTGTTCATCTGATGACTCTCCCGCTTTTCCATGTAACCGGGATGGTTCACAGTATGCATATGCCAATTTACAGCGGAAGCACGATGGTGATTACGACAAGATGGAACCGTGATACTGCTGTCGAACTGATAAAAACTCTGGGCTGTACCCATTGGGTAACCATCGCGACGATGATTGTTGACTTCCTAGCGAATCCGAATTTAAAGGCAGAGGACATTGCTTCGTTAACCTCGATTTCAGGTGGTGGTGCTGCTCTTCCAGAAGCGGTAGGAGAAAAACTGTTCAATCTTTGCGGATTGAGGTTTGTTGAGGGCTATGGTTTGTCTGAAACAATTGCTCAAACGCATTTCAATCCTGCTGAGCGGCCTAAAATGCAATGTTTAGGAATTCCATCTTTTGATGTTGATTCCCGAATTATTGAGCCAGCTACTGGAAAAGAGTTAGGGATCGGTGAAGTCGGTGAGATCATAGTCAACGGACCGCAAATAATGGTTGGTTATTATAACCGTGAGGATGAAAATCGTCAATCATTTATCGAGTTAGACGGGAAAAGGTTTTTTAGGACAGGGGATATAGGCCGTTACGACCAAGAAGGCTATTTCTTTATCGTTGACCGGGTAAAACGGATGATTAATGCTTCCGGATTTAAGGTTTGGCCGACAGAAGTGGAGTCGTATCTTTATAAGCATCCCGCGATCCAACAGGCATGTGTCGTCGGAGTACCCGATGAGAGAAGAGGAGAAACGGTAAAGGCGTTTGTCATCTTAAATGAAGGGTATGAAGGGGAGATTAGCGAAGAGGAAATTATCGAATGGTCGAGAGAGCATATGGCTGCTTATAAATATCCGCGGCTGATCGAATTCCGGAAGCAATTTCCGATGACTTCTAGTGGAAAGATCCTCTGGCGTCAGCTTCAGGATGAGGAAAAGCAAAAAATAGAAAAGTAGAAAAGTAGAAAAAGTGCTCAGTGGGTAGCTTGGGCGTAGAAGTTGCTCCCAGGCTCCCAAAAAGATTAAGCAAACTAAGGGGGCGAATTATGGAAATCTTAGTTCAACAATTATTTAATGGATTGACGATTGGCAGCGTATATGCTTTGGTTGCCTTAGGATTAACGCTTGTATATGGAATCTTACATATTCCAAATTTTGCCCACGGTGCTTTATACATGATGGGTGGATACATTACTTTAACCGTGATGACAAAATTGGGTTTACATTATTGGATCGCTATCGCTATTTCTATTCTTGTAGTTGGATTACTGGGAGTATTAATGGAAAGATTGGTATTCCATCCTCTGAGAAAGGCCCCGCCTATTCAAGATATGATTGCGGCGATTGGAATTCTCTTATTTCTAGAAGCTTTTGCTCATTATGTCTGGGGGGCAGAATACCAAAGCATGGTGACTCCATATGGACAAGTAGTTGAGATTTTTGGTTTAACTCTTACCGTTCAACGTATTCTAATTGTCGCTGCGGCGATTGTGGTCATGATTCTGTTAACTCTTTTCATGAAAAAAACCTTTACTGGGGCAACTATCATCGCGATGTCTCAAGATCGCGAGGGGGCAAGCCTTGTTGGGATTAATACGACCAAAGTTATTATGTTAACGTTTATGATTTCAGGTGGACTTGCCGCTATTGCTGCCTCATTGAGTGCACCAATCAATCTAGTTTTTCCTGGAATGGGAAATTTAGTCATTATGAAAGCCTTCGTCATCATTACTCTTGGAGGAATGGGAAGTGTTCCTGGAGCAATTTTAGGGGGGTACATTCTAGGATTTAGTGAAAGTTTGGGTGCGACGTATCTTTCAAATGATTACAAGGACATTATTGCCTTTGTTCTCCTGGTGGTAATATTATTCGTTAAACCTAACGGACTTTTCTCAAAGGGGGGACATTAATGACGAAGTTGGCAAACAAAAAAACGATTATTGCAGCTTTAGTTGTGATTGCGATACTCTTTCCACTTATTACACAGAATGATTATTTGATTCATGTATTGACTTTATCATTTATTTGGATGATCGGTGTTTACGGCATCAATATTCTTGCGGGTTATACGGGGTATCTTTCCTTAGCGCATGCCGGTTTCTTTGCAATCGGGGCGTATTCTCTCGGTTTGCTTACCGTAAAAGCAGAGATGAATTTCTGGCTTGCACTAGTTTTATCGCTAGTGATAACAGGTGTGCTTGGTTTCTTAGTAGGTTTAATTTCATTAAAAACAAAAGAACACGCTTTCTCCATCTATACAATGTGCGTAGGTTATATCATTTATCTCGTCATCGATAAATGGGAATCGTTAACAGAGGGTGTCCGCGGACTGATTGGTATTCCAGCACCGGCCAACATCGGACCCTTATCTTTTGAAACACAAACGTCTCATTATTACTTAATTTTGTTTTTCTTACTTCTTACGATTTTTATCATGTATCGAATTGTCCATTCCTTGTCAGGGAGAACTTATATCGCGATTCGGAATAGTGAGGATTTGGCTCAGACGATAGGTATTTCTACTACGAAAAATAAATTAATTGTCTTTGTTATCTCGACTATTTTTGCTGGATTAGCTGGTGCCTTGTATGCTTCATTTGTACGGTTTATCGGACCAGATATCGGCTCAACAGTCGTTGTGTTTGATTTTCTAACTTATTTAATGGTTGGCGGAATTGGAACGTTATCAGGTCCAATTGTTGGAACGATTCTTATCGTTGTGCTTTCACAGCAACTACAATTTTTACAAGATTACCGGATGCTCATCTTTGGTCCATTGTTAACATTACTGATCATCTTCTATCCATCGGGCATAGTTGGAGCAATTAGCAATTTTATTCAGAAACGCAAGGCAAAACGTACATTTCAAGGTAGAGATCTATCTATTGTAAAGGCGGGACCGATTACTGAAAAACAGGTAAAGGAGGGGTAGTCATGACTTTTTTAGAAACAAAGAATTTAACAAAAAGATTTGGCGGCTTAGTTGCGGTTAATAATGTCGATTTTGCTATTGAGCAAGGAAAAATTAATGCGATTATCGGCCCGAATGGTGCAGGAAAGTCAACCTTCTTTAACCTAATAAGCGGTTTCCATAACCCTACTTCAGGACAAGTTATTTTTAAAGGTCAAGATATTACTAAATTACCCTCAAATAAAATAGCAAAGCTTGGAATGGCCCGGACCTTTCAAACAACTAATCTATTTGAACAATCAACCCTTTTAGATAATGTGATTGTTGGACACCGGCTACGAACGAATTCCAATCTATTTGATGCAATCTTTCGGACGAAGCGTTTAAAAAGGGAAGAGGCAATCTGCAGGGAAAAAGCAATAGAAGTTATTGAGTTTGTTAATTTACAAGATGTAGCGTTTAAACCAGTTGGCGGCTTGACGCAAGAGGAGAAAAAACGTACAGCCTTTGCGTTGGCACTTGCAACAAATCCTGAAATTGTTTTCTTAGATGAACCTGCAGCTGGGGTAAACCCGGATGAAACGGAAGGTTTAGCAGAATTAATGAAAAAAATGGTTAAAAAGGGAATTACGGTTTGTCTAATTGAGCATAAAATGCAAATGATTATGAAACTAGCAGATAAGATCATGGTGTTAAACTACGGCGAAAAGATAGCTGAAGGGAAACCAGCGGAAATACAAAATAATGAAACGGTTATTAAAGCCTATTTGGGAGGGAGCGCCAGTGCTTAAATTACAAGATGTCTCTGTCAAATACGGTAGTTTTACAGCCGTCCATGACATCAATTTTGAGGTAAAAAAAGGAGAAATTGTCGTTTTATTAGGCTCAAATGGTGCTGGAAAAAGTACGACCTTTCGCACCATTAGCGGTTTAAGTAAGCCTTCAGTGGGTGAAGTTCTATTTGAAGGTACTTCCATTAATAAACGGTCGGCGGACCAAATTGTCCAGTTAGGAATCGGGCAATGTGCTGAAGGCCGTAAACTGTTCCCATCTATGACCGTTCAGGAAAACCTGAGATTGGGAGCTTTCGTTCATAGACGAAGAAAAGATGAAATAAAAAAATCCTTAGATCATGTATACGAATTATTTCCGATTCTCCATGAAAAAAGAAATGATGCTGCCGGATCACTGAGCGGCGGGCAGCAGCAAATGGTAGCCATCGGCAGAGCCTTAATGTCAAAACCAAAGCTGATGCTTCTCGACGAACCATCAGTCGGACTTGCTCCATTGATTGTTGAGCAGATGTTTGATGTCATTCAGCAAATCAATCGTGAGGGTACAACGATTTTGCTGGCTGAACAAAATGCTAACGCAGCCTTGAAAATTGCTGATAAAGGCTATGTTTTTGAAAATGGCTCGATTGTGCTTCAAGGAACTTCAGCTGAATTATTTGCGAATGATGAAGTTCGTAAGGCATACATAGGAGCATAAGTATGATTCGATTTTAAGGGGGTGGTTGCTAGTCCTACACCACATCTTTTGCTTGAATTTTAAAAATATGAGGGGGTAAATCATGAAAAAGATGAAATGGCTTTTAACATTAAGTTTAATATTCGTATTAGTTTTCAGTTTGGCTGCATGTAATAGTTCATCAACGAATACATCAGGAGAAGGCGACTCAAAGGATAATAAAGATTCTGGAGACGTTGGGACTGTTAACATTGGTTATACGGGGCCATTAAGCGGACCGGCAGCATTTTATGGTGAGCGGACATTAAATGGTGTTAAGATGGCTGCTGAGGAAGTAAACGAAGCAGGCGGTTTTGAAGTAGATGGTAAGAAATATAAGCTGAATATTGTTTCATTAGATGATAAATATCTGCCAAATGAAGCAGGTGCCAATGCAAAAAGATTAATTCAAGAAAATAAAACGCCAATTATTTTTACACCTCATAGTGGCGGCGTTTTTGCCCTTCAGGTATTCAATCAACAAGAAAAGTTTATCATTGGTGCTTATTCAAGTGAGCCAAAGATCACAGAGGTTGGAAACAAATTGACAGTTCGTATTCCTCCAAGCTACGCTGGCTACTTAAAGCCATTCACAGATTATCAAATGGAAAAATTCGGGAAGAAGATTGCATTCTTGCCAACAGCTTCTCAGTATGGAAAAGACTGGTCCGAACATTTGAAAGAGCATTGGGAAAAAGAAGGCGGTAAGGTTGTTTACAATTCAGCCATTGACTTCGCTAAGGATACAGATTTCTTCACGATCATCACAAATGCCTTGAAAGAAAAGCCAGATGTACTTTTCATCGGTGGTGCCTCAGAACCAACTGCGAAGGTAGCAAAGCAAGCGAGAGAGCTTGGCTTTAAGGGCGGCTTCATTGTAATGGATCAGGCCAAGTTTGATGAGATGCAAACCGTTACTGGTGGTTATGATATGCTAAACGGATCTATTGGTGTTCTTCCATTTGTTGATTCAGATGCTGCTGCAGTTGATCGTCTTGTGAAGAAATATAAGGAAGAGCATGGTGAAAATCCTGGATCTGAAGCAGCTTTAAATTATATTGCTACGCATGTATTCGTTGAAGCAATGAAGGCAGCAGGCTCTGTTGATGATGCTGAAAAAATCCGTGCGGCTATGCAGGATGGGTTGGACAACCTAGCAGATGATTATAAAGTCTATGATATTCCAAAAATTGGTGAAGATGGCGGGTTTGAAGCCAATCTAGAAGTTGGAGCAATCGAAGATGGGAAAGTTGTCCCTATTAAAGTAAAAAAATAAGTTCAAAAAATTTTTAACACAAATCCCCCTTGTCGAAACAGCACTTTTGTTTAAACAAGGGGGATTTTTCTAGTAAAATTTATTCATATTCGTCGTTCCAAATAAATATAGTTTATAGGACGAGCATTCCACTATTTGGAATAAGTTATATTTGGGGGGATTTTATGAAACTTAATGATCTGCTTGATACTAATATTGCTCAGTATGGTGAATATCCTTTCTTATATTATCAAGATAGGCAATTCACGAATGTGGAAACAAGGCAATATGCAGACCAATTAGCGAATGGATTACGTAAGAATGGGATCACGAATGGTGATCGGGTGATGGTCTGTATGGCCAATTGCCCAGAGGTACTGTTTTCTTATCAGGGAATTACACGAGCCGGTGCCATCATTGTCCCAGTTATGTTTACGCTACATCCAAAAGAACTACATTATATTGCTCTAAACTCTGGAGCTAAAGCAGTCATCACTTCCTCGATGGTCTTAAAAAATGTTGAAAAAGCACTAGAAGGACTTCCTGAAAAACCATTATTAGTAGTGGTAGATCAGCCCTCCGGTGAAGATGTAACGAACTTCTATGATGTGATGACATCAGTCAATCACTCGGAATCCTCAATGAGTGCAGCAGTAAAAGCAGATGATACAGCTGTCATTCTTTATACTTCAGGAACAACGGGTAATCCCAAAGGGGTCCTGTTAACCCACAAAAATTTATCTTCCAACGCAGAAAATTCAAGCAAACATAATGAAACAGAGCGGGGAACCACGATTGGAGTCCTGCCGCTTGCCCATGTTTACGGTCTAACAGTTTCAAATATTTGTTTATTAACTGGTAGCTCAATCGTTGTATTTTCCAAATTTGATGTTGCAGAAGTATTAGGAACAATTGAGCAATATCAAGTCAAAACCTTTTCAGCTGTGCCGGCAATGATACACGCACTAGTCGCATATCCGCAAGCAGACCGCTTTGATACCGCAAGTCTAGAGTCAGTCGGTTCGGGCTCGGCCCCTCTCCCGGTTGCATTGCTTTATGCATTTGAAAAAAAGTTCAACGCAAAGGTTTATGAAGGCTATGGGCTATCGGAAGCAGCACCAGTTGTAACGGCGCATAAAAAGGGGATTGAAATTAAACCAGGCTCTGTTGGTATACCAATCATTGGTGTGGAAGTGAAAATCGTTGATGACAATGGTGTTGTGGTCCCGATAGGAGAGGTTGGCGAGCTGCTTGTCCGCGGTGAGAATGTAACACCTGGATATTTTCAAAATGAAGAAGAATCGAAACGGGTATTAAAGGATTCCTGGTTACATACAGGAGATATGGCACGCGTAGATGATGAGGGCTATGTCTATATTGTGGACCGGAAAAAAGATCTCATCATCCGAGGAGGTTTTAATCTCTACCCCCGAGATGTAGAAGAAATTTTGAATAAAAATGAAAGCGTTTCCGAAGTGGCCGTGGTTGGTGTTCCTCATGAAAAAATGGGGGAGGAAATGGTCGCGTGTGTTGTATTGAAACCAGGTATATCGGCCACAGAGGAAGAATTAATCGCTTTTTGTCAGGATCATTTAGCGAAAAATAAGACGCCTAAAAGAGTCGTTTTTCTTGATACGCTGCCAAGGAATGGTGTTGGCAAGATTTTAAAAACACATCTGCGCAAAAGCGTGTCTGAACTAGAAATCTATTAAATGAGAGGAGTAAGAAGATGGAGAAAAGAACAATTTTAACAACAAGTAAACGAGGGCTACTAGAGGACAGTTTCCCATTTCGATTATTTCAAAAGGCAAAAAGGCTAGGAACCTGGAATCCTGCTGACATTGATTTTAGTCAGGATCAGCGGGACTGGAAGACACTTAATGCTGAACAGCAGGAAGATATATTACGCTTGATTTCGCAATTTCAGGCTGGGGAGGAAGCCGTTACCCTGGATCTGCTCCCGCTTATTATGGCGATTGCCAAAGAAGGGCGTCTCGAAGAAGAAATGTTCTTAACCACTTTTTTATATGAAGAAGCAAAGCATACAGAATTTTTCCGGCTCGTTTTAAATGCGATTGGTGAAAGAGGGGACCTCTCTCATTTTCATACCGAAACCTATCAGAAAATCTTTTATGAAATTCTGCCAACCACAATGGAGCGCCTTGTCACAGATCAATCACCTGAAGCGATTGCCGAAGCCTCGGTTGTCTACAATATGTTTGTTGAAGGAGTATTGGCTGAAACGGGATACTTTTCGTTTTATCAGGCATTAGAGACTGCAGGGATTATGCCAGGTCTCCTAGAAGGTGTGGGAAATTTGAAAAAGGACGAATCCAGACATATTGGTTATGGGACCTACCTATTGCAGCGTTTAATTTGTGAACATCCGCATCTCTTTGATTTTGTTGCAGCAAAAATGCAGGAGTTAACCCCGTTAGCACTGAGATTAAATCAAGAAGGTATCCAAGGAAAGGAGGTTAGTTCGTTTGGTGGTAATCCTGAAGAGGTAATGAACTTCACGCTTAAACAGCTTTCAGTACGGATGGAGGTATTAGCTCGGGCAAAAGGCAAAAAAATTGAAGAGATTTATAGATCGACAGAAAGTGAACTTGGAGTTTTGTAAATTAGAGGAGGAACGATGATGACAGTACATGTTGATGTCCAAACATTTCCACTTTTCATCAATGGAAAGTGGGAGCCTGCAAGTAGTCAAGAAACCTTTGATGTCTTCAATCCAGCCAATGGCCAGCTCGTTGCGAAAGTTGCTAAAGGAACTGTTGCAGACGTTGACAAAGCCGTTCAAGCTGCTAGAGATGCCTTTGATAACACTGAATGGAAAAATATGAATCCAAAAGACCGTGCAGGCATTTTGTATGCGATTTCCTACCAAATTGCCCAACATGCCGAAGAATTAACCTACTTGGAATCTATTAGCTCAGGCGGAACAGTCCGCCGTATAAGCAGTAATGACATTTTACAAATGGTCGATTTATTTCAAACAATGGCGAATTTTACACTCGAATATCCATATTCCGAGACATTGCCAGTTCCGCCATTTCCGGGACCAGCTCATAATTTCATCTGGCGGGAGCCGATTGGGGTTTGTGCCGCGATTACGCCTTGGAATTTACCGATGGTGATTGCCACTTGGAAAATTGCTCCGGCATTAGCAATGGGAAATACCGTTGTCCTTAAGCCAGCAAGCTATACTCCCTTATCAACGTTGAAGCTTGCTGAAATTATCTCAAAGGTTGTCCCTCCAGGTGTGATTAACGTTGTTAGTGGACCGGGGGCTGATGTTGGGGAAGCACTTGTCAATCATCCGAAAGTTGATAAGGTTGCTTTTACTGGATCAACAGAGGTTGGCAGGAGAATCATGGGACTATCAGCCAATACGATAAAAAATACAACGTTAGAGCTTGGCGGAAAATCACCTAATATTCTATTAGAGGATGCGGATTTAAGCATCGCTCTGCCAGGCAGTCTTTTTGGTGTGTTCTTACATTCTGGCCAGCTATGTGAGTCAGGAACCCGCTTGTTTGTTCCAGATTCGATGTATGACCAGGTAGTGGCTGGCCTTGTTGCGTTAACCAGTAAATTAAAGCTTGGGAATCCGCTCGATCCTGCCACAGATGTAGGTCCGGTTATTTCAAAGAAACAAAAGGAAACGATCCTATCATATATTGAGGCTGGTAAACAGGAGGGGGCAACGCTAGTTTGCGGCGGAAAAGAAGTGCAGGTTGCTGGCTGCGAAGAAGGGAATTTTATTGAGCCAACGATTTTTGCCAATGTCACGAATGATATGAAAATCGCCCAAGAAGAGATCTTTGGTCCTGTGTTATCCGTCATCCGCTATTCCGATTTAGATGAAGCCATTCGAATGGCGAATGATTCGATTTATGGTTTAGCGGCAGGAGTTTGGACAGGCGATGTCAACAAAGCTTATAAGGTGGCAAGAAAGCTTCAGGCAGGTGTCGTTTGGATCAATGACTGGCATATGCTGAGAAACGATGCACCATTTGGCGGTTATAAGCAAAGTGGTATCGGCAGGGAAATGGGTAAGCACTCGCTTGACGCCTATACACAGGTCAAGCATGTTCACACATCAATGGCACCCGAGCTGGAAAGAAAAAGCTGGTATGGAATACTGTTTGGCCAAAACTAAGGAAGAGGTGTATAAGATGAAAACTACCTTATCACAGTTTATGCTTCGTACGGGAATTTACAGCGGTTCAAATTCACGGGCGATGGTACCAAGCTTGTTTGCTGGTCTCGGTGCAAAAAGAGTGGTCCTTTTGAGTGACAGAGGTTTAGAAAAAGCGGGTGTCGTCAGCAAGGTGGCTGAAATTTTCCAATTAACCGGACATGGCAGCGGTCCACAGCTTGTTGGTCAATATCTTGATATCAGTCAAGATGCAGAGAGCCGCTGCATCAATGACGCTGTTCGCTATGTGAAGGAAGTCGGCGGTGATGCCCTATTAGCTGTTGGCGGCGGTAGTGTACTAGATACGGTCAAAGGGGTAAAATATGCCATTCACAAAGGGTTGTCCGATATCAAGGAGGCCATTCCAGGCGGACTTTTATACGAGCAGTTTCCAAAAGCGAATCATATTCCGATTCCACATATTGCGATCCCAACCACCGCTGGAACGGGATCAGAAGTTTCCCCAATCGCCGTTATTTTTAATGAAGATATTCAAATGAAAACAAATATCATTAATCCGTTTCTTAGTGCGGATATGGCGATTCTTGATCCTGATTTAACAGTTGGTCTTCCACCAGTGATTACGGCCTTTACAGGGTTTGATGCCCTAACACATGCGATTGAAGCACTTGCTTCCCCGACTGCAACCGCGCTGACAGACGCACATGCGTTGCACGCAATCCGGTTAATTGAAAAAAATCTCCCGGTTGCAGTCGCTAATGGTGGGAATTTGTCTGCGAGAATGGATTTATTGCAAGCAAGTTTAATGGGAATTAGCGCTTTTAGCTTTGCCCTTAATGCGATCCCGGTTCACAATATGGCACACGCCTATGGCGCCTTGTTCCGAATTCCACATGGATTAGCAAATGCTGTGTTCCTTCCAGTTGTCATGGAAATGGTGCCGATGTTGTACCTTCCCAAGGTGTATGAGCTTGCAGCTGCGTTGGATGTGGATGTGAAAGATGAGCCAGCAGAGGCTGCTTTGGCAAAGGTTGTTGAAAAAATTCGCTTACTGCAGCATAAAGTGGGCCTTCCGGCTGATTTCAAAGAATATAATATTTCGGAAGAAGCATTGCGGGCAACGATACCAGCGGTGATGAAGGATCCTGCCGCCTTGAGCTTCCCAATGCCAAAAGAATTAATTGCGGCAATCGGCCAGCGCGTTGTACCTTTAGGCGTAAAATAACTATTGAGCAAGCCCAGCCGGAAGTGTTGTTTCTGGCTGGGCTTGTTTTTCTTCTCTTGGCGAGTAAAAGGGGGAATTTCGCGAGTAGAGAAATATTTTTAGCGAGTAAACCCAAAATTCTCGCGAGTAAAACACCAAATCTCGCGAGTAAGGGTGTAAAATAATAATGAACTCTATATTTTCGCAAAATTACAAAAGTAGGTGTTTGTGTAGTGAGTGAGATTAGAAAATTAACGTATGCTGATTTAAAAGAATTTGTTGAAATTGTGATAAATGCCTATCCGGGTGCCATGAAGGATCGCACACCTGAGTTTAAAGAAAAGCTTCTGTCTCGAATGATTGATCGGCAATCCAATGATCCTTCGATTGATTTTTATGGATTATTTCGCGAAAAGCAATTATTAGGCGGGATGAGGATCCATTATTATCAAATGAATTTGTTCTCAAAAATCATCGTTGTCGGCGGAGTTGGTCAAGTAGCGGTTGATTTACTTCATAAAAAGGAAAAAGTGGCGAAGGAGTTAATTGAAGCATTCCTTACAATGTTTTTAGAAAAAGGTGTCAACATGGTAGCGCTTTATCCATTTCGACCGGACTTTTATAAAAAGATGGGATTCGGTTATGGGCCGAAGATTCATCAATTCCAATTTAAACCAGGAAGTTTTCCAATGAGCAAATCAAAATTTGGTCTGAAATACTTAACTTCAGCAGACAAAGAAAAAGTTAAGCATTGTTATACGCGTTATGTAATAAATACTCATGGCATGTTCATAAAGACAGAAGTTGAATTAGATGCAATGTTTTCCAATCCAGATAATACTTTGATCGGCTTTGAAGAAGGGTCGCAAATGAGTGGGTATATTCTCTTTTCGTTCGCGAAAAAAAGCGAAACGAATTTCGTCCATAACGACCTCATCATAAAAGAATTTATCTATGAATCTCCCGAAGCATTATTGCAATTAAGCAACTTCCTACATACACAAGCTGACCAAGTAAATAGGGTGGTCTGGAATACACAAGAAGAAAACGCCCACTTTCTCATCGAAGATCCACGGAATGGCTCTAATCATTTAATTCCGAGCGTTTATCATGAAAGCAATACATCCGGTGTTGGCCTGATGTATCGGATCATTAATGTCAAAGGGATTTTTGAAGAGTTGGAGGAACATAACTTTAATCATGTCAATACGAGGTTGAAACTAGATATTAAGGATACATTTCTTCCTCAAAATAATCAGAAGCACATTCTTCACGTCAATGATGGTTGGATGAAACTGGTTGAAAATGGTGACTATGATTTGGAATTATCAATGGATATTTCCGATTTTTCTTCGTTGCTGATGGGAGTTGTAACATTTAAGGAGTTATACTTTTTTGGAAAAGCAACACTTTCTCATCCCGATGACTGGATGAAAATGAATCAGTTATTTGCCGTATTGGAAAAACCAAGATGTATCACAGCATTTTAATTTTAAGGAGGAATATAAATGAATTTCACTATTAAGAGATTAACAGAATGTACGCCTGAAGAGATGGTAACCGCATGGAATCGCGGTTTTGAAGGATATTTTGTTCAAATGGAAACGACGGCAGAATTATTCTTCACAAGGTTGGTCAATGAAGGGTTATCGCTCCGTCAATCATTTGTCGTTTTTGATAATGAACAGCCCGTGGCGATTGTCGTCAATGGTTTTCGCACTATTGAAGGGAAAAAAACTGCTTGGAATGGCGGAACGGGGGTCGCAGTTCTATATCGTGGCAAGGGTGTTTCACGATTAATAATGGAGGAAACTTTGAAGATCTATGAGGAGGCGGGTGTTGAAGTTGCCGCTCTCGAAGCCATTAAAGAAAATGAAAAAGCAATCCGGTTATATGAGAAATTTGGCTATAAAGTAACCGATTCACTTGTGTTCATGAGTGGGACTCCTGAATTAACTAGAAATGAGGCAATGCAAACAAAATCTATTCGGCCAGAGCAACTGGCAACAATGACATACTACAAAGAATACGCACCATGGCAGTGCCAATGGCAAAGTGTGAAATCAGGTGAAGCACAAATTTATTTTGATCAGAATGACAATCTCCTTGGTTACGCTTTATATAAACGTATTTGGAATCAAGAAGGGGAGCTAGAAAAAGTATTTTTATATCAGCTTGAGCTTTTCCAAGGACCAGAAGAAATACAGGGTATTTTTGCAGAGATTGCAAATCAGGCAAAAGGTTCCGTTACTTTTACTACCGTCAATGCTCCTGTTTCTAACCCAGTAACCGAATATTTACTGGTGAATGGATTTTCGATTTCGACCGAGCAGGTACAAATGGTAAAAAAATTATAGATCCTTTTTCCTATACTTTTTGATATATTTATAGATATAGAGTCAAAAAGTATGTACTTGCAAGGATGTGTCATCATTGAAGAAATGGGTTGTTGGCAGCATCGTTTTTTCGGTCATCTATTTTAATACCGACCATACATTAGCGGAAAAAATCGCTCAGATGCTGCCATTTTATAAAAATGAACGAACTACCTTACTAGCCCGTGATATCGGAATCGTGGAAAAAGAGTCCTTTTTACCAAGCAATAAATTGTTAGATGTTCCGCTCCTGAACCAGTTCGATGCACCATATTTAACAAAAGGTTGTGAAGTGACTAGTTTGGCGATGCTTCTCCAATACAATGGAATCATGGTAACGAAAAATGAATTAGCTGAGAAAATCCCGTATGTTCCAATGGAATATCCTGATAAAAGAAAAGGAAATCCACAAATTGGTTTTGTCGGAAATATGGTGGATGGTCCAGGATTATCCGTTTATAATGGTCCGATTTTCGAATTAACGAAAGAATATGTGGGAGAAAAAGCAGTTAACTTAACCAATAGTCCCTTTGAGGATTTACTTAGAAAAGTGGGCAGAGGAATACCTGTTTGGGTAATTACGACGGGGAATATGGCTCCAGGTGCTGAATTTCAAAAATGGGATACTCCACAAGGGCCAATAAATATCACCTTTAGTGTTCACAGCGTTGTCATTACAGGCTACGATCAAAATTATATCTATGTCAATGATCCCTTTGGCTATAAAAATAGGAAAGTAGAGCGGCAAAGCTTTATTGAAGCTTGGATGGAAATGGGTAGTCAAGCAGTTGCAATCGAAAAATAAGAATGGCCTGATCAAAAAGATCAGGCCATTTCTTATTTATTTTCCCTTAGTATGACAATGTTTACTCGGCGATTTTCCTGGCGATGTTCATCCGTATCATTCGGATAAATTGGTTGAAATTCACCAAAACCGGTAAACTGCATCCGTTCATTCGGAATATTTTTTGATGCAAAATAATGAAGAACGCTCACAGCTCTTGCAGAGGATAGTTCCCAGTTTGTTGGGTATGCAGCATTTCCAATTGGGACATCATCTGTATGGCCTTCAATACTAATCGGATTTGGTAAGGTAGTAAATAAATTAACAAAGGCATCCAATGTTGGATAGGAGCTTTCCTTCAGGATGGCTTTTCCGGAGTCAAATAGCAGGACATCCTTTAAAGCAATTTCAACGCCACGTCTTGTTTCTTGAAGAGAAACCATCGCCTCAAGGCCATTTGCTGTAACATATGCCTGAAGTTGTTGCTTTAAGTTATCCAGTTCGATATCTTCTGCGCTCTTTTCAGGTTCCGGCGTTTCAGCAGGTGATGTTGATTCAGACTCTTCTTTTTCACCCTGCTTTTGAATCGTAAGCCCCGATTGATCATTTTCAATTTTTGTACCAGTAAATTCTGATTTAAATCCGTCCATAATAGATTGAAATTTAGCCTTATCAACTTCACTGGAAGCAAATAATACAATAAACAATGCTAATAATAGAGTTAAGATATCAGCGTAAGGAATTAACCAAGATTCATCAATATGTTCTTCATGCTCTTCTTCTAGATGTCTACGCCGTTTGCTCATTCGCATCTTCCCCGTTTTTCTTCTCGAACTTTTTACGTTCTTTTGGATCAATGTATACAATTAATTTTTTTTCTAAGGCACTAGGAGAAAGTCCATTACAGATTGAAAGTAATCCTTCTACTGTAACCATCTTTAAATCTTGCTCTTTCTTTGAAATCCGTTTTAATTTCGTAGCAATCGGGTGCCATAAAACATAGCCGGAAAATATTCCAAGGAGAGTTGCGATAAATGCCGCTGCAATAGAATGACCTAGTTTATCTACATCATTTAAATTTCCAAGTGAAGCAACAAGACCTACTACGGCACCGAGTACTCCTAAAGTTGGGGCATAAGTGCCTGCCTGTGTAAAAATAAGGGCACCAGTTTTATGCCGTTTATCAATGGCGCCAATTTCCTCCATTAATACTTCTTCAACGAAATCAATATCACTTCCGTCAATAATAAGTTCAAGTCCTTTTTTGAAAAAAGGGTCATTCGTATTATTGGCGATTTCCTCTAGTGCTAAAATACCTTCTCTTTTCGCAACTTCCGCACACTTCACTAATTCGGATATTTGATCTAGCTTAGAAGGGAGCTTTGGTTCCAACATGGCGATTTTTAATAATATAGGAAACTTCTTAAATTCACTAAAAGGAAATGCAATTAAAAGAGTAGCAAGTGTTCCTCCAAAAATAATCAAATATGCGGCTGGGTTGTACAATGAAGCTAATGGAGCACCTTTTAAAACCATCCCAACCCCAATTGCAATAAGTGCGACTAAAATTCCGAGAATACCAGACAAACCAGACATAATTTTCTCCTTTTGATGTTAAAGTTAATAATGCTATTGTAAATCAATCAAAATAAAACGACAATAAAGTTTTTTGAAAGCTTTCAGTCAAGTAAAAACAATTACCATTTTTGATACATTCTATCAAAATAAATCAAAAACAATTAATCAATTCGGATGAAAATTAATAAAAAAATTCAATTGACGTGTATCGCTTTATCCAGTAGTTTTATAATAAATCATGACGATTGTTTCATCATTTTGAAAGAATATTATCAAATTTTTATCTCTACAAATGCTCACTGGAAAAGGTGATAGATGTGCAAGATATCGGATTATCAAAACTAAGTCAAATGATTTATGATTACTGCGGGCTAAGGTATACAGACAGACTGGACATCCTCAAAGATAAGATCTCAAAACGGTTAAACGAGTTAACTCTTACCCCTTGGGAATATTGTGCCTATTTGAAACAAACAGCTCAAGAATGGGATGTTTTAGTGGAAATTTTAACGATTAATGAGACTTATTTTTATCGTGAAGAAAATCAGTTAAATGAATGCTGTATGTCAATTCTTCCACAATTAAAAGAAAAAAATCAAGGCAGACCGGTGAAAATATGGAGTGCTGCTTGTTCTACAGGGGAGGAGCCCTATACATTAGCGATGTTAATTCATGAATCTGGTAAATTTTTACCGGGAACAGTGAAGATTATCGCAACAGATATTAATAAAAAGGTACTGGAAAAAGCGGAAAAGGGCTGGTATCACCAAGGGTCATTCGCTTTTCGAAGAATCCCAGAAAATTTACTGAAGAAATATTTTATACATGAAGATAACGGCTATCAGGTTCAACCATCGATTCAAAAAATGGTACAGTTTGAATCATTAAATCTCCTCGAAGAGAAAAAAATGACTGAAATCGGAGAGGTGGACGTGGTTTTTTGTCGAAATGTATTAATATATTTTGATCAAGAAACGACAAAACGGATTTTACGTAGTTTATATCGACTTTTATCACCCGGTGGTTACTTGTTTCTAGGCCATGCAGAATCCATAACAGATACAACCTTGGGATTTAAAAAAGTAGACTCAGACAAGACTTTTTATTATCGAAAGGAACCTGTTTAGAATGAAAAAGTACGGCGTATTAGTAGTTGATGACTCTGCTTTTATGAGACGGGCAATAAGTATTATATTAGAAACCGATCCCTATTTTTATATTGTGGGTATTGCAAGAAATGGGGCTGAGGCAGTTGAAAAAGTACAGCGCCTAAAGCCTGATTTGGTTACGATGGATGTAGAAATGCCAGAGATGAACGGGATTGAGGCATTAGAAAAAATTATGAAAACAAATCCAGTTCCAGTAGTGATGTTGAGTTCACGGACGGGTGAGGGAGCAAAGGAAACGATTCAGGCGTTGGAATTTGGAGCGGTTGATTTCTTCTTAAAAGATAATCTTATTCGTGATCGAGTGGGTAATGCTCTGACAGAAGAATTCATCATGCGTTTAAAAGGGATCCTAGATGCAAAGAAACCCGCCAAGGCTCCAGCTCCAAGTAAAAAGCCGGCAGTAAATGTAGTAAAAAGAATAAAGAAAAGTCAAATAGATTTAGTATTTATTGGTTGCTCTACAGGTGGTCCATCTGCACTCCAAGCGATCCTGCCAAAATTTTCAGCAGACTTTCCGATTCCAATCGTTGTGGCACAGCATATGCCGCCAGGATTTACGAAACCGCTGGCGGAACGGTTTAATACATTGTGTAACTTGAAAGTGTGTGAAGCCCAAAATGGACAGGAAATCTTACCAGGAAACATCTATATTGCACCATCAGGTTTCCAAACCGTTTTTGAGAAGAAACTAGATGGCACAATTGTCTTTAAAGTGGTTAATTCCGATGAACATAAGGCACTTTATAAGCCATGTATAGATGTATCACTACGTTCGGCCGCCCCTATCTTCGCTGATAAACTGTTAACGGTTATATTAACTGGAATGGGTGTAGACGGGATGGAAGGCAGTGCTTTAGTAAAGAAATACAAAGGACATGTATTTGTTGAAGCAGAGGATTCCTGTATTGTATACGGTATGCCAAAAGCCGTTCAGGAAGCCGGATATGCAGATGGGCAATATCTGCTCTCGCGCATGTATCAAGAAATAATTTCATTCGTTTAACTGTACTAATAGAAAAAGGATGATGTAATAGCATCGTCCTTTTTTTATGTAGTAAAAAAGAGTAAAAATTCATCAAATTATACTTAATATTCAATTGCCACTTTTTGTTATTCCTTATCAAAAAAATAGTAAAATACTCATAAACTATTAAAAATAAAGGGTTTTTATGTTACAAACCTATTAAAATCGTATTTCAAAAAGTCGATGACGAATAATCATTATTGAGTTATAATGAAAAATATTGACGATAGAGATCCATGATAGGAGGAAGTTTTTTGGATATCTCTCAAATCCAAATCAAAATAAATCAAACTTCGCTTGCTGATAGTGGAAAGACAAAATCAAATAAACCAAATGATGCTTCAGTTAATTCCTTCAATCAGGTATTAGCGATGTTTAATTTGTTAGGACAACAATCTGAGCAATTAGAAACAACTAATATACAAGGTGATTCTGAAGTTAGTAATACGATCATTGATCCTGCTGAATTGGACGAAGAGGATTTGCAACAGCTTGATTCTCTATTAACTTCAATGGTTGAATTGCTTCAATCATTACAACAGTCATTAGAGAAGAATGAGACTGAGCCATCATCTCATGTATTTAATCCAAACAACCAATTAAATCAACTTCAGCAAAACGCTGAAAAAATTGGACAGGATTTAGCTCGTTGGTTACAAAAACTCGATGGTTTAAATGAACCAACTTCAACAAATGAAAATGAAATTCAACTCATTCAGAAATTAGCAAATTTAATGAATGAAATTAAACCCAATGAAAAGAATAGTTCGATTCTTAATAATATTGAAGACAAACTTCAACTTGTTTTGAACGAATTTGATAATATAAAACAAATCGACAGCCCAGAAACAAATGTGCTGTTAAGTTTAGATAAAAATTTAGTATTATTTTCACCTGAAGGTAACCGAAATATTACGCAGAATGAAAATGGTCGATTTAATCAAGATTTTGTAAATGAACCTGTCCATACAAACGGTTCAGTGTTTATTAGTACGGATCAACAGATTCAAGGGAATAAGAGCTGGAGTTCAACGAATGAACAGCAATCTCTGCCAACGATGTCAGTGAATGATTTTGTACCAGAGGTAAGTGACTTTGTGGGAAGTTATATGCGGATTTTTCATAATCAGAATGGCAGTACGGAAGCGAAATTTTTGTTATCACCCGACCATTTAGGTCAAATCGAGGTCAAACTCACCGTTCAAAATGGCGAAGTTTCGGCGCAAATTTTAGCAGATACAAATGTCGCAAAAGAAGCGCTGGAAGCTCAGCTTCAACAGCTTAAACAAGCACTGACACAACAGGGCCTAACCGTTCAAAAATTAGATGTAGTCCAGCAAACACCGCAATCATTCGATTTAAATCAAAATAATCAGCCACAGTCCTTTTCTCAAGACACTTCTCATTCGGACAAACGACAATCTGCGGATTCGTCTGAGGAAGGCTCAAAAAAACAACACGAAAATGATCATGGAACAATGGATGTTTTAAGTCCAGTTGAGACAAAAATGGCCACTTATGGCGGAGCGATGATAAAGAGTGCTCCACGGATTGATTTTACTGCATAGTAAGGAGTGGATAGGTGAATGAGTAATTGGATTGATATCGCCGCTGTAACGAAAAATAATTCAATTAATAATGTAAAATCGTTTGAACAGAAAAGTATGTTAGGGAAAGATGATTTTCTCAAAATATTAACAACCCAATTAGCACACCAGGACCCTTCCAGTCCGTTGCAAGATAAGGATTTTATTGCTCAAATGGCTACCTTTAGTTCATTAGAACAAATGACCAACTTAAATAAGGCATTTGAAAAATTTGCTGGTAATCAAATGAGTAATCATGCTGCGATAATTGGAAAAGAAATCAGTTGGACTCCAGACGGAGCAACTGCACCGATTACTGGTGTGGTTAAAGGTGTTTCGACTCAAGATGGAAATTATTTTTATTTAGTAGGGAATGAAAAAGTTCCTGCAGATTATGTGACAGAAATTAAATAGGTAAATGCTGAATCGAAATAAATCAAACTTACACAATCGGGGGAAGATAGAATGTTAAAATCACTATACTCTGGCGTTTCTGGGATGAAAGGCTTTCAAACAAAATTAGATGTGATTGGTAATAATATTTCGAATGTAAATACAATTGGTTTCAAGAAAAGCCGTGTCATGTTCCAAGATATTATTAATCAAAATATTGCCGGAGCTACTGCACCAACGGCACAAAGCGGAGGTATCAACCCAAAGCAAGTAGGACTAGGGACTAAGATTGGATCGATTGATACAATCCATACACCAGGTAGCCCGATGACTACTGGTGTTGGCACGGATTTAGCGATTGATGGGGATGCATTCTTTGTTGTTACTCCAGAAGCGGGTGGGGCAAATTACTTAACAAAAGCAGGTAATTTCACTCGAGATGCACTTGGAAATTTAGTTAATTCTAATGGATTCATGGTCAATGGGATTTCAAAGGATGTAACTGGAGCAGCTACTCAACTTCCTATTAATATTAATACTGTTAACGAAGTGATCCAAGTAGATGATGGAAATGGTGGAACTACTGATCAAATTGTGTCAAAACGAATTACTTCCTATTCCATCGATGCTAATGGTTTTATTAATATCGTTGATGAAGGCGGAAATATTGGTAAACTTGCATTAAACTCTGATCCAACTGATCCACTTTATGGACAGTACTATTTAAATGCTGAAAATAGTACTACAGACCACGATAACATTTCTTTAGCTACAGCAGTAGTTTCCAATCCAAACGGTCTAAATAAAATTGGTAACACCATGTACATGGAAACAGGGAACTCCGGTGCGGCATTGATTGGAAGAATTGAGGATAATAGCGGAGGTCAAATTAATGCTGGTGTGTTGGAAATGTCCAACGTTGATTTAACCGAAGAATTTACAGAAATGATTATTGCTCAACGTGGATTCCAAGCAAACTCTAGAACCATCACAACATCTGATTCGATTTTAGAAGAGGTTGTTAACTTAAAACGATAATAAGATGAAGTAATCAGACAATCATCTCTTGAAATAAAATGATGCTGATTACAGCCTCGTTTTATTTCAAATGCAAAAATGACTTAATAACTCATGGAAGAGTTAGGGGGATGCTTTTTGGCAGATGTACTATCGCAACAAGAAATCGATGCACTGTTATCAGCCTTAAATAATGGCGAGCTGCAGGCATCCGACGTAACAGAAGAGAAAGATACTGTAAAATTATATGACTTCAAGCGGGCCATGCGCTATTCGAAAGAGCAATTGCGTAGTATCATGAGGATTCATGAGAGCTTCACACGTTTGATGTCTACACAACTTTCTGCTCGACTAAGGACGTTTGTCCAAATAGAAATCGATCTGGTCGATCAGGTACCTTATCACGAATTTATTGCTTCAATCCCATCGAAAACGATCGTCAATGTATTTGATGTGAAGCCAATGGAAGCAAAAATGGCAATGGAAATCAATCCAAATATTGCCTTTGCCGTTTTAGAACGGTTGCTAGGAGGACAAGGTGGTTCTTTAGCGAGAAGCGGAGATTTAACGGAAATCGAAATGGTCCTGTTGCAAAAAATTATCAATCGTGCAGCTGAAATGTACGAGGATGCCTGGAAAAACATTGAAGAAATTAAAGTTAAATCAGAGGCGGTTGAAACGAATCCACAATTTATTCAACTTGCTTCGCAAAATGACACGGTTATTATTATTGCCTTAAAAACAACGATCGGGGACGTTACAGACAGGGTGACGATTTGTTTACCACACTTAGTCGTTGAACCTGTTCTGCCTAAATTATCGACGCATCAATGGCTGTCATCGATGACAAAAACATCCGCACCTGAACAGGATAAAATTAAGGAAAAACTTGATAACGTTGGAGTACCTGTCATCGCTGAACTCGGCAGAGCAACTTTATCCGTTTCGGATATTGTCAACCTACAGGTCGGAGATGTGATTGGAATTGAAACGGGTAAGCTTCAAGTAAAAGTCGGAAATTTGACAAGATTTCTTGGAAATCCTGGACTGCAAAATGGACGATATGCCGTACAGGTTGAACAAGTAATCCAAACGGAAGGAGATGATCTATAAGATGGCTGAAGGTATTCTTTCACAAGAAGAGATCAATGCATTATTCAATCAAACCGCTTCTAAACCTGCATTGTTGTCCATCAGTGACTATTTAAGCTCTTTAGAGCAAGATGCATTAGGAGAGATTGGAAATATATCTTTAGGAAGTTCAACAACTGCACTCTCTACCCTTCTTAACCAACGGGTGGAAATAACAACGCCAATTCTATCTGTCATTGAACATGATCGAATGGAAGAGGTAATTGAAGAAAACCATGTAGCCGTGCATGTAGATTATACAGTTGGCATCCGTGGGAAAAATCTTTTCATGATAAAAGAAAGAGATGCAAAAGTCATTGCCAGCTTGATGATGGGCGGCGATGGTACCCAGTTAGAAGAGGAATTATCAGAGCTTCATTTGAGTGCTGTACAAGAAGCAATGAACCAGATGATGGGTTCAGCAGCAACTTCGATGTCGACCATCTTCAACCAAAAAGTGGATATTTCTCCACCATTTCTAGATGTTCTTGGTTTTCCACCAAAACAATTGGAGGATCTTGAAGACGAAATTATTATCGAAGTTTCCTTCCGCTTGAAAGTTGGAGACCTTATTGATTCTAATATGATTCAATTTATTCCTTTATCTTTCGCAAAGGATATGATTGGCAAAATCCTTGGTACGGCAGAGCCTGAAGTAAGCAGTCCTGCACAACCTGCACCAGTAGCAGAAGCGGCTCAAAGACAAGCGACACATCAAACTCCAGCACCTGCCTATGAAAGCAATCAGCCGGTACAAGCTGCACCGCCTGCACCTTCGTACGAAAGCAGCGTGAATGCACCAAGTTCAAGTCCTGCTCCGGTCAATACGAATGTGCAAAAAGTGGAGTTCACTAATTTCTCTGAGCCCGCAAATTCAACTGCAAAACCTGGGACACTCGATATGTTATTTGATATTCCACTTGGAATTACCGTTGAATTGGGTCGTACAGAGATGAAAATTAGGAAAATCCTTGAATTAGGACCTGGAGCTGTGATTCAATTAGATAAGTTGGCTGGTGAGCCTGTCGATATTCTTGCAAATCAAAAATTGATTGCAAGAGGAGAGGTCGTAGTTATCGAAGAGAACTTCGGTGTACGGATTACGGATATCATTAGCCCAGGGGATCGTTTATCAAAAATGACGAATTAGACATTAATTAACATAGAAATAGGAGGAAATAACTATGACACGGGTATTAATCGTAGATGATGCAGCATTTATGCGTATGATGTTAAAGGACATTTTAACAAAGAATGGTCTTGAAGTTGCAGGAGAAGCTGTAAATGGCCAAGACGCTATTGAAAAATATAAGGAATTAATGCCAGACGTAGTAACGATGGATATCACAATGCCTGAAAAGGATGGTATTACGGCAGTAAAGGAAATCAAAGCTGCATATCCACAAGCAAACATTATCATGTGTTCAGCAATGGGCCAGCAGCCGATGGTTTTAGAGGCGATCCAAGCTGGAGCAAAAGATTTCGTTGTTAAACCTTTTAATGCGGATCGTGTAATGGATTCGATTAAGAGAGTACTAGGATAGAAATTAACTTAAGAGAGCAGCAAACAAAACTTATCAGATATTGATGGCAATAAAATAATATAGGTAAAGCGAGAGGTATTGGATAGGGTAGTTTTTCCGGGTACTCTCGCTTTTTTTGTAGATATTTTCTGATGAACGTTTTTATAATATTGTTCATCCTAATATCGCAATATCAAAATTTATTAATTTAACCAAAAACCATAAAACTATCAAAATTATTCAGACTTTTGAATCGAAGAATATGGTAAAATAGACATAAATTTATTAATGCTACCAATGTCCTAGTGACTACTTTGTATGCTATTTAGCAAGGGGAGTTTAAAATGGATTTTAATAATTATTTGGAAATATTTATTGAAGAAGCGAAAGAACACCTACAAGCAATCAACGACCAATTGTTACTATTGGAATCGGATCCTGATAATATACCAATTGTTAACGAAATTTTCCGCTCGGCTCACACACTTAAAGGGATGGCGGCATCGATGGGTTTTGAAGATCTTGCTTCATTGACTCATGAGATGGAAAATGTCCTTGACTTAGTCAGAAATTCAAAACTATCCATTTCATCCGATATTATGGATGTAATTTTTAAGTGTATTGATCTAATTGAAAAAATGGTCGATAACATTATTCAAGGTGGAGATGGTAAGGAAAACGTGAGCCACATTGTCACAATGCTGACAAATATCCAAGACCCATCTTTTTCTGGGAATTTAGAGATTACGACTGCAGCCCAAGAGGTGGCAGCAACGGCTGAATTAGTGATGGATGAATATTTAACCACCATCATAAAAGAAGCAAAAAATACAGGAAATAACGTATATCAAGTTAAGGTCACGTTGGATGAAGGCTGTTTAATGAGGTCGGTTCGTGCCTATATGGTTTTTCAGAATGCAGAAGAACTAGGAGAAATTATCCAGTCAAATCCTTCAGTAGAACAAATTGAAGAGGATAAATTTGATGGTTCCTTTACGTTAGTCATTGTCACTCATCGTGCAATAGAAGAAGTTCAAAAACATTTGAGCAATGTTTCTGAAGTAAGTGAAGTGTTAGTTGTAGAAGCTAGTTTACAAGAGTCAGCATCTGCAGTCCCAACACCTGCACCAGTGGATGAAAAAAAAGAAGGAACGAATCAAAATAATGGGAAAGAAAATCCTGCTCCTATCAAAAAAGTTCAGAGATCAAAATCGATCCGTGTGGATATTGAGAAACTTGACCAATTAATGAATCTATTTAGTGAATTAATAATTGATAGAGGCAGGTTAGAACAGATTTCAAGGAAATCTCAATTAACCGATTTAAGTGAAACAGTGGAGCATATGGCTCGGATATCGACAGACCTACAAGGGTTAATTTTAAACATGCGAATGGTCCCTGTTGAGACGGTATTTAATCGATTCCCGCGTATGGTTCGAGATCTTGCAAAAGACCTGAATAAGAAAGTGAATCTAGTTGTCGAAGGGGCAGAGACAGAATTAGATCGTACCGTCATTGATGAAATTGGGGATCCATTAGTCCATTTATTGCGAAACGGATTAGACCATGGATTAGAGTCGACAGAAGAAAGACTTGCGAAAAATAAACCAGCTGAAGGTACGATTCTTTTGAAGGCTTACCACAGCGGTAACCATGTGTTTATTGAAGTTGTAGATGACGGAAAAGGGATTAATCGTGACAAAGTACTAAGCAAAGCCATCGAGCGTGGCGTCGTTTCTCAAGAGGAAGCAGAGCTATTATCGGATCAACAAGTTTATTCATTAATTTTCTCCTCAGGTTTTAGTACAGCGGATAAAATTTCTGATATTTCTGGACGTGGTGTTGGACTGGATGTTGTTAAGACAAAAATTGAGTCACTTGGCGGCGTAATCACGATTGACTCGACTGAGGGACAAGGTTCGGTTTTCCGCATTCAACTTCCATTAACTTTATCGATTATTTATGCAATGTTAGTAAAAGTGGAAGAGGAAACGTATGCCATTCCTTTCAGTTCGATCGTCGAAATTACTACGTTGTCAAAGGATGGAATTTATCAACTCCACGGGCAAAGAGTCATCCAATTCCGAGGGAACGTTGTCCCGTTAGTCTTTTTGGGTGAAGCCTTTGACGTGCCAGGAGTGGAAGAAACAGAACAAAAACAACTGTATATGGTTCTTGTTCGCAAAGGAAATAAGACAGTTGGTTTAGTTGTTGACTCTGTAATCGGACAACAAGAGGTAGTTCTTAAGTCTTTAGGTGGCTATTTAACAAATCTTTTTGCGATTTCTGGTGCAACGATACTTGGAAATGGTGATGTTGCTTTAATCATCGATCCGAACCAGTTTATTAAATAGAGAGAGGGATGATCACTATGGGATTAGTAAAAATAGTGGCATTTAAGTTAGGAGAAGAGGAGTATGGACTGGATATTACCCATGTCCAGTCAATTGAAAGAGTCTTTCGTTTTACGAGGGTTCCGAACGCTCCTGCATATGTAAAAGGAGTGATCAATCTTCGCGGTCATGTGACCCCGATTATTGATCTTCGTAGTAAGTTAAATCTTGGAGAAGCGAATCAATCTGAAAATTCACGGATTATTATCACGAAGTACGAAGAGATGGAGCTAGGTTTAATTGTTGATCAAACAAGTGACGTGATTGATGTAGCGGATGAAGATATTGAATCTCCATCCACAAGTGGTTATGATTTTGATTATTTGGGCGGAATTGCCAAAATTAATGGTCGTTTGATCATGATTTTAAAATTAGCGGAGTTAATGAAAGCTACTGAGTTTTAGTTTTTTGAATGGAATGATCAACCCGATTTTTTCATTTAGAAAATGAAGGAGTGAAAGATGGGACAAATGCTAACTCAAGAAAATAAAACGCTTATTTTTAAAGTGGGCCAAGAAGAATTCGGCGTTCAAATCAATCAAGTTGTATCCATTGAACGAATGCAGGAAATTACACCATTTCCCAATCGCCCGCGACATGTTTTAGGAGTAACTTCAATAAGAAATATCGTGACACCAGTAGTGGACCTACGTGAAGCGCTTAAAGGTGGAGTTTTTCAGAAAAAAGATTCAGCTCGTATTATCATTGTTCAAGTTCAGGATAAAGAAGTTGGGCTTGTCGTCGATGCTGCCACTGATGTACTTGATATTTCTGCGGATACGATTCAGCAGCCTAACCTGCTTGGAACAAGAAATGCTTCGTATCTTACAGGTATTTCTAAATTAGATGAGCGATTGATTATTCTTTTAGACATCGAAAAGCTCTTAGAAGACACTACCAATATCGATGAATTAAATGAAATAAAAAATAATCTATAGTTCGTCATTCATTTGAATGTTGCCAGGGAGCGGTTGTTATGAAAAAAATCATTGGAAAAATGTCAAGTAAATTATCAATTAAGAAATTTAAAAAGCTAAAATTTAAAGGTGATATCTTTAAGAAACGAAATGAAAAACGAGAGAAAAAATCCGTTGTCAGCGGGTCTAGGAGATTTAGAACGGTCCCAATGGGAGTTCAACTATGGGGCAGTTATATTATCATAACATTTTTCATTGCTATTATTATGGTGGTTTCCTATCGAGGAGTAACCAATATTATTGATGATATGTACTTTGTTGGCAAAAAACAGGTTCCAAAGATTGAATTGCTAGGGCATTTAAGAGAAGATGTGACACGAATTGCCCAATATTCCGTCAAACATGCATATGAGCGTGACGGGGAAGAAAAGGATAAAATTGCCTTGAATGTGAGTGAAGAGATAGGTGACATCAAAGGTAATATTGAAGCTCTTGAAAAACTAAACTTAACGAAGCAAGAGCAGGATTTATTATGGAATTTTAAAAAGAGCTTTGACGAATATGCGGCTATTTTACCTCTATATTTTAAGGAATCTGAAACAAATAATTATGTGTTGGTACAAAAAATTGCTGGGATTATCGATCCGTTGGCAGTAAAAACAACCACCTCTCTGGATGATTTGGATAAGTATATCGATAAAAATACGAGTGATATTATTAAAGATTCAGAGAAAAATGCAGAAGGTTTTAATTACCGTGTATTTTATCTTGCGATTGCAGCGGCCTTTTTTAGTATTTTAATCGCATTCATCACTACGAGGGTGATTCGTCGTACAGTTAAAGGTGTAGTCAATAATGTAGAGGTTACGAACCAATCGGTAACTGAAATTAAGAAATCCGTCGATAACACCTCCATAGGTGCTCAGGAATTAGAGATTTCGATGAATAAGGCAAATGACTCAGTCAATGAACTAGTAGCATCGATTCATCAAGTCGCTGGAAATACAAGTATCACGGCATCCAGTGTCGATGAAATTTCTGCTGCAGTGGAAGAAATGAGCGCCTCCATTAACTTGGTGGCAGGCAGTGCGGATCATTTATCCTCTTCTGCGGAACAAACCTCATCAGCAATTGAAGAGATGATGGCTTCCATCGAACAGGTCGCATCGAATGCTGGCAATGTCAATCAAAGTGTGGAAATATTCTCGACTCGGATTCAAGAAATGAGCCATTCGATTAAAGGGGTCAGTGAAAATGCAGTAAGTTTAACGCAAACGGCAGTCCAGACTTCAGAAACTGTGGAAGAAATGGTCGTCTCCATTAAACAAATTGCAGACAGTGCTCATACGGTTAACGAGCTTAGCAACACAGTAAAGAATGATGCCCTTGAAGGAAATGATTCACTGAATGAAACCTTGGCAGGAATGAAAAACATTTCAAACGTTATCGATCGTGCAAGCGAGGTTATGTCGAAACTGGGGAAAAGTTCAGAGGAAATTGGCAGCATTATCGAAGTTATTGATGATATTGCCGATCAGACGAATTTATTAGCACTAAATGCAGCCATCGAAGCTGCTCGGGCCGGAGACCATGGAAAAGGCTTTGCAGTTGTTGCCGATGAGGTACGAAAGCTTGCTGAGCGCTCTGCAAAAGCAACGAAAGAAATTGCAAACCTCATCAATGGAATTCAAGCTGAGACTTCTGATGCCATTACTTCGATTAATCAAGGGGCAGATCAAGTTAAAATAGGTAATCAATTGGCAGAAAAAACGAACCAGGCGATCAAGAAAATTACCGATGGTATTGAACAAGTTTCAGTCGAGATGAACCAAATTGCGAAAGCAACAGAAGAACAAACGAAAAACAGCGAATTTATTTCGAAAGCCGTCGAGGATGTAACGGTGCAAGCAACGGAAATGACGAACTCTACTAAAGAACAGTCAGCAGTTGCAGAAAGCCTTGTAAATGGCATCATTCATGCTAAAGAACAGGTACAACAAATCTCTATTGCCACAGCAGAACAAGCAAAGGGTGGGCGTGCGATTGTTCAAGCAGTTGAAAATGTCAGCAATCAGTCAAACTCAGTTACACAGGCAACAAAAGAACAGGCGTTAACGGCTGATGAAATTGTTAGAAATATCAGTAGTATGAAAGAAATGGTGAGTCAAATGACCGTCGCTGCTAAGGACCAGGCACGATATGGTCAAGACATCGCTGGTGAAATCAAAAATGTTCAAAAACAAACTGAAGAATTAAATAGCAGCATAGAGACACAGACGAAGGAAGTTGACGCTGTAGTCCATGCCATTACCGGTGTGAACAAGCAAATTGAAAAGCTTAAATAAAAATACGAGATGATTTACGGTAATGTGGGGAGCGAGCAAATTTGGGGAAATTTACTAGTAAACTTTCAATGAATGTTAAACAATGGGGTAGTCAGATCATCATCATCTTGTTAATTGCTTCGTTATCGATTGTTGCATTTAAGAATATCAAACTATTAAGCGATAATATTTTGTTTATCGGAAATACTCAAGTACCAAAAATAGAACTAATTGGCAGCATTAAAGATAAGGTTTCAACCATAAATCAAAATGCTGCCAGACATGCTTTCAAACAAATTGAAGTGGATAAGAATACGATTCAAAGCTTAACCGAGGCTGATATTGCAAAAGTAAGAAAGGATATTAAGGAACTAGAAAAGCATACAGAATCAGCCCAAGGTAAAAAACTATTAAATACGTTCAGTCAGAATTTTGATAAATATGCGAAAGCACTTCCTCCATTTTTTGAAGTATCAAAAACGAATGATTTTAAAAAGATCGAGTCCCAAATGGGATTGATAACGGTCTTAAATACTACAACGATAGTTACTCTAGATAAACTTGCAGTGGATATCAATAAAGAATCGGATGCGATCCTACATAAATCGGAGCAGGATTCATCAAGTTCCATGGTTCAGATCCTAATCGTATCACTTGTCGCATTGCTATTTAGTATTGTCATTTCCTTCTTGATTACTAGACTTATTGGTCGTTCGGTATACAAAGTGATCACAAATGTAGACTCCACAACACAGTCTGTTACAACCATTAAATCTTCGATCGAGCAAACGGCTTTCAGTGCAAGGGAATTGGAGGAATCGATGAACAAGGCTAGTGAATCTGTAAATGACCTTGTTGCTTCGATTCAGCAAGTGGCAGGTAACACAAATGATACCGCTTCAAGTATGGATGAGATTTCAGCTGCTGTAGAAGAAATGAGTGCTTCGATTAACTTAGTTGCAGGCAGTACTGGTCAATTAGCCTCATCAGCAGAGGAGTCCTCTTCGGCGATTCAAGAAATGATGGCATCGATTGAGCAAGTAGCAAACAATGCTAGTAATGTGAATCAAAAGGTGGAAATTTTCTCAGAAAGAATCAAGGAAATGAGCGACTCGATTAAAGGAGTTAGTGAGAATGCTGCTGGATTAACCAAAACGGCAGAACAAACTTCTGAAACAGTGGAAGAAATGGTTATTTCCATTAAACAGGTGGCCGAAAGCGCCCAAACTGTTAATAAGCTTAGCCACTCAGTGAAAAAGGATGCACAAGAAGGAACCGCAGCCTTGAATGAAACCTTACATGGCATGGTGGACATCTCTCAAGTGATGGAACATGCAAGTGATGTGATGGCGAAGCTTGGAAAAAGTTCAAAAGAAATCGGCAGTATTATAGAAGTAATTGATGATATTGCTGATCAAACCAATTTATTAGCCTTAAATGCTGCCATTGAAGCAGCTCGTGCTGGAGAACATGGTAGGGGATTTGCCGTTGTTGCTGATGAAGTACGGAAGCTAGCCGAACGCTCTGCAATGGCAACGAAAGAAATCGCCGGCCTCATAAAAGGAATTCAAGATGAAACAGCGAATGCCGTAACCTCAATCAAGCAAGGGGCCGATAAAGTGAAAATTGGCAATGAGTTAGCGGAAAAAACGGATGAAGCGATTAAGAAAATATCCGAAGGTATTGCGCTCGTTACCGATGAAATGAATCAAATTGCCAGGGCGACTGAAGAGCAAACAAGGAACAGCGCAGTCATCACAAAAGCTGTTGAAAATGTAACGAAGCAAGCAATGGACATGACGAATGTTGCTAAGGATCAGTCGATTGTCGCGGAATCCCTTGTTGATGGAATCATCGAAGCAAAAGCTCAAGTGCAACAAATTTCTGTTGCGACAGCTGAACAGGCGAAGGGTGGACGGGCCATTATTGACGCAGTCGAAAATGTCAGCAATCAAACGATTTCAGTGACAAATGCAACAAAGGAACAAGCGCTTACCGCTGAAGAAATTGTCCTTAATGTCAACAGCATGAAAGAAATGGTTGGTCAGATGACGATTGCGACAAATAATCAAGCAAAATATGGTCATGTCATTGCGAATGAGGTTGAAAATGTTCAGAAACAAACAGAAGAGGTAAATATCAGCATTGAAACCCAAACCAAAGAAGTGGATGAAGTCGTCAATGCGATTAGAAATGTGAATTACCAAATTAAAAAACTTAAGTAAGCACTAGGATGAAGATTGAGGAGAGGGTTTAGTTGAGTAAATATACAGCAAAAATCTCGATGAATGTAAAGCAATGGGGCAGCCATATTATTATTATTTTATTCTTCGCATCATTGACCTTTGTTTCTTACAATAATATTCGTAGTTTAAGTGATGATATTGATTATATTGGAAACACGCAAATGCCAAAAGGGGAGTTAATTGGCCATTTGAAAGAAGAGGTAATCACATTACGCTTAGATGCAACGAAGCTGGCTTATGCAGGAACTCCAACTGACAAAGAAAATTTACAGAAGGCTGTGAATCAAGACAGCAGCAAGGTTAGCAGTACGGTGAAGGAGCTTGAAAAGCTTATCACATCAAATGAAGAGAAAGTTTTATTATCAGAATTTACAGAGTCCTTTGGTAAGTATGATTCAACACTGAAAGACTTTATTA
Source organism: Neobacillus sp. K501 (assembly GCF_053749995.1). Lineage (NCBI taxonomy): Bacteria > Bacillati > Bacillota > Bacilli > Caryophanales > Bacillaceae > Neobacillus > Neobacillus sp. K501. Next base: position 51,791 of record NZ_JBSLYA010000001.1, on the reverse strand, counting down.
AAGCTTCCGGAGATGCCAACGTGGATCCAGCTACCATTCGAGCAAGAATGGGGGCACTTGCACCTGTTGGAGAAAAAAATATTCAGGCATTGAATGCATTAGTTAAAGGAATTGATAAAAACACAAATGACTACCTCGCAGAAACGAAGGAAGATTCAAAAACATTTACAGCAGAAATCCTTATCGTTTCAGGGATTGCTGCACTTTTCAGTATCCTTGTGTCCTTCTTTATGACTAGACTCATTAGCCGGTCTGTTAGAAATGTTTCTAAGAACGTTGATATTACCACGCACTCTGTTGCAGAAATTAAAAGGTCTGTTGAACAAAATACAGTTAGTGCTCAAGTATTAGATACTTCTATGGAGAAGGTAAACGATTCCGTTACTGAGCTAGTGTCCTCCATTCAAAAGGTTGCAGAAAATACGAAAGTCACCTCTTCAGGCGTTGACGAAATTTCGGCAGCAGTAGAAGAAATGAGTGCATCAATTAATCTTGTAGCTGGCAGTGCAGATCAATTGTCGGCATCAGCGGAAGGAACATCATCTGCGATTCAAGAAATGATGGCTTCCATTGAACAAGTGGCATTAGGGGTAGGAAATGCTGGAATTAGTGTTGATGAAATTTCATCGGCGATTGAAGAAATGAGCCATTCGATTAAAGGGGTAAGCGAAAATGCAGTGGAATTAACGACAACTGCAGAACAAACGTCTAATCGGGTAGTGGAAATGGTTGATTCGATTCAACAAGTGGCAAGTAGTGCGCAAACAGTGAATCATCTAAGTAACTTAGTTAAGGATGATGCACTAGAAGGAACGGTTTCACTAAACGAAACGTTAGAGGGTATGAAAGAAATATCTCAGGTCATTAGCCAAGCAAGTAATGTGATGGAAAGCCTAGGGAATAGCTCGAAGGAAATCGGCAGTATTATTGAGGTTATTGATGATATCGCTGATCAAACCAACCTACTTGCCTTGAATGCAGCGATTGAAGCAGCCCGTGCAGGCGAGCATGGTAAAGGTTTTGCTGTTGTTGCTGATGAAGTAAGGAAGCTTGCGGAACGCTCAGCGAAAGCGACAAAGGAAATCGCAATCTTAATTAAAGGAATTCAAGAAGAAACAGTAGTTGCCGTATCCTCCATTCAACAAGGGGCGGATAAAGTACAAGTTGGTAATGAATTAGCAGAGAAAACCAATCTGGCGATTAAGAAAATAACCGAGGGTATCGCCAAAGTAACAGTGGAAATGGATCAGATTGCTAAAGCAACCGAAGAACAAACACAGAATAGTGAATTTATCACTAATGCGGTTGGAAATGTAACGAAACAAGCAAAAGAAATGACTTTCTCTACAAAAGAACAATCGTTAACCGCTGAAGAAATTGTTAGAAGTATAACTGTGATGAAGGATCAGGTACAGCAAATCTCGATTGCAACTTCTGAACAAGCTCAAGGTAGCTTTGCCATCGTTGAAGCAATCGAAAATGTTACCAATCAATCAAGCTCAGTTACGAATGCGACCAAGGAACAGGCCCTTACTGCCGAAGAAATCGTTCGCAATATTAGCAGTATGAAGGAAAAGATTCAACAAATCATGATTGCGGCAGATGATCAAGCAAAATATGGTGAGGAAATCTCGACTGAAGTGACGAATGTTAAGAAACAAACAGATGACTTAAATACTAATATCGGAACACAGTCTAAAGAAGCAGAAGAGGTAGTTATAGCAGTGGCAAACGTGAGAAAACAAGTGGAAAAACTGAAATAAATCTATTCATAATTTGTTTGTAAAAGTTGTTTTTCCAAGCATGTTAGTACTATTCATTGAACCTCTAAAACCACTTGTACAGAATCTTGCTGTACTATTGAAGACTAACAACAAGTAATGAGGAGATTTTGTAATGTTAAAAAAAGCTTCCTTGAAATTAAAATTATGGTTTCTCTTTATCAGTATGATGGCTATGATTCTAGTTTTAAGTATAAATTCGTATAACAGTTTTAATAATTTGTCTAGTTCTGTTGATCGTTTAGCTAATGATGAAATGGAAAAAGTGCAAACGATTAATAATCTTGTTGAACATATGACAAGAGTGCGTTTGTTTGTTGCTAAACATGGGACTGAAACGCTGCAAACCAATAAGATGGAAGCAGAAAAATTAATTCAAGAAGATTTAAACATTATCAAAAAAAATGTTGACCAATTACGTCCGTTACTTGTGGAGGATGCACACAAAAATAGATTAAACGAATTTGAATTCCAATTATCTAAATATCAAGAAGCGATTCCAAAAGCATTAGAACTATCGAATAATCAAGATATGGAAGGTTTTGCCGAAGAATTTAGTTCAATGGGTAATTATGGTGAAACTGCCGTAAAAAAATTAGACATTCTTCAAACAGAAATGCAAAAAGGTGTAAAAAATACCTCTAAAGACACTATTAAAAAAGTGGATAGCTCCAAGACATTGATTATGATTATTTCAATTGCTGTCTACTTGATTTGTGTGTTAATTGCTATCTACATTACTAGAAAAATAACACGATCTGTAACATCAGTGGTAAATGAAGCACAAAGCATGAATAATGCAGTCAATAATATCCAACTATCCATTGATCACACCGTTTCAAGTGCCCAAGTATTGGACCAATCGATGAATAAAGCCAATACCTCAGTTCACGAGTTAGTTGCCTCTATCCAACAGGTAGCAGGGAATACGAATGAAACAGCTTCAGGAGTGGATGAGATTTCTGCAGCCATTGAAGAAATGAGTGCGTCGATTAATTTGGTTGCAGGTAGTTCTGATCATTTAGCAGCATCTGCAGAAGAATCATCATCTGCGATTCAAGAAATGATGGCTTCGATTGAACAAGTAGCTGGAAATGTCGGACATGTTAGTGCAAGCGTCGAACAATTCTCTGCGGCAATTGAAGAAATGAGTAAATCCATAAAGGGTGTAAGCGAAAACGCGGTTAGCTTGACTGATTCAGCGGAACAAACATCTGAGACGGTTGATGAAATGGTGGTTTCGATTAAACAGGTTGCTGAGAGTGCCCAAACCGTTAACCAATTAAGTAATTCAGTTAAGGCTGATGCTCTTGAAGGTACAGCTGCTTTAAATGAAACATTAAATGGAATGAAAGAAATATCTCAAGTTATTGACCAAGCAAGCGGAGTAATCGAGAACTTAGGAAAAAGCTCCAAAGAAATTGGAACGATTATTGAAGTGATTGATGATATTGCTGAACAAACCAATCTACTAGCACTCAATGCGGCAATTGAAGCAGCTAGAGCAGGAGAGCACGGAAAAGGTTTTGCGGTTGTAGCTGATGAAGTACGTAAACTCGCTGAACGATCTGCAAAAGCAACGAAGGAAATTGCAGCTCTTATTAAAGGTATTCAAGAAGAAACCACTGTAGCTGTTAGCTCGATTAAAGTAGGTGCCGATAAAGTAACAATTGGAAACCAATTGGCCGACAAGACCAATCAAGCGATTATGAAAATTACTGAAGGAATCGCGCAAGTGACAATGGAAATGAGTCAAATTGCGAAAGCTACAGAAGAACAGACGAAAAATAGCGATATCATCACAAAAGTAGTTGGAAATGTAAAGAAACAAGCAGTTGAAATGACATATTCAACGAAAGAACAATCGATTACTGCAGAAGAAATGGTAAAAGGAATCTTCAGTACAAAAGATCAGGTCCAGCAAATCTCGATTGCTACTGCGGAACAAGCAAAAGGAAGCCAAGCCATTATTGAAGCGGTTGAAAATGTATCAAATCAATCTAGTGCGGTGACCAATGCTACGAAAGAGCAAGCATTAACTGCTGAAGAAATTGTCCGCAATATTAATCGAATGAAAGATATGGTTGATCAAATGAAAGTGGCAACCAATGATCAAGTACAATTTGGACAAGATATCGCTGCTGAGGTTAAAAATGTCCGAAAACAAACGGAAGAACTAAACGGCAGTATCGAGAAGCAAACGAAAGAAGTCGGAGAAGTTGTCCAAGCAATAACAGAAGTAAATAACCAAATCCTAAAACTTAGATAATTGTAAGAAATGAAACGCTTCTGCAGCGGATGCAGAGGCGTTTTATCGAACAATTCAAAAAGGGGAAGACTGTGTGAATAACGAGCTATCTGAATTGGCTTTAAAAGTAAGAAGTTTTTGTGGAATCGATTTTACGTCGAATCTCAAAAGCTTAGAAATGAAAGTATCGCGAAGGTTAACGGAATTAGGGTTAGGTTTAAAGGCATATATGACAATCCTTGATAGAGATTTAAAAGAATGGGAAAAACTTGTTGAACATATTACCATCAATGAAACCTATTTTTTTAGGGAGTTTAACCAACTAGAAGAATTTCAAAGATTGGTTAAGCAACAGACAAGAAAAGAGATCAAGGTATGGTGTATTCCTTGTTCCACTGGTGAAGAAGCCTATTCTCTAGCGATACTGGCCCATGAACTGGAACTGTTAACTGGGAACCGAGTAAGAATCATCGCATCAGATATTAATAAGAAGGTTTTGGAACAAGCGGAAAAAGGATTTTATCCAAAAAATTCTCTATCCTTTCGCCGCCTTCCAGATAACAAAGATTATATCCAAAAGTACTTTATTGAAACAGAAACAGGCTTTGAAGTGAAAAAAGAAATCAAACAAATGGTATCATTTGAATATTTTAATTTAACCGATTATCATAAATATCCAAGATTTTCAGGAATGGATTTCATTTTTTGCCGAAACGTTCTGTTTTATTTTAACGATGAAATCATCGAAAAAATTATTGGAAACTTTCATTCGATTCTGAAGGATGATGGATTCTTATTCTTAGGTCATGCAGAATCTATTTCTAAATTCGATAGCAAATTTGTCCCCGTCCACACGAAGGATTCCTTTTACTATACTAAAGAATAAGTATTTTGTGCTCTAACCAAATGGTTAGAGTATTTTTATTGGTATTTATCTCCTAGTGGTTTTTTTGATTGTTTTAATGAAATATTTATGTGGATAGGGTATAATTACAACATATTTTGATATTTTTTGATGATATTTGATTATTTTTGCGTGTCATCAATTATGAGGTGAATTTTACTTGAAAATTCAAGAACCAGTAAGAATGAATATGACAGAACCTCGTCTGCCAGTTTCCGACCGGTCGTCTGTCAATTCAGCATCTTTTCAAAAAATCATGAACTCTTATACAAAAGAAATCACCCAGGATCACATGCAAAAGCTGATCCAGGATATTGATAAACAAGGCCAGCAATTAAGTGAAAACCCCACTTTTAATGAACTTCGTAAATATAAAGACTTAGTAAAAAAGTTCATGGGTGAGGTTACGAAAAATGGCGTTGGTTTGTATCAGACAGAATCTTGGGATCCTTATGGCGGCAGTAAAACACTAAAAACCGTCCAAACCCTTGATAAGAAGTTGATGGAATTAACCGATCAAGTTTTAAATCAGCAAAATAATGGTTTATCGTTATTAGATAAAATTGGTGAAATTAAAGGACTATTAATTAATCTTTATACTTGAGAGCAGAGGGGATGACACTATTTGTTAAATTATTTGATCATTACACTTTTAGCTCTCAATCTAATCGGAATCCTTATTTTGATTGCAAAAAAATCTGGGAAAAAGGATATTGATCCACAGAAACGTTATTATCAAAATTTGCTCGAAAATCAACAGAAAATTGCACGTGAAATCGTTGAGCTAAAAGGTCAAACTGAATATTATCATGAACAGATTAAGGCAGAATTCGCAAATTGGAAAGTGGAACGGAAGGCATTGGAGGAATCACTTCAGGCATCTCTAAAGCAGGCAGTGAAAACCGAAAAACAGCCTGATTTGCATTTAACAGATCGCTATAAAGATATATTTGATTTACATGAACAGGGATTAACCGTAGATGAAATCGCAAGGAAGTTAGAAAAGGGCGTCGGAGAGGTATCCTTCATCCTTCAGCTTGCTTCAAAATGAGGGAGGAGTTTCACGCATGATTAGAGGTTTATATTCAGCAGCTTCAGGTATGTTTTCGTTGGAACGCAAACAGGAAGCACTATCAGATAATCTTGCCAATGCACAAACACCGGGATATAAGAAGGATGATACGATGCTTCGTACATTCCCGAAACTTATTCTCAATCGTATTAATGACATGGAGAAAATCGGAAAAGGACCGCAAATGCCAGGTTCCGTTCCGGTTGGAGTCCTAGCAAATGGAGTCTATGCACAAGAACGTGTCCCTAGCTTCACACAGGGAACACTTGTGCAATCAGATAACCCGCTTGATGTTGCAATTGAAGATTCAGGGATTCCAACCGTTGATATCAATGGCAGACAAATAAAACCATCAGCATTCTTTGCAGTTCAACTCCCAGATGGCACGGTCGGTTATACACGTAACGGAAAATGGGATTTAGATGCAAACGGAAATGTCGTAACATCTGAAGGTTACCGTGTACTAGGAGCAAATAATCAGCCTATCCAAATCAGAAATGGTGTGGGCAAGGAAAATATAGCGATTAATCCAGGCGGTCAAATCATTGAATACCCTAATGACCCAGCGAGAACTAGAATCGGTGGTCAAATTGGTGTGGCGATGGTTGAAAATCCAAATGACCTACGCCGTATGGGTGGAAATGTCTATCAATCTGACAATGTCATTCCACTTGGTGGGGCGAACGCAGGGGTTTCCCTGCAGCAAGGCTTTATTGAACAGTCCAATGTGGATGCAGGGCAGACGATGACAGAAATGATGCTTACATTGCGTGGTTATGAGGCGAATCAAAAAGTCGTTAGTGCTTATAATACTTCATTAGAACAATTATATTCCGTAGGGAAAATGAACTAATAAATTACTAGAATAGGAGAAGAGGAATTTGAATACTTCATTATTTATCTCTTCCGGTGCTTTGCAGACGTATCAGCAAAAGCTTGATACAACTTCAAATAATATTGCCAATGTCAATACAACCGGCTATAAAAGAAGAGATCACAGCTTCTCAGAAATTTTAGCGAATCAAATTAATAATCAAACCCGTCCTGAAAATGAAACAGGTCGACTTACTCCAGATGGCATTCGTGTAAGCTATGGTGTGCGCTCGGGTTTGACCCAAATTGATATGCAACAAGGTCAAGCGATGCAAACCGGTCAGCCTTTTGATTTGATGATAGAAGGGAAAGGATTCTTTCAGGTGGGAGTTTCTTCTGAAGGTAGAGTGGATACAGTAAGATATACGCGTGATGGGAATTTTCACTTGAGCCCAAGTACAGATAATCCAGGAAGCTACAACCTAGTCCATGCCAATGGCGGTTATTTGCTTGATCAAAATGGAGCACCTATTGAGCTTAATGATCAGTATGATGTAAGTTTTGCTTCTGACGGACAAATTCAGTTGAAGAACAAAAATGGCCAAGGCGGAGCATTTATGTCTGCGCAGCAAGTAGGGATTGTTGATATTTCTAATCCTAGTATTCTTAAGAATTTGGGAGATAACCAATTTGCTATTGATCCATCGCAATTGGCTAATGGTGCCAACATTGGTGATTTTGTTAGAATGATGATTCCAGGTGAGGCACGAGTGCAATCTGGTTTCCTTGAAGGTTCTAATGTAGATTTGACGAAAGAAATGACAGATTTAATGACAACACAGCGTAGCTTTCAAATGAATTCAAGAGCCGTTTCCTATGCAGATCAGATGTTGGGGATTGCGAATAACATTTTAAGATAAATTTAAAGGGACGTTTACACGTCTCTTTTTTTCTAGTAAATGTTGCTAAACTTTTGGTGGCGATTATCCGATAATCAAACTATATTGGTATGTGCACAGATATGGTTTGCACAGAAATTAAAGGAGGTATAAGGAATGGTTGGTGTAAATAATACCTTAAGAATAAGTGGTCTTGCTTCTGGGATGAATACTGATGAGATCGTAGCCCAACTTGTAAATGCACAGAGCAGCCGTTTAAACAAAATGATGCAAAATAAAATATCAACGTCTTGGAAATCGGATGCTTATCGGGATGTGAATAAAAAGGTTGATGAATTTCGTAAGGCTATGGAAGGGCTGCGTTTGGAATCGACTTTTAATAAACAAGCAGTGACTTCCAGTAGTACTAGTGTGACAGCTTCATCTGCTGGAACGAGTACACAAACAAACTTTCAAATCACTTCAGCAACACCAGCACAAGCAGCGAAGCCTGCGATGGTTAGTTTCAATAGCGGGATGGCAAGTGGCACCACAAGTATAGGTACCTCTGCAATTTCATTTTCTCTAAACGGAACATCGGTAACTCTTGATGCTAATATGACATTTGATCAGGCGATTGCAAGAATTAATGAATCTAGTTCATCAACAAATGTAAAAGCATCAAATGTTGGTGGATCGTTAGTTTTTACATCATTGGGAACTGGTGCTACTCAGAAAGTTGAAATTACTGGCGCAACTTCAAACTCTTTAAAAATTGCAGATACTATTGATCCTAATACAAGTATGCCTGGGCCAGTTAAAGGTGTGGATGCTAAAGATGGGTCAGTAACGATTAATGGAACAACGATTATTATTTCCACTAATACGTTTACCTATGATGGAGTCACTTTTAATATTAATGGGGCAATTGATTCTACAAAGCCTGTTTCCATCCAAGTAGGAAGCGATACAGACAGTGTATTTAACAGCATTAAAACTTTTGTAGATAAGTATAATGAACTTATTGCAGATTTAAATGGGAAGATGACTGAGAAACGTTATCGAGACTTTCCGCCGTTATTGGATGAGCAAAAGAAGGATATGAAGGAAAATGAAATAAAATTATGGGAAGAAAAGGCTAAAAGTGGCTTACTAACAAGAGATTCTACCATCAGTAATTTACTTACTGAGATGAGAAATAGTTTAATATCGACTGTAGAAGGTACGGGAGGTAGTCTTCAATCTTTAAAGGAAATCGGGATTAACTTTTCTGCTAATTATAAAGACAATGGTAAACTTGTAGTAGATGAAGCAAAACTAAAAGGTATTCTTCAGACAAATCTTGAAGATGTTAAGAAATTGTTCACGGCAAATGCAGCAAGTACAGCGAGTAAAGAAACAACGGTGACAGATAGTAATATTCATAAAAATAGCGGTTTTGCCTATAGAATTTATGATCGTCTAAATGAGACGATTTCACAACTTGGAGTCATTGCAGGTTCTCCTACTGCCTCCATTGATACTAAAAGTAATATAGCAAAACAACTGTTATCATTGGATGAAAATATAGATAATGAACGAGATAAAGTTAGTGCTTATGAGAAAAGATTATGGAAACAATTCACAGCCATGGAAAAAGCACTATCACAGCTCAATTCTCAAGGATCCTGGATCTCACAACAGTTAGGAATGTAGTGGAAAAGCTAAAGTGAAACCAATATCTAGTAGGTTTTTATTATTTATTTCCCTACTAGCTATTGGTTTTTAAATTTTTGTATAAGAAAAACAGGAAAATATCTAAACAGGATTAATGAATATCCGATAAAACAAATAACAAGGAATTCTTTTATTAAGAAGCAAATAAATTTGAAAACAGGACTAAACAAAATGTTAGCTTCTCCGATAAGAGTAATACAAGGAATTCTTTAAGGATTTGGCATAATGGTTTTAAAAAAAGAGTACTAAACTATCAATCAGAACATCCGATAAGAATAATACAAGGAATTCTTTAAGGATTTGGTTAATGGTTTAAAAAAGAGTACTAAACTAACTACCAGAACATCCGATAAGAATAGAACAAGGAATTCAAATCGGATTGATGGAAAATGAATTTTAAAACTACTAAACTAACTGCCAAAACATCCGATAAGAATAATACAAGGATTTCCTTGGGTGTAAGAAGTTAAAAAAGTTTTAAAAATGCTAAACAATTCTTCGGATTTACCGAAAATAAGAATTGTAAGGCAATGTAAGGCAAATGAATCATTGGAGGAAGGTAACGTGCTTATTGTAGGCAGAGAAATTGGACAATCCGTTATTATCTGTGATGTCATAAAGGTTACTGTTCTACAAATTGATTCAAAGGTCTGCCTATCCATTGATGCACCAAAGCACATTCGAGTTTCTCAGCATAATGAGAAATTTAGTATGAAAGATAAGTTGAAAAAAGGAGCTAAAGTTATCGGTTCCTCAACAATAATTGGAGATTGCATCAAAATAACCATACTCCAAACCGAATCTGGATTACTTCGAATTGCCATTGATGCACCAAAGGAAATTAGTATCTTTCGAGAGGAATTGTACAAAGGAAATCAAATCTTTAAACATCATATTGTGCAAGCACTTTAGAGTTTGATACTGTATCTATTTTGATAATGGACCCTAAGGGTTTATTATAGATAAATTTTAAAAAGGGGATTATCCCCAAACAAAATTAAACTTACAATTTTAGGGAGGAAATACAATTATGCGTATCAATCATAACATTGCAGCTCTTAATACTCACCGTCAATTAGCGAATGCTTCTGGTGCACAATCAAAATCTATGGAAAAACTATCTTCAGGTCAACGAATCAATCGTGCAGGTGACGATGCAGCTGGTCTTTCAATTTCAGAAAAAATGCGTGGACAAATTCGTGGTTTGGAAACAGCTTCTAAAAATGCACAAGATGGTATTTCAATGATTCAAACGGCAGAAGGAGCTCTTAATGAAACACATGCTATTTTACAACGTATGCGTGAGTTAGCAGTTCAAGGTGCCAACGATACAAATACAACACAAGATCGTTCAGCAATTGAATCAGAACTTGATCAGCTTACTTCAGAAATCGATAGAATCTCAGGCCAAACTCAATTCAATAAGAAAAACTTATTAGATGGTACTTTAAACGCTACGCTTCAAATTGGTGCAAACGCTGGTCAACATTTAAATATTACAATTAGCACAATGAATTCTACATCATTAACAGTAGCAGATGCTAACGTCTCTGTTGATACTGCAGCTAATGCAAGTGCATCTATCGCTAATATTGATGCAGCAATTGAAGCTGTTTCTACTCAGCGTTCTTCATTAGGTGCATTCCAAAACCGTTTAGAGCACACTATCAGTAACTTGGATACTTCTGCTGAAAACCTAACTGCTTCTGAATCTCGCATTCGTGACGTTGACATGGCAAAAGAAATGATGAGCCAAACAAAGAACTCAATTCTTTCTCAAGCTGCTCAAGCAATGTTGGCTCAAGCAAATCAACAACCACAAGGTGTGTTACAATTACTTCGTTAATCTATGAAAAAATTAATGAACTTATAGAAATATCGTGCTTGGCTTTTCTAAGCACGATGTTTTTATTAATTTCATTAACAATTAGGAGGACACCAAAAGATGAAACCCTTTATTTCACTATGTATGATTGTGAAAAATGAACAGAGTGTTCTTAAAAGATGTCTACAATCTGTAGAAGGAATTGTAGATGAAATTGTAATTGTAGATACGGGATCCACTGACCTTACGAAGGTAATAGCCTCTCAATATACAAATAATATCTTTTATTTTGAATGGATAAATGATTTTTCTGCAGCTAGAAATTATGCCGCTTCTAAAGCAAAAGGGGACTGGATTGTTGTTTTAGATGCAGATGAATACGTTGATAGAGAAAATTTAATAGAGACGATTTCTTATTTGAAGTCTGCACCAATAGATTTATATATCTATAAGACAAATATTATTAATTTTGCAGGAGAGCATGGAGATCAACTTATTCAACATCAGCACAATCGGATATATAGGAATATTCCTTCTGTAAAATTCCATAGAAAAGTTCATGAGCAATTAATGAAAGATGATAAATCTGTTAATGGAGCAGAATCTCCACTTACTATTTATCACTCAGGTTATATGAAACATGTAGTAAAGGAAAAAAATAAAGGAGTAAGAAATAGAAAACTAATTGAAGAAGAGTTGCAAAAGACCGATAATGTAGCCTTTGATTATTTTAATCTTGGAAATGAACTTAACTCTATTGGAGAATATCAAAAAGCGTTGAATTGTTATCAAAAAGCTTTTAACCTGAAAAAGGATATTCATTATGCATGGGTACCAATAAATATTGTTCAACTTATTCATTGTCTTATATTCTTGCAAAGGTATCAAGATGCACTAAATGTAATTGAAGATGCTAAAAAGATTTGGACTGATGCGATTGACTTCTATTATTTACAAGGGCATATTTACTTTTTACAAAACCGTTTTGATGACGCAAAACTGGTTTTAAATGACCTCCTCAGTGAAAATACAACGTACAAAAAAACCTTAGTTAGTTTAAATTATAAGGATATATATCCTTATAATACACTTGGTAAAATTGCCAAGTTGGAAAGGGAAGAGTACCTAGCAGTTGAGTATTATTCGAAATCTCTGGGGTTAAATAAATATCAACAAGAAATTCTTATAGAATTAATACAAATATTAGTTCGCTATCATGATGAATCAGAGGTTGAAGATTATTTAAATAAACTGGGTCTTAATAAGGACAATTATCAGGTATTGAATACGATTCGAGTATTGTTACAGGTTCCAGAACTAAATATAGCAAAAAAATATTCTGAATACATTTTAGAAACTCCTGTTATAAAGGACGGGGTTAATCTAAAATCTCAACTTATAAATGGTGATATTACAGAGGTATTGTCAAAGCTAACTATCATGCCAATTAAAGATGTTCAATTGTTATTGGAACAACATATTATTGATGCCTATGATTTATTAATTATTTTACTTCAAGTACAAGGTTCAACGTATGAAATATTAACACAAAAATTATTTAGTAGTGACAACAGATTTATTGTTAGTATTTTAAATGGTGAAAAAGTAAAAGAAGAATTTATGGCCTACTTTACTCTTTTACTTGATAGATGCATTCGTTACAATTATTTTGATACTTTTGAAAAATTACTTCAATTGCGAGATGTTACACTCATTCCATTAACATTAAATATCGGACATCTTTTATACAGTCATGATTTTAAAGAAATAGCTATTGGTTTTTATCAGGAAATTAATCATATAGAAAGTTATGATGATGAGACAATTTTAAATATTATAAAAGAATTTATGAATCAAGAGGAACTTGATAGTGCCCTGAATTATGTCATATCGGGTATTGAACAAGGTAGAAGTGATTTTAGAACCTTCAAACTCGGCATTGAATTGGCAGAACGTAAGGATCTATCTGATCTAAAGAAAGAGCTAGTAAAGATTGCTTTAGAGCTTTACCCTGATAGTAGATTGTTGAAGAATTATCTATCGAGTCTATAGAGTGAGAACAACTCTAGGTCTTCAAGATGAAAATTTCACAAATTGGTTTGAGAACCCTACCATATAGGGGACACCTCTTCTGTATGGTAGTGGGAATCTTGGATTCACTTTTACCACCAAAAGAGGTGTTTTTTATTTTATCAAGGCGAGAACCATAGCTAAGAATGGCAATCAATTTACCATACTTTTGATTTGCGAATAATTTATTTTAAATAAAAAAACATAGAAAAATGAGAATATGTTTTGAACCATGGACTGACTGAAAAAGAAAGAGGGTTTCCATTGAAAATTTCTTTAGCCATGATTGTGAAAAACGCCGAATCAACAATTAAAAAGTGTTTGGATAGCGTTAAAGATATCGTTGATGAAATGGTGGTAGTTGATACTGGATCAACGGATAATACCGTAAATATCATAAATCAATTTCCTTCTGTAAAATTGTACCACTATCATTGGTGTGATGATTTTTCTGCGGCACGAAATTTTTCCATTGAAAAAACATCTGGAGATTATATTTTAGTTATTGATGATGATGAATTTGTTGTAAAAGGTACTAGAAAAGATTTTGAAGAAGCAATGAAAAAAAATGCAATTGGTAGAATCCAGCAGTATAGTCACTTTATTAAGCAAAATCAAGATTTCTATTCAAATATTTTTATTTCACGGCTATTTCCAAGAAATTTACGTTATACAGGTACAATTCATGAACAAATTGATGGAAATAATCAAAGGATGGACTTGGACTTTGTGGTTTACCATGTTGGTTATCTAGAAACGAATAAAGGTGAGAGAAACATTCCATTGTTAGAAAAAGAGCTAGAAAAAAATCCTAACGATTCTTACTATTTATTTCAATTAGGACAAGAATTAAGAATCCAAAAACAATATGAAAAAGCATTTCATTTCTTGAAACAATCCTATAAAATGGTTAATCCTAAAGCTGGATATTATGAAAAATTGGTAATTGAATTAATTGATTGTGGTAAAGAGCTAATACATGAAGATGTGCTCGTGATCATTAATGATAACGAAAATAAACTACAATATGTTACAGATTTCCATTTTTTAAAAGGATTATTTTATTTGGATTTCTGTTTAAAAAACCCAAAAAATGCAGAAAAGTATATTCATTTAATCGAGTCGAGCTTTCAAAAATGTTTAATTTTAGGCAAGGGGCAACATACAGAGTTTCTACAAGGAACAAGTAGCTATTTGGCTTGTTACAATTTAGGAGTCTTCAATGAGGTGACGGGGAATAGGGAAAGGGCGATCCATTTCTATCAGCTCGCAGCTAACTTCGGATACAAAAATGCAGACAATCGCCTAGAGGAGATTACGAATTAAGTGCTCGGGTTAAAGGAAAAAGAATAATTTTATCCATATTACAAAAGGATAATAATAGGAGAATCTAAACTGATAAGGGTGTGAAGTTATGAAGGTTGCGATTTTGGCAGGTGGTCGAGGAACTCGTATTAGCGAAGAATCCCATATTCGGCCGAAGCCAATGATTGAAATTGGTGATGCCCCGATCTTATGGCATATTATGAAAACTTATTCTTACTACGGTTATAATGAATTTATTATATGCTTAGGTTACAAAGGGTATGTCATTAAAGAGTACTTCGCCAATTATTATAGACATATGTCAGAGGCTATAACCTATGATTTTACCACAGGTAATACGCTTGAAATTCACCAAAACAAAGTAGAACCATGGAAGGTTACGCTAGTGGAGACGGGGCTTGATACGATGACTGGAAGCCGTATTAAACGGATTGAACCTTATGTTGGAAATAGTCCCTTTATGCTGACGTATGGTGATGGGCTTGCTGATATTAATATTAATCACCTTGTAGAATGTCATAGAAAGAATAAAAAGCTTGCAACGATTACTGCTGTACAACCAGATGGGCGGTTTGGTCGACTGGAAATTGAAGACAATCAGGTAATTGGATTTACTGAAAAAGTACGAGGAGACGGTGGATGGATCAATGGAGGCTATATGGTTTTTGAGCCAGAAATCTTCAACTATTTGCCAGATCGAGATACGACCATTCTTGAACAAGCCCCCTTACAAAATCTCGCACATGACAGAGAGCTTAATGTGTACCAACACAATGGGTTTTGGCAGCCAATGGATACCCTTCGAGAGAAAATTATGCTTGAAGAACTCTGGAACGATAACAGGGCACCGTGGAAGGTTTGGAAAGATTGATTATAGCTTGAAATGATTTATGGAGGCATAATATGTTTAAACTATCAATGTCAGTTGTTGAGTTAAAGGAGTATGTTTTTCGTCAATTGAATCATTTTTTTCCGGACAATCGAATGTCTCCAAATGATCAGCTTTTTATCCACTCTTTAAATCACGCGTTAGAGCGGTCAGAGTATTGCTTTAAACATATTGCATTAAAGTCATTCCATAATAAAGGGACTACGTACTTTTCTCATCTGCATGCGGATCAATATACTATTTTTCTGTGGTTCTTATCCAATACTGTTTGGAAGGAGTATCAAGATATTGAAATCGCATCCAAACTTTTCTACCTTAATAAAACACTAAATGGTGTTGTATGTATGTACGATGCAGGGTTACCGGATATTTTTTTAATTGTACATGGAGGAGGAATTGTTTTAGGAAAGGCGAAGTATCAAGACTTTTTTGTTTGTTATCAAGGTTGTACGGTTGGTGCTATCGAAGGGGTATACCCTGTTATTGGAAGAGGTGTTGCTATGGCTCCTCAATCAAGCATAATTGGGGAATGTGTCGTCGGGGACTTCTCTACTATTGGAAATCAATCACTTCTGCGAAATAGAAACCTCAATGAAAGATCTATTTATATCCGTAATACAGATACAGGGAGCCATGATGTACGACAATCTCAGATGCCTTGGGCACAATCATTTTTTAACGTTCCAATTCATGATAACGGAGAAGAGAAATGAGAAACAAAACAATACTAATAAGTGGAGCAAACGGCTATATAGCTCTCCATTTAACTCAACTATTGAAAAAATTGAACTATAATGTTTTAAGGGCTACCAGAGAAGGTGTTGAGGGCCTTGAAATGGATTTTTCCCATCCTTACCGCGTATCGAATATTAATTGTAATGACATCTATGCAATGATACATACTGTTTCACCAAATGAAGAGCTATATAAAACAGATCCTTACCGTGCTTTATCTGAAAATAGTTCAGGTATTCATGCTGCCTTGGATTTTTGTAGGAAAAACAACATAAAAAAGTTCATCTACTTATCAAGCTTTCATGTCTTTGGAAAGCAAACAGGTAAAATAACGGAAAATGTACCACCTGCTCCAATTAGTGATTACGGTTTGGCGCATCTCACTGCAGAACAAACTATTCAATTGTTTGATAGAAATCAATGGATTAATGCTTGGATCGTAAGACCTTCAAATCTATATGGAGTACCAGTTGATTTACACAAGTTTAAAAGATGGAATCTAATCCCTTTTTCTTTCTGTAATGAAGTTGTAAAGGAAAAAAAGATTACCTTAATGACAGCAGGAAATCAGCTTAGAAATTTTGTTAGTGTTTCGGATGTATGTCAGAAAGTGTGCTGGATATTAGAAAATAGTCCAAAAGAGCGTGTTTTTCACGCGTACGGAAATGAAACGATTAGTGTTTATCAATTTGCTCTGTTGGTAAAAAAAGTAGCTCAAGATGTACTTCAACATTCTGTGGAGATCACAAGGCCATTAGGTAATGATTCAGTTATACCATTTGAATTTACAAGCATTTATTCACTACCTGATTTGTTGCCGAAAAAAAAGCTAGAAACTTATGTTGAGGAAATGATTCGCACACTTCTCATGTTCAGAAGAAAGGATTGATACCTATAAATTGTAATATTTGTGATAATAAATGTATCCATTTAGAGACGTATACACAAGCCCCTCATAAGCTGATGAATGTATATGATTCAGAGGAATTACAATTAAGGGACCTAGAAATTTATTATTGTACGATATGTGGGCATACTCAAATACCCTCTTGTATTAGTGAGGATTACTATGAGGAATACTCTATGGGCTCATTTTGGGGATCAAGCTTCAGATCAACACGGGAAGCACAAATTGAACGGCTTGCCAGTTTAGCTCCATCCAACAGTAGATTTTTGGATATAGGTTGCGGAGTAGGTCATTATCTGACTATTGCCAAGAAACGGTTCACTAATTTATTTGGTGTTGAACCTTCCCGTACAAGTGTTAAAATTGCCAGAGAAAAGGGATTCACCGTTATCCATGACTATTTTCATGAAGGATTGGAATTTGATGGTGGATTTGATGCTATTTCAATTATTGAAGTATTAGAACATTTAGAACAACCATTGGTTTTATTTAAACAAGCCGCAAGGTTACTAAATGAGAATGGTATTCTTCTTGTAGAAGTTCCCAATGGTCAGAGGATCGTTGAAAAGAAATTGTTTAATAACCTCTGTACAGATCACATCCAGTATTTTTCGGTGTCAAGTTTGTCTTCTATGGCTCATCAAGCCGGTTTATCCATAGTTTGTGTGCAAGAATCAAGGGATCCCAACCTACTTGAGTTATACGTTAAAAGATCAACCAGATCACAAGAGTCCTTTACTTCTAAACGAGATGTCGCTATGGATCGTTTATTAACCAAACTTTCCCCGAAAGATAGGGTGTCTGCTTGGGGAGCAGGTGCGGAGTCTGTTAGTTATTTAGCCATGCTCCAGAAGGTAACAAACATTCAATGCTTATTTGATAGTGACGTAGCTAAACACGGTCATTCAATTGCAAAGATCCCAATCCTTCCGCCAACAGCCGAGAATGTAACTAAATTTGATAAGATCATCCTATTTGCCAGTGCTCATAGACAACAAATACAAGAGCAACTCAATGAACTAGGTTTTTGTGGAGAACTTCTGGATATTTGAATAACATACAGGCAAATAATACCCAGTTAAAGGAGAAGAAGTATGATTATTCGCACAACCCCATTGAATGGTGCTGCAATCATTGAACAAGAACCAATCCAAGACAGTCGTGGCTTTTTTGCTAGAACCTTTTGTAAAAAAACAATGGAAAAACATGGTATTTTTTTTGATGCAGTCCAAGCAAATGTTGCCTATAACATAAAATCTGGAACCCTTCGGGGGATGCATTTTCAATTACCACCATTTAGTGAGGATAAGATTGTTACTTGTTTTAGTGGAGCCATCTACGATGTTATTGTTGATTTAAACCGCGAGAGCTCCACCTACACAAAATGGTTTGGAGTGACACTATCTGAGGAAAATGGGTTATCTTTGTATGTTCCTAAGGGTTTCGCTCATGGGTATCTAACACTTAAGGACAATACTAGCATTCATTATATGGTTAGCGAATATTACACCCCTTCTTCTGAGTCAGGAGTACGCTGGAATGATGATGCGTTTGGAATTGATTGGCCTAACAAGAACAATCTAATTATTTCGCAAAAAGATCAACAGTGGAGAGACTTCAATCGAAATACGGACGGAATCTTTTTAACTGAAAGGAAGGCCTATGAGGAATAATGATATTGAACAAATAGTAGAACTCTTACATATAGGAAGGGAGGGTGTCGATTACTTAGATAACCGTATCCAAAATGGGGAGCTAAGTATGTCTGATATTGATATTCTGACTACTTTGATCGAGTTATTGGATGCTTTAGAGAATAAAACCATTGATTCATCCGTCCCACATAGGGTAAGGGAAATTAATAATAATATTAAATACTATATAGAGCGCTTAACATATAATGCGGAATATGGGAAAATAAACGAGTTTTTATATGATTTTAGATTTCATTTTCTTTCTTTATTTAGAATTCTTGAATTTGAAATTGCTTATATCATCGAGAAATATGTAATCAAAAGTGATTATCCACACTTGTACCCTGAAGTAAGAGAAATTGATCATAATGAAATAGTAGCTCTTGGAGAGAAAGCCATTTGTAAGGTGAGTGTTGTGCTCCTAGCTTATAATAATTTAGAATACACAAAAGAATGTGTTGAGAGTATTTTAGAAAATACACATGGTGTGGAGTACGAATTAATATTAGTTGATAACGGATCAACGGATGGAACTAAAGAGTATTTTGATTCCATTGAAGGTGCTAAAGTTATTCATTTAAAAGAAAATCTACATATTGTAAAAGGATTTAATATTGGATTAATGGCAGCAGAAGGGAAATATTGTGCTGCAGTTTGTAATGATTTTATCTTTGCACCTAATTGGTTAAATAATTTAATTCTTTGTATAGAATCTGATCCATCATATGGGTTTGTATCACCAGGTGCGACAAGTATTTCGAATTTGCAACAAATTAATATTAAGTTTGATTCAAAAGAAGATTTCATAGAAAAGGCTGCAGAATTTAATAAGAGTGACCCTAGTAAATGGGAAGAACGTGTTGTATTATTACCAAATGTTTTATGTTGCCCAACTGCACTTTTAGATCAAATCGGTTATTATGATACTAGATTTTTCAGGGGAGAATTTTTAGATGACGATATTAGCTTTAAGATTAGAAGGTCAGGCTATAAACTTATCTATTGCTCAGATACAGTTACATACCATGTCGGGAGTTTAACAACTGCAAGTGATCACTTATTGAATTCCCTTGAAGAAGGTAGGAAAACATTCATTGAGAAATATAAGTTAGATGCATGGACTGATGCTCGCATAAATCCGGTAAACTCATATGCCATTTCCAATAATCTTACAAGTGCAGATTCTATCCTTGGTATCGATGTAAAATGTGGTGCAACGGTATTACAAATAAAAAATGGTATTTGGTCTAAATATAGAAAAAAACCTTTATTGTCAATTGGTACAAGCGAAGAGAAATATAAAGTCGATGTCGATTCTATCGCGGATCAGTATTTCACTTTTTCTGATTTTTCCGAGATATCGAAACAGGGATTTAGTGATGTAGAATTAATCTATATTGAAAAGCCTCTGGATCTGTATAATGAAGATTTAGAAACAATTTTTACTAGTCTTTCAAATGTAATGAAAACTAATGGTAAAATAATTTTTACTGTAAATAATATCATAAGTATTGAAAACTTATTCAAAATGTTGCTTTCAAAAGAATCAATGCACAATCGTAAAATTTATATTCAGGACAAGTTGCGCGAAATTGCGATACAGCAAGGGTTTTCTGATATTTCTGTCATAAATATTGTTCCAGAAAGGAGCAATGAGTCCAATCAAAAGGTAATGGAGATTGTATCCAGTTTGGCGGGTGGAAAGCAATCAAACAGGGAATACATTGAGTCGATGTTACTTGCCGATTACTTTTTGTATGAGATGAACTATCAGGGAAAATAATGAATGATGCTAGGAGTTCCGTAATGAATAAAACGAAAATTGTCGATCCTTCGTTTTGGGTGGGGAAGAAAGTTTTTTTAACTGGTCACACCGGTTTTAAGGGAAGTTGGCTTAGCCTCTGGCTGCACCTCTTGGGAGCAGAAGTAACAGGATATGCATTGGAAGCTCCAACAACTCCCTCTTTATTCGAATTGGGAAAAATAGAAACTTTCATGAAAAAATCAATATATGGGGATGTGTCTGATTTAGAGTTATTAACTCAATCAATGGTGCAAGCTGAACCGGACATTGTGATTCATATGGCGGCACAGCCCTTGGTTCGAGCTTCATATGTTAAACCAGTCGATACTTTTCAGACAAATGTAATGGGAACTGTTCACGTATTAGAAGCCACACGCTCTTGTTCGTCAGTGCGCGCCATTCTGAATGTAACCACTGACAAATGTTATGAAAATCAGGAGTGGAGCTGGGGATATCGCGAGATTGATCACTTGGGGGGATATGATCCGTATTCTAGTAGTAAAGCATGCTCAGAATTAATTACATCAGCTTATCGTCGATCCTTTTTAGAGGGTTCCAATATTCGTGTTGCTACTGCCCGTGCAGGAAATGTAATCGGAGGGGGAGACTGGGCGGAGGACCGCTTAATTCCCGATTTGATTCGATCGTTAACGAATGAGAAAAAAATACATATTCGTCATCCTGGGGCAATGAGGCCATGGCAGCATGTGCTTGAGCCGTTATCAGGCTACCTCGTTTTATGCCAGAGTATCTATCATAATGAAGAAGACTATTCGGGTGCATGGAATTTTGGTCCGTTAGATAGTGACGTGCGTTCAGTAGAATGGATTGTACAGAAAATGCTTAATAAATGGTCTGGACATCACCCAGGGTATGAAATTGATTCTCAAAAACACGTACATGAAGCTACCATGCTGAAGCTCGATTGTTCCAAAGCGCACACTCAGTTAGGTTGGTATCCTCAGTGGAGATTAGAAAAAGCATTGGATCTGACCATTCAATGGGTTCATGATTTTAAAGCGGGAAGAGATGTAAAGGAGATATGTATACAGCAAATTAACGAATATATGAATGAGGAACATATGAATAGTTGAAGAATCAAAAGGGGGCCATTTTAGTGACTCCCTTTTAAAATTAGGATGACATTTTAACGTTTTATGTTCTTCTGATTTATAACAATACAACTTTATCTTCAACTAATTATTTTTTACTTTAGTTCATCCTCTTATTTAGCTCTGTTAAATTACTAATTTTGAGAATAGGTTATTTCATATACTTCCCACAATTAATAGCAACTCTAAACATTTCCACTTTTATACCGATAAGGTAATTGTACCATCGATAGAAGGAGGGGTGGCAGATGTTAGAAAAGGTATCAAGCACTACTAGTCCATTAATAAAACAAGTTGAGCAAGTGGAAAGTATTCCAAAAGTTAAAGAGATGACAGCAGAGAAGCAAGATTTACCCCAGCAGCAAGCGCAATCAAAGGAAAAAACAGAAAAAGTAATCCAAAGCATGAACGAGTTTTTAAAAGAATCGAATACCCATTTAAAATTTTCACTTCACGAAGAATTACAAGAATATTATGTGGCGATTGTTGATGATTCCACAAATGAAGTGATTAGAGAGATTCCGTCGAAGAAATTACTCGATATGTATGCTGCTATGACAGAATATGTTGGTTTATTGGTTGATCGGAAGGTATAAGAGTACATATGAAATTTAATTAAGGTGGTGAAAGTATGAGAATCCCGCAAATCCGCTTACAGCAAACCTATGCCCAAATTGGACTGAATATTAGCCAACCTAGGCAGGAAATCGAGCAAAAACCAGCTGATATGCAAATAAAACAAAATTCATCTAAGATGACAATCGATCGAACACCATCAAAGCTGACGATAGATCAAGATCAGGCTTGGGGTGAATTAGGTTTTAAGCCAACCAGTGAGTTATCTCGAGAGTTTGCTGATGCCGGTTACCAAGCAGCCATTGAAGCCATTGGTGAGATTGCCTCAGAAGGGGATCAATTAGCTGCGATTGAACAACATTCAGATGCTTTCGTCGCAATTGCAACAGAAAAGGGGAATCCACCACCTGCGGATTTCAATATTGCTTTTATCCCGAGCCATGGTTCAGTCAAAATTGATTATACTCCATCTGAGGTACGTATCAATTGGGAACGGGGCGGAGCCGTAATCGAAGTGAACCCGAATAAAACGATACACAATTATACCCCTGGTAAAACGGAAGTCTATCTTCGACAAATGAATCAGCTTCAAATTGATTTTGTTGTTTAAAACAGTGAAACTATATTCACTAATTTGTAACAGTATGAAGTTCAAACTGAACTAATACTGTTATTTTTTTATTTATCATTTAAACATTTTTTGAAAATAACCGATTACAAAAATGAAGGTATAATCAGTATTTACTAAAAAGGGAGGTTTAACATGTCACATCGAAAGAAAAATACATCCAAGATCAAATGGAATAGCGTGAAAACAAAGTTGATTGTAGGTATGTCTGCTGTTGCAATCATTCCAACGATCTCAATTGCAGTCATTTCAAATAGTGTTTCGAAGAATGTTATGGAAGAGGAGTTATCTCGTTCCACCGTTCAAGTAACCAAACAGTCGAGTGAGAGTTTGACTTATAAAATGCAAGGGGTTACTGCACAATTGCAATTTCTAGCAAACAATAAATATTTTTCTGAGTTTTTTCAAGATCCAACGAATACAACAAATGGGTTTTCTGTTTTAGAGGGGATATTGAAAACGAACCCTGAGTTTGCTTACGTGTCCTTTGGGTCTGTTAATAAGGATATGGTAAGTGCCCCATTAGAGGAGCTGCCTGAGAACTATGATCCAACAACGCGTGATTGGTACATAGGAGCAGTAGAGAAGAATGGAGATGTATTTTATAGCGAACCCTATCAAGATGTGAGTACTAAACAAATGGTACTAACGATTTCACAGGCAGTTTTTGACAAAACGGGTGGACTAACAGGTGTAGTTGCGATTGATTTAGATATAAGTAAATTTTCAAAATCAATCAGTGACATTACCATCGGCAAAACTGGTTATATGACGGTCATTGGAGAAAATGGAAAATATATTTCTCACCCGGATGAAAAAAAGATTGACTCTGATGAAGCGACAAAGCTCAAAGATTGGGATGAAATTCAAAAAGGTAAAGAAGGCTCTAGCGAATATGAATTAAATGGAACAGAAAAATTTTCTGCCTATGTTACCAATGAAAGCACAGGCTGGCATTTTGTATCCATTTTAGAAAAGGCAGAAATAACAGCTAGTTCTAAAAAAATAGGTACTATGAGCTGGATATTTACCTTGATTTTTGGACTTTTGTCTGCGATAACAGCTTATATTTTTGGCAAACGAATATCAGACAAAGTACATACTGTAAAAGACGCTCTAGAAACGGCTGCACAAGGAGATTTTAGTGCCAGAGTATCTGTAAATGCTAAAGATGAATTTAATGAGTTAGAAGAAAGCTTTAATGATACGTTGGATCAATTGTCTACATCTTTTGAGAAAATTGGAACGTCATCAAAATCAGTGTTAGAAACTTCCTCACAGCTTTCGGTTATCACAAGAGAAACAAACGCAGCTTTATCTGAGGTAGCTCTTGCGATAGAAGAAATAGCTCAAGGAAGTTCATTGCAAGCGAGAAATGTACAAGTTAGTTCTGAACAAATGCGTGGTTTGGCACAACAACTAGAGGATATCTCAGTTGTTACTGATAACATGAACAAAGTATCTCATCGTTCGATGGAATTAAGTACGAAAGGGTTAGAGCAGGTGGAATTGCTTTCAGACAAATCATCTGAAACCAAATCATCTACCACAGAAGTCGCTTCCATCGTACAAGAGGTCAATGTACGAATGGAAGAGATTAATGAGATTATTGAGGTTATCACGAAAATTACCGATCAAACGAACCTTTTATCGCTCAATGCATCCATCGAATCTGCAAGAGCTGGCGAGCATGGTCGTGGATTTGCGGTTGTTGCGAATGAGGTAAGAAAATTAGCGGAACAATCACAAGCATCTGCCGGAGAAATCAAACGGATTGTCGATAGCATTAAAGGGGTGGTTAAGAATGCTGTAGATTCGATGGAACGCACAAATCAAGCCGTAACCGACCAAGATCAAGCGGTAAACCAAACGAAATCGATCTTCAATGACATCTTAGCTGCGGTTCGTGAATTGGCACAAAAAGCAGATGAAGTTCAAATTGCCATCAAAGAAAGTAATACCAATAAAGATGCGGTAACGAACGAAATGGAAAGTATTGCTGCCGTATCACAACAAACGGCAGCCGCAACAGAAGAAGTAGCAGCATCAGCCGAACAAATCTCAGCAACCATGAACTCATTCACCCAACATGCTAACGGCTTAAAAGAATTATCCGAACAACTCGACAGTGAAATTAAGAAATTTAAGTTATAGGCAGAAAAATTACAAATGAAAAAACAGTCAAAATTCCATGAGAATTTTGACTGTTTTTTATTATGTTTGATTAAACTTTTTCAAAAAGATTCCGATTAATAGATATAAGTAATAAAATCAAAATCATTACTAATAAATATACAGGAGGTTTATCGTGGAACAGCGAAAGAAAACGACATCTAAGTTTAAATGGAATAGCGCGAAAACCAAGTTAATTGCTAGTATGACTGCTGTAGCAATCATCCCAACAATTACCATCGCTATTGTTTCAAATACCGTTACCGCCAAGATTACAAAAGAAGATCTATCAAAATCAACCTTGCAGGTAACAAAGCAATCAAGTAGGAGCTTGGATTATAAAATTGAGGGTGTAGGAAACCAACTAAGCCTTTTGGCGAATAATATCAACTTTACTGAGTTTTATCTGAACGATATGAATGCCACATATGGATTCTTTCTTTTAGATGGAACTTTGAAAACAAATAGCGATTATCAAAATGTCTATTTTGCCTCATCCAAAAAAGATATGATTCTAGCACCAAAACAGGAACTTCCAGAAGGGTACGATCCAACTGGGCGTGACTGGTATAAAGGTGCCGTTGAGAAGCAGGGAGAAGTTTATTACAGTAATCCATATGAGGATGCCGCTACAAAGGAGCTAGTCATCACAATATCTCGTGCGGTATTAGATAAGAATAGTGAAATTGTGGGTGTGGCTGCCGTAGACCTAAACATGAGTAACTTTTCGAAATCCATTAACGAAATTAAAATCGGTGACAATGGTTATATGGTGATTATCGGGGAAGATGGCAAGTTTATCACTCACCCAGACGCCAAACAAATAGGGTCTGATTTAGCCACTACACTCACGTTATGGGATGACGTCAAGGAAAGTAAAGAAGGCTATAGTGAGTATGAATTAAATAACACAGAGAAATTTTCCGCTTATACGACAAATGAAAACACAGGATGGAAGTTTGTTTCAGCGGTAGAAATGAAAGAAATTACGGATGGTGCTGAAAAAACTAGAAACATTGCCTGGATTTTAACCATCATCTTTGGTGTTTTATCTGCATTGGCCGCATTTATTTTTGGTAAAAGAATTGCAAATAACATCCTTGCGGTAAAAGGTGCATTGGAAACAGCCGCACAAGGAGATTTTAGTTCCAGAGTATCTGTGAATACAAAAGATGAATTTAAGGAATTAGAACAAAGCTTTAATGAAACAATGGATCAATTATCAACATCATTTGAAAAAATTGGAACATCTTCTAAAACCGTATTAGATACATCTTCACAATTATCCGTCATCACAAGAGAAACGAATGCAGCTTTATCAGAAGTTGCTCTGGCGATTGAAGAAATTGCCCAAGGAAGCACTCTACAGGCTAGGAATGTTCAAGTAAGTTCTGATTCGATGAAAGGGTTAGCTCAACAATTAGAAGATATTTCGATTGTGACAGAAAACATGAACAACGTCTCTAATCGCTCAATGGAATTAAGTACAAAGGGATTAGAACAAGTTGAATTGCTTGCTGGTAAATCTGGTGAAACAAAAGCCTCAACTAGTGAAGTTGCTTCAATCGTACAAGAGGTCAATGTACGCATGGAAGAAATTAATGCCATTATTGAGGTTATTACTAAAATTACAGATCAAACGAACCTATTATCACTTAATGCTTCGATCGAATCAGCAAGAGCAGGAGAACACGGTCGTGGATTTGCGGTTGTTGCGAATGAAGTAAGAAAGCTTGCAGAACAATCACAGGCATCTGCTGGTGAAATTAAGCGCATTGTTGATAGTATTAAAGCAGTAGTTAAGAATGCAGTTGACTCAATGGAGCGCACAAATCAAGCCGTAACAGACCAAGATTATGCGGTAACAGAAACAAAAACAATCTTCACTGACATCCTATCAGCGGTTCGCGAGTTAGCACAAAAAGCGGACGAGGTTCAGACTGCCATCAAGGAAAGTAATGCCAATAAGGATGCGGTAACGAATGAAATGGAAAGCATTGCGGCAGTATCAGAACAAACAGCTGCTGCAACAGAAGAAGTAGCAGCATCAGCAGAACAAATCTCAGCAACCATGAACTCATTCACCCAACACGCCAACGGCCTAAAAGACCTATCAGAACAATTGGATAGTGAGATTAAGAAATTTAAACTGTAAGTTAAGATTAAAACGAACATTAAATATTTCCGCTTAGTTGATTGGAGCGGAAGGCACGAAGACTCCTGCGGGAGTACGGGACAGGGGAGACCCCACAGGCGCTTAAGCGCCGAGGAGGCTCCCCGGCACGCCCGCGGAAAGCGAAGTGCCTGGAGCGGAAATCAACGGCAAAGTTAGGTGCAGTAAATTGGTTATTCGCAAAGAGAAGCTATATACAATAGCTTCTTTTTTTTGTACCGTTTTTACTAATAGGTAATAAAAACATAATGAAAGTTACAAGTTATTCTGATAAAATTAAACACATTGCCCACCAAAACTGAAAAACTTTAAATAAGAACTAAACCAATTTACTGACCTGCCGATAATTTAAATATCGAGGAATAGGAGGGAACTCTTAAAATGAGAATTAATGATACGAATTATGGTATTTATTCCTACCAAAACCAACAGAACCGTACAAATATAACAAATACTACGAAAAAACCAGCCGCTTCAGCGGAAATCCAAATATCATCGCGCGGTCGTGAAATGTCACAAGCTATCATGTCGGAACAGGCTAAACGCCAAGAACGTGTTCAAGAATTAAAACAGCAAATTGCCGACGGAACTTACCGTGTAGATAGCGGTAAAGTTGCCGAAAAGCTATTCGACTTTTGGAACAATAACAATTCTAATTAGGAGTTGGTCAGCATCGAAGCGCTAAAAAATCTTATGACTACATTGGAGTCCATGATTGAAGCCCATTCACGTTTACTAGAGGTTGCAAATGAAAAAAGAACCATCCTAGTTAGTGGTGATACCCAAGGCCTCCAAACCTTAGTTCATAAAGAAAGCTTATATATAGATGAAATTCAAAAGCTCGAAGAGAATCGAAAACAGCAAGTACAAGAATATATGGAAAATCAAGGGGTAACCGGGGAATCGTTTACCCTTGATGAATTGATGCAGATTATTAAATCTCCTAATGAACAAGTGGCGCTACAAACAATCGCAAAGAAACTTCGTTCATTAGTTCAAGAACTTACTCATGTAAATGAGAGTAATCAGCAATTAATTCAAACATCGCTTTCTTTCGTGCAGTATTCCATTGGGATGCACGTAAGAAAGGAACCACCAGTCGGCTACGGTCCAAAAGCGGGTAACAACCGATATTCTAGTATATTAGACGCAAAAATATAGAGATTTTTTTAAAAAAGGAGGGGAACAGGTATGGCTTCCACGTTTCATGGCTTGGAGTTAGGTAAAAGGGGACTTTATGCCCAACAATCAGCCCTGTCGACAACAGGACATAATATTGCAAATGCTAATACGACCGGATATACGAGACAGCGAGCAGAGATGCAGGCGACAAAAGCGATTTCTTATCCAGGGATGCACAGCGATACATCTCCTTCCCAAATTGGGACCGGTGTAGAAGTTAATAAGCTTGTTCGCTTAAGAGAAGAATACTTGGATGTCCAAATCCGCGGCGAAAACAAAAACTTAGCTTATTGGGAAGCGAAAAGCGATTCGCTGTCCAAAATGGAAGAAATTTTAAATGAGCCGTCAGAGACAGGTTTAGCAGCAACGATGGATCAATTTTGGAAAGGCTGGCAGGAGTTGGCGAAAAACCCTGACAGTGCAGCTGCCCGTGGGGTCGTGAAACAAAGAGCGATTGCCGTTACTGAGACATTTAATTATATCTCAGATTCTTTGGATCAAATGAAGGATGACCTCAAAAATGTTATTAATACGAAAGAAACAGAGGTTAATTCGTTAGCTGAACAAATTGGTAGTCTGAATGACCAAATTGCAAGGATGTTACAAAATAATTATCAACCCAATGATTTATTAGATCAGCGTGATGTATTAGTCGATCAGCTTTCCAAATTGGTTAATGTGAAGACCATGCCTACCCAGCCAGTGAATGGGATGGTTGATGTTTTTATCGGCAGTGAGGCATTAGTGTCTGGAAGAAATGCTGGTAAATTAGAAATTGGATATGATTCGACAGGACAATTTGTTGATCCTGCCAACACAACCATTACAATGGCAGGTACTAAAAAAGCAGTAAACATCGAATCAGGTGAATTATTTGGCCGAATGGAATCTTTTGGTATCCTAGGCGACAATAAAACTTCAACTATTCCAGGAATGAAAGACCAAATCGATACTTTAGCTAAGAAATTCATTGATAGTGTAAATGATGCACATAAAAATGGCATAGGTTTAGACGGTAGTACTGGTCTAGAGTTTTTTTCAGGTTCAAATGCAAAAGATATCGCCGTAAACAATGACATTATGACTTCGTTAGACAAAATTGCGGCAGGAGCTCTTGAAACTGGAGGTGGCACATCCTCTGGAAACGGGAAAAATGCTTTATTGATTGCTAATCTCCAAACATCAACAGGCATCGATGACAGCTATCGCAATATTATTGGTCAGTTAGGGATTGACTCTCAGGAATCACAGCGTATGCGTGATAACTCAGAAGTCATCGTCAACCAAATCGAGAATCGCCGTCAATCTGTTTCAGGCGTTTCCTTAGATGAAGAAATGGCCAATATGATTAAATTTCAACAAGCGTACAATGCATCTGCACGAATGGTTTCTGTAATGGATGAATGCCTTGATAAAATTATCAACGGCATGGGTCGTGTAGGACTGTAGGAGGGATGAAATGGGTACACGAGTAACACAAAGTATGCTGAATTCAAATATGCTGTTTAATTTGCAGAAGAGCAATAAGCAGATGGAAAAATATCAAGAACAATTTTCCTCAGGAAAAAAGATTAATAAACCTTCTGATGACCCAGTTACTGCAGTACGTGGGATGGTATACCGTTCAGCATTAAATGATATCGACCAATATAAAAGAAATATTGGAGATGGAGTTTCTTGGATGGAGGCTACCGATGAGGCTCTAGATGAAGTAACCTCTGTCATCCAGCGTATTCGTGAAATTACTGTACAAGGTGTTAATGGAACAAATGGTGAAACGGATCGATATGCAATTGCAGAAGAAATTAATCAGTTAAAAGAGCATTTGGGAGAAGTTGCGAATTCTCAAATAGCTGGTAAATATATTTTTGCAGGAACCGATACCAAAAATCCACCATATAGAACAGGTACTACTGGTGCGAAAGAGTTTGTGAATAATAATCAAGAGAGTGTTGAAATACAAGTTGGCCAAAATAATAATGTCCAAATAAATGTTGCAGGTACTGAAGTATTCAAAAATAAAGACATTGGCAGTATTTTTGATGTATTAAATAACATTGTAACCGACTTTAATTCTCAAAATACAGCACCTTCGCAGGACCATTTAGCAGAACTCGATAAACAAATCGATAACATTTTAAAGGAGCGCTCAGAATTAGGTGCTAAGATGAATCGATTGGAATTAAGTTCATCACGCGTAGATGGACTAGAAGTATCAACAACAAAAATGCTATCAACGGAAGAAGATGTTGATCTGTCTCGTTTGATCATTGATTTAAAAGCACAGGAAAACGTGCAAAAAGCTGCACTTTCCGTAGGTGCTCGTATCATCCAGCCAACGTTAATGGATTTCCTACGTTAACATCCAAAGGGGCACACAGACATCTGTGAGGGCCTCTTTTTTTGATAGAGTTTGAAATTTAAACCAGATAAAAATTTTTGCAGGAAATTATCACAAATTTTGGTATAATGAGAGAGAGCATATAGGAATTTAGAACTAACAGGAGTGAGCCGATGTATCCAAAAGTGAATCAAAATATTATGATTGACATCAATGACCATGATGCTTCATGTCGTTCTTTAGTCGCTGAGGTCGGAGATGAGGAGATTTTAATTTGTTTTCCAATGGATAAAAGTATTACTGGACTATTAGCGATTGGAACAAAATTAGAAATAACCTATATTGTGGAAGATAATAAGTATTCGTTTCAAACAGAAATAACTGGAAGAAAAAAAGCAGTTATGCCTTTATTTCATATTCGAAAACCAAAGGAAAATGAAATTATTCGAATCCAACTAAGAGAAAATTTTCGAGTAAGAACCAATTTACGACTTTATTTGGATGAATATGAGCTAAGTACAATCAATATTAGTGCAGGCGGCGCACTATTTTCCTGTGAAATTGATTTGCCATATCAGCAAGGAGAGCAGGTTAGCGGAACCATTGTCCTGCCTAATTTACAAATGAAGGAATTGGATTCCGTAAAGTTTGATGGAGTAATCATTAGGATTAATCAGATGAATAACGACGATCGCAAATACGTAGCCTTACAATTTAGCAGCATGGACCAAAAAGATCAAAAGAAATTGGTA
Source organism: Neobacillus sp. K501 (assembly GCF_053749995.1). Taxonomy (NCBI): domain Bacteria; kingdom Bacillati; phylum Bacillota; class Bacilli; order Caryophanales; family Bacillaceae; genus Neobacillus; species Neobacillus sp. K501. The sequence continues at coordinate 20,193 of NZ_JBSLYA010000001.1, read as the reverse complement.
CAGTATTGCTTTGAGAAAGAGAGACAAAATCGTCTAAAAGGTAGATAAATAAATAGTAAAAAAGTAACGAATGAATGAGTACCCTTATAGGTAAAAAGGGTGCTCTTTTTGTTAAATTTTAAATAAAATTGAAAAAATTACCCAATTTAGTAGTTTACAGATGCTTACATAATTTGTATAATAAATTTGTTGGGAATTTTGGAAAAACTTTCTCACACTTCGATATTTTACCTTTGATAAACCCCAATAAAATCTTCAACTGATTCGAATACATATAGTAAAGCCATTCATCACGCTTGTTTTTAGAATGAAAATAGATTATAGTAGAATAGTTTTTTAAGAGAAAGAGATTACAATAGGAAAACAACTAGATAGAACCTATAAAACTAGGAGGTTAATCTAATGAGTTTAAAATCTGCTCTTTTTGACATGAAAAAAGCAATGGAAAATGATAGAATTGGAAAATCTGTTGACGAATTTATTCATGAACTAGAATTTCAACATGAATTAAATGCAGGTACATTAGTATTTTATTATAACAATTTGATGATGAGTTTGACTCGGACTGAGAAAGCGAATTTTGATGATTCCAAAAAGGTAAACCGTAAATGGGCGAAAGATGAACTTCAATTTATGTTTCAGTATATTAAAGAACGCCAAGATGAAGGTGGCCTGAATATTACTGAATTATTAGAAGAGGTTGCCCAATTATTAAATAGAGGCTACCAATCAGTTAATTATAAATATTATTCTCAGATGAAAGAAAATGATCGTAAAAAGCAATCAAATCAAAATTCTTACAATTTCACTACCATTACTCAAACTCAAATACCCGTTTTATCGACTGAGAAAATTGCGACTGCTCAAGCCATGCCTTCTCCTTCAATGGACGATAATGAAACTACCGGAGAAGACCTATTGGATATCTTATCTGGCTTAATATCCAATGTTGAAAAGCTCCCTGGAATTAATTTAAATGATATGTTAAAAAGCTTATATCAACTTACAAATATGGCTTTACAAAATCAAGATGCGGTAAGGCAATTTGAGAATGTTAAATCTGAAATTCATCATGAAAAAGAGTCTTTAAAGAAAAGTTTAAAGCAAAAGGATCAGCAATTACTTGAAGAGAAAAGACGTAATGATGAATTACAATTAGAGGTTGCAAAGTTGGCAAAGGAAATCATGGCATTTAATCAATTAGGGGATGCTGCGAAAATTCAGAACTTAAAATCATACAATCAGCGACTTAACTACATCATTGATGGATCCGGAGTCGTACTAAAAGTCGGAAGTTAGGTCCATTACTAGAAGGTTATTCACCGAATGAAATAACGATAAAAAATTCCGAGGGCTTAACTTTTTTTGATTACTTCCGATAATCAATATGAATAGTTCTTGAAAGGAGTAATCAATTATGAGTATAAATAATCCTTATCAAACATATCAAAGGCAAGCAGTTACTACTTCTAAACCAGAAGATTTAACCTTGATGCTTTTTCAAGGATTGGTTAAGTTTATCCGTCTTTCTAAATTAGCCGTTCAAAATAACAATTTTGAAGAAAGCCATAAGAACAATGTAAGAGCTCAAGATATACTAACAGAATTAATGGTGACCTTAAAACCGGGGTATGCTATATCTGAGCAGTTACAGACGATGTATGACTATATGAAAACACGATTAATCGAAGCAAATATTAGTAAAGATATTGCTGTTTTGGAAGAAGTAGAACAATTTGCATCTGAATTAACAGAGACTTGGTCAAATGCGATCAAGCAGATGAAAGTGAAAAATTAAGGGTTGAGATTAAGAATGATTGATGAGATGATTCAAACCATTAAGGATATAACTGTGAATATGAACACAGTTTTACAAACTGGCGATTATCAAGAGTTCGAAAAGCTTTTAGCAGATAGAAATGGTGTCATGTTAAAAGTAGAAGCAGAGAAAAATCGAATGGCTGATTTCGAATACTCTGCCTATGCAAAAGAAATTTTAAAAGAAACGCTGGAACTAAATGAAAAGATAATTCCATTTATTGAAAAAGAATACACTAAAACCGAAACCATGATCCAACAGGTGAAAATAAATAAAGTAGTGTCCAGAAAGTACCAGCCATACATGAAACAAACAAATGGAGCATTTGTCGATACAAATAAATAGGTGTGAAAAGCCTGTTAAATAGCCATTCATAACAAATTGCTTGAAAAGTATAAAGTGACAAATCGAAGTATTATTATTCACTTTGTGTTATAAAATGCGTGAGTCCGTAAATTTTATGTTGCGTGACCACGCATTTTTTTGTACAATTTTTTTTGTGAGTAATTTTACAATTACATTAATAACTTTTCACATATATTACAATTTTATTTCAAAAACATATTTTGGTTGTTCTCTCTGCTTTGCTTTTTAGCTTGACTGACAACTTTACGTTCACGTAAGTAGAGGAGGAGAAGTTTCAATGCTCCAGCATCGGATAAATAATGATAATAATGGTAAAGTCTATGATTTCATGGAATATAAAAACAATAGACCTTTCTTCCAACAACCATTTAAAATTAAAATAGAACATCCGACCACCGAAACCTATTTTGTGGTGAAAAACCTTGTCTATAATAAAAAACAAATTCTTGCTTTACGGAAAGAGCAGGACCCAAACACAATTGTATTGGTGGAGGCAGGAATAGAAAATGGAAAACTTATGCATATACTTATGATCCCTGATGAATATATTGGTGATATTGGGAAAATGTTAGATGGAACGATATAAAGTATAAGCTTAATAGTAGTGGGTGATTGATCCAAAATAGTCACCCATTTTTCTATTATTGGTAAATAATGAGACCCCATTTAAATTTGAAATATATTTGATACAATAATGTTAACGAAAAGAAAACTGAAAGGTGATTCCATTGATTATAGGTGATGATTGGTTTACTAAGTCGATGCTGATTACAGCGATGGCAAAAAATGATAAATTACGGTCTCAACTGCTAACAAACAATTCAGATACCGCTAATCAATTTGCCAATATACTTAATCAACTTTTAATACAAAAGGGACAAACTGCGGTCGAACCAACTTTCAATGTTTATCCGCAAGACATGGAGATGAATTTTCAGACCCCCCTACAGAATATAAATGAACCATTACGCTTTCAATCGCAAAGTCCTGACAACCTGAATCAAATGTTAGAAGGTAAGCTGCGTGGAACCGGGGATATTTTTGTCCGAGCAGGTAAGCATTATAATATTGATCCAACCCTCTTAGCATCGATTGCCATTCATGAAACCGGAAATGGTAAATCCCGCGCAGCGAACGAAAAAAATAACGTGGCAGGGATGATGGGAGCGGGAGGATTAAAATCATATGCTACTGTGGAAGATAGCATCATGGACATGGCACGAAATTTAAGTAAAAATTACTTGAATAAAGGTTTAACGACAATTGCTCAAATCGGTGCAAAATATGCTCCGGTGGGTGCAAGTAATGATCCTACAGGATTAAATAATCATTGGGTCAACGGCGTATCCAAATATATGAACAAATTAACAGTTTGATAGATTGTGATATTTGGTAAATATATCAAAATATCTTTCTAACTTTGTTTCTTTTTATAATTGGAAAAAAAAGATGTAGATTTATCATCCTCGTATATTGTATATTGATGTAGGATAAAAAATCATTTTGATGTTTTTTGAATAAAATCAAAAAAAGCTTTTGGGTTAGGAGGGAAGGAAACAACATGACGAATATTAATCTTTTACACTCTGCATTAAATGCTGCTAGTTTACGTCAACAAGTCATTTCGAATAATATTGCGAATGCTGAAACCCCAGGTTATAAATCAAAATCAGTTGTTTTTGAAGATATATTGCAAAAACATTTATCGAACCAAACAAGTTTTGTCGGGAATAGAACGGATCAAAGGCATATAGTGATTGGTGAAAGTTCAGGAATTCCTTCTGCCATCACAAAAGTGAATAACAATACAATCATGCAAAACAATGGAAATAATGTTGATATCGATGGAGAAATGACCTTAATGGGGAAAAACTCCTTATGGTATTATACGATGACCGAACAGCTAAACAGTGAATTTCAAAAATTATCGATTGCCATTAAAGGAAGGGGTTAAGGAGAATGTTTAATTCTTTAAATATAAGTGGTTCTGCCTTAACTGCTCAACGACTACGGATGGATGTTGTTTCTTCTAATATCGCGAACGCTTCATCAACGAGAGGGACTTTAGTTGATGGTCAGTGGGAACCATATCGCCGGAAAATGGTCGTTATGGAACCGAGAGAGAAAGCTTTTAATCAAATTTTAGCTGGACAAATGAAGAAGCAGGCAGGGGGACAATCTCCGCTTGAAGGAGTAAGAGTGACAGGAATTGTCGATGATAGTACTCCTTTTAAGATGGTATTTGACCCCAGTCATCCGGATGCTGATGCAGAAGGTTATGTAAAAATGCCAAATGTGGATTTATCGAAGGAAATGATTGATTTGCTGGCTTCATCAAGAGCGTATGAAGCCAATGTAACAGCCTTCAATACAGGCAAGTCGATTATGATGAAGGCTTTGGAGATAGGTCGTTAGGAGGAAGTTAAATGGATGTTTCACGCATAACGGGTGGACAAATCAAAATAAATCAAAATCCTTTTCAAAAAGTTGAAACGGATCAATCTAAAACATCTTTTGCTAATGTCATAAAAGGTTATCTTGAAAATGTAAATAAATTGGATAATCAAGCATCTGAGCTTACTGTTAAGGCAGCAGCTGGACAGGTAGATAATATTCATGATGTTACGATTGCTTCGCAAAAGGCAAAGGTGGCATTAGAACTGACAGTGACGATTCGGGATAAAGCAGTGGAAACATATCAAGAAATGATGCGGATGCAATTTTAAAGAATGATAGACTAGGTAGGGTGAGAAATGAAACGATCATGGATAGATCAACTCAAACAAACAAAAGAGCTTTTTACTAATTATTGGAATGCACGGAGCTCGAAACAAAAAGGGCTCATCATTGGGTCATTCTTATTTTTTTTGATTGCCTTATCTGCTTTTGTTTTCTTTGCGTCTCGCCCTAACTATGTTCCTTTATATACAGGGCAATTAACTCAGCGTGAAGTCGGAGATATTAAGGCAGTATTGGACAAACAAGGATATACTGACTATCAATTATCGGAAACTGGGACGATGCTTCTCGTTCCACAAAAAGACGCAGCTGATTTATTAGTTAGCCTGGCATCTGAAGGTTATCCGAAAGATAACAAAATTAACTATGATATTTTTAGCGAAAACTTATCATTTGGAGCAACTGATCGTCAAATCGAGATACTTGAACGTGAAGCGATGCAAAATCAAGTTGCAGCGGTTATTAAACATGTAGACGGAATTAGTAATGCTGAAGTTATTTTGACATTACCTGATGAAACCGTGTTTGTAAGACAAGACTCGGAAGAAAAAGCCAGTGCTTCGGTAATGGTAGAAGTGGAGCCTGGAGTTAAGATGAGTGCTCAGCAAATTCAAGCACTCTATACATTAGTTTCACGAAGTGTACCTAATCTTCCTATTGAAAATATTACGATTATGAACCAATACAGCGAAACATTAGCGATGGATAATGTTGAAAGTGATGATCAATCACTTGATAAATATTCGGAACAGCGACAAATTCAAAAAGATGTTGAAAAAGATATTCAACAAAATCTACAAAGCTTGCTTGGAACGATTTTAGGTACTGACAAGGTTTATGTTCATACTTTTGTAAAAATGAATTTTGATAAAGTAAAAACTCAAGAAAGCTTAGTTGAACCTACTACTGATGAAAATAATGAAGGGATTGTAATTAGTTCTGAAAAAAATTCGATAACTTCTAGTGGAACTGGCGCTGAAGCTGGTGGAGTTGTTGGAACAGGGGAAACCGATGTTCCAGGCTATGTTGGCAGCACAACAGGTGGAGATAGTGAATACGAAGAATTACAAGAAAAAGTGAACTATGAAGTAAACCGAATTAATAATGAGATTGTTAAAAGCCCTTATGAAATAGAAGATATTACAATCAACGTTGGATTACAGAACGATCCAGAAAGTACTCAATCTTTATCGGAGGAAGCACAAGCTAATATCCGAAATATTGTGTCTAATACTGTACGTACGGCACTTGGGCATCCGGAATTATCACAGGAGCAAGTGGATCAACGGATCACTATTTTCCCTCATTCTACGTTCGCTAAAAACGCGGAGGCGGAAACTAGTACAAAAACGAATTGGCTATATATAGGTATAGGTGCAGCTGTTGGACTTCTTTTAATCGGTGGATTGGTTTGGTTTCTGATTAGCAGAAGAAAAGATAAGGATGATATCGACGTCGAAGAAGCCATCATGTTTGCGGCACCAGCGAAAGATCCGGAAGACTACTTTAAGGAAAATGACATGGATACCGAAAGTCAGCTTAAGAAATTATTAGAGCAACGACCTGAGGATTTCTCAAAGGTAATCAGAACATGGCTGCATGAAGAGGAGGCATAATTCCCTATGGCGACAGCATTAAAGTTGACTGGAAAACTTAAAACAGCGATTTTACTAATTTCGATGGGAAAAGAGGCTTCTTCTAAGGTGTTTAAGTATTTACCAGAGGAAGAAATCGAAGAGATCACGCTCGCCATCGCAAGTATCAGTAAAGTTGATTCAAAAGAAAAAGAGGAAGTTTTGAAGGAATTTCATGAAATGTGTATGGCACAAGACTTCCTAGCAATGGGCGGAATCGGCTATGCCCATGATGTGTTAGAGACTGCTCTTGGTAAGGATCGAGCAAAACAGATAATTCAAAAATTAACGACACAGTTACAAGTAAAACCATTTGATTTTGCCCGTCGTGTTGATGCGACGCAAATATATCACTTCTTACAAAATGAGCATCCTCAAACAATTGCTTTAGTGTTAGCTCATTTAGAACCTCAACAAGCATCACTGATTTTATCGTCATTGTCTGAGGACCTGCAATCAGATGTTGCAAGACGTATTGCAACGTTAGAACAAACTTCACCAGATGTCATTAAAGAAGTGGAGAAAATCTTAGAGCAGAAGCTTGCGACAACCATTCGTCAAGATTACAGTGTTGTTGGTGGTATTGAATCGATTGTTAGCATCCTTAATGGTGTTGATAGAGGAACAGAGAAGAGTATCCTTGAGCAACTTAGTCAGAAAAATACGGAGTTGGTGGACGAAATCAAGAAACGTATGTTTGTCTTTGAAGACATTATTAACCTTGATCGACGTGCTATTCAGCGTATTATTCAAGAAGTGGAAAATTCAGACTTGATGCTTGCTTTAAAAGCTGCCAGCCCAGAACTGAAGGATGTTATTTTTGAGAATATGTCGAAACGTATGGTTGAAACCTTCAATGAAGAAATGCAATATCTTGGACCTGTTCGTGTTAAAGATGTGGAAGAAGCGCAAGGGAGAATTGTTTCTGTTATCCGCCGCTTAGAGGATTCTGGTGAGTTAGTGATTGCTCGAGGTGGTAATGATGGCATCCTACTCTAAAATATTTAAAGCAAATGACCTTTCCATCATGAAGGATGTAAAGGTTATTTCTCAGCCTGAAATCTATTTTAATCATTTAGAAGATGAGCAAGTTGATGCTGCTTCTCCCGGTGGAGAAGAGCAAATGGCCAAAGGAAATATAAATGCTCAAAGATTGTTAGATGAAGCGCATGCGGAAGCTAAAGCCATCACTGATAAGGCAGAACAAAGAGCGAGAGCAATCGAAACCTCGGCCGAAGAACAAATAAGCCAGTGGTGGGAAGAAAACCAACAAAAATTTGAGGATATGTCTATTGAAGTGAGGGAGCAAGCCTTTCAACAAGGATTTGAGCAGGGGTTAGTAGAAGCAAAGGCTCAGATTGAGCAAGAGTACCATGAAAAGATTGCCCAGGCTGAGCAGTTGTTACAGTCGGCCTTTGAGCAAAAAGATGCCATTATATCTGAGGCAGAACCGTTTTTACTAGAATTAAGCACCGTTATTGCTTCTCAGATTATCAAGCAGGAGTTAGATGCCAATCCTGAGAAGTTTATTGGTTTAATCCAACAGCATATTCATCGTGTGAAGGAAAAAGAATCGATTATTGTATGTGTTCATCCTGATGATTTTGAATTTATTCAGTCGCAGCGAGCGCATCTTACTGCGATTGTGAATGGTGATACAGAGATAAAAGTTATTCCAGACCATACTGTTTCCCCTAAAGGATGTATCATCCGAACAGCCTTTGGCAGCATTGATGCCAGGATTGATACCCAAATCGAGGAAATTAAAAAGGTGATTCTAGAGTCGCGAAGGGAGCCGGAAAGTGCGATTAGTAACTGATAACTATGTGAAACTTATCCGCAGCATGGATCCAGTTAGAGTGAACGGTAAAATCACGCAAATCATTGGACTTACCATCGAATCTCAAGGACCTGACGTAAGAATTGGAGAACTTTGCTCGATTTATCCTTCAAACTCCCAAGTCCCGATACAAGCAGAGGTTGTCGGGATTCGAGAAAATAAAGTATTGCTTATGCCTCTTGGCGAAGTGAAGGCAATTGGCCCCGGCTGTGATGTGGTTGCTAGCGGAAAACCAATGATGGTTAAAGCAGGACCGCAATTATTAGGCAGAATTTTGGATGGTTTAGGACAACCTATGGACGGGAAACCGCTGCCTTTAGGCTTAGATGAAGTACCTACCCATGCTATGCCACCCAACCCATTAAGCCGTCCCCGAATACATTCACCATTAGGTGTAGGAGTTCGGACGATTGATGGATTATTGACAATGGGGAAGGGTCAACGTGTAGGAATCTTTGCTGGTAGTGGTGTCGGGAAAAGTACCCTGTTAGGGATGATTTCTCGAAACACAACGGCGGATGTGAATGTCATTGCTTTAGTTGGTGAACGGGGACGTGAAGTCCTTGATTTTATCGAACAAAACTTAGGCGAAGAGGGTTTAAAAAAATCAGTATTGATTGTTGCCACTTCTGATCAACCAGCCTTGATTCGTATTAAAGCAGCGTTAACGGCGACTTCGATTGCGGAATATTTCCGAGATCAAGGGAAAAATGTCTTACTTGTTATGGATTCAGTTACCCGTTTTGCGATGGCTCAACGTGAAATTGGTCTGGCCATTGGAGAACCTCCGACCACGAAAGGGTATACGCCATCGGTTTTTGCCATGCTACCACAACTATTAGAGCGTGCGGGAACAGGACCGAAAGGATCGATTTCGGCGATTTATACGGTTCTCGTTGATGGGGATGACATGAATGAACCCATTGCAGATGCTGTCAGAGGAATTTTGGATGGCCATATTGTTTTGAGCCGTGCCATCGGAAGTAAAGGGATTTTTCCTTCGATCGATGTCTTAAGCAGTGCCAGTCGGGTAATGACGGAAATTACCTCGGACGAACACTTGAATGCCGCTCAGAATTTCAAAAAATTATTAGCAGCCTATAACGAAGCGGAAGATTTAATTAATATTGGTGCTTATAAAAAAGGATCAAATCGTGATATTGATTTAGCGATGAGAATGAAGCCTGTAATTGATAATTTCCTTCGCCAAGGTATCTACGAACCTTCTCAATTAGATGAAACGCAATCTTTCTTACTTTCACAATTTGGAGCGACGATGCGATGAAATTTGATTTTTCTTATCAAAAAGTACTTGATTTCAAGGAAAAAGAGAAAGATATGGCCAAGCAGGAGTTTGGATCGATCAAAATCAAACAAATGGAACTTCAGGAAAAACTGGATGGTCTTGATTTGGTAGAAGAACAGGTTTTTAATCAGTACAATGATGTAAATCATAAAACAGTTTGGGAGATTTTAGAGTTTCAACAGGAAATCGACCATGTAAACAGGCAGAAAAAGCATCTGGAGCTTCAATCTCAGCAATTAGTTCAGGAAGTGGAACAAAAACACAAAAAGCTAATTGAAAAAACACAAGAAGCAAAAATGTGGAACCAATGGAAATCAAAATCAATGGCTGCATTTCAGAAGCATATGAACCAACAAGAGCAGGCAATGCTGGATGAAATGGCTGTATTACGTCATTCTCGCAGGATATGAGGAGAGGAAACCAGATGGTAGAGAAAAAGAGCAGAAGTTTTGGGCCTGTCCTTTTGTGGGGGACGCTTATCACCGCTACGGTAGTTGTTGCGCTCATCGCCCTTAACTTTTTGGGATACCCAATAGCGAAAACGGCTTTGGAGTGGGGAAATAAAATTCCTGTTGTTAACGGAATCATTCCGGATGTAGAAAAAGAAACTAGTACCGTACAAGACTCAACCTCTGAATCGGAAGATGCGGACTATTTGCAACAGCAATATTCACAGCTCGAAGCGCAATTAGCAGAAAAGGATAAAGAAATTTCTGAATTAAAAAAAGAAATCAGTACGAGTGAAAAAAGCCTAGAAGAGTCAAAAAAGAATAACGAAGAATTGTTAAAACAGCTTCAAAATAACCAATCTAATGAAGAAGACAAAGAACAAGAAAATAAGATCGCTGAAATTTATGGAAACATTCCTGCTTCCAAGGCGGCAAAAATGATTGAGACCATGTCACTTGAAGAAGCGGCCTTAACGATCTCACAGTTAGAACAGGAACATCAGAGCAGCATCCTTGGCAGTATGAAGGACGCACAGAAAGCTGCTCAAATTACTTTGATTTTGAAAGATATGCCTTAAATCAAAAAGAACAATGGACTCCAAGGAAGGAGAAAAAGAATGAAACGCTTCGTCTTACTTATGGGTATACTCCTATACCTATTTTCCTTACAACCCACAATCTATGCCGCTGGCACTTATGCTGCCGGCGATCCTTCCGTCTATGATGCTATTCATGATGATGAGAAAGATACTCCATCAGAAACGAAAGCAGAGGATAGCCAATCTACTTCTTTATTTCCCTTATTTATGAAATTTATCGGCTCGTTTATCTTAGTAATTGCCTTGTTATTATTTATTCTCCGTTTTCTAACGAAACGGAAACGGCTATTGTCAGCCAATGGTCCAATCGTTTCATTAGGTGGACAGGTTATTGGGAATAATCGGTCAATACAGATTGTCCTCATCGGACAGACTATTTATATCCTTGGTGTCGGAGACACGGTTAACTTGATTCGAACGATTTCACAGGGTGAGGAATACCAGCATTTACTTGACAGCTATGAAAATCAAGCAGAACCAATTTCTCCGAAATGGATACCAAAGGATCTAAATGCGAACTGGAACTCTATTTTCCGAAAACATATGCAGAAAATGCACAAAGAAAATGGAGAGGAGTAGGAGCATGTTAAAAAAAATAGCTTTACTTGTTCCACTTCTCTCTCTAGGATTTATCTCTGTTGCTCATGCAGCTGATACAGTTGGGACGATCATACCAGGTATTAATTTAGGTAATGAACCGGAACAGGTTTCAAACTCACTAAGAATTATATTATTAATAACGGTGCTATCGATTGCACCCGCGATTCTCGTATTAATGACGAGTTTCACACGGATTATTGTGGTATTAGGATTTGTTCGAAATGCCATGGGGACGCAGCAAATGCCTCCTAATCAAGTACTAGTTGGTTTAGCTTTATTTATGACGTTTTTTATTATGGGGCCAACATTTTCAGAGGTAAATAAAACGGCGCTCCAGCCATTTATGGCTGGTCAGATGACGCAAGAGGATGCCTTTGATGCAGCAAGCGCACCATTTAAGGAATTTATGACCAAACATACCCGTGAAAAGGATTTAGCCTTGTTTATGGATTATGCCAATATGGATACCCCTGAAAATGTTCAAGATATTCCACTCACGGCTTTAGTACCTGCTTTTGCCATCAGTGAATTAAAGACCGCCTTTCAAATGGGCTTTATGATTTTTATTCCTTTTTTGGTTATTGATATGATTGTCTCCAGCATTTTGATGTCAATGGGGATGATGATGCTGCCGCCGGTGATGATTTCATTACCATTCAAAATTTTGTTATTTATTTTGGTCGATGGTTGGTACATGATTGTCAGATCATTGCTTACCAGCTTTTAAGAAGGGAATGTGAGGCATGACCACTGAAATGGTTTTAAGAATTGCCCAAGAGTCTGTTTATACGATACTCATCGTCATCGCTCCGGCAGCGGGCGTCGCACTTATTGTTGGCTTATTGGTTAGTATTTTCCAAGCAACCACTCAAATACAGGAACAAACACTTGCATTTGTACCGAAAATTGTTGCCGTTTTCCTAACGATATTATTTTTTGGGGCTTGGATGCTTCGAAAAGTAGTCGATTTTACGCAAAACATATTTGAAAACCTTGCTTCCTATATCGGGTAGGTGTTGGATATGGAGGTCTTTTCTTGGTGGACATTTCTACTTATCCTGGTTCGTATCTCTTCGTTCTTGATCACAGCACCCGTCTTTTCTGGGAGTCAAATTCCCGCCCAATATAAAATTGGTTTAAGTGTCGCACTAACCTTTTTAACCATGGGGGTAATTGATAAGCCTACTGATGATTTTCAAGAATCGATGATTGCTTTATTAATACTTAAAGAAGTCTTAGTTGGAGTGGTTCTTGGCCTGGCAGCGAATATTTTGTTTTATGCTGTCCAGTTTGCCGGGACGATGATTGATTTTCAAATTGGCTTTATGATGGCTAATCTTTTTGATCCAACTTTTGGAACAAGTACACAACTAACCGGGCGAATGAAAAACATTTTGGCTATTTTGTTCTTACTTACCACAAATGGTCATCATTTAATCATTCAGGGAATTTTAGCTAGTTTTGATTGGGTAGCAGTTCAAGCCCTTGTCCCTGCATGGATGGACGGCCGTATTTCAACATTTTTGTTAGAATGTTTGACGCAAATGTTTATGATTGGATTCATGATTGCTGCACCGATATTAGGCACATTATTTGTAGTGGATTTAGCGATTGGAATCATTGCCAAGACCGTTCCTCAAATGAATATATTTGCCATTTTCCCTCCGGTGAAAATTTTGATACACTTCTTCTTGTACATTTTTATTTTACCGAGTTTTTTTTATCTGTTAAAAATACTTTTTGAAACGATGTTTGAATCAATGCATTCTATCTTAAAAATATTGGGGGCCTGAGCATGCTGCTTCGTCTAGATCTGCAGCTCTTTTCTGGTGAAAAAACAGAAAAAGCAACTCCGCATAAACGTAATGAAGCTAGAAAAAAGGGTCAGGTCGCGAAGAGTCCAGATGTTTCAGCAGCTCTCATTTTACTTTTCAGTTTTGCGTTTTTTATGGTTGCTGGTCAGAAATTTATCGAAGGCTGCTTCTATATTTTTCGCCACACCTTTCAAGAATATATGCTTTGGGATTTAACGATTTCAAGCACACAGCTCCTTTTTAAGGAAGTGCTATTACAAATGGCGAAATTACTGGCACCAATTTTTGGTGTTGTAGTGATCGCTGGACTAATAGCAAACTACGCACAGGTCGGCTTCATGTTTACGATGGAGAATTTAAAAGTGAATTTTGGAAAGCTGAACCCGCTTCAAGGTGCGAAACAGATCTTTTCCATGAGAGCCATTGTGGAATTGATCAAATCACTATTGAAAATAACAATAACTTCATATATAGCATTTTGGGTGATTTGGAATAAAAAAGAGCAGCTCTTGATGATCGGTGAAAAGAGTATTTTTGATGCTGCGAGATTTATAGGTTCATTGACTGTTCAAATTGGTATTGTTATCGCTGGTAGTTTGATAGTTTTAGCTGTCGCTGACTATTTTTATCAAAGATTTGAACATGAAAAGAAATTGAAAATGTCAAAACAAGATATTAAGGATGAACATAAAAAGATGGAAGGTGACCCGTTTATTAAGGGTCAAAGGCGTGCTAAGCAGCGTCAAATGTCCATGAATCGAATGATTCAAGAAGTTCCAAAAGCAGATGTCGTGATCACAAACCCTACCCACTTTGCAATTGCGATTCGATACGATTTTGAAACGATGGATGCTCCACAGGTAATTGCCAAGGGACAGGATCATATCGCCTTAAAAATTAAGGAAATTGCCAAAGAGCATAAAATTATGACGGTAGAAAATCGGCCATTGGCTCGAGCGCTCTTTGCAGCAGTGGAGATTGGGGATAACATCCCTGAGGAATTATTTAATGCAGTTGGCGAGATTTTAGCCTATGTTTACTTCCAGGAAGGTCGATATAAGGGGATGATGGCATGAAGATGAAGGATATTTCAGTATTGTTGGTTGTAATCTTGATCGTTGCAATGATGATCATTCCACTCCCAACCTTATTGTTAGATTTTCTATTAATAATTAACATCTCTATTTCATTGCTTATTTTAATGGTAGCAATGAATACGAAGGAACCGTTAGAATTCTCGATTTTTCCAACGGCTATCCTACTGACAACTTTATTCCGCTTAGCTTTGAACGTTTCAACCACACGTTCCATCCTGTCTCATGCAGATGGTGGAGAGGTTATTGAAGCGTTTGGTTCCTTCGTTATTGGGGGGAACGCTGTTATTGGTTTTGTCGTCTTCTTAATACTTGTCGTCATCCAATTCCTCGTTATTACAAAAGGTTCCGAGAGGGTCGCAGAGGTTGCTGCCCGCTTTACCTTGGATGCGATGCCTGGTAAACAAATGGCGATTGATGCCGATATGAATGCTGGATTAATAAGTGAGCAGGATGCCCGTGAACGCCGTAGTAAGGTTGAACGTGAATCCGACTTTTTTGGTGCTATGGACGGTGCCAGTAAGTTTGTTAAAGGAGATGCCATAGCTGGGATCGTTATCCTTTTAATCAATATCATTGGTGGTTTTGCCATCGGTATGGCTATACATGGAATGGATTTTGCTACAGCTGCAAGTACTTTTACCCTTTTATCGGTGGGTGATGGTTTAGTCAGCCAGGTACCAGCATTATTAATTTCGACAGCTACAGGTATTACCGTAACGCGTGCTGGTTCGGATGGTACATTAGGTTCTGATGTAGCGAAGCAGCTTTTCAATTCACCTAAACTGCTTTATATCGTTGCAGGAACGATTTTAGTATTAGGTTTATTTACGCCTATTGGACTCTTCCTAACTGCACCTGTCGCTGGAATACTTGCTTTTGGTGCGTATAAAATGAAGCAAAATCTGGAAAAAGAAGAACTGTTGCAAGAACAGGTGGAAATGGAAAATTCCGAAGAGGATATCCGTAGTCCGGAAAAAGTCATTAACCTGTTACAATTAGATACACTAGAACTTGAAATAGGGTACGGTTTAATTCCACTTGCTGATCAAAAACAGGGCGGGGACATTCTTGACCGAATCGTGATGATTCGTCGACAGTTTGCCCTTGAATTAGGATTAGTCATCCCTACGATTCGAATTCGAGATAATCTCCAATTACCGCCAAATGAATATGTGCTAAAATTCCGCGGCAGTAAGATTGCTTCTGGGGAAGTTTATCTTGATCATTTCCTTGCGATGAATCAAGGGGCAGACACTGATGAAATTGAAGGAATTCAAGTCATTGAACCAGCCTTTGGTCTCCCTGCCATTTGGGTGAGCATGGAAGCAAAACAAAAAGCAGAATTAATGGGATATATCATCGTAGATCCACCATCAGTGATAGCGACTCACTTGACCGAAGTTATTAAACGTCATGCTTACCAGTTATTGCGTCGTGAAGAAACGAAAGAACTTGTTGATAATCTAAAAGAAACACATCCGAACTTAGTTGAAGAACTTGTTCCCAATTTATTATCAATCGGGGATATTCAAAAGGTATTACAAAATCTTCTCCGAGAGCAGATTTCGGTTCGGGATTTAGCAGCTATCTTTGAAACCTTGGCGGATTATGCGGTTTATACGAAGGAACCACGTGTATTGACGGAGTATGTTCGTCAGTCCTTAACCCGCCAAATTACCGAGCAATATGCAGAGAATGGCGTCATCCATGTCCTAACAGCAGGTGCTACTTTAGAAAAAGGAATATCTGATTGTATCCAACAGACGGAGGCAGGGGTACAATATTTATCAATGGATCCTCAAATATCACGGAAGATTACAACTGAGCTTCATGAGCAAATTGATCGAGTAGTACAGGCCGGCTCTCAGCCAATCTTCCTTACTTCTCCATCGATTAGGATGTATTTGAAACAATTCGTTGATAAAATTATGCCGACAGTTCCTGTTCTTTCCTACACAGAGCTGGAGCCGGAAGTTGAGATCCAAAGTATAGGAGTGGTGAATATATGAAAACAGAAAAAATTATCGCCGATTCCATGCCACTTGCTCTAAAAAAAGTGCGACAACAATTAGGAGAAAATGCGATTATTGTGAATACCAGGGCAATTAAAACAGGCGGCCTATTCGGTTTATTCGCAAAACAAAAATATGAAGTAACGGCTTATGCGATCGACAATGGTCCAGCACCATCAAAATCGAAGACCATTGTTGATCGAAAAGATCCAATTGAGATGCCTGTAAAAGAGAAAGAACCTGTTATAAAAAATACGGAAAACACTGGAAATAGTCCTTCGGTTTTTCATAAGAATCCACAAAAATTATATAATTTTTATTCGCAACAAACCGAAATGACAGAAAAACAAAATGCTCCTGAACAGAAAAATGAAACAGTCCTGAAGAATATCCTTGAACAAAAACAGGAACGGACAAATAAGTCTTCCGGAGCAGAATCGCAAATGCTTGATGAACTTCAACATATGCGTAAGATGATGATGAATTTTATGATGAGCGAAAATGCGGGCGGTAACCTGCCGTCTGGAATAGTCAAATGGGTTAATCAATTGAAAAAACAGGGTGTTGATGATGAAGTCATTGCACATTTAACAAACACCCTGTTACAAAAATACGAATCGTTGAACGATTTATCGGAAGAGATGCTTAAAAATGAAATCAAGACATTGGTCGAAGAGATCATTGTAAAGCGAGTTCCAGCCTCAAATGCTGTCGCCGAGCAAACCAGGATCATAAATGTTATCGGTCCAACGGGTGTCGGTAAAACAACGACGATTGCCAAGTTAGCGACAGAACAAGTCTTAAAACAAAAACGTCGTGTTGCGATGATCACAACGGATGTTTATCGTATTGCGGCGGTTGAACAATTAAAAACATATGCCGGAATTTTGAACGTGCCAATTGAAGTCGTTCGTTCCACAGATGAACTCGAAAAGGCAGTAGCAAGGTTAAAAAACTACGATCTCATCTATATGGATACAACCGGGCGAAATTATAAAGAAATGCAAAATCGCGAATCGATTTTTGAATATTTAAATTATCCATTACAAAGCGATAATTATTTAGTGCTTAGCTTAACGACAAAGTTTGAAGATATGCAAGTATTATTAAATTCATTTTTGAAAAGTCCGGTGAAAAAACTGATTCTCACTAAATTTGATGAAACAACAAGCTATGGTTCGATTTTAAATATTGCTTTTAATTATCCATACCAATTAGCGTATATTGCAAATGGACAAAGTGTTCCCGAGGATATCGCTCCAATTGATGCTGCATCGCTTGCTCGTTATTTATTAGGAGAGGAAAACTAAAAGATGGATCAAGCACAAAGTCTGAGAGAATATATGCACCGATTTAATGCTAAGCAGGAAACCATTCATTCCTCTCGAGTGATTACGATTACGAGTGGTAAGGGTGGGGTTGGCAAATCCAATTTCACGCTTAATTTTGCTCTCGGCTTAAAAGAAGTTGGTAAGAAGGTAGTTGTCTTAGATTTGGATTTATCAACAGCTAATATTAATATTCTAATGGGAATCAGCCCACGGTACACTTTGGTGGATGTTCTCTATCAAAGGAAAGATATTTGGGAAGTATTAGAAAAGGGGACCCACGGAATTGAATATATTTCCGGTGGAATTGATGTTCAAGATCTTTTAAACTTAGATCAAATGAGACTGTCTTACTTTTGGAATCAAATTCTTGAACTCCAAAATTATGCGGATTTCATTTTACTCGACACAGGTGCGGGAATATCGAAGGAACTCGTTGATTTTATTGTAGCTTCTGATGAAACTATCTTGGTTACGACACCTGAGCCCACCTCGATCGCTGATTCGTATGCAGTTTTAAAAACCGCGCTTCATTACTCTAACGAGGCTCCGAACTTTCGTTTGGTGGTAAATCGAGCATTGTCGTATCGTGAGGCAGTCGAAACGTCTAGAGCCTTGAAAACAACTAGCAGTAAGTTTCTAAAGCTGCAATTGAATACACTGGGATTTCTGATGGAGGATGATCACGTCAAGAAATCGGTTCGAATGCAGAAGCCATTTTTCATTACTTTTCCAAAATGTGAAGCATCAAAAAATATCAAACAAATTGTTCAATCTTTTTTACCTGAAAGTGAAGAAAATTCTTCCGTTTCATCAACTAAAGGTATAAAAGGATTCTTAGAAAAAATATTATTAGGTAAGTCGCGGTAATTGAGGAGGAAAAATTTGAAATCATTTATAAAGTTAAATGTTATAATAGGTTTAATGGTCTCCTTGATTACCGGCCTATTTTCATTCGTTAACAATACGTGGCAACTATCCTTGTTCAGAGCAGGGATTGGCTTCCTTCTCTTTTTTCTTTTGGGAAATATACTTTCATTCTTTTTATATCGAAAAGTATCAAAAAATGAATCGAAAAATGCTCAAGATCAAATTTCTAACGTGAAAAGTAACAAAAGTATAGAAATAAAAGAAAAAGTTGAAGATCTCCGATTAGCTGAACCATTGGATGAAATAGTAGATGAGCCTGTCTTTCATGCAATCCCTCTACAATCTCTCCATAATGGCGAGGAAGCTAGTAATTGAGAATAATGGAACAAACCATATTTAGTTGATGAAGGATAACAGGGGTGATTCGTGTTGAGAGCTGCACTAAAGGAAAGCATTCCGCATTATTTATTATGGAGAACGTACCAAGAAAAACAAGATTCCTTCACACAGGAAACGCTTGTCACGAAATATATGTATTTGGTAGAGCAAATGGCCAACCGCCTAAGCGTAAGTATTCCACAACGTATTATTTCGAAGGATGACCTGATGGGATTAGGTTATATCGGTTTAATTGAAGCGATTAAAAAATTTGATTATAAAAAAGGGTTTCAATTTGAAACCTACGGCTTGTGGCGAATTAAGGGTGCGATGTTAGATGGTGTTCGTAAATTAGATTGGGTTCCACGGGGATTAAGAGATAAGGCAAAGAAATTAAACAATGCCTATCGAATGCTAGAGCAAAGTTTAATGCGGGCACCTACGGAAGAGGAACTCAGCCAATATTTAAATATTTCCCTTGATGAAGTTGACCAAATCATGTCTGTTGTATCATTATCAACGCTGTTATCCCTGGATGAACCTATTAATGCGAATGAGGATGAAGGAAAACTGCAGAGTTTAGTTGATCAAGTTAAGGATGACAATTCCGTAAATCAAGAAGGCCAGGTTATGATGGAAGAATTCAAAAAATTGATGGCCGGGTGTATCGAAAAGATGCCTGAAAAAGAAAAATTAGTTGTGACATTATTCTACTATGAAGGATTATCACAGGTAGAAATTGCGGAAGTGTTAGATTTAACGAAGGGTAGAATTTCACAAATTCACTCTCGCGCTATTTTACGATTACGTCAAAGTTTTGAAGCAAAAGGCTATTCACTTGATTCCTTTTTTAATTGATTCCTATATTCGCTCGCTATTTTATAGTTTTTATATTTTCATAGGACACATTCTCAATTAAGAGGGTGTGTTTCTTCGTGTTTGATTAAATTTTGCAAATTTTTGATATTGATTAAACCAATGTTGTTTTTTTCCGATATATAATAATGTCTAGGTTAAAACCGAGGGTAGAAACGTTTGAAATAGAAAATAAGGGCATTTAAAAAATGAAGAAAGGTTGGTATTGGATGAGATCAATCATAGAATATAATGCTCTTTTCGCCATTTATAAATCATTCTTTGATTTAAATGAAGATGCCTGTTATGCACTTGATTTAGAAGGAAACTTTATCTTATTTAATGAGGCCGCTTCCCGATTGACAGGATATCCTAAGGAAGAAATTCTTTTAAAGTCATTTATATCTTTTATTCCCGATAACAATTTGAGTGAAACCATTATTCGTTTTAAATCGGTATTGGAAGGGAATCAGGGGAAAATTTCTAC